>NZ_FNQR01000022.1 GCF_900107755.1 Thalassobacillus cyri | reverse complement strand
CACTGCTAAAGTGCGTTGTTTTATTTCCTCATATAATGAAGAAATTAATTTGACGTACTGGTTGGTTCGTTCAGTTTTCAAAGATCAAATTGTTTCGCCGCTCAAATTGGCGACTTAATAAATATATCATGTAGTCGTTTTAAAGTCAACAACTTTTTCATGATTTATTTTTGTGTTTCTTTGTGTGCCGCTCTCTTAACGCGACGTTTAATAATATACCACGGCATTTTTTTATCGTCAATAGCTTTTATAATAAAAAATCCGCTTTCCTTATAACTTGCACGGAAAGCGGGTTGGTAAGCCGATGATGTCAGCTTCTTACTTTATATTTACGCTGATAGACCTCAGGTCCTTTTGTTCCATGGAGTTCTACTTCCAGGATTTCTTTTTCTGTAAGATATTCGATCATCGAAGAGAGATCGAGTGCATACAATTTAATTTCGGGGTGAACTTTCAGCTCCCCGAAAGTCCATGCTGTTTCCTTTGTTTCCATAAGTTCCAGTAGATGCTTGGCACTGTTTTCCGCACGAATGCTAATCGAATGCTCGACAGCAAGCAGCATCAATTGAACTCGTTTATCTGTCGGCTCACCACTTTGAATCAATTCTTCATATAGCTTATAAACTTCAGCATCGATTCTGCGTACCTGGTTCCACACGGTTACTTCCGGGTGGAAGCCTTTTTCTATGATCGCCAATCTGGCTAAGTAATGCAGCGAATGAACCATACGGCTGAACGCATCTAGATATTGATTGGATTCAAACAGATCTTTGGACTCGCTATAGCTTCTGATCAACTTTGCGAACTCTATCGCTTTTTTCAAATCCCGTGTTTCTTGAGGAAAATCATTAAGCTTTTTCTTTAATTCTTCCATATATTCATTGCGATCGAATATCACTTTACCATTGATGACCCATTCAACCGCTCTTCGATATCCACTGGTTTCAATCCATTCCTTCAATAATTCTTCATCTACAATATGCATGGCCGCTGTTTTGTTTTCAAATTCATAATGTTTCACATACCAGGGATCATCTGCGTCTTTCATTATAATCAAGAGGATTACATCAAAATTATCTGTTACCGGACTGATCGGTTTCTTCTTTTCCATTAACAGAACGCCGAGCGTATTGGGCAAGCTTGCACGTTCTTGATAAATGGGTCGTAATAAATCTTCCATAGTACTTTCCCCCAGCGGTTTTTATAGTAGGTCACAGTCAATTATTCGATAAAATTGTTAAAAATCCTCTTTTCCTGATGCAATTCACTGCGATTTTTGTGCTATACTACGATTTGAAAGTAATAAGGAGGGTCACCAGTGGCTTTACAATACAGTAGCAAAATAAATAAAATCCGCTCGTTTGCACTTGGCCTTGTATTCGCCGGTTTCGGTATTATGTATATTGGATTATTGTTCAAACAAACGGAATGGCTGATGATCATTTTCATGATTCTCGGGATGCTGGCGATTGGTTTAAGTACAGTTGTCTATTTTTGGATTGGCATGTTATCGACAAAAACCATCCAAATCATCTGTCCCAATTGCGATAAACCGACCAAAATGCTCGGAAGAGTCGATGCCTGTATGCATTGCAAGCAGCCTTTGACTTTGGATAAATCCCTTGAAGGAAAAGAATTCGACGAAAAATACAACTCCAAACGATTTCAAAAAAAAGAAGAGCAGAGCTAGCCGGGTACCGTTGTATAATGCGAGTGCGCCCCGATGATGGACTTATTATATAGGAATAACAAAATAAGCCTCATGCCTGAAAATCAGGCATGAGGCTTATTTTTATAAAAAGGTTAATGCGCGTTTTTAGTTTGGCAGTCGCTGCAGATTCCGTATACTTCCATGCGATGATTACTTACATCAAATCCTGTCACCTGTTCAGCTAAAGATTCCACTTCATCTAAGCTCGGATAATGGAAATCGACAATCTTACCACAGGATTCACAAATAACGTGGTAATGTTCTGTGGTATTGCAGTCGAATCTACTGGAAGCATCTCCATAAGTCAGCTCCCTGACGAGGCCAATGTCTTTGAACACCCGCAGATTGTTGTACACGGTAGCAACACTCATGTTAGGGAACTTCCCTTCCAGCGCTTTATAGATCTCATCAGCTGTCGGGTGAGTCATAGAATTAAGCAAAAATTCAAGCACCGCATGACGTTGAGGTGTAATACGTACACCAGAGTCTTTCAATGTAACTATCGCTTCTTGTAGTCTTTTTTCAGACACCGCCATGCACCTCGCTTTCCGTAAGCGTTAATTTTAGAATATTATTACATAATAATCTTTATAATTAGTGTACCTTGTTATTACTATTATTGTCAATATACGTATATTGTAGATTATCGTTATTATACGTCTGCTTGGAGGGGAATTTCTTCTCCACCGAGATGGTGATTCACATACCGGGCTGCAACAAACAATAGATCAGATAGACGATTCAAATAGGATACGACCAAAGGATTACTGAGTTCATCACCGAGAGCAACCGCCGTTCTTTCCGCTCTTCTGGCAACCGTACGTGCTGCATGAAAAGCAGCCGAAGCTTCATGACCTGACGGAAGAATGAAGTTCTTTAAAGGGTGCAACACTTTATCCCACTCGTCGATATTGTTTTCCATTTCCTCAATATGCTCTTCCTTTAATTGCCACATCACTTCTTTCCCTTTTGGGGTTGCAAGCTCTGCCCCAACATGGAAAAGGATTGTTTGTACTTTAGTCATGAACGTCACAAACTCTTCTCGTCCATCCCAGTCTTCGCGCTTCAAGTGGCTCATAGCCAACCCGATCATTGAATTGACTTCATCACAAGTACCGTACGCTTCTACTCTCAAGTCATTCTTAGGGACGCGGTCCCCATAAATCAACGAAGTTGAACCTTTATCTCCTGAACGTGTATAAATCCTCACCCTCAATACCCCCGTTTCGGATCAATTTTATTAATGAATTCCTCTTGCCCTTGTAAATAGCGTTCCAAGTTTTCAACAAAAATATCAAAAGCTCGATATTGATATTGTGGCGATACCCCGGAATGATGCGGAGTAACCGTAATATTTTCTTCCTCCCACAGAACATGCTCCCGGGGCAATGGTTCTTCCTCAAACACATCCAATACAGCATGCGCGATTTCCTTCGACCGAACAGCTTGCAAAACAGTCTCCGTTTCCACCAGGTCGCCTCTGCCCATATTCAAAAAAATCGCATGAGGCAGCATCATCTGAAAATGCTCTTTGCGGAGAAAACCGATTGTTTCAGAAGTGCTGGGCATTACCGCAACAACAAAATCAGCATATTCTAGCACGTGCTCCCATTTGTCAGTGGCATGTGTTTCATCAAAATGAGGTTTTGGATTCCCGGTTTTAGATACCCCGATTGTTTTCATTCGAAAGGCCTTTGCCAGCCTGGCTACTTCCTGCCCTATCGCTCCCGTTCCCAGGACACCCATCGTTTTACCAGATATTTCACTCATGACAAGTTTCTTGTCCCAAGTGTGGGTTTGTTCGTTAGCGATGACCTTCTTTGTTTGCCTTGCTATTTGCAAAAGCATCGCAAATGTATATTCAGCCATCGGCACCGCATGAATACCTCTGGCATTGGTGACTAGTATCTCCTGCTGATCGATTTGGCTGAAGGGCATTTTTTCCATTCCTGCAGATAAAACCATAATCCATTTCAGCTTTTTCGCCTGCTTTACTAACTCGTCATTTAAATCCTCTCCATAAGTAATGAATATTTCTGCTTCAGGAAGCTCCTCCTTCGCCTCTTCTATCCCATGGCAGAAAGAAAAGGTCAGTTCCGGATAATCAGCTTCCAACCTGGTACGAATATCTTCTTTTACATTCTTAATAGCTGAGAGTACAAGCATATATGTAGTCCTCCTCTGATTCACCTGCTTCTATTTTAGCTGAATTATCATAATTTACAAAAAGATTTAGACTTATAAAGAAAAAGAAATGGCACCACCTGAAGGTGATGCCTCAATTAAAGGGGAGGTTTTCGGTTGATACTTCACTTTATGTAGGGCGAAGATATTTGTATAGCGCATATACCCAATTAAAATAAAAAAGCACTCTCCACGTGGAGAGTGCTTGATCAAGATAAGTTTTCGCGGATGTACTCCAATGCAGATTCCACATGTCCTTTGACGCGTACTTTACGGAATTCTTTTACAAGATCCCCTTCTTTATCAATAATAAATGTGGATCGCTCGATTCCGTAATATTCTTTGCCGAAATTCTTTTTCAGCTTCCAGACATCATATGCCTCTGCAGCCTGCTTGTCCTCATCTGCCAACAATAAAAATGGAAGCTCGTGCTTCTCAATGAACTTCTCATGGCGATTGACCGGATCTGGACTGACCCCTAGAATTACCGCATCTACGTCCGCAAAGCTTTCATGATGATCACGGAAATCACATGCTTCGGTGGTACACCCAGGAGTCATATCTTTTGGGTAAAAATACAATACCACATTTTTCCCACGATAATCCGATAGCTTTACCTTCTCTCCGTTACTCGCCTGCAATTCGAAATCTGGTGCTTTCTTTCCTACTTCAACACTCATAAAAGGTCCCCTCCTAAAGTTTTGTTCTATTATTAGCGTACAGGAAAGGGACGGTCATTTCCAATCTCACTCGGCAGGATGTTTGGAACCGTAGATGACTCTGACAAACATAGCAGCAGGAATGGTATAGCCGATCAATGCTTCAAACAAGGCAATCGGCCTTCCCCAGCCAATAGGGATGATATCTCCGTATCCTACTGTCAACAGTGTGACCCCACTGAAATAGATAGCCTGTCCTATGCGATTCAGTAATGCTTCCTGCTGTAACCCACCTCCTGCTAATAGCGGAATTCCATTCATGGAAAGAATGAAATAAATCAATCCGAACCCGCTCATGACAATTGCATATAAAAAAAGCAGACCAGTAAATACTGTTAATGAGAAGTGATGGTTATCCGAAATCAGTTCTCGAAAAAATGAAGTCAAACTGACGATGAGCAGCAGTGTTATGAAAAGAAGCGATATCGTTGCAATCATATTTTTTCTCCTTAATTAAGGAATAATTATCTCTTACAAACTTATGCGCTCCACTGCCCTAACTATACATAGTGAAATTTTTTCAGCATGTATTGGTATAAATTTCTAAATCAACCATCCCACCGGCCGATAATAAAGACAGGAAATAGCAATCATTAAAATAGATATTTATTACCATCGTAATTTATACTGAAGACAAATCGGATGAAAAGGTGACGTTATGAAGCGAATTTTTATTGTAGAGGATGACTTGCAGTCTGCTTCCTTCCTTAGAGAATCACTTACCGGGAAAGGGTTTCAACTTTTCCAAACGCAGGATTATGATCGTATTGCCGCTGAGTTCATCGCTTATGAACCGCACCTTGTATTGATCACGGTTGGATCACCCAATTTCGACGGACTCTATTGGACCCGACAGCTCCGCGAAAGGTCCAAATGTCCAATTTTATTGATAGCCGCATCTCATTCCGATATGAATCAGGTGAAAGCGATTGAAAACGGAGCTGATGATTACTTGGTAAAACCGTTACATTCGGATTTATTGCACACGAAAATAAATCGAGTCATGCGTAGAATGTATGAAGAGGATATCAATCAACCGGGTCATGAAGTTTCCGAAATAAGCCCCGGTTTGAAACTGCGTCCGATGGAAATCATTTATAATGAGAAAAAGCAATCACTGACGAGGAATGAATTTTTTCTCATGAAAACGTTCATCCAATACCCGGACCAACTATTGCCGCGTGAGCAGCTGATCCACTTGCTGACGAAAGATATCGGCAGCATGGATGATAACACGTTGTCGGTCAATATCAATAGATTACGAAAAAAGCTTTCCAATATAGGCCTTGATGATGTCATCCAGACTATAAGAGGAAAAGGCTACAAATTCCTTCCTAAACAATAACGCAATCCAGTAACCAGAAACTCTTCGTATATTTTAGGATGAACACACAGTCCATCTTCCGCTTTCCTTCATAAGATATCGTAAACGTGGCAAAGGGGGGTGGAATGAATGGGTTATGGCGGTTACAACAGCGGCTTTGCGTTGATTGTCGTGTTGTTCATTCTTTTGATTATTGTTGGCGCAGCATATGTCTATTAATTCAAGATAAACCACCTCAATTTGTAAAAGACTACTCGTTTGTCTCACCAAACCGGGTAGTCTTTTACATTGGGGAATTACTCTGCTGTTTCTTTCAGGACAAGCCGTGCTACAATGAAAGTTGGAATTATTTCAGGGAGGTTTACTATGAATTTTTCAAAATCAGCTCAATTACATGAAGAAGCACAAAATCATATCGTTGGAGGAGTCAACTCCCCTTCCCGTTCGTACAAAGCAGTAGGAGGTGGAGCGCCTGTTTATATGGAAAAATCGGAAGGCGCTTATTTTTGGGATGTTGATGGCAATAAATACATCGACTATCTTGGCGCTTATGGACCGATCATTACAGGTCATGCCCATCCACATATTACCGATGCCATCACTGAAGCGGCTCACAACGGTGTTTTATACGGGACGCCAACAGCGCTTGAAAATCAGTTTGCCCGTATGTTGAAAGAGGCAATTCCTTCGATGGACAAAGTCAGGTTCGTCAATTCTGGAACAGAAGCAGTAATGACAACCATCCGCGTAGCCCGTGCATATACCGGCCGTAATAAAATCATCAAGTTCGCCGGCTGCTATCACGGCCACTCTGATTTGGTGCTTGTTGCCGCAGGGTCTGGCCCTTCCACGCTAGGGACACCTGACTCAGCAGGGGTCCCAGCTTCTATTGCATCCGATGTTATTACCGTTCCATTCAATGATATCGAGCCTTTCAAACAAGCGCTGGAACATTGGGGAGATGAAGTAGCAGGTATACTAGTGGAACCGATTGTCGGCAACTTCGGCATCGTCGAACCAAAAACCGGATTCCTGGAACAAGTGAATGATCTTGCTCACCAGGCAGGCGCTCTTGTCATTTATGATGAAGTGATAACCGCCTTCCGCTTTACTTACGGAAGCGCTCAACAGCTCCTGGGAATCGAGCCAGACATGACCGCAATGGGTAAAATTATTGGAGGCGGCTTGCCAATCGGTGCCTATGGCGGTCGTGCTGATATCATGGAACAGGTGGCACCGCTCGGACCAGCCTACCAGGCAGGGACTATGGCTGGAAACCCAGCATCCATGGCAGCGGGAATTGCCTGTCTTGAAGTATTACAGCAAGACGGTATATATGATGAATTGGATCGTTTAGGAGCTAAATTAGAAGAAGGAATTATAAACAGCGCTTCGCGGTATGATATCCCAATCTCTATCAACCGGTTGAAAGGTGCACTAACTGTTTATTTCACTAATGAAACCATTGAAAATTACGAGCAAGCAGAGAATACGAATGGTGAAATGTTTGCACGCTTTTTCCAATTAATGCTTCATCAAGGGATCAACCTGGCTCCTTCTAAATATGAAGCCTGGTTCTTGACTACAGCTCATAAAGATGAGGATATTGAGGCAACTATCTCAGCTGTAGAACAAGCCTTCAAAATGATGGCCACCAAATAAAAATATGCATTCCTGCTCCCGGATCATTTCCGGGAGTTTTTATTTTGTTAGGTACCTTCTTTTTATTTCACTTTTTATTTTATATAACTTAAGGTAATAGCAGAGTAAACTATATACTGAAAAGGTGATGACCATGAAACTGGGCGCCAGAATGATGAAAACGGGTTTGGCAGTTGCTGTGGCTGTATATATCGCTTCCTTAACTGAATTGACCACCCCCGTGGTTGCGGGAATTGCCGCTGTTTTCTCTATTCAGCCGTCTATTTATCGCTCCTATCAGACTGTTCTGGAACAAATACAAGCAAATATCATTGCGGTTGCTGTCGCCATTATCGTCTACTATACGTTAGGAGATGGCGCTTTTATCGTCGGTTTTTCCATTATCCTTGTCATTGCTTTGAACATGCAGTTGAAAATGAACGAAAACACGATCATCTTCGCCGTAGTGGCTTTGATTTTATTGATGGAACCGACAGAAATGGCCTTCCTTCCATACGCAGGAGCACGCTTTACTTCATTGATGATCGGTATATTGTCCGCATTTGCGGTCAATCTAGCATTCGTCCCGCCTAAATATGAAACGAATCTGTTCCGGCAAATCGATCGTAATACAAGTGATATTCTCCAATGGCTCCGAGTTACCATCCGGCATCTCAATGATGAACCTGCCTTGAAAACCGAAATGAACAGGCTTCAGGATGAAATACGATATATCGACCAAACGTATCTTTTATACAAAGAAGAACGAACCTATTTAAGTAAAAATCGCTTTGCCAAAGCACGTAAAATGGTGCTTTTCCGCCAGTTGATTGCTACTACCAAGAAATCATTCGATGTATTGAAAGCTTTCCACCGCCTGGAGGTCGATATTGATAACATACCACCCGCGTTCAAAGAAGTACTTGTCACAGAATTGGATAAAGTCATACACGCCCATGAAAAATTGATGCTTAGTCTGATGGGACGGATAAGAAAGACGCACAAAGAATCATTGCAGGAAACAGAGGAACCTGATATTCCCATGCTGGTAGAAAGATTGATCCGGATCTATGAAGATGACCGCGACCCCGATAAGTTGATTTTCCTGCCGTTAGCAGCCCAGCTTATGGAATATCACCATCACCTGGAGCATTTGAAGCGTACGCTGCAAAGCTATCAACGATTTCATTACGAAAGACACCGAAACATGTTTGAACAGAAGCAAACCAGATAATTCTACGCAACGGGCCTGACATGGCTCGTTTTTTTATGCCAAAACATGGATGTTTCCTGCCTTCATTTCCTTTATTTGCTTGTAAGCGCTTGTACTTTGAACATTTTGTGTCGAAAATTCCACAAAAAAATGAACTTTGTTTTACAAATTAGTTAAGTGCACCGCAAGGGGGGTATTACAATGCTATAATCTGTTTCACGCATTGAGTTTTCACTATATCCATAGTATTAATATTTAGTTTGATAGGAGTGCATGACTTCATGAAACATAGACAGCAACATTGGAGAAGATGGCTGGCATTGCTCCCGCTTTCCCTTGTCTTTTTATTAAGCGGATGCAGTGAACTGACTGTACTAGACCCGAAGGGGCCGGTCGGTCAAAGTCAGAAAGATCTAATCGTATTTTCACTTTGGTTCATGCTTGGCATCGTGATCGTAGTGTTTGCCCTGTTCGCCTTTATGGTAATCAAATATCGAAACCGTCCTGGCAGAGGCGATAAAGATTATGATCCAGATCTTCATGGCAACACGGCCATTGAGATCGTTTGGACAGTTATTCCGTTGATCATTGTCATCATTTTATCCGTACCTACAGTAACGACACTATTTGATTTGGAAAAACCGCCTGAATCATCGGGAGATAAAGAACCATTAGTTATTTATGCTACTTCAGCAGACTGGAAATGGTTCTTCAGTTATCCGGAACAAAATATTGAAACCGTGAATTACCTTCATATTCCAACTGACCGGGCTATTGAGTTCCGTCTGTCATCAGCAGATTCCATGGCAGCTCTCTGGATTCCTCAACTGGGCGGGCAGAAATACAATATGGCCGGGATGGAAAACACCCTGTATCTTCAAGCAGATGAGTCCGGCACCTATGATGGACGTAATGGCAACTTCAATGGAGAAGGTTTTACAGAACAGACATTCAAAGTTCACGCTCAAGAAGAGGAAGCATTCAATGACTGGGTACAGGAAACAAAGAACGAAGCACCCGAACTGACCCAGGAAGAATATGATCAACTGCTTGAGCCTAGTGTCATGGATGAGCAGATGGCATTTTCCAATACTCACCTTAAGTGGGTAGACCATGGGACCAATGAAGGCCGTGACTATGCAATTAAACGGCACAGAGATGCTTACCAGGAACTATTGCATTTAGAAAATGAGGTTAAAGGTGATGGCAAGCATGATTAGGTATCGAAGAAAGCAGGTGAACAGTTATGAAGTTAGATGAATTTTTTGTAACCGGTGAACCACTCGTTTATGGTGGAATGGTTTCCATTGTATTGGTTACCAGTGCCGTAATTTTTCTACTTACCTATTTTAAAAGATGGGGGTGGTTATGGCGTGAGTGGTTGACGACCGTTGATCATAAAAAAATCGGTATTATGTACATTTTAAGTGCGTTAGCAATGTTATTCAGAGGTGGCATGGATGCCATGATGATGCGCATACAGCTGGCGTTCCCAAATATGAATTTTTTGAACGCACAGCACTATGATGAAATCTTTACGACCCATGGAACAATCATGATTATCTTTATGGCGATGCCATTCTTGATCGGTTTGATGAACATCATCGTTCCGCTGCAAATCGGGGCTCGCGATTTCGCCTTTCCGTTTGTAAACGCATTGAGCTTCTGGTCGTTCTTTTTTGGAGCGATGTTATTCAATATTTCATTCGTCATTGGCGGTTCTCCCGATGCCGGCTGGACAAGCTACACACCCTTATCAGGAGCAGCTATGAGCCCGGGACCAGGACAGAATTTTTACTTGATGGGATTACAGCTGTCCGGGATAGGTACTCTGGCAACAGGAATCAATTTGATGGTGACGATTCTTAAAATGCGTGCACCAGGAATGAAATTGTTCAAGATGCCAATTTTCACCTGGTCTACACTTGTCACTTGTTTCATCATCATTTTTGCTTTCCCGATTCTAACCGTTGCTTTGGCACTGTTGACTATCGACCGTATATTTGGAGCCCAGTTCTTTACGGTAACCGGTGAAGGGATGCCAATGATGTGGGCGAACTTATTCTGGATGTGGGGACACCCGGAAGTGTATATCGTCATTTTACCGGCATTTGGTATCTTTTCCGAAGTCATCGCCACCTTTGCACGTAAGCGATTATTCGGGTATCACGCCATGGTCTGGTCAATGATTTTGATTGCCGGATTGAGTTTCCTTGTCTGGGTCCATCACTTCTTCACCATGGGGGCAGGGGCATTCGTTAACTCCGTATTCTCGGTATCAACAATGTTGATTGCTGTACCTACAGGAGTGAAGATCTTTAACTGGCTTGCAACGCTGTATAAGTCAAAAATAGAGTTCACTACACCGATGATGTGGTCGCTCGCATTCATCCCGAGTTTTGTTCTCGGTGGGGTCACTGGTGTCATGCTTGGTATGGCGGCAGCAGACTACCAGTTTCATAACTCGTATTTCCTGATTGCTCACTTCCATTATGTATTGATTGCCGGAACGGTATTCGCCTGCTTTGCCGGACTGGAATACTGGTATCCGAAAATGTTTGGCCATAAGCTTAATGAGCGGTTTGGCAAACTGGCATTCTGGTTCTTCGTCATCGGATTCCATGTTACGTTTTTCCCGCAATACTTTGTTGGCTTAGACGGTATGCCGCGCCGGGTTTTCTATATCATTCCAGAGTGGATGCCATTGAATGTCATCTCAACAGTCGGGGCATTTGGAATGGGTATCGGATTCGCTATCTTCGTATTCAATATCTACTATAGCTACCGGAACAGCGAACGTGAAAAAACAGGTGATTCCTGGGATGGACGTACCCTTGAATGGGCAACTCCTACTCCAGTACCGTTCTATAATTTCGCGACTGTTCCTCATGCAGATAAGTACGATGCTTTCTTAGCGATGAAGAAAAAAGGCGAAACAACATTTGATGAAGAAAAGCTTAAGCCAATTCATATGCCGAGCAATACAGGGCAGCCAATCATCATGATGGCTATCGCTGCTTTTGCCAGTTTCGCTCTGATATTTGAATGGATTACCTTGGCAGTGATCGGGCTCGTCGGGGTCCTGATCATGATGGGAATACGCTCTTTTGATTATGACGAGGGTTACCATGTTGAAGTAGATGAAATTAAGCGTATCGAACGCGAAGCAAGGGGGTTATAACATGAGTGCACATGAAATGAAATCCGGCCCATTAGAATATCGCACCCAAGAAGGTCAGTTGAGCATTCTTGGCTTTTGGATATTCCTTGCTGCGGAAATTGTACTATTCTCCACCTTATTTGCGACCTACGCTGTATTATTTGGACGGACAGCGGATGCACCTACGCCAGGTGAATTATTTGAAATAAAAACTGTGCTGATTATGACGTTTCTTCTGCTTACAAGCAGTTTCACTTGTGGGATAGCGATCCATCAAATGCGAAGAGGTTCAGTGAAAGGCCTGATAACATGGCTTATTATTACACTGGTACTTGGCATCGGCTTCCTGGGTTTTGAAATATATGAGTTTATTCATTACGCACACGAAGGAGCTACCCTGCAGTCCAGCGCCTTCTGGTCCGCCTTCTTCACATTGGCAGGAACTCATGGGCTCCACGTCACGTTAGGTATCGGCTGGGCAGTCCTGTTGTTAATCCAGCTTGCTAAGCGTGGATTGACTCCTGTGACAAGCAGGAAAACATTTATAATCAGTCTCTATTGGCACTTTCTAGATGTTGTTTGGATATTTATCTTCACGAGTGTCTATTTGATTGGGATGGTGGTTTAATATGGCAGAGCATTCGAAACGTTTTCCAGTACAGCACATTATCGGCTTTGTATTATCGATTGTTTTGACGGTGCTTGCTGCATGGGCCGCTCTTGGGTCTGACTTGCCTGTTAAATGGATAATCGCAGGTATTATGACACTCGCCGTTATTCAGGTAGGCATTCAGTTATTTATGTTCATGCATATGACAGAACGAGAAAGCGGTGGCGGTCATGTACCATGGAATATGATGTTCCACGGTTTTGTGCTGGCAGCCATCATAGTAGCCGGGTCCCTATTTACGATGTCGTTCGGCTTCACCCATGATCATGATGATGGAGGAAACCATCAACAAGAAGAACAGCAGGAAGAACACAGCGGACATTAACGACAGGTGGTGTACGGTTATGGATAACCAAAAAGAGCTGAAAAACTACGAAGCACCAATGGCCTTGCCGTGGAAGCCGGTTTTCGGTTTTATCGTATGTATTATTTTAACGGCATTCTCCTTGTGGGGAATGTTTTACGCCGATTACTCTCCTAAATTTCTTTTAGGACTGATTACCATACTAGCCTTCTCCCAGGCTGTTGTTCAGTTACTTCATGTACAAACACATCAACGATAAAAGAAACGCCCTCGTATACCTGGCAACAGGAACGAGGGCTTTTTTAGTTTATTGAAAACTCTCTTGTACAGTACTCGAAGTTTTGATCAGACGGATGATGAACATCACCCAGCCAACCTCCGCTACAAACAAACTTGCATAGAACATTATCCAGGGGATGGAAAATGCAGCAGGTGCAGCTTGAAACACAACTTCAAAGAAGTACAGCCACATACCGACAAGCAGAATTGTCTGAACAAGCGCAAATACGGTTTTCTTCAGCTGTAAAAATAAGAAAGGTGTCACTGATGCAAGCAGCATGAACATAAGTATAATACCCATTCAGAGATCACTCCCATTATCGCGAAAATTTCGTGTAAGCGTATTCTTATTAGTATTGTAACAAATTGTTCGAACAATTGACACAAAAAATTCACAAAATAGGTATTGTCATCCATCCCAACTATGTTTACCCACATTAACTATTACTCATTGATGTTGATTTTTCATAAAAGCTTATTCCATAATAGGGCCGAAAAGTCGAAGACTTGATTTCGAGATGTTTGGTAATGTCTAGGGGCGTTGGGGAAGGATTCGCTTTCCTCGGGGAAGCTGGCAAGCCTCCTCGAGCTAAAGCTCTGTGGGGTCTTGCCAGTCTATCCTTTCCCGCAGGAGTCTCAACCTTCCCCCACGCCCCTTACCACATAAGATTATCGAAATCGCTCTTAAATTTACTTACCCTAATTTGTTAGGAGAATACTATTACAACGCCAGATTGATCCGTTCTTATTACTTCAAAAGTATGCCATTCATAACAGAAGTTTCGAGATTCTTACAACCATATGGTGGCTGGAAAAACGGTGAGACTCCTCGGAAATGCTACGCATTTCCTTCGTGCGGTGTGTATTATAGATGTTTATTCAAAGTCCTGTGGGATGAACATGATCGGTGAGATCCCGCAAGGCGAAGCCTGAGGAAGCTCACCACATGCCCACGGAAAGCGATCCGTTTTCCCAGCCACCATCATTGCAACCTAAAGTCTCGAAACTGAGTCTTCATGTAAAGGGAACTGTAAAATCAACTAAAAAAAACATGCTCTGCTCTGATACCTTCATCGAAGGTAAGTATTCCGTAAGAGTAGTACGGGAGCCTTCGCTTATCGGTCGGTGACCCAGGGTTGAATAATAAAAGATTTTTGTAAGAGCGCAATAATGGAATATGGGAATGACCAAAAATGAGAACGTCGAGGTCTTCCCCATCAAAGGCTTCCAACGTCCTTTTTTCAGTCGTCTTTTTCTCCCCGTGTCCATGTACGATTCCTATCTTGAAACCTTCCATTTGTATAATTTGCCTGGCTGGAAAATGATGTTTGATCTCCTCCCCATCAACATTTCCATATACGCCATAAACTTTACCGTACTCAGCAAGTGCATGATAAACGTTTATGGATGACCAATCTCCGGTATGAATAATCACGTCAGCTGTTGTTAACTCTTCCAGAAGCCTGTCCGGCAGTTGTTTGGCCTTTTTGGGCATGTGCGTATCACCAGTCACTACAATTTTCAACCTTATTACCTCCTTTACCAAAGTAAAACTTGGCTTGTCGCCAAGTACTTATGAAGAAAGCCTTTGTATTTTCTTACACTTTAGCCCTTTAAAAAGTTAAACTTTCTTAAAGGGTAAATAAAAAGAGAGGGGCTCCCCTCTCCTTCTTACGTTCCCATATATTCGGTCTTGCTATCATCCAGTTCCTGTACTTGGTATAAGTCATAATAGCCCCCGCGCAGTCCCATTAACTCTTCATGCGTACCAACTTCTTTGATTTGTCCGTTTTCGATCAAAACAATTCGGTCAGCATGGGTAATCGTCGATAATCGGTGAGCAACGATGAACGTCGTCCGATCGGAAGCTAATTTTTCTAACGCTTCCTGGATCAGGTGCTCGCTCTCTAAATCGAGTGCAGAGGTCGCTTCATCCAAAATAAGAAGTGGTGGGTTTTTCAAGAAAACCCGGGCAATCGCCACCCGCTGCTTTTGTCCGCCAGATAGCTTCACTCCTCGTTCCCCGACCATTGTAAGATAGCCATTAGGAAGATCCATGATAAAGTCATGAGCATTAGCAGCTTTAGCTGCAGCAATCATTTCTTCATCGGTAGCTTCCGGATTTCCCATTTTGATGTTCATGGCAATCGATTCACTGAATAAGATGTTATCCTGAAGTACCATCCCGATTTTATCCCTTAGGGTGCGTGCTTTTACATCTCTGATATCATGACCATCAATAAGGATCCTTCCTTTTTCCACATCATAAAACCTCGGAATCAAACTGATCAGGGTCGATTTTCCGCCTCCGCTCATACCGACAAAAGCGATGGTCTCGCCATGTTTTACATCAAGAGATAAATCATCGAGAACGAGTGAATCCTCCTCTTCATATCGGAAGGAAACATGGTCGAAGGTGACCTTCCCATCTACGTGAGTCAGTTCTTTTGCACCTTTCTTATCTTCGATATCATATTTTTCATCCATGAACTCAAACACACGGTCCATCGATGCGATCGACTGGGTCAGTACAGTTGAAGAGTTCACTAACCGGCGAAGCGGGTTATATACACGGTCCATATATCCGGTGAATGCGACCATCGTACCTACGGTGAGATTTCCTGTAATTACTTGATACCCGGCAAATGTAATAACTAATAAAGGCGCAAGATCGGTAATCGTATTGGTAACCGAATACGTATAGGCATTCCAGTTCGTATGCTTAAGAGCTTTATCAAGGAAATTAGAGTTCTGGACATCAAACTGTTCCTGTTCATGATCTTCCAGAGCAAAACTGCGAATCACCGGCATTCCCTGGACTCGTTCATGCAAGTGTCCCTGTACTTCTGCCAATGCCTGGGAGCGATCTCTGGTAAGTCGTCGTAGTTTTACATAAAAGAACTTCACTGCCAGCCCATATAACGGAAATAGTGAGATGGCTACAAGCGTCAGCCAAATATCCATGTTAAGCATAATGATAATTGCAATTACAATCGTAAACATATCAAGCCAAATATTCATAAGTCCGGTTATGACGAACGTCTTTGTCTGTTCGACATCATGAATGACACGGGAAATGATTTCACCTGTCTTCGTTCGTGAATAAAAACGCAAGCTGAGCTTCTGGATATGGTCAAATAACTTGTCGCGGACATCGTAAAGAATCTTGCTTCCAATCCACTGGGCCAGATATTGTCTGAAATACTCCACGGGAGGCCTTAAAATAAAGAATACTAAAAAAGCTCCGCCCATGAGCCAGAACAGCTGATTGAACTGTTCTGCCTGGGACATATCCCCCCCAATAATATCATCGATGACATATTTGAGTATCAATGGCATCAATAACGGAATCGAAAATTTAATGATACCGATTGATATGGTCAAAATGATTTTACTTTTATAAGGCTTTACAAAGGCTAAATACCTTTTGATGCTGTCCAATGCTGTCACCTCTTTCTATTTCCAAATAACAGCCTATAATAGGAAGGCCGCGCTCACATTGTCAGCGCGGCTAAAACGGCTTGCTTAACGATAAGTTAGATAACGTTCATACCATTGATCGATAAATTCAGGGGAAAACGGACCCTTTCGTTGTCTTACCCATCGAATCAGGGTGTCTACATTATTATGCAAAATACGATCAAGCACTTTCGGATAATTCATTTCCTGTTTATGTTGTTCGTATTCATCTTCATCCAGCAATGTAAATGTCATATCAGGATAAACCTTTACATCTAAATCATAATCGATATATTTGATTCCTTCTTCATCATATACAAAAGGAGAACTGATATTACAGTAATAGTATACGCCATCATTACGGAGCATCCCGATGATATTGAACCAATGTTTAGAATGGAAATAACAAATTGCCGGTTCTCGCGTCAACCATGTCCGGCCATCACTTTCCGTTACTACGGTCCGATCATTCGCTCCGATTATGACATTTCTAGTCCCTTTTAATATCATCGTGCTGTCCCATATCCTGTGCAGCTTACCATTGTGTTTATAGCTTTGTATTTGGACCGATTGTCCAGGCTCTGGTGCAGGCATAAGATCTCCCTTCCCTAACAGGCGTAATTTTCACCGATTTTGTCTACTTTAACCATTATAACGATATCTGAGAACAAATGAAAACATAAGAGTCTAAAGTGTAAGCGACCATTTAGTGACGTTTTAGAAGCTTATGTAGGAATGGACACAAAAAACAGACCGCTGCTTCTCCCAATTGGAAAAGAAGCACGGCCTGTTTTCGTTCAGCAGCTGCTTTTGTCTGCTATTCGTTTAGAAGATTCGGGGGATCTTCGTTATTTCTTTTTAGCTTGAGACTGTTGGTTTTGTTGACGAACTTCTTGTGCATCAGTCTCTGAAGCAAATTCAGCACCATATTGTTGCTGCTGACCTTTTTGAGCAGCTTGCTGGTTTTGCTGTCTTACTTCTGCAGCATTAGTTTTGCTTGGGTTTTGTTGGTTTTGTTGTTTTTTAGCCATCTTTATCACCTCCGCAAGAATTAGAATGCCCATTTAGAAAATCATTATCCACCAAAATCATTTTCCATGTTTATCCATTATTTTGAATAGTCGACGGTTTTTTTTCCACACTAATAAAGAAGGAGGCGAAAGGCATGTACAAAGGCCGGGATATGAGTGAATTAGCGATGACCAGGAAACAGGAATGGAGTGGAGATGAATTGAGTTATTTCCACTATTCGCTATCGCAAATGGCTCCTTACCTGAATCAAGAAGGTACCACCATTCTTAGAGAAATAAATGAAGAAATTGTAAGTCGTGGTGGACTGGCTGATTTGTCCTTGGAAAACGAACTGAAGTCCACACGTTCGACTACGATAGCACCATTTTAAACAAAAGCTCCAGCACCCAAGGGGCTGGAGCTTTACTTACTTACAGTGTTTTGCAATTTTTTGATGGGAAACCGGAAAGGGGTAGGATTCTAATTCATCCATAGCAACGAACCTGGCTCTGGGATGATCCAATTCACCTTTATCAAAGGTACAGGGGATGATTTCCAAGTCCCAGATAAGATGGGAAAAGACATGCTTGATTTTATCGACCGCTTTTCCAGGAGTGATCATCATTCCGTATTCCCCAAAAAACCAATGGGGTAGATGTTCCCGGTCAATATCCTCCATCGGCACCATGGGGAATTCCCATAAATTAGCAAGAAGTCCCTGCTCAGGACGTTGCTGGACCAATACTTCCCCCTGCTCATTAGTAATCAATAAAGCAGCATAAGGAACTTTTTTCTGTTTTTTTGTTTTCGTTTTTACAGGAAGCTCCTGCTCTACCCCTTCCTGGTAAGCACGACAATGCTCCTGGACAGGACAAAGCATACAACTTGGAGATTTAGGTGTACAAACTAATGCTCCAAGTTCCATAAGTCCCTGATTAAAAGAAGACGGATCTTCCTGTGAGATAACTTCACGAATGATCCCTTCGAATAGCTTCTTTGTACTTTGTTTAGCAATGTCATCTTGGATATGTAAAATACGTGATAGTACCCGCATGACATTGCCGTCTACTGCAGGTTCTGGCTTATCATAAGCGATACTTAATATAGCACCTTTCGTGTAAGGACCGACACCTTTCAAAGAAGCAAGTTCATCCGCTTCTTCTGGTACCTTTCCACCGTAATCGCTGACGACTTCACGAATTGCGTTTTGCAGATTACGTGCACGGGAATAGTAACCTAGACCTTCCCACGCTTTAAGTACTTCCTGTTCGTCAGCTTCAGCCAGTTTTTCTGGTGTGGGAAATTTTTCGATAAACCGATTGAAATAAGGGATGACCGTATCGACTTTGGTTTGTTGCAACATGATCTCTGAAACCCAAACTCGATAGGGATCTTGATTATCTCGCCATGGCAGCGAACGTTGTTCTTTTTTGAACCAGTTGATCAAGTCTTGTTGGAAATTATTTTTGTCAAAATCAGCTAAAATATCATTTATTTGTGCTTGTTTATTTTTCATTGCAATTCACCTTTCATGATACAATTAATACAAAAACACGAATTTAACCTGGTTAACAACCAAAAAGTCCATAAAGGAGGTACCTTGATGGATACCGGTACACACGTCGTCATGGGAGTTGCCCTGGGCGGACTGGCTACACTCGATCCTGTTGTCCAGAGTGACCCGGCATTATTCAATGCCGTATTAGCCGGTACCATGATCGGCTCTCAGGCGCCTGATTTCGATACGATACTTAAGCTTAAAAACAATGCAGTATATATACGGCACCACCGCGGCATTACGCATTCGATGCCAGCAGTTATATTCTGGGGTCTTGCGTTGTCCGGGCTCATCTATGCTTTTGTGCCAGAAGTCAGCTTCCTTCATCTATGGCTCTGGACTTTCTTTGCAGTCATCATGCATGTGTTTGTCGATGTTTTCAACGCCTATGGAACACAAGCTTACCGGCCGTTTACCAGACGCTGGGTGGCCTATGGTTTTATCAACACCTTCGATCTCTATATCTTTCTGATGCATATAGCCGGCATTGTCGCCTGGAACCTGGGTGCGAACCCCGGTTATACGTGGCTGATCATTTACTTTGTAATCGCCCTTTATTACGTGAAACGTTATTTTGATAAGCGGGAAATGGTAAAAATCATACATGAGCATTTTGAACATGTCGAACAGATCGCAACTTCTCCTACCATGAAACAAAATAATTGGCGCATAGCTATTACAACCGCTAATCACTATTACGTTGGAAAAGCTGAAAATGGTCACATTGTCATTTTGGATGAATTTCCAAGACAGACAATTCCTATGGATGAGCCGGCTATGGTACGTGCTCTGGAAGATCATAATATCAAAGCTTTCTTATCGTTCTCTCCGGTCTACCGGTTTGAAATGACTTATTATAACGAGCATACGGAAGTACGGTTCATCGACCTTCGTTATCGTTCACGAGGAAGATATCCATTTGTCGCGGTAGCTCAAATAGATGATTCCACACTGGAAATAATGAATTCCTACACCGGATGGGTGTTCACCGAAGAAAAATTAAAAACCAAATTGGATCCAATTCCAGCTGACTCATGAAGAAGAGGCTGACTCCTCATCGCCCTCTCCCTCTTTTAAGGGAAATTGGCAAGGAATCAGCCTCTTTGTTATTCAATTCAACGGCCTTTTTTTGGCAAGCATTTCCTTATACTTCGGATTGTTGGCAGCAAATTCATGTAACTTTGATCCATAATGGTTGATCCACTGTGTAACGATCTGCTCCGTCACTTGCTTACCCTGATATTCATGTCCTGCTTTTGCGCGAGTTACTTCGAAGTCCTCCCATAATAACTCGACCCATGTTCGAGCCTCATCAATAGACAGCGAAGGGTTTTTATCATATAACTCTACAGCTAAACGCTGAAAAACTTTTTCCATTATTGCCACCTCATACGTTCCCAATGTTTACTTCCCTATTGTAACACATAGCAGGTTTGAAATTACATAAACTAAACCTGCATCCCATTATGATGCTATAGGAGGCTGAAAGATGCGCAATAAAACTGTTGGCTTTCCAGAAAAGAAGATGAACGGAGAACCAAGGGCAAAAGCAGAATTCGCTTCTAAGCGAGCTGATGGTTCGACGAACACTTATCCGAAAGAGCGGATGGCTCGCTCTTCACACAGGCTGGACGATGGGAAGGGTGAAATATAGTGGGCAAAAACAAAGGTCGTAAACCGCATAAAGGTTTTTTCGATAATCTATATAGCGACCCATTCGATTCCCCTCGTGCTAACCCTAAGCATGCGGCTCACCAGGTGAATGGAGAAACACAGCAGACACAGTCTGAAATCATCACTGAAGTTCAGATGAACAAGCGTGCTTAATCTTCCACTAAAAAAGCGTGCCATATAAGGCACGCTTTTTAATTAATTGACTTTTTCTCCAAACATGGAAATCGGCAATGCTTCCTCTTCCTCTTCACTAACTTTTTCTCCACGTTCATTTGTACGATATCCCCATGCGAATGTCCCATTCATATATATAATTTTAAAGTTATGGGCTGGATCGCCTTCGATCTGATATTCTTCTCCAGCCTTGAAATCAGCAGGATTCAGCATATAGGATTTTGCCATAATGATCTTACGTTCATAAACGGCATACTCATTGACCATCCCCATCTGCTCTGCTTTCCTGGCTTTATCAGTCAGCTCGCCAATTTCCCTTCTCAATTCCTCTATCGTCATATCGCTATATCTGCGTTCCATGATTTTCCCTCCTATTGTTACCCATTTACATTTTAACAAGCATTCGTCACAATGGAAATGAGGAACATGGAGGAAAGGGGAATTTATGTGGGAAAAGCAGTAATTACCGGGGGCGGTACTGGCCTTGGACGGGCACTTGCTCATCGATATGCAAAAGAAGGCTATGAAATAGTTTTGTTAGGGAGAACCGAAAAAAAACTTTCAATGGTACGTATGGAAATCATTCAGCAAGGCGGACAGGCAGAATCATACATTTGTGATGTAACAGAACCAGCTTCAGTCGCCGAAGCAGTGCGTCAATTGGATCGTATTGATATATTAATCAACAATGCCGGCATCGGTATCTTCGGAGAATTATCGACTTTAAAAGAAGAAGACATCGATAAGATGCTGGATACCAACATCAAGGGTACCATTTTAATGACTCAAAAGGCATTCCCTTTGCTGAAAGTCTCAGAAGGCAGAGTTCTGAATATCATATCTACTGCCGGGCTCCGGGGTAAAGTAAATGAATCAGTATATTGTGCCAGTAAATTTGCTGTACGTGGGTTTACGGAAAGCCTGCAGAAAGAATGGGAAGATCAACCGATGTCCGCTACAGCGGTATATATGGGTGGTATGAACACACCGTTCTGGTCAGATAGTGACCATGTCGCTGATCCTTCACGCTTGAAAGGCCCAGAAGGTGTTGCTGATAAAATCTTTGCAGAAGATGACCGTCGCAAAGAGATCAAGGTCGATTCATAGAAAGACTTGAGCACAAAGTCCTTTATGTGATCAGATTTCTGTATTTGTGAGCGAAATTTTCTTTTTGCGATCATTTTTATTTTTATGAGCGAAACTCCATAATTGCGAGCGACTATATAAAAAAGCTGCTGGAACCTCTTTTAAGAGGCCAGCAGCTTTTTTAATTCAGGACTTACTCTCCAAGTCCTTCTTCTTTAACTTTGTTCACAACTGCTTCAAGTGCTTCTTTTTCATCTTCACCGTCTGCAGTCAATTTGATTTCAGCATCATTAGGAATACCAAGGGACATAACTCCCATAATAGATTTCAAGTTGACGGACTTATCTTTATACTCCAGGTTCACATCCGCCTGATATTGCCCTGCAATCTGCACCATTGCAGTAGCTGGACGTGCGTGCAATCCATCTGCTGCTGTAATCTTCATTGTTTGTTCTACCATTTGAATCTCTCCTCATTTATATGATTTTTTTAGTTGATTTCAATGATACCAGGGTCATTATGACGCACTTCGCCTGGTTTTGCAATCTTAACTTCCTGTCCTTCTTGCAAGTTTGTAAAAATGACAGGCGTGATGGTGGAAGTGGCATGCTCTTTTACATAGTCAAAGTCCACTTTCATCAACTCTTGCCCTTGCTTGACTTCATCGCCTTCTTCAATGAACGCTTCAAAGCCTTCCCCTTTCAGTTTGACCGTATCGATTCCAATGTGGATCAATACCTCCATACCGTTTTCAGCCTGGATGCCGATCGCATGCTTGGTAGGGAAGACATTCAGAATCTTACCATTGACCGGAGATACCACTTTACCATCAGTTGGATTGACTGCGAAGCCATCTCCCATCATTTTACCAGAGAATACCTGATCTGGGACCTCTGTAACCGGCATGATTTCCCCTTGAAGCGGGCTGACGAAATTGAACTCTTCCCCGCCGACCGGTACTTCTGCTTGTTGCGCTTCTTTCGCAACTTCGGAACGATCTTCTGCGACAGCACGCGGTGCTTTGCCATCGATGATATCTTGCATTTGACCACGTAAGCTGTCGGATCTAGGACCATAGATTGCCTGGATATTGTTGCCGACTTCCATGACACCAGATGCGCCAAGCTTCTTCAGTCGGTTTTTATCCACTTCGCCTTTGTCATTGACAGAGACACGAAGACGTGTGATACAAGCATCCAAATGAGCGATATTCTCTTGACCGCCCATTGCCTCCAGGATTTCATATGGAAGATCCCCTACTTCACTGTCTTCATCGGCATCGACTTCATCGTCTTCACGTCCAGGTGTGGCCAAGTTGAACTTGAGGATCGCCCACCGGAAACCGAAGTAGTAAATCACAGAGAAGATCAAACCTACAATAATGACCCACCACCAATCGGTACGGTTAGGTAAAACACCGAATAGGATGAAGTCGATTAATCCACCAGAGAAAGTTTGTCCGATTTTGACATTCAATAGCGACATGGTCATAAAAGATAAACCTGCGAAAATCGCATGAATACCGAACAACAGTGGTGCTACGAATAAGAAAGAGAACTCAATCGGTTCAGTAATACCAGTCAGGAAAGAGGTCAGTGCGGCAGATGCCATAATACCACCAACAACCTTTTTACGTTCTGGTCTAGCTGTGTGATAAATAGCCAATGCAGCAGCTGGAAGTCCAAACATCATGAATGGGAACTTACCAACCATGAATGTACCTGCTGTAAATTCTACTCCATCACGAAGCTGGGCGAAGAAAATCTGTTGGTCACCACGAACGGTTTCCCCGGCAGCGTTCACATACGAACCGAATTCAAACCAGAATGGTGAATAGAAAATATGATGTAATCCGAATGGAATCAAGGAACGCTCGATGACACCGAACACAAAGGCAGCAATGTGGATGTTTGTATTAAGCATCAAATGAGATAAAGCATTCAGTCCGTCTTGAGCAAACGGCCATACAAACAGCATGATAATACCTAAGAATAAAGCTGAAAAAGCAGTGATAATCGGTACAAAACGTTTACCGGCAAAGAAACCAAGGAATTGCGGCAATTCGATATTAAAGTAGCGATTATATAAAAATGCGGCTAGAATACCTACGATAATACCGCCAAATACCCCGGTTTGCAGGGTAGGCGTGCCAAGGACTTCAGCATAGGCAGGTGAATTCGCTGCCATATCGGCATCCACTTTACCTAGTACACCCATCGTGACATTCATAATCAAATAACCGATGATGGCTGCAAGACCCGCTACACCATCCCCGCCGGCAAGCCCTATGGCTACACCGACTGCGAATAGCAAGGCTAAGTTATCAAAGACAATACCACCTGAGGCTGCCATTACCTCGGAAAATATTTGTATCCATTCCGCTTTAAACGCTGGCACACGTTCCAGGAAGGATTCCTGCTGGAATGTTGTACCGAATGCCAGCAAGATACCAGCGGCAGGCAGCAACGCAACCGGAAGCATCAATGCTTTACCGACTTTTTGCAATGTACCAAAAGCATTTTTGAACATGGAAAGTTCCTCCTTTTATTTTAGTGTGATACAGAAGCAGCAGGATAATCACAAATGTAATTTTTCAGAAAAATGAAATAAACCGCTTCCATTTTAACTGAAAATTTAAACGGCGATTTGAACGACGTTTAAGGTAATAAAAAAAGCATGAGCAAAAAAGTTTTATTTGGCTTCAAAAGGTACACTTACCCCCATTGAAAACCTCTAAAACTTTTTATACTCATGCCTGATCGTATCAGTAACACGTATAATTACGTTTTATGGTTGACTAACCGCTGCAGATGAATCGTCAAATAAATCGCTTCCGAATCATCCACTGGCTTATTCAGTTGCTTCTGCATCACTTTTATCAACTTCCAGGATAAATTATAGCATAGTGGATATTCTTTTTTCAACATTTCAGCGAGACGATTTTCTCCCCCAACATCTTCCCCGATATGGATACGGTCGACCGCACGTCTTAAATGCTGGACAAGACGATGATAATCTACCGTATTTTTATCAATAGCGATTTCTAAAGAATCCTCAATCACTTTGACTAACTGGGAGATCAGCTGATAATGCTTGTTGATATCACTCAATGTCTTATCTGTTACCGCACTGTGGATATGCAAAGCGATGAACCCGATTTCTCCTTCAGGAAACTCGATACCTTCTTTGTTATTGATCATTTCCACTACTTCCATGGCTACCTGGTACTCTTTTGGGTAAAGCGTTTCAATTTCAAACAAGAAGGGGTTATTGAATTGGAGATCATGCTTTGCACGGTTGACAGCGAAAGCAATGTGATCGGTCAAGGCGACATGGATATGTTCATTAAGCCGTTGATTCATTCTGTTTTCTATATGAACCAGAATATCATTCATGAAATCAATGAAGTCCTCATCTACATAAGGGAGCAGGTTGACATACTGCTCTTTTTGTTCCGGATCCCTTAACAAAAATGTTTTATCCGCTTCTTTAATTGGAATCGTTGCGCCTTTTTTTCGGCTGAATCCAATCCCTTTCCCTATCAGCACCACTTCTTTGTAAGTGGGATGCTCGGCGATGACGACATTATTATTAAGCACTTTTTCAATTGTCACTTGCTGTTCCATGCCTTTTCCCCCTCATTCCATTCCCTTCAGGTCGTTTCCCTTTGCTTTGAAGCGTTTTCAATGTATACAATATATCGAGTATAAAGCTTATTGTCTATGGTGTCATATGGAAGGGAGAATGGCGAATGATTAAATTATTTGTAAGTGACCTTGATGGGACACTGCTTGGCATGAATCATTATATAAAAGAAAAAGATATTCATGCAATCCGCGAATTAGTGGAAAAAGGCGTAAATCTTGCGATCGCTTCTGGCAGGATGGATCATGAAATTGTCGACATCCTGGAGCGTATCGGCCAACCGGGACATCGTGTCAGCCAAAATGGCGCTTTTGTCTACACCGCCGACAACACGCCGATTGAAGCGAAAACCTTTGAGATGGACGTTGCTCAGCAGGTATACCGTGACATCGTCAAGGAACCGATGGTGACGACGGTTTCCACTGCCGATCAGACATTCACCCATCAACGTAATAAATGGATCGATTTGATTTCAGAACAGCTGATCCATGATATCCAGGTAAATCCAAAATTAGCCGACCGACTGGGTGTCGATGTGGATGCATCGAAAATAACAGTTCATGGAGAAGAAGCAGATGTGATGGCATTAGAGAAAAGAATTACGCAGAAATACGGGGAACAGCTTGATTGTTTCGTCTCTCATGAAACATGTGTCGACCTGGTACCAAAAGATATCAGTAAGGCCAGCGGCTTAAAAGCCTTATTGGATAAAACAGGACTGCAGGCAGAACAATTGGCGGTCATCGGTGATTCTTTCAATGACATCCCCATGTTCCAGCTTGCGCCGCATAGTTATGCTATGAGCACCGCCCACCCGGAAGTCCAGAGGCAGGCGTCCAAAGTCGTCGATCACGTGTATGAAGCAATCGATGATCTTCAGAATAAAAAACTTATTTAAACACAAGGCTCTTTTTAAAGTTTTTGGTTAATTTTTCATAAGGGCCGGAAAGTCGAAGACTTGTTTACAAGATAATCTGGGTCCGTCGCCGAATAGGAGAAGGGCGGCTGGAAAGCGAACCGTTTCCCAGCCGCCCTATCCGTTTTTTGGAACGGACCCACTGCTTATAGATGAAGGTTTCATCTAGGTCTACTGAAGCCTTTTTAGTCTGCTCCAGCTATAGTTGAATGCCTAAATATTGATATTTCCGTATCTCTCATAAATGCCAGGAGGTTCGGGATATTGCGTGACTCCTCGAAAATGCTACGCATTTTCTTCGTGCGGTATTTATTCAAGAATCTGATTCAAGGTCCTATGGGATTAAAGTACATGGTGAGATCCCACAGGGCTTTAGCCTTCACGTGGAATGAATACTACTCACTTTCTATTGATGAACGCTATTCCTTATTCATTTTCTATATATTCTTCGATGAACCGCTGGATTTCGTCCATTTGGAATCCTTTGCGGTACAAAGCCCCTTTCACTTTCTGCTTCAACTCGAAGCCTTCTGCTTTCCGTTCATATTTACGTAGAATTTTTTCTCCTTGATAAACGACTGCTTCCCATTCCGCATCCTCTGTTTCTGACTGTGGCAGGTTTGCGATAACCTCCTGAACTACATCATTGGTGAAGCCTTTTTGTATCAACGTCTGCTGGAGATTCTGCACCTGCTGGCGGAATGATTTTTTTCCATCTGAACGCAGTTTTTTTTCCGCAAATTTCATTGCCTTTTCATATTGTGCTTCAAAAGGATAATGGGTCAAGGCTTCTTCCGCTTTAGCGGCTGAAACCCCTTTTTCCATCAGGTCTTTTTTCACCATCATTGGCCCCTTGCTCGATGTATGGACTCTGCTTCGGACTAACGCGTTTGCAAACTCCTGATCATCCAGCAGCTTTTCTTTGTATAGCCTGTCGATAATCACTTCGATTTGTTCCGGATCGGTTTCCTTTTTATTCAAATAATCCCGGATTTCTTTTTCCGAGCGCATCCGGTAGCTTAAATAATGTATTGTCAGGGTATAGGATTTCTGTATGTCGTCTTTTTCCATAAGAGCTTTTATAGAAGCATCATCAAGCTCCATTCCTTTATGCAGGGCTTCTTGAACTAGAATATCCTCAGAAACACTGAAACCATAGGATTCCCCCTGCCCGAAATCTAAAAATATATTAAAGCGGTCTTTCTTCTTTTTCTGTGTAGTTATCCGCGTGATTTTAGCCAAACCTCTCACCTCTTGCTTTATTTTAGCATGAGTCTCTTCCCTTAGGACACTTGGAAGAATCGATTTTTATCAGAATATAAAGTAAACTTTAATCAAGCCTCATTAAAGGAGGAATCACAGGATGAAAATAGCAATAACAGGTGGAACAGGTTTTGTCGGACAAAATCTGACCAGGCATTTTGTTTTAGAAGGCCATGACGTTTATGTCTTGACTCGCAGCCCGGAAAAGCATAAAGATACGAAAAATATCACATACATTGGTTGGCTGAAACCGGAATTCGCTCCGGAAGCACAATTGAACGAGCTTGATGCCGTCATCAATTTAGCCGGTGAGTCGTTGAATAGCGGAAGATGGACGGAGGAAAGAAAACGGAGCATCCTGGACAGCCGAATCAAAGCGACCGAAAATATCGTTGAGTTGATTCGTAAACTGAAGAAAAAACCAGAAGTGCTCATCAACGCTTCTGCAGTAGGATTTTATGGAAACTCCATCACGGAGGTGTTTACGGAGGACACAACCAAGCCAGGGAATGGATTTCTGGCCAACGTCACAACCGAATGGGAGAAACGAGCTTCTCAGGCAGCTAAACATGACGTGCGCACTGTATATCTACGGTTTGGAATCATTTTGGGTGAAGAAGGAGCACTACCTAAGATGGCGATTCCTTATAAGATGATGGCAGGCGGTAAAATAGGCTCGGGAGAACAATGGCTGTCATGGATCCACGTGGACGATGTCGTAGGGATGATCGATTTCGCCATGCGCAATAAGGAAGTAGTCGGACCCATGAATGCGACAGCTCCCACCCCGAAAAGAAATAAAGATTTCGGGCAAACACTTGGTAAAGTTCTTGGTCGTCCACACTGGCTTCCAGCACCCTCCTTCGTTATCAAAACCGCGCTTGGTGACATGAGTACACTTCTTCTCGATGGCCAGCATGTGGTTCCGAAAAAGGCGATTGCCCTTGGCTATGATTTCATATACCCTAAATTGACCCCGGCATTGGAAGATGTTTTTAAAGATTAGGAGGGAGCACTGCTTCCCCTTAATCTTTTTTACATACTCTTCCAACCATTTTTCACATATAATAGAAATGTAACTTATTTTAGAAAAACTTGGCTTGTCGCCAAGTACTTATGGAGAAAGCCTTAATGTTTTCTTATCCTTTAATCATTTAACAAAGTTTAACTTTCTAAAAGTACAAAAAATCAACTAGCAGAAAGGCACGAAAAAAATGAATACAGTAATTAGGAATGTAATGATACATCCAATAACTTCTCCGCCTATTGAGAACGGGCAAGTATTAATCAAAAACGGTAAAATCGTCTCCTTCGGAAAGAAAGTGGATGCTCCTGCTAATGCCAACAGCATTGACGGGCAGAATAAATTGCTTTTCCCGGGTTTTATCGATGTCCATACCCATTTAGGATTATATGATGAAGGGACAGGCTGGGCTGGAAGTGATGCCAATGAAACAATTGAGGCGATGACACCACATTTGAGAGCTATGGACGGGGCCCACCCCCTTGATCCTGCCTTTGGCGACGCTATCCGTGAAGGTGTCACTACCGCCCACATCATGCCAGGCAGCGCAAATATCATCGGCGGGATGACTTCGGTGATTAAAAATACTGGTAAAAATATCTCCAGCATGCTGCTTCGTGATACGGCCGGATTGAAGCTGGCACTTGGTGAAAACCCGAAGCGGGTCCATTCTACTTCCCGGAATGATTCGATTACACGCCTTGGGATTATGGGAATGCTGCGGGAAACTTTTTATCATGCCAGGCATGCGGATAATCCAGATGACTTAAGGGTGCAGCCGATTGTAAAGGCGTTGAAACGGGAAATCCCGGTACGCATCCACGCGCACCGGGCTGATGACATCCTCAGCGCTATCAGGTTTGCAGATGAATTCAATCTCGACCTTCGCATCGAGCACTGTACAGAAGGACACTTGATCGCTGAAGAACTGGAAGGCCGGAACCTCCAAGTGTCTGTAGGACCTACTTTCACCCGGAGATCTAAAATTGAGTTAAAAAATAAGACTTGGGAAACTTATCACAAACTGACTAAACACGGAATTCAAGTGTCGATTACCACAGACCATCCATATACTCCCATCCAATACTTGAATATTTGTGCGGCACTCGCTGCCAGGGAAGGATTAGATATTGAAAAAGCGTTACAAGGAATTACGATCATCCCTGCCAGGAACCTCGGTGTCGAAGACCGTGTGGGATCAATCGAATCGGGTAAAGATGCCGATCTCGTTCTCTGGGACGGCCATCCGTTCGAATTCATGTCGAAACCACTATGGACGATGGTAAATGGAGAAATTATTTATAAAAAATAATCGTTCATTTTGTGTATCGAAAGATGTCAATTCATGTCGTTAAAATACAAAAAAAATTTATTAGAATGCCTATTTATTTTTCCAGAAAAATCGCTTATGATTAATGCAACGATCTGAAAAAATCTTAGATTTTTCATAGAGCGGAGTATGGGAAGGCAAATGGTGCGCCACCAGCTTGACTGGTTCTAGTGGGTTCGATTCCCACCCCGGATTTTTGTGAGCAATTGATAAAAATTCGAGGGTGGTCGCGTCCACAGCTGTTTCCTTCCACACGACCCGACTGCCCTTCTTTTATAGATAAGGAGGGTTTTTTATGTTAAAAAAACGTGATTTGCATGATGTCCCTGTTTTGTTCGAGTTGATGAGCCACCCGGAAGTCTTTCCCTACGTCCGTCATAAAGCCTATTCCAGCGATGAATTCTACTTCTTGACCAGGCAGACGATCGAAGCGGAAGAACAAGGGGAAATCATTTCCCGCACGATTGTGGATGAATGGAGCCAGCCGATTGGTACAATCAACTTGTTTGATATTACCGATAATAAAGGTTTTTTAGCCACGTGGATCGGCCAGCCGTATTTCGGAAAAGGCTACAACCGTCCAGCTAAAGATGCTTTTTTTGAGGAGCTTTTTTTCCAGCTGGATATCGAAGCGATTTTTATGAAAATCCGCCGTGATAATCCACGCTCCATGAAAGCTGCATTAAAACTCCCTTATGTTTCACATGCAAATTCCGACTATCCGGATATATGGAAACGAATCAATGAAAAAGAAGATGTCTATGATCTTTTTGCGATTACTAAAGAGCAATACCTGTTTCACTACTACAGAGCACAAGATTCTGAAGAGGTTTTGGAAGCTTAAGCGCCTAACCAGCGCTTAAGCTTTTTTGTATAGTTGGCCGGGGTTTGGACAAGCTGTAGGAAAAGAAGGAGGTTTTTTCCCATGAAAGCAAAGCAGGGACAAACAAAAGCTTCAAAAGGGGCACTTTCAAAGACGCAGGAAGTGCTATATGGAAGAGATTTTAAGCAAGCAGACAAAATTTTTAAACGTTCCCGGAAATCTTAGGATTATTAAACTTTAAAGAGGGTATATACCTACCAAAGCCGCACAACAAACCTTGCAGGCAAAAATTATCCACGTTTTTTCACCTTTTGTGAATAAAACGTTTACAACATGATTTTATTGACCTCCCCCATTGTTAATAAAATGTTGGTAAACAAATCCACAAGCGATGTGGATAATGTTGATAATTTTATCAAAACTAATGTATAAAAGGTTTGTGTTGTGGACAATACTGTTCATAAGTGATTGTCTTAAAAATACTGAATGTATTGATTCCTCCCCTGAAAATGAATCAATTAGACAATCAGATTGGCCGCTGCTCCATTTGGATTAGCGGCATTTTTTTGTTTTAATATCGATGATTGATCGGTATTTTAATTTCTGAAGGTCCATAAACTCCTGGAGCAATCTCATATTTGTGGAAAATCAACACGAGTTCCTCACCTTGCAGGTAAAAAGCAGTACCCGGACGCACATGTTTGAACTCTTCAACGTAGTAAACATCAGGCTTTGCATGTATTTGTTTTTTCACTTCTGCATCAATTTTATCCAAATCCATAATATCCATCAGAGTTGCAAGCTGTGTATCTTTTTGATTATAGAAGTTGAATGATTCGACATCGCCGCTGAATGTGTTTCCTCTCGAAAGGCTGGACGTCATCAGAACAGAATAAAAGTTATTATCCACCAATACTTTTGTCTCTCCGTAAAAACGAATGGGTATTCCCTGATTATCGTCTGCTTGTTCTTTTACAGTTTGGATATACCCCGCGACTTTTTCCTGGATCATCTTGTTCAACTTCTGTTGAAAGGCTTTGTCTTCCAGCCCTGTAAACTTTGTATATTGGATGTGGATTTCCCACCGGTTTTCCACTTCATCAAAATTTTTCATTTCATAAATAAGCCCTTCTTTCGCTTGGACACTTGAAGCAAATCCAACCAAAAGAAGCATAAATGCTAAAACGCTATATATGTTCTTACTCTTCATCAAATGACCTCCTTTTCCATTAGTGTCACCTGAAATGGAAAACTTATTGCTAATTTTATGAGTACTTATCTATATGCAACCACAAAAAAGGCAAGGGAAAGCTCCCCTTGCCTTTTTATTCTTCAATGAATGTTGTATCAACTAAACCTTTTAAATCAGGCTTTTCTTTTAAGAATTCCAACTCATAAGAAGCATTTGCGAATGATTGAAGATCTTCCAGCTTCACATTGTATGTGAAATCGATGCGTTCCCAGGAGCTGTCGATCACTGATTTTGATAACTCCTGATCGGTGATATCCTTGATTTTGTTAGCAGCAATTTCTTTTGCCTCTTCTGGATTATCCTGAATGAATGTAGTAGCCTCTTTGTGAGCATCAACCATGTTTTGTACCAATTCGGAGTCATTTTCGACTAACTCCTTGGAAGTAACGAATACAGCAGCCGGCAATGTTTCACCGAATGCCACTTCGTCGGTATCAATCAATACTTTGCCATGCCCTTCTTCCTCTATCTTTGATGCCCATGGTTCTGGAACTGTCGCTACATCAATTCGTTTACTGGCGAACAATTGGGAATACGTAGCTGGTTTGCCGGTAACATGTTTCATTTCACCTTTAAGGCGGTCTGATTTAAGCCCGTATTCACGCATCATCAACGCCTCGAACTGGACGTCATGGGTACAACCGACACGCGGAGATGCAAATGTCGTGTTTTTCAATTGCTCTGGTGAATCAATGCCAGAGCCGTTACGTGCCATGATGACGGTACCCCCAGTAGAGCCAGCAGCTACAATATTGATTTCTGCCCCGCTCATATAATGGTTCATCGCAGGACCTGGTCCTACAAGTCCCCCTTGTATTTCCCCGGTTTCCAAAGCGGTCATGAAAGCAGAGCCATCCGGGAAGTATTTATATTCGACTTCCGTACCATCTGGGAGTGTTTTTTCATACAATTCCTTTTCTTCAGCTACCATTCCTGCTACATGGTTGATGTTCGGAAAATAACCAATGACAATTTTATCCCCGTTACTGTTCCCTGATGCTGAATCACTCGATCCGCAAGCGGTTAAAAGCAACCCTAATACGACGACTGAAAACAAAGACAACCACCTTTTCATATTCCTTCACCTCTCCAATTATTTTAATAAACCCCATCGTCTCATCACTTTTTTCTCTAATTTAGAGAAAACCAGCTGATCGACTACCGACCCGATGACACCGACGATAATGATGATTCCAATGACTAATTCCATCTGCGCGAAATCCATCGCAAACCTTAGTGAATATCCAAGACCAGGTCCATTACTAAGTAATTCACCTGCCATTAATGCCCTCCAGCTGAATGCCCACGCTAAGCGGATACCACTCATGTAATAAGGAAGGCTTGCAGGCACTTCCACCTTGAAAAATAAAGGGAGACCTTTTGCCCCCATTGTTCTCGCCGCCTTGATGAATTCAGGGGGCACGCTATGAATGGCGGTCCTGACATTCAATGCCATCACAAATGTTCCACCTAATACGACGACAAATATGACTGCAGTTTCATTCAAACCAATTAACATGATTGCAAGTGGCACCCACACGATACTTGGTATACTCTGCATCGCTATTAAATACATCCCAGCAGTTTCATCGGCCTGACGTGATTTTCCGAGCAGGACGCCGATCAACGTTCCCAGGGTGATTGCAAGCGCAAGTCCAATCAATAGATGTTTGAAACTTGCCAGTAATGCCCCAACTAACGTGCCATCAGCAAATCCCTCGACTAATGCTTGGAATACCTTTGTCGGTGGAGGAAACTGAATAGCCGGAAAATAACCTGACATGTATACGCCTTGCCAAATGGCTAATAAAACGATAATGAATGCAATTCGTTTAACCCAAATGCTTGGTTTCATAATCCAATTCTTCCTTCATCACTTTTTTGATTTCATCTTCTAACAGCTCCATTATCTTTTTTTCCATTTCAATCACTTTTGTATCGTCACGTTCTCTCGGGCGAGCAATGTCGATTGGAAAGTCAGCAATGATTTTGCCTGGCCGGGTCCCCATGACGATGACACGATCCGATAGTTTGATGGCTTCTTGAATACTATGAGTGACGAACAAAATCGTTTTTTTCGTTTCTTCAAAAATTTTCATCAGTTCGTCATGAAGGATGTGTCGCGTCTGTTCATCCAGCGCTCCGAATGGTTCATCCATCAATAACACTTTCGGATCCATTGCCAACGCCCTTGCAATAGCGACCCGCTGTTGCATTCCTCCTGATAATTCATGAGGATAGGCATCCTTGAAGCGAGTCAGATGTACCATTTTTAAATAGTTAGCAGCTATTTGCTCCTTCTCACGTTTTGAGTGGTCAGCTTTCAGCGGAAAAGTTACATTGTCCTTCACTGTAAGCCATGGGAACAAAGCCGGCTGCTGAAAAACCATACCTCGGTCTGTTCCAGGGTGAAGTATTTTTTCTCCCCCAAGACGGAGCGTACCTTCAGTCACATCTTCCAGGCCTGCGACCATGGAAAGTAAAGTGGACTTTCCACAACCTGATGGCCCTAGGATAGAGACAAATTGATTTTTTTCGATAGATACATTGATGCCAGAAAAAACCTCATGGTCAGCAAACCTTTTTGCCACCTCGTTCATTTGTAAAAACATGCGTCGCACACCCTTATATAATTATTCCAATAATAATAGTCGGAATTAAGATTTAATATAGAGTATACGGTGTGGATGGAAAATGTGTCAACCTTTTTATTTTCCGAAAAAAATGCACAATCCTCTTTAGTTAGAGAATTGCGCATTTTCATCAGTATTCCGTTATCGACTACCATTCAAGGATAAATCCTTTGATACGAACATCTCCACCATCTTCACTCTTTTGTCGTGCCGTAAAATGGGGATGTTCTTCATCCAAATTCATCTTTACGGATTCAGGATCGAGATACAGCTTATACTCGAGGTTATTGATTTTATGAAGAGTAAGATCCGGGATTGTCGATTGGTTATTATCTTCATCGATGACCATTATATCTATGTTGTTATAACCTTTTTCCAATAGCTGTTCTTTAAGACTCATAATATTTCCTCCATACAAGGTCTATTTTCTTAGTATTCGTTTACCCGCATTGTTCTTCCTGAAAACTCCTTTGTAAAGATTTTGTCATAATCCATTAATAGGTCCGTTTGTTAAAATTTCTAACATTGATGACGAACCCTGTATGGTTTTGACAGCTATTCTATTAGAAATACCCCATTGCTGCTGACTTTATTGCCTCTAAGCTTTCATTTTCTTTTTTTTACAAAAAATTTGAATTTTAGGTGTTTAATTGATATTTTCGATGGGTAAAATCCCCGTACAACGGAAGGTTCTTTCCGATAAATGCAAGCTGGCAATCAGTCAAAAAGCAGTCATGATCACCAACATGAGTTATGGAAAATTTTTGGACACAAGGAGTGTTTATAATGGAAGATCTTTATCCTTCAAGAAAGAATAACCAGCCTGAAATTATGAAACGTAAAGATCCTGTCATCCACACGGATCGCTCAAAAGATGATCAAGCACCACTTTCAAAGGAACAGCTTGATTCTTATGAGAGAAACGGTTTTTTACAGATTGAAAATTTCTTCTCGGAAGATGAAGTATCTGAGCTTCAAAAGGGGATTTTCGAATTACAAGATGACAGTAAGGACGTCACTTCAGACAAAGTAATTCGCGAACCACAAAGTGATGAAATCAGATCCATATTCCACGTCCACAATGATGATGAATATTTTAAAAAAGTAGCTTACGACCAACGCATTCTAGACATAGTCAACCACCTGCTCGGAAGCGATGTCTATATCCATCAGTCCCGTATCAACTATAAGCCTGGCTTTACAGGTAAGGAATTCGACTGGCACTCTGACTTTGAAACATGGCACGTCGAGGATGGTATGCCGCGTATGCGTGCTGTCAGCTTGTCTATCGCATTATCCGATAACTATACGTTCAACGGGCCTTTGATGCTTATACCAGGGTCCCAAAACTACTATGTCAGTTGTGTAGGTGAAACACCAGATGACAACTACAAAGAATCTTTGAAAAAGCAAAAGCTCGGTGTACCGGATCAGGAAAGTTTGAGATGGCTTGCTGAGCAGGGCGGCGGTATTTCCGTACCGACTGGAAAAGCAGGCTCTATCACTTTATTCGAAAGCAATACCATGCATGGATCCAATGGTAACATTACACCATACAGCCGCAACAACCTGTTCATGGTTTATAATAGTGTGGAAAATCAATTAGTAAAGCCTTTCTCTGCAGGGAAAGAACGCCCTGAATTCATCGCCGTGCGTGAAGGTGCACCAAAATTCAGCAATAGCTGATTGGCATAACAAAGAACTTCCCGCAAAAAAATGAAGCCAGCTTGCATGAAATAAGGGCTGCCCTATGGAGGGCAGCCCTTATTAGTTTAGGCTCTGTTAAATCTCCGTGTTGATTTTAACAGTGTATCTCACTTTTCCCGAAGTCTCAGTTTCGATGCTAATGAAGGCGATGATGGGGACTGGGAAAACGGATCGCTTTCCGTGGGAATTTGGTTAGCTTCCTCAGGCTTGGCTAAGCTATCCCAAACAATATCTCGAGTTAAAGTCTTCGACTTTACGGCCTTTGAATTGAAGCCTCTTTGAAATAAGTTTAACAACTCCTTTTATAAAAGCGAGTATTGGATTATCGTGACCTGGTTATTTTCTTGGCGTTTCATATCTCCCAAACCAGTCATAACGGTTCTTCGATATCCATTTATACAGCGGAGAACCCAGGCGGCTTGCAAAGGGAAGATACATCAGTACACCCGCATAAAAAGTCAGCGGCAGCGAAACAAGCAGCTTTCTGATCGTATAAAAACCAGCCAGCAACTTGCCATTTGAAGTCCTCATATAGATTTGATCATAGATGTCTTTTCCAGCTAAATAACGAAAGTCATTACTTTTTTCTACTTCCTGAACGGGAATCCATTCTAGTTTATTAAACCAATCAAGCCTGCGTAATACACGTTTTATGCTAAAGCAAAGCGGACATTGTGCATCATAAAAGACAGTGTGTTTCATAAAAATAACCTCCTGCCTTTTATATTACACATGCGTCAATAAGTTAAACGATAGCTGAAAAAAAAGGGGGGGAAACCAATCACACTAGGAGGTGTTGGGGGCTATTAATACGAGGGAACCACCTGGGAATCCCGCAGTCATACTACGGGATAGACTGGTAAGAGATTTTAGGGGTTGTTTACTCTTGCTCTTTCTGGTTCAAATGTTCAGCTTCTTTGTCGTAGGTTTCTATTTTCAACCTATATTTATCTGGAAGGACATTCTCTTCATGGACACTCGTGATGAATGCTTGTGCCTCTTCATAAGTCGAAAATATGACCTCCTCCTGTTCTTGCGCAAATCCTATTCTTAATTGATTAGCATCTTCTGCGATTACAATGTATTTCATAGATACCCCTTTCATTCATATTAACAATAAAAAAAGCCGAAAAAGGTATGATCCCTTTTCCGGCTTATGTCTGGCTCTAATTGTCCAACCCATTTCCACCTGGCTTTTTCGGTTTTAAAATAAAAATGATGTAACTTTTATCTTCATTAAAATCCCAATCCACAAATATATCGATGACTTGGGTATCGAGGATGTTTTCACAATATGATTGACTTAACAGGCCTTTTTCCAGCTTTCGCTTAGTAAGCTTCAATGTTTCACCAAAGCCTGAACGTATCAGTTCTTTTTCAATCCGTACCAATATTCCATCACGGACCACTATTAGTGTCCGATCATTCAACATGAATGAATCAACTTTTGTAGGAGCTTTTTCTGCCTGTTCACTCACCCGGATAATTTCTTCATGGATTTTTACCTTGTCTGGATAATCAGCTAGATGAATCTCTTGGTCCTGATGCTTTTTTGCAATTACCGCTAAGAAAACACCTGAACGATTATTAAGCGACCAGTCATAAAAAAGGTCTTCAACCTCTAATCCGGTCATTATCCTTAAAGTGGCCCGCATATCCGGAAGCAATTCATCCATCAGCAAGTCCCTTGTTTCTTCAACTTTCATATCGTTTTTCTGGCTGACCAATACCCTTTCCATCGGTGCTAAAAATTCACGCAAATAGATGGTGATATAAGGCTCTTCAATCGAAACATATACAGAGGAAGGCCCCTTGCCAAAATTATCTCGTAGTAACTTTCCTGTGTAACTGGCGATTTCTGCTTGGAGTGATTGTTTATCCATAACCATATCATTCATTCCTTTTTTAAAAGACAGGACGTTTTATTCCGGTCTCATTCTCTAGTATAAATCCTTCCTCCATTTAACGAAAGTCAAACATAGTATTTTTCTTCAACGAATGCAATTCTATGTGCAAATACCCAAAACGAGGGATATTTGACCCATTCAAAATACCAGCCAGCTTTGATAGAATTTAATTGTAAGAATATTCTAAACATGTAAGTTGAAGGAGGATGAGAAATGGACGAGCTTAAACTGATTCCCTTTCAAGTAGAAGAGATTCTCCCAATGTCGTCAAATGTGCCAGAAGGTGTGGAAATGATTGAGGCACCCCTACTCTGGGAGCAGGCCAATCAAGGAAAAGGAAATGTCGTTGCGGTCATTGACACCGGTTGCCAGCCGGATCATCCTGAATTGAAAGATAGAATTATTGGCGGCAGAAACTTTACCACGGATTATGATGGGGATGAGGATAATTTTTCGGATAACAACGGCCATGGCACGCATGTTGCCGGAACGATCGCTGCTACAGAAAATGGCACAGGAGTGGTTGGTGTAGCACCTCAGTCAGACCTTCTAATTCTGAAAGTATTGACAGGTAGCGGCAGAGGCCGGATGGATTGGATTATCGATGCAATTGAATACGCCACTAACTGGGAGGGATCGAACGGAGAACGAGTCCGAGTCATGTCCATGTCGTTAGGCGGACCAAGCGACATTCCAGACCTGCATGAGGCGATTAAGCAGGCAGTCAATAAGGATATAGCCGTCGTATGCGCTGCAGGGAACGCTGGTGATGGCCGGGAAGATACCGATGAGTTCGGGTACCCTGGCGCTTATAACGAAGTCATTCAGGTCGGCGCTATCAACTTTGAAAGAAAGTTAGCTGATTTCACCAATACAAATAATGAAATTGATTTAGTAGCTCCTGGTGTCAATATTCTCTCCACTTATTTAAATGGTGAATATGCTCGGTTGAGCGGGACTTCCATGGCCACTCCCCACGTGTCTGGTGCGCTGGCCTTGTTGATCAATTTGTCCGAGTCCCAGTTCAAACGCAAATTAACAGAAGCTGAGCTCTACGCCCAGCTGATTAAACGAACCATGCCGCTCGGTTACACGAAACAAGCGGAAGGAAACGGCTTAGTGAGGCTGGGATTAATCGATAAAATTAACGATATATTAAGCGTCTATACTAATAACTGGGAAGAAAAAATTGCACGGAACGAAGTGAAAATCAAATCAATGCAGCCATAAAGAGTATGTAAAGAACAGCACAAGATTCATTTGTGCTGTTCTTTACTTTGTCCCAGCTGTTGTTCAGCCATCTTGACAAGTTCTCTGACCATACTTCCACCAATAGCTCCACCCATTCTCCCGGCATCTTTGGCTTTGATTTCTCCGTTATAACCCTCTGATATTGGCACATTCTGTTCCTGTGCTATTTCATATTTGTCGTTCGTTCCATAGCGTTCATTCAATAAATTTTCTTTCAATTGATCAAGTCCTTCACGCGCTTCCGGAACGAGGATTTTATTTCTTCTTCCCATGACGCTGCTCCACCCTTGTTAAATCTTTTCCTTCATGACTGACCAGTTTGCCCTCTCCATCTACCTGATCAATCTGTCCATCGATAGTCCCTTCTGTCAATGTATCGGATGCCTGCTCGTGTGTAATTGCAAGTCCTTGTGAAAATTGATCATCCTTTTCATAATCAGATGGCTGATAAGTTCTATCTGCCTGAATGTCGTGTTTCGTTTGTTTCTTCATATCGAAAACCTCCTTCCTCCTTAGTTTCTACACATTAACTGTAATTATGTTTGGCGTATAAAACCATGTCTTGAGGCAGAAAATGATGATAAGGAGGAAAGGATGTAAATCGCCATTATCCGTGCCGTCTTAGCAAAATTAATCATACGTGATCGTGTTAGTAAAACATGGAAATCAGGAAGATATTTTTGAGAAAAGAAAAAATGTCGGTGACCGGCCCATTGGGGGAGAAGCGATGTCACCCATTCCTGCATGCTCCCATTGATGAACCGCCAGCAGATAACCTCGTACTAACGGCTGTTTAAATGTCGTCATTTGTCTGTTAGCATGGAGGAAGGGTTATAGGAAGTGCGGATCAACATCTTAAGTTGTGATAATAATTTATCCTCCATTTTTCCGAATTCCCCCACCTAATCCGTTGTCTACGGGTTCATGAAAGGAGGATTACCATGCAGCCAAGAATATTGTTGCTATCCAAAGATGCATCAGACCTGCAGCATCTGCAACATGTCTTGTATGATCAAGGTATATATAGTCAATGTGAAGACATGGGCAATGCGGATATCAAGTCCCTTCTAAATGAAAATGATATCAATGTCATTTTGCTTGATGAGTCTTGCTTCTCTCTGCTAGCTGAATTGAACAGTATCGCCAAAGACACAAGTGTCATCATTTTATTACATCATCAAAACGAAGATACCATTAAGATTTCGATGGATTATAATGTCGATAATTTCCTCATGAAACCCCGCTATTACAACCTCTTGCCCACGATATATAGCGCACTCGAGAATCGTTCCCAAACATGTCAATAATGGAGTACTTAAAAAGCTGTATTTCTCCAAACTGATTGGAGAAATACAGCTTTTATTATTCATCTATTTTATACAAATGGATGCTCCATGGTGAAGCCTCAGATTCAAACACGCGTTCAAAAACAAGGTTATTCGCTTCATAATTCTCAATGGGGACAGCTGATAGGATATAGTCTCCACCCATGCTTTCCAGCTGGTCGGTATTGATATCGAGGTTCTCAATTTTTTTGTTACTATTTTTGGTAAAATCATAATTCTTACCTAGCTCATCTACATACAAATAGAGCCTGCTTCCCCATGTATCAAAGTAATGCCTTAGCGTATCGTTCTTCTCCAATTCTGGTGCTATTACTTCCCTCCACTTATGTTTATAGGAAAGCGGTATGGTTGTATTATAGGTATCCAATGTCCACATACCGTTGTATTGGGCGATCGTCGGGTGCATCCCGATCGACACCACCCGGTAATCAGAAGGATCCTCTCCGATATATTCTTTAATATCGTCAAAGAGCGCTTCTGAGTAAAACTCCTTATAAGTGAAAGAATCAAACTCTCTGTACTTGAATTCTTCGGCAAGCGGAAACAATATAGCGATCTGTCCAAGGATAAGCAATAGTACAATAAATTTACCTAAAAATACTCTTTTTTGGATAATCCTCATAGCAAGACCAAACACAAGATACCAGAGTAATGGATGCAGGAAGTGGTAGCGGCTGAAATTGAAATTGTTCAATAAGGAAATCGTATCTTTTGGTACACGCCATCCTTCCCAGTACCAGTAGCCATACCAAATCGAGAGGATTAAATTGGCCGCCAGCAGAGATAGGAGCAGCTTCGGCACTGCGGCCCTTTTCCATACAGCTATGAGAATCGCAGCCATAGCCCCCGGAAGAATAAAGCGGTAATGAAATGTTTCATCATGCGTATGGGCAAAGAGAAAGTTTTCAATCCCCAGCTGGAACGCCCCAACTGCATCCTTATCTCCCAAAGTGAATTCTTCTCGATGGGGTACAAATGCACTATCCAGGAACATCGAGTAAATGATCATATAATTTTTGATCAGAAAGATACTTGTCATCAATACAATCGAACTAAAAAATGGCCAGTTGAACTTTTTAAAGCGAATCCAATCCACCAGCCAGATGACACCAATGATCGAGATGAAAAAGGAAAAGGCCAGGATGAAATTGGAATGGAATGGGATGAGTACAAGGAAGATCCAGTATCTCTTTTTCGCTTGTCTACCGAGCTCTCGGATTTTCAAAAATGCAAGTAATGCAAGCGGCATTCCTGCCATGGAAAGAGCGCCGGATGGCCAATATGGAAGCAGCGCAAACGTCAAGGCGGCCCCCGCAATCGGCAGCTGAAAATTTGTCCATGTATCTTTCCGTTTTTCAAAAATATAAGCCAGTAGAAAATACATACCAAATAAACCGACCACTCGCATGATGGTCTGGTTGATGGTATAAGCAGTGAAGGGTTCAAATAGAGCATACAGCCAGACCATAGCATCCAAGCCTGAAGGCAAAGCACTTCGTGGCAGGCCGTTAATAATACTTTGCAGCATTTCATTCGGTGAGGCGAAAATCAGGTTGTTTTCAACCACCAGCTTATACCAGACAATATTCGAATCCAGATTATCATGTACCCTGATATGCGTATCTTCACCTAAAATATAATAAGGCAGCAAATAAGCTGCCAGAATCAAACAGGCTACAAATAATAATTTATGCCTGATAAAACGCTCGAATATGGTGTACCACATGACTGACATCCTCTTTTGCCATTTGATAATAAAGCGGTAAACGCAGCAATCGTTCACTATCTTTACTTGTATACGTATCCGGTCCGCTCATTTCTCCGAACTTCTCCCCGGCATGGGAAGAGTGAAGTGGGACATAATGAGGGACTGCCATGACATCATTTTCTTTCAAGTATTGTATCAGCCGTTTTCGCTCCTCTTCATCCTTGGTTTTGATATAGAACATATGGGCATTATGTTCCCTGTCTTCCGGGATGAATGGCAGCTCAATCTTGCTTTGCCCGGCTAGTGGCTTCAGCCCTTCCCAGTAGATATGCCACGTTTCCAGGCGGTTTTTATTGATTCTGTCAGCTGCTTCCAGCTGAGCTAATAAATAAGCAGCATTCAAATCACTCAAGAGGTAAGAAGAACCAATATCCCGCCATGTATATTTGTCCACCCTGCCCTGGATGAACTGTGAGCGGTTCGTCCCTTTTTCCTGGATGATTTCCGCGCGGCCAATGAAACGAGGGTCGTTGATGACCAACGCTCCACCTTCTCCGCACGTATAGTTTTTGGTTTCATGGAAGCTGAATGTACCAAGATGACCAATCGTCCCCAAGGCCTTTCCTTTAAAGGTACTAAGCAAGCCTTGAGCTGCATCCTCGATCACATAAAGATCATACTGTTCAGCAAGAGACATGATGGCATCCATTTCACATCCCACGCCAGCATAGTGTACGACCACAATCGCCTTCGTACGGCCTGAAACTGCTTCCTCCACAAGTGAAGCATCCATATTCATTGTAGCCGGATCAACATCGACGAATTTAATATTGGCCCCGCGTAAAGCGAACGCATTTGCCGTAGAAACGAATGTAAAAGAAGGCATGATCACTTCATCACCTTCCTGAATATCGACCAATAATGCAGCCATTTCAAGGGCATGCGTACAAGAAGGAGTCAAAAGCACCTTCTCGGTTCCTAAATGAGACTCTAACCAACTGGAACATTTTTTTCCGAATGGCCCGTTGCCGGAAAGTTTCAAATTATGGATTGCTTCCTGAATATATTCATTTTCGTTACCTGTTACACATGGTTTATTGAATGGAATCATCTTAACACCTCAAATAGATTGACTCGTTACTATAATACCTAGCACAATCAAGGATAAGCCGATCACTTTTTGAGGTGTGACCGGCTCTCCGAACAAAAAGACGGATAGCAGAAACACCAGCACAAATGAAAGGCTCATGAATGGATACGCATAACTGATATTGAATTTTGTCATCGCCGCCATCCAGAAAATCGAAGCGACAAAGGCAGAAAGAAAGCCCGACAGAATCAATGGGTCGAGCAAAAGCTGGAACAAGAATACGATTTTATCTTTAAGTTCCAGTGGCAGACTGCCGAACTTCTCAATCCGCCATTTCAATATCAATTGGCCATAAACAGTAAATAAAATGGTTGCAAAGATATAAAAATAACCCATCATCAGACCCCGTCAGGCATTTTTATATTCCATTTATGGTAGACATCTACCGCTCGCTTCATTTTGAAACCGAGCGAATAGAACATCTGCATCGAAGGAAAGTTGATTGCCGATACGGAAGTCTCCAGTTCCTCATAGCCATAAGAAAACAACACTTCACACGCTTTACTTACCAATGGCTTGGCAAGTCCCTTCCCCCGCACCTTTTCATCCATTCCTATCAATAGAATCCGGTTGTCCTGATAGGCATAGTAAGCAACGATCTCTCCTTCATAAGTAAGGAACATTACCTCCCCCGCTTCATATAAATCACGGAGCCAGTTGATGTATCGCTGTTCTGCTGTTTCTTCCTTCACATTAAAATCTCTATGATAGCGACCTACTTTAAAGGCACCGGCAGAAATTGAAGCAATAATAGCAAAGCTTCCTTCTCGTGTAATCCCGACTTGTTCTTTGGAAAATGTCCGCAATTGATCGGCTTTACATACCGGTGTGATCAACGTATCCGCATAATAAAATCCGTGCTCCAAAATCGGCTTTTTATTGACCATGGGATCGACCTTTAAGGTGAAATGTCCTGTTGTCTCATCCGTTTCTTGCAGCGCTTCCTCTACAGGAGACAGGACTTCGTAGGTATCCATCCCAAAATTTCGTCTATCCCAGGGAGCTTCACGTAAATGTTTCGTCATCCTATCACCTCATATCATTCTACATCTTTTGTTGTTTCGCTGATAATGTATAGTGGCCTGCCTTTTGTTTCATTAAATACTTTACCGATATATAAACCTAACACTCCAAAATTAAAAAAAACCAACCCGCCGATAAAATAGATCGACACCATGACACTCGTCCATCCTGGAACATGATGCTCCAGCATAAGGCGCTTAAAAATCAAATAAACGCCATACAAAAAGGATACAAGTGAAATGGTAAACCCGAATTGGATCGACAATCGGAGCGGTTTATTCGATTGAGAAATAATGACATCGGTAGCCAGACTGATTAACTTTTTTAAATTATAGGAAGATTTACCATGCTCACGCTGACTGTGATTGACTGGTATTCTCGTGGATTTATAACCCATCCATTGGATAAATAGCGGGAAAAGCCGGTTTTGCTCCCTCATTTGACGGAAGCTTTCAATCACCTTCTTCCGGCTGATGCTGAAGTTTGCAATGGTATGGTCTGAAGACCGCTCCGTCAGATAATCGTAAACTTTGTAGAAAAGTTTAGAGGTCAACCGCTTCAGCGCATAATCCTGCCGTTCTACCCTAGATCCAAAAACGACATCGTAGCCTTCCAATGCTTTTTCATATAACTTCTTGATATCCTCCGGCTGATCCTGCAGATCACAATCCATTACAACTACCCAGTCACCATGCGTATGATCCAATCCCGCTGTAATAGCATGATGCTGTCCGAAGTTTCTGGATAAGTTGATCCCTTTTACCCTTGGATCTTTCTGGTGAAGCTGTTGAATCGTCGGCCAGGCATCATCCGGACTGGCGTCGTTAACCAGGATAAGCTCGTAATTCATTGGAATGGAGCTCATCGTTTTATTCACGCGTTCATATAACTCATTCAGACATTTCTCACAGCCGTAGATCGGCACTACAACGGAAATCACTGGACTTGCTGCTCCCATTTATTGATATACCAGGAGACTGTTTCTGCCAGCCCTTGATCCAGTTCGACCTCCGGCATCCATCCCAGCGTCTGTCTGATTTTACTATCATCTACGGCATATCTGCGGTCATGTCCTGGTCTATCATCAACAAAGGTAATCAAATCCTTGAAATTAGTAAGCTTCAGTTGTTTTTTTCGATCAGGCTGGTATACATCCAACAATCCACAAATCCGATTGGTCATATCTAAATTCGTCCGTTCATTTCTACCTCCGATGTTATAACTTTCACCCGTATTACCGTGATGGAAGACAGCATCAAGCGCGTGACAATGATCGGTTACATACAGCCAGTCGCGAATATTTTGCCCGTCCCCATAAATAGGAATAGACTCTCCTGCGAGTGCGTTTCGAATGATTGTCGGAATCAGTTTCTCGTCATGCTGCCTCGGTCCATAGTTATTGGAACTGCTTGATATCACGACATTCATGCCATAAGTGTTATGGTAGCTCTTAACCAGCATATTTGCGCTCGCCTTCGAAGCACTATAAGGATTTCTTGGATCATACGGGGTTTCTTCCGTAAAAGCTCCATCTTCATCCAGCGACCCATATACTTCGTCGGTGGAAATATGATGGAAGCGCCGCTCAGCAAGCACCCCTTTCTGTTCCCAATCACGTTTAGCAGTTTGCAGCAAGTTGACTGTGCCGACAACATTGGTCGTAATGAAAGGCTTCGTATCAGCAATTGATTTATCCACATGGGATTCGGCAGCAAAATGGATGATCCCGTCAATGTCAAAATCAGCGAACACCATTTCTACTACTGATTCATCTGCAATGTCACCTTCAATAAAATGATAGTTATGATAGCCTTCTGCCTCACGCAAGTTCGCTAATGATCCAGCGTAGGTCAATTTATCAAGATTGACAATCTCGTAGTTGTCATGGGCTTTCAAAAAATAAGTGATGAAATTGGAGCCGATGAAACCAGCTCCCCCTGTGATTAATAAAGTCTTTTTATCTCTAGTCATGATCCACCGTTCCTATCATTGGATTTTGGTCGACAACGTCTTCCCAGTATTGCTGGACGTGTCTCCGATTAGCAATATCCATCAGATATTTTCCGTAGTCATTCTTCTGCATGGCTTCCCCTTTTTCATATAGCTCTTCCCGTGAAATGTAGCCCATATAATAAGCGATCTCTTCAATGCAGGCAACCTTGAACCCCTGCCGCTGCTCGATATTTTTAATAAACTGGGAAGACTCGAATAAGGAATCATGCGTACCTGCGTCAAGCCAGGCGAACCCTCTTCCTAATAGCTGGACATCCAATTCTCCATTTTCGAGATACAGTTTATTGATATCGGTGATCTCAAGTTCTCCCCGATCAGAGAAATCAAGCTGCTTCGACATTTCAATCACGCGATTATCATAGATATATAAACCTGTGACAGCAAAATCAGATTTAGGATCTTCCGGTTTTTCTTCTAAAGAAATTACTTTTTTATTTTGATCGAACTCCACTACACCGAACCGCTGGGGGTTTCCGACACGGTAACCGAAAACAGTCGCACCTTGATGATTACGGATCGCTTTCCGAAGCATATCTGTAAGTCCTTGCCCATAAAAAATGTTATCCCCCAGAATCAGAGTCACATCATCATCGCCGATAAAGTCTTCCCCGACAATGAACGCTTCCGGAATGCCATTAGGATCCTGCTGGGTTTCATAAGAGATGGAGATTCCTAACGATGAACCATCGCCCAATAACTTTTGAAAACGAGGCACATCTTCTACCGTACTGATGATCAGAATTTCTTTTATCCCGGCAAGCATCAGTATTGATAAAGGATAATAGATCATTGGCTTATCATAGACAGCAAGCAGATGTTTATTAATACTATCCGTGCTTGGTGACAATCGGGTGCCGCTGCCCCCTGCCAAAATGATTCCCTTCATAGAACCGCCCTCCCAAATATCAAAAATAATAATACGTATAATTACAGATTCCTTTCTTAGTTCCCTTTTTCCTGGCAGATTAATCTTACTTTTTGATTACAAATTTTTAATAAAAAATAAAACAATAAAAAGCCCTTCGTTTAAGGGCCAGGAAGCATTCATCTGTTAAAGAGGTTTAAGTTTAAATCGTTTGATAATTTTCTTAGGGCTTTCCCACCTGCGATACTGTTCCCTTTTTTATTGATAGCCGGACCTACGATACCGATGCCCAATTCCCCGGTCACAACTCCCGTAATACCGCCTGATACACCGCTTTTAACTGGAAAACCTACATCTACCGCGTAAGAACCAGATTCGTTATACATTCCCGAGGTTATCATGATAGCCAATGTGGTTCGGACATGTTTTGGATCAATTAGTCTTTGCCCATCCTTCATTCCCTGTTTTGCCAGGAAACAACCTATTTCTGCAAGGTCGCGGGAGGTCACTTTCAGAGAGTTGACACGGAAATATAAATCAAGTGCTGCATCTAATTCCTGATAAGGTAAAATCCCCAAGCTTTCCAAAAAATAAGCCAGGGAGCGGTTTCGTGAGCCATTTTTCACTTCAGACCTGTAAACATCCTCATCTAATACTATTTTATCATTATTTGTTATGGTGCGGAGAAAGGTTAATACACGCCCAAAACGCTCATCAACGTTTAAGCCTTTAATCAGACTTGCCACTGCAATGGCTCCGGAATTCAACATCGGATTATAAGGCTTATGATTTTCGTAATTTTCAAGATTGGAGATGGAGTTGAAGAAATCATCCGTCGGCTCTTTATCTACCTTTTGAAATACTGTATCCTCTCCAAAATCCTCAAGAGCCATTAATAGGTTGATTACCTTGGAGATACTTTGCAAGGAAAAAACGTAGCCATCGTCCCCTGCAGAATAAACCTCCCCCTTGTCTGAAATGATAGTAATTGCTAAGTTAGTCAGATCGGATTGATCTTTCCCCGGCAAGTGATCAGCAACAACACCGGAAGATGCAAACGGCCGGCATTCTTTGACAATCTCTTGTATGTAGTCATTCGATAATCTTGTCATGTCCCCACTCCTTACATCATAGGCTTACCTATTTATCTTTATCCTTCCAGGTATTATTTAAACTCTTGGCTCTGATGAATCACAGTTTAGATTTTAAAGTTAAGCTCCCTTTTATTGAGTTTCAAGAGAAACTGTTTCCGATACGGTTGAGAATCTCTGGAGGTCCTGGAAATCACATGCTTTCCATGGGCGTATGGTGAGCTTCCTCGTACTAAAGCCCTGTTGGATCTTACCATGTACTATCCTCCCATTGGAGTCTTGCAATTTCCCGGACCTCCTTGCGTTTGTGAGAAAAACGGAAACATCGGTATGCCGTCCTTCAAGCATAGTAAGAGCTACTCATAAAAACGTCTTATAACCTGTATCATAGTTTCCTATAATTTGTGGAAGACATCTTCATCTATGGCAGGGGTTCGTTTCCCTCATCCTTTGGATGGGTTGGTTGGGAAACTGCGAGACTCCCGCGCGAGAGAAGGAGCTAGGCAAGACCCCGCAGGGAGTGAAACGACTGAGGAGGCTTACCAGTTCCCCCGCAGGAAAGAAATGAATGCGTAATCGCCTTGGGAGTAGTATCCCAGCCATCCCTGACACTTTTTTTGGAAATGAATCCCTTTTCACTTAAAACTGAGGCTTCCTCAATACGGACCTACAATTGAATAAGCCTTTAACAAAGGCAAACTTTTATGCATTAAAAAAGCATGAAACTTTGGCAGCTTCATGCTTTTCACATACTTAAATACTTGTATGCTGAGGAGTTGGATACTCTATTTCAAAACCTGATTCTCTCAGCATTTGATGGTCTTTCGTTCCTTCCTGACCGGCGGTGGTCAAATAGTCTCCGACAAAAATCGAATTAGCTGCATACAAACCCAATGGCTGCAGGCTGCGCAGGTTGACTTCCCTGCCACCGGAGATCCGGATTTCTTTTGATGGATTGATGAACCGGAATAATGCGAGCACTTTTAGACAATAGATCGGGTTAAGTTCATTGGTTCCTTCTAATGCTGTTCCATCAATTGCATGAAGGAAGTTCACAGGAATGGAGTCAGCATCCAATTCCTTCAATGCTTTTGCCATATGTACGACATCAAGCTTCGTTTCCTTCATCCCAACAATCACTCCGGAACAAGGAGAAATTCCCGCCTGTTTGGCATGATTGACCGTATCAATACGGTCATCGTAGGTGTGAGTGGTTGTAATAGCATCATGGTGGTTTTCTGAGGTGTTGATGTTATGGTTATAGCGGTCCACTCCAGCTTCTTTTAGCTGCCGGGCTTGCTCTGGCTTCAATAAACCAAGGCAAGCACAAATTTTCATATCATATTTTTGCTTGATTTCTTCTACAGCCGACGTTACTTCATTCAGTTCCCGATTCGTAGGGCCGCGGCCGCTGGCTACGATACAGTAGGTGCCGGAATGAAGTTGGTGAGCTTGTTCCGCTCCCTTCACAATCGTATCTTTGTCCATCATGCGATACTTCTGGATCGGGGCCTCAGAATCAATCGATTGAGCGCAGTAGCCGCAATTCTCTGGACAAAAACCTGACTTCGTATTAATAATCATATTCAACTTTACTTTATTGCCATAATGATGCTTCCTGATTTGATAGGCACTATGGAGCAGGTTCAGAATATCATCATCAGAGCTCTCAAGAATCGAAAGTCCTTCTTCATCTGTCAGCTCATGGCCCGCTAAAACTCGCTCAGCCAGCAGGTTCCAATTCATACATTCTCCCCCTATTTCGTATTAAACGGCTTCCTTTTGTCTACGGAACTTGGTATTAGCTAAGGCACCTTTTTCTAATCGGAATGCCAGGTAGCCCGCAAGCACAGAAAGAATGATATCTTTCGGAAGTGGAACCATCATCCATCCCCATACCATTTTATAAGTTAGACCTTCTGGGGCTTCAAACCAGAAAAGATATGCCGCATACATCCAGTTAGTTCCTACAATATAATTAATCACCATTCCTACAAGTGCTGCACTTACGTACATTGGAAAACTACGCTTCATCTCCACCATTTTCCCTGCCACATAAGCCAATAGAATAAAAGATACAATGAATCCGAATGTCGGCGAGAGCATAATCCCTGCTCCACCTTTGAATTGAGCAAATATCGGCGCTCCTGCTAAACCAAGAATCATATAAACGAACATCGAAAATGCACCAAGCCTGCTGCCAAGGACAATGCCGGCAAGGATTGCAAAGAATGTCTGCAATGTAATCGGCACTCCTCCAACGACCATGAACGGGGCAATGGATGTAATATTTGCACCGACAGCTGTCAAAGCTACAAATAAACTTCCCATCGTCAGATCAATGGCTGTAAACTTTTTTCTTTTCATACGTCTCATCCTCCTGTATATCATCCGTTAACGTTAACCATAAGTTAATTCAGGTTAACATATAACATAGATTACCATAGACATATGAAAAAATCATAGACTTTTTAAAAATTTCCTTAGAAAAATTTGGCCTTTTGCCATGATCTTATGGCGAAAGCCTTCCATTTCCTTGTACTTTAATTTTTTACAAAGTTAAACTTCCTTAAAGTATAAAAAAATCCTGAATCTCCATTTCTGGAGGATCCAGGATTTTTGATATCAGATAGCCAAGGGTGTAGTTAACGTATTTGTCCGTTACCTGACATGATATATTTAACGGTGGTCAATGCAGGCAAGCCCATTGGACCACGTGCATGTAATTTCTGCGTTGAAATTCCGATTTCCGCACCAAATCCTAGTGCACCGCCATCAGTAAAACGTGTAGAAGCATTATGATAAATTGCAGCAGCATCTACCAGGCTCATAAATGTTTTCGCTGTTTCCCCATTTTCAGTGACGATTGCTTCCGAATGCTTCGTACCATACGTTTCAATATGATCGATCGCTTCTTCTGCGTTACTGACAGTTTTAATAGCGATATCTTTACTTAAATATTCATTCGCCCAGTCAGATTCGCCTGCTTCTTGAGCGGCTGGCATAACTTTAAGAATTTCCTCATCGCCATGGACGTTGATTTCATTATCTTTCAATGCTTTCGTCAAAGCATCAAGGTTTTCATTCAACCAGTCTTTATGGACGATCAGTGTCTCCGCTGCATTACAGACGGCAGGACGGTCTGTTTTAGCATTAACGAGAATATTCAACGCTTTTTCAACATCCGCTTCTTTATCAATATAAACGTGGCAGTTGCCGACACCTGTCTCAAGAACCGGGACTGTCGCATTGTTCACGACCGCACTGATCAGCGACCCGCCTCCACGTGGAATCAGGACATCCACATGTTCTTTCATGGTGAACAACTGCTGGGTCGCTTCACGATCTGTACTGTCGATGAACTGGACCGCCTCTTTCGGCACCTTGGTCTCTTCTAATCCGCGGTGAAGTACTTCTACAATAGCGCGATTTGAATTGATTGCGGAAGATCCACCCTTAAGAACAATCGCGTTCCCTGATTTCAAAGCAAGGCCGGTAGAATCAACAGTCACGTTCGGGCGTGCTTCATAAATCATACCAATCACCCCGAGTGGTACCGTCACTTTTTCTACACCCAGGCCGTTTTCAAGCGTCCAATCAGACAAAACGTGTCCTGTCGGGTCTTCAAGTTCAGCCACTTCTCGCAGACCATTGGCAAAATCAAAAATGCGTTCTTTAGTGAGAGCCAGACGATCCATGAAAGCATCTTCAAAACCTTTTTCACGCCCATTTTCCAAGTCTTGTTCATTCGCTTCTAGAATTGATTGGTATTCCGCTTCAAGAATAGAAGCTAAATGGGTCAATGCTTCATTCTTTTCCTCTGTCGTAAGCATCGCTAGTTTTTTAGCTGCTTTTTTCGCTTCAATCGCTTGCGCTTCCACGTTCACTGTTGGTTTGATGGTTGTCATCATTTACCTCCTTATATTTTACACACCAACTGGAACAGAAACTTCCAGATGGCACACAAGATGTTTCTTTTCTACAGCAGCTTGCTTGTATTCGGCAATCTCTTCCTCTGTCATACTCACAATCTGGCTAATCTTTTTAGAAGAATAGTTGACGACGCCAAGACCAATGTCTTCTCCATATACATCTTTGATCCGTACAACCGCTCCTTCTTTGAAACGCCCTTTTACGTGATGGATATTACCCGGGAGCAATCCTTCTTTACTCACGACAATCGAATCCTTCCCTTCCTCATCGATGACGACCTCTCCTTCTGGTCCGGAATTGAAAGCGATCCATTGCTTTTTGCTGTCGAGATTCAGCGTTTCTGGCTTTGATTCAAAATAAGTGCCACGTGCGTTTTGGTAAACAGCATCATAGATAATGTTCGGCGCATTCGCTTTCCCTAAAAATGCGGCAATTCCAGAGGCCATCGTGATTTTGAAGGCATCTATCTTCGACTTCATGCCACCTGTGCCGACCGCACTGCCCGGATCGCCTGCTGCCGCTTCGATTTCCGGCGTGATTTCATGGACTTTTTCTAGTAATTTGGCATCTTTGTTCTTGCGAGGATCTGCATCATACAATCCATCGATATCAGATAGAATAATCAGCTTATCTGCATCGACTAGAGCACTTACTTTGGCAGAAAGGGTATCATTATCACCGAACTTCAACCGGTCGATTGTTATGGTATCATTCTCATTGATGATCGGGATGATTCCTCTTTCCAAAAGAACATTGATTGTATTTCTAGCATTCTCGTAGCGATTTTCATCTGAAAAATCGCTGCGTGTAATCAGGATTTGTGAAGCAACATATCCGTGGGATAAAAAGAGGTCTGAATAAGATTCTATGAGTAATCCTTGCCCGATGGATGCTGCTGCCTGCTTTTCCGGCAGTGTGCTTGGTCTTGATAAACATCCCAGCTTGCGGTAGCCTGCAGCTACTGCTCCAGAGGATACGAGCAATACTTCGTGTCCGTCGTCTTTCAAACGAACGACTTCATCTACTATCTTTTCTAATTTTCTGCGGCTGATTTCTCCATGTAAGCTTGTTAGTGAACTACTTCCAATCTTGATGACTACGCGTTTTTTTTGTGTTTGTGTCAATCTCTCACTCCTATCCTCTCGTTCGATTCTAATATTCATTAATTTTTAAATAATTATACACTCTGATGCATTTTTATGCTACCTTTATTTTGTGACAAGTTCTTTTTCTTTTTCGCGGCTTGCTTTACTCATTTCATTGGACTTGGCTGCGGCTCCTTTGACTGCCTGGGAAATGGCATTTCCTCCGCCATGTTCGTTTAAGGCATCCAGTCCGGCAGCAGTCGTACCATTTGGGGAGGTGACTTTTTCCCGGAGTTTAGCTGATGTGTCGTCCTGTTCCTGAAGCATCCTGGCTGCACCTAAAATCGTTTGTGCTCCAATCTCCCTTGCCGTTTCACGGTCAAGTCCGCCTTCCTGGCCTGCTTTCTCGATATGCTCCATTAAATAGTAGAAATAAGCAGGTCCGCTTCCAGCGATTCCAGTGAAAATATCCATCTGGGCTTCATCGATAACATATACATTACCGATACATTCCAATAGCTTCTTGGACGCCATCACATGATCGATTCCTGTATATTTTCCCGGTGAAATTGCTGTTGCTGACTCACCGACCATGCTTGAAGTATTCGGCATTGCACGGATGACCTGCTGGCCTTCGTTCATGTTTTCTTCCATATGGGATGTGGGAATACCAGCTAATACAGAAAGAAGAACTTGATCTGGACTGATTTTATCTTTCAATGATTCCAGTACACTGTCGATATCTTTCGGCTTCATCGCCAGAATGAAAATATCTACCTCATCATAATTCAATTGATGGAGTGGAGTTGTACGTACTCCGTATTTGGATTGTATATGATTCAACCGGTCTTGATTGCTCCGGTTAGTTACGATCACCTGGTTGACCGGAATCGTTTCGGCTTCTACTACTCCACTGATCATAGCTTCTGCCATCGAACCGGCACCTAGAAAAGCTACTGTCTGTTTAAACAATGACATCTCTCCTTTTAATTGCTGTTCTCGTGTGTGTGAATTCAATGTTTTTCATAGTAACACGCTGGTTTTATTATTCAAGGGGTTTTTTGTAATTTATATGTATATACGCGAGATAGTCAGCGTAAACGCTTCCATTTCTATTTATCTCCTTCCAGTCCGAACAGATGTCGTCAAATAGCAGTTCAGGAGCTAATTTGCGAGTTGAAAAAAAGTCACAATATTCCTTTTAATCAAAAAAAAAGCCAGTTACCGGTTTGACACCGGTAACTGGCTTTTGAATTGTGCTGGATTACCACCATGGCCGGCCGTAATACCCGCCGTATGGGTAATAACCACCATATGGGTAATAGCCGCCATAAGGATAACCATATCCTCCGTAGCCGCCATAACCGCCATACAACCCTGGAACCAGTAAGCCTCCGAGTAAACCACCCGCAAGTCCTGTCGCAAAAGTTCCTATAAAAGGATAATTCCTTTCATCGTCATACGTCCGCATATCGTAATCCAATTCCATCTGTGGGTATGAAGCCATATGTTCTGGCATCGGATACGGATAAAATTCGTGTTCCATACTGTCAATTCGCCTCCTTGTATTATAAAAGCAAGTCGAATACCTACGCTACAGACTATGACAGATACCTAAATGGGGGTGGGCGGTTGCGGAAGTTTTAAAATTTACGCTTTCGTATAGGACAAACCATTTTCTTCATATATTTATCAGGGGAGGGGGGATGTGTATGGAATTATTAACTGCGGCTGGTTTTACGCTCATAGCTGGAGCAGTTTCCTATGTGGCTTATCGTAAATATCAGGCAATATCAGAAAAAAGCACGGATTATATTTTTTCCAGAAGCAATCGCTCGCCGAAAGAAGAATTGCTTCAAATCATTAATGAAACTAATCATACGCTTGACGTCGCTGTTTTCATTTTGACAGAAGAAGACTTTGTTACGCATATTTGCAAAGCCTCCAAACGAGGAGTCCATGTCCGGGTGCTGACAGATGACAACCAGGTGAAGACCCTTAGCAAACAGACTGCTAATGTCCATAGGCTTTTACACTGCGGAGTTCCAATTAAAGTCAATAACCACGAAGGTATCATGCACCTGAAAATGATGATCGCTGACCAAAAGGTCATTACGGCCGGTTCCTATAATTTCACCTATTCTGCTGAACACAGGAACGATGAATTAATTGTCATTATGCGTGACAGGAAAATGGCGCAGGAATGGACGAAAGTGTTTAACGCCAAATGGAAGGACAGCCGTAATTATAAAAGCTATCATTTATTACCTGGTAAAAAGTACGCTTGATTGATTGCAGGCAAACGGTGTTTCCTGCCTTTCTTTTTTGATTTATTGGCCAACCACTTGATCCCCACTTCTTCCTTTATTCATGAAACCTCCCCTACTCGAATATTTTCATAGTACAAGCTGAAAAGAGGTGAATCTATGGCAAAACATACCGACATCATAATCGCTGGCGGCGGCGTGATGGGATCAAGCATCGCCTGCCACTTGTTACAGGATGGCTTCACTGGTGAAGTGACTGTTTTTGAGAAAGATAGACTTTATGAATTTTCCTCGACACCGCGCAGTGCGGGTGGAATCCGGCAGTTGTTCACTACCGACATCAATATCCAGATCAGCCGCTATAGTTTAAAAAAATATTTAAGCTTTCCCGAGGATATGGCGGTTGATGGCGAGTGCGCTGAAATCGACTTTAAGCAAAGAGGCTACCTTTTTCTGGGACATCAGGAATCGCACAAACAATTGGAGCATCAGATGAAAAAGCAGCAGCAGCACGGCGTTCCCTCCCAGCTTCTCTCTCCGGAAGAACTGAAGGATATTATTCCGGAACTTACAACATGTGACCTTGCAGGCGGGTTGTATTGTGCAGAAGATGGCTACCTGGATCCCTATTCAGTCATGCAGGGTTACATCAAAAAAGCGAAGCAGCTGGGCGCAATCTATGTTTATGAAGGAGTTGACCAGATTTTAACCGATCGGAACGGTGTCACCGGTGTGCAATTAGGAAATGGGGAGATTTATTATGCACCTCGTGTTATCAATTGCGCTGGTCCGTGGGCGCCTTTGCTCAGCGAAAAATTGAATTTGCCGCTCCCGATTGTTCCATTGAAACGACAGGTCATCCAATTCGATATTGCAAATCCTCTAACAAAAGAACTTCCGTTAACAATCGACCCGACTGGGGTCTATTTCCGTCATGAAGGAAAAGAAATCATCTCCGGCTTTTCTGAAAAGGTGAAACCTGGTTACGATTTCCGATGGACGCGTGCATTTTTTGAGGAACAATTGTGGCCAGTTCTGGCCCAGCGTATCAAAAACTTCGAGCGGGCAAAAATTACAGGCGGATGGGCTGGCTTATATAGTCATAACACCAGCGACCAGAACGCCATTATCGGCCGACACCCTGGACTAGCCGGTTATTATCTGGCTTGCGGATTCAGTGGACACGGCATGCAGCAGGCACCGGCAGTCGGAAAATGCCTGGCGGAGCTATTGATGACCGGCAGCTATCAGACGCTCGACCTGAAACCACTACGATTCGAACGGTTCGAGGAAAATGACCTCGTCGTGGAAGGAGCCGTCGTTTAATGAAAACAGGAGGTTTTTCTTCGTGTTGTATCTTAATGAACAAACGATCAAACAAGCAATTACTATGAGCCAGGTCATCGACAGTATCGACCTTGCTTATCAAACTTATGAAGCAAAACAGTACCAGATGCCGGCCAGGATGAGAATCTCCCACGGTGTCAACGACTATTTGCTTATGCCCTGTTTGACCAAAGATGTTATCGGCACCAAATTAGTTGCGGTCCATCCCGAAAACCTGAACGAGCCGGTTATTCAGGGACTGGTCACTGTTAATGATGCGAAAACCGGTACACCGATAGCGATTTTGAATGGGGCGATTTTGACCGGGCTTCGAACCGGTGCAATCGGTGGATCAGCTGTCAGGCATTTGAGCAGACCCGACGCAGACAGCCTGGCACTCATAGGAACAGGGGCACAGGGATTCTATCAGGTAGTTGCAGCTTGTGCAGAGCGGAATATCACTCATATCCACCTGTTCAACCGTTCCAAAGCCCGCATGATCGATTTCGTGGAAAAGCTTCAGGTGGAATTAGGTGAGCACATCAAAATAAGCATCCATCATTCTGCTGCTGACGCGGCTGCAAAAAGCGACATCATCATCACTGCCACTAACTCGTCTCATCCTGTACTGCCGGATGATGAGGCACTTTTAGAAGGAAAGTTGATTATTGGCATTGGATCCTATCGCCAGGACATGCGCGAATTCCCCCATTCCGTTTACCGGCTGATTGACAATATCTATGTCGACAGCACCGATGCGATCCAGGAGTCAGGAGATCTTGCACAACCATTGGAGCAAAAATGGCTGCACCCATCTCAAATAGTCACTTTTTCCAAAGTCGTCACCGGCGTACACAACGTTTCCAGGGAAAAAACAGTAGTTTTTAAATCTACAGGAATGGCTTTATTCGATGCGGTTGCAGCACAGCAGATCTATCAACAAGCAAAACAACAAAACATCGGCACCTCATTAACTTTATAAGTGATGAAGATTTACAAAGGGGAGATTAGATGAATAATATCATTATTGTCGAATTCATCCTGTATTGTCTTGTCATCCTTGGAATCGGTTATTACTTCAGCCGGACAAAGCTTGATCATTCCGCTTTTCTGCTAGGCGGGAAAAAACTGCCTGGATGGGCGCTGGCATTTTCCGAACGAGCAACTGGCGAGTCAGCCTGGCTGCTGCTAGGATATACCGGTTTCGTTTTCGCCACGGGCCTGTCCGGCATTTGGGTAGCTGCCGGTATAGCACTTGGTATCATTTTCGCCTGGTTGTTCCTTGCAAAAAAATTCATGGAAGAACGTGATAAATACAACGTATTGACACTCCCTGATTATTTGGCAGCCCGGTTCGGCGCCCAGGCGAACTTGATTCGCTGGTTCGCAACAATTTTGATCAGCAGCTTCCTTATGTTTTATTTAAGTGCTCAAGTTGCAGGCGCAGGGAAAATGCTGTTTACTACTTTCGGATTGAATGAAACGACAGGTGTGGTGCTGGCTACGATCGTGGTCATTGGTTTGGCTTTTACCGGAGGTTTTATTTCAGTCGTATGGACAGATATGATTCAAAGCGTCATGATGCTGATCACCCTTGTCGCCTTGCCAATTGTCGCACTCGTTTATATCAACACGAATGACTTATCGATTTCATCGGCATTAGCAGAAGCAGGTTCTACTCACGACGCCTGGTTCGGTGGAGCTACAGGCTTTGCCATCGGTCTGTTATTCTTCAATAATTTTTCCTGGTTCTTCGGATTCCTTGGCGGCCAGCCACAGTTAAGTGCCAGGTTCATGGCTTTAAGAGGGAAAAAAGACGTCAGGACCGGCCGAAATGTCGCCATCCTTTGGACTTTCTTTGCTTACGGCGGAGCATTCATGATCGGTGTCACTGCTATTACTATCTATAGCCAGACAACTTTTGCCGACACAGAAACCGTCCTCCCTCATATGGTCATGGATTTGATGCCTGCCTGGATTGCCGGTATTCTATTATCGGGAATCCTGGCGGCAATCATAACGACCGCGGATTCCCAGTTGATGGTTGTCACCAGTTCGGTCAGTGAAGACATTCTCCACAAAGCCTTGAAACTGGATCTTTCTGAAAAACAACTGCTCACAGCTTCCCGCATCATCATCATCGTCTGCGGGCTGATTGGTATGATAATCGCTCTTGCTTCTGATACCCTCCTGTACTTGATTGTCGGATGGGCTTGGGCAGGGGTTGGCGGCACCCTCTCTCCTGCCATTATCCTGACATTTTTCTGGAAACGTTATTCCGGTGTCGGTGTCATTGCAACCATCGTTTCCGGTTTCGTTTTTACCGTACTTTGGATCAGCACACCACTAGACTCCATCATTACGTCACGCTTCACAACCTTCTTTATCGCAGCATTTTTCGGTATCGTGTTCAGTTTGCTGTTCCCGAACAAAAAATCATAGCGGGCATTAGAAAAAAACTGGCTTGTCGCCAAGTACTTATGGCGAAAGCATTAGTATTTTCTTATACTTTAAACCTTTAAAAAAATTAAAATTCTTTAACGTATAAAGAAAGAACGCGGATCAGCAATCCGCGTTCTCATTTTTTCAGCCCGTCTTCCACTGTTTCGTTACAGGAACAGTTTCCTTCTTCTCTTTGATAAAATTCATACAGGTGATGAACACCCCTGATATGATCAGCAAACCGACCATACCGGCCAATCCTTTTGCAAGTAAAAAGTCAAACGAGCTGAAGAAGACGATAGCCAGGCCGACAGCAGTGAGCAGGGAATAAAACCCTACGCTGTTAAAGGATGCTTTCCATACCCAGTTGCCAGCATTGTCGATCAGGCTGACTGATACAATGGTGATAATGTTGATGCCCATCCCGATCCATACCGGGTGCGTATTCATGAAAAAGTCGTTGATCGCCCAGCCGCTGAGGTGATACCAAAGCAGGCCTGATGCTGAACCGGTGAACAACGATACCAGGGCAGCCCGCTTCGTGACAACCGGCCAGAAAATTGCCGCAACCACCGGGGCAAATGTGGCCGAGTTTCGTGTTACCCATGCCACGACGTTCCACCACGCTGATTGTTCAGAACGAAGCAGTGCGAATACGATCATCAACCCAGTCAACAGCAATAACGACCATTTGGTATACTTGATCAGCTGTAGTTCATTTGCCTTAGGATTCAAAGCTTTTCCGACATCACGGCCGAGGCTTGTTGCACCGGAGAATTGGCAAGGCGCTCCCCAACTGAGCGCTGCCGCCCAAAATCCCAGGAAGAACAGACCGACTAATGGTGCCGGTAGTGTTTCCATCAAGTAAAGCGGAACTGCCACCAGTCCGCGTGTTTCCCCAGGCACTACCTGAGCGGCTGCCATTCCGAATAATACAGCACCGACTATCAACGGAATGCCGAGCAGCGATGCGTAAATCAAGCCGCGCCGCCCCTGTTCAGGTGTTTTACAGGACAATGCCATCTGGAATGCTGCCTGAGCAAGAATGACATTGAAAAGGAATGTCCCGAACCAGGCCAGGATTGTCTGCAGACCGGCTGCACTCCATGAGGCGTACTCGGGTCTTTCCTGGAACAATGTCTGGATGCCATCGATTCCTGGATTGATAAAAAATGCGTAAGTCCCAATTGCAAGCATCATGAAAAATACCACAACGTTGCTCAATTGTGTAAAACCGACCGACCACATCCCGCCGAATTGCAGGTAGACAAACAGCAATAAAGCAGTTAAAGCTACGGACAGTACCAGTGAAATTCCTGTAAATACGGACAATGCGGATGCAAACGCCAGCGCGGTCGCCACCGACCACATCGGGAATGTGAAAGCTGTGATCGCACCGGCAAGTCCGCGGACTTTTTCACCGTAACGGTCACCAAGCAATCCGGAGATTGTCACCAGGGCCCGTTTTCGGAATGGTGCAATCAAAACAAGGGCGATAATCAAGACATGCAGTGTTTCAGCAACGCCATACCATATAGCCGATACCCCCGTCAGATAGCTGAGCTCCAGAATTGCTATGTACGACGATCCGGAGAACAATCCGGTGATACATACCGTGACGAACAGGGTATTGAACCCGCGCCCTCCTACGAAAAATCCATTCCCATCTTTCGCCCGCCTCATTCCAAGCTGGCTCATAAAAATCAAAAAGAACGTATAGGCCAAAGCAAAACCGATAAACCAATATCCTACTGTTGTCATTCTTCTGCCTCCTTAAAAATATGTTACCTTCGTGGCTGTTACAAAATCTGATTATATTTATCAGTTTAGTAAGTTTAAAACCAATAAATATCCCCTTGGTACTAAGAAAACTTTCGTTTTAATATAGAAAAAAGCCTCTCCCGGAGGAAGAGGCTTTTCTCTTCCTCATCTTTCAGACAACAGCGTCTGTTGGACGTAGCACCTTATTATTTTCGAGAAGAAAATAACAGGTTGCTGCAGGATCACGGGACCAATTTCCTCCCCTGCTCGCGATAAGGATGTTTTCCGTAATTAAGTTAAATCCTACCCTACAAGATGGTTGAAAGAATGTCAATATATTTTCTGACTTTTTTCTCTATTCTCAAAATGAAAACCTTTACATTAATAAAAATAATGCTAATTGCCTAATCGCAACGCACACTTCCTGTTATACTTTAACTATCAATATAAAAGTGAGGTTAAATCATGCAGAAAATCTGGCATACATATAAACATTCTTCTTTCATTCTAAAGATGACAATCGGCTTCCTGCTTGGGATTGCTGTCGGCATCATCTTCGGCCAGCAGGCGGAAGTATTAAAACCGCTCGGCACGATACTTATCAACCTATTAAGCTTGATTGCTATTCCAGTCATCTTCCTGACCGTTGTCCTGGCGATCAATCAGATGAAGCCGAAGCACTTAGGCCGCCTGGGCGGGAAACTGCTCGTCTATTACGGGCTGACGACAGGCGCAGCAGTAGTCATCGGTGTAGCTCTTGCGCTATGGATCAACCCAGGTTCCCAGCTTTCGTTACCTGATGCCCAGGTAGAAAAGCCGGAAACCCCGGGTTTTTCGGATGTATTAATGAATATTGTCCCGGACAATATCTTTCAAGTTTTCGCATCTGGGGAACTGATGGGCATTCTTTTTTTAGCAGTCATCATCGGATTGGGAATGGCCAGGATGCGCTACGCCGATAAAGTCGACCTGCGTGATGCGGGAGAGACACTGCATCGATTCTTCTCTGCTGCCAATGAGTTATTCTTTTTACTATTAAAAGGAATTCTTCTCTATGCTCCTATTGGAATATTTGCTATTAGTGCTTCTTCCTTCGGGAGCCAGGGCTGGCAGACTTTTCAGTCGCTACTCGCATTTACCGCGGTATTTTATCTCGGGGTCGTTCTACTTTGGCTTTTCATCTACACTGCTTTTCTCAAGTATGCAAATATCAGTATCAAGGACTTTTTTAAACAGACGAAAGAAGCGTATTTTACCGCTTTTTTCACATCCAGCAGCATCGCTTCCCTGCCTGTTGCGATCGAATCGGCAAAAAAAGCCGGTATTTCTGAACGGACAGCTAATTTCTCCTTACCAATCGGAGCCGTATTCAACTCAGACGGCGGGGCATTGCGGATGGGAGTGTCCATCGTATTTGCCGCCAACATCACCGGCCTGGATTTGTCAGTCATGGACTTTCTCACCATTGTAGTAGTCGGAACCCTATTGTCAATCGGGACAGCTGGAATTCCAGCCGCTGGACTGGTGACATTGGCAGCCGTGCTAACTCTATTCAACTTGCCGCTTGAAATTGTAGCTCTGATTGCAGGAGTAGATGTCCTGATCGGCATGGCCGGTACTGCATCGAATGTTTTAGGCGATATCGTTGGCTCCGCAGTCATTGATCGCAATGAGGAAGCAGATTCCGACCCAGCCGCATGATATTATATATGGATTAAACAATATCCTATTAGTCAGGAAAAAAGCCATAAAAAAACGGACTCTGCAGTAACAGGAGTCCGTTTTTTCCTTTATTCTTCTGTACTGAATTCGTGCTCTGCCAATGTAATAGCTATGTCATCTTCAACCTCCTGGACTGATCCAAGGTAATTATTCAAAACTACAGCGAAAATCAACTCTTCCCCGTCCTTGCTGGTTACATAACCGGACAATGAAGTGACTCCGGTCAAAGAACCGGTCTTCGCCTTAACGTTTTCTTCTGCTGGTGTATCATTCATCCGGTAACGGAGTGTTCCACCGACAAACCGCTCACTGTTCCCGGCCACAGGAAGTGAAGCTAAGTAAGCAGGGAACCATTCTTTTCCTCTTACTTGATACAGTAGTTCTGAAATTTCATGAGCGGGTACCATGTTGACGTGTGACATGCCGGAACCATCTCGCAAACGCATCGTATCAGCATCAACGCCGGTCTCCTCCAGGAATTCTTCCACTACTTCCAGCCCTTTTTCCCAGCTTCCTTCATCATGAACGACTTTCCCCATCTCTTTAATCAAAACTTCCGCATGTCCGTTGTTGCTTAGTTTCATGAAGGGAATCAACAGCTCTTCCAATGGCATCGACTGTTTGGAAGCAAGCAGCTCAGCAGATTCCGGTGCTTCACCGTCTTCCACTAACTCCCCTTTCACTTTTATGCCTTCCTTATCTAACGCTTTACCGAACAAGTTTAAAGCTAGTCCTGCCGGCTCATCGACGGCAACCCAGGAGCGTGAGCGATATCCTTCTACAGGAATCTCCCCTTCTACAATAATTTGATTGGTGCCATGCTTTCGTTTAATAGAAATATCTTTCTCTTGATCCATTGGCACTGTTTTTGTCTGGTTAATTACTTCTACATAATCGTTATCCGGTACAACTTTTACCTCTGCAGCTTCTCCAGCAGTCTCTGCTGGATGTGCTTCAACGATGACGGTTCCTGCATCGTAATCTTCATTAGGAGCCGCAGTCAGGGCAGAAACTTGAGCCGCATAATAGTTTGTTTCATCGTTCCAGGAAATATCTTCGGACAATCGGATATCATCATACCAGCTGTCATCTGCTGTCACATTCCCTTTCACTTCCTTGACCCCGGCTTCCTTTAACGAGTGGGCCAAGTCTTCAAAGTCCTTTTCCATTAATGTCGGATCGCCTTTTCCTTTCAAATATAGATCTCCATGCAGTTTATTTCCTTTTATTTCTCCGTCAGCGAGAACTTCAGTCGGGAAGGTGTAGTCAGGACCGAGAATTTCTAATGCTGCAGCCGCTGTCAACAGCTTCATATTTGAAGCCGGCTTCAGCCGCTTGCCAGCATCATGTTCATAAATCACATCCCCCGTTTCGGCAGAGCGGATACTGACACCAGCCAGTGCTCCTTCCAATTTTTCATCTGTCAATATCATGTTAAGTTCATCCGTCAGGGCGGCATTTTCATAAGAAGCAGTGACTTGAGGTGCGTCATAGTCTTGAAAAGGAACGAAAAATAAAAGCGAAGTCAGAAACAGAACAACCATTTGTTTACTCTTTACAGGCCACATAAGTATGTATTTCCTCCTTGTATACTTTGGTATCTTTACATTAGCAAAGAATACAGAAAATTTTAACAATTATACTAAAAACAGCTATTTTGTATTACTATTCTTAAGACTTTCGACTGAGTCCCCAACTGTCTTCTGAAAAAAGTGTCAGAAAGAAGGATTTTTTGTTACTGAAAATGAATGTAGTAAAGCAGTGAGTGAAAATTTATGTGAGGGTGAACCTTATGAATACGAAAGCTCCAATCGACCTGGGAAATCGAATTCAATTAATTGATGGATATGATTTAGGTCTGCCCGGCAGAACAGGCACCTATGTAATTAATGAGGATCAGTTAACACTAATTGAAACTGGACCGAGTCCCTCTATCCCTTATGTTCTGGAAGGACTAAAGAAATTACATATAGACCCTGCGGACATCCGCTATATCATTGTGACCCATATCCACCTGGACCATGCAGGCGGAGCAGGACTTTTATTGAAAGAGTGTCCCAATGCAGAAGTAGTCGTCCATCCCCGCGGGAAACGCCACCTTGCTGATCCATCCCGATTGATTGCCGGCGCCCGTGCCGTCTATGGAGACAAGTTCGATGAATTGTTCGATCCGATCGTTCCGATTGCAGAAGACCGCCTGCTTGTGAAAGAAGATGGAGAAACCTTGAATATCGGTCCGGACTGCACCCTTACTTTTTATGATTCACCCGGACATGCCAAACACCATTTCAGCATCCACGACTCCAAAAGCAACGGTATTTTCACTGGAGACACGGTTGGTGTTAGGTATCATCAAACCCAGGAAAAGGGATTGACCTTCTATTTGCCTTCTACGTCACCAAATCAGTTCGACCCCGATGCTATGCGCGCTTCCATCGAGCGGTTCCGTCAGCTGGATGTCGACCGGATTTATTTCGGCCACTTCGGTGAATCTGCCGAACCAGAAGAAGTGTTCCAGCAGACAGAATCATGGCTGCCAAAGTTTGTAGCAGCAGGCGAAGAAGCATTGGCTAATGATGAAGGACAAGCAGGTGTCAAAGAACGACTATACCAGCTGGTTTCTGATTATTTACAAACCCATAACATCCCTGATGACCATCCTGTCTACCAAGTGTTAGAAGTGGACTTTGAAGTATGTGCCATGGGCATCGTTGATTACCTGAATAAACATTAGAAACCCTTGGCTTATCGCCAATTCCTTATGGCGAAAGCCTAAGTGTTTCTTCTACTTTAATCCTTCAACAAAGTTAAACTTTCTTAAAGTAAAACAAATAACAAGGTGTTACACCAACACATTAAAACGGCCGGAAATTTACCTGGCCGTTTTTCTTATGGCAAGACTCTGTTAAACATTGTTGTTGTTCTACCAAAAAAAACATATTCAATTATAGTGCCGAAAAGTCGAAGACTTGATTTGAGATGTTTGTCTAAATAAGGGTCCGGTGGGGAACGATTCCCTTTCCGCGGGCATGTGCTGAGCCTCCTCAGACTTCGTCTTCCGGGGTCTCATCTGTCATTTTCATCCCGCAGGAGTCTCGCCGTTCCCCTCCGTACCTTGCCGTAGATAGTTCTCATAATCACCCTTTAGAATCGCTCTATGATGTTGATAAAAGACGTTAGCCTCTATATATCCTTTATAAATGCGTCAGGATGAAGGTTTTAGTTGTGCACTATTCTCTTTTTGAAGGATCCGTTTAGTATAAAACTTGCTGGATGGACAGGGAAACGATGAGATACTCCCGCGGGAAAAGGGGCTAGGCGAGATCCCACAGGGCGATAGTGCAGTGCACCCCTATTGTTGGACACTCATCTGACAATAGGAGGTGCTCTTATGAGCCAGTATACCCCCGAAGAAAAACTACACATTATTAAA
>NZ_FNQR01000028.1 GCF_900107755.1 Thalassobacillus cyri | reverse complement strand
CCTAATACAGTTAGGAAACGCAACGCGTCCCTTTATTTACCTTAAATTTGAATAAAAGGAATAACTTGATTGATGAATGTAAAATAAAAAAATTTAAAGTGTTAAAAACGATTTATAACCCTTGGTGTATCAACATTTCCGGAGGGAGTCTCGCCGTTTCCCTGCCCATCCAACCAGTTTTGTATTAAACGGACCCTTCAATAGGAGAAAGAATGTACCTGAAACCTCAACTTGACGCATTTACAAAGGAAATGAAGGTGCCAAAGTCTTCTTTCTATCATCATGAGCGGTTTCCACAAATGAGATTTCGATAACTTCCTATGACAAGGGGCGTAGGGAAACGGTGAGACTCCTCGAAAATGCTACGCATTTCCTTCGCGCGTGGGTTAAGTCAAGGAGAAAATTCAAAGTCCTGTGGGAGTTGAGTGATAGCTGAGGCCCCGCAAGGCGAAGCCTGAGGGGACTCAGCACACGCCCACGGAAAGCGAACCGTTTCCGGGAGCCCCTAAACTCCAATATTATCTCGAAATCAAGTCTTCGACTTTTCGGCCCAATAATTGAATAAGTATTTTATAAAAAATAAACAACAATGTTTAACAGGGTCAAATTTGTATTAAATAAAGCAGGAAATGAGTTATTAAAACATAAGGGGTGGACAATTATGGAAGTAAGACGTTTAAGTGCAAAGGACACAGTCAGCTATTGGGAGCTTCGTTTGGAGGCCTTGAAAACTTCGCCTGATGCATTCATTACTACGTATGAGGATGCCATTGCTAAGGAAAAACCTGTCGAACAAGCTGCAGACAGGATGACGAGTGACCACAATTATACTTATGGAGCTTTTGAAGATTCCCAGTTGATTGGAACGGTCACGATGCTAAGACAATCCCACAAAAAGTTCTATCACAAAGCTGATATCCTTGCCATGTACGTTTCTCCTGACTACCGAGGTAAGAATATCGGAAAGCAGCTGATCGAGCAGGCGATCCACGATGCCAAACAAGCTGGCATTGAACAGCTGTTGTTAGGTGTAGTAACAACAAACACCCCGGGCGTCCGTTTATACAAATCCCTGGGCTTTACTATCTTTGGCACTGAAAAAAATGCGATAAAAAACGGGGATAGCTATTTCGATGAATATTTAATGGTACTATCTTTAACCAGTTAGCCTCCTGCTAAACCCGAAGCCAGATAAACCCTTGCCCTTTCTTATGAAACTTATTTCCGGGGAAATCGTACATATAACAGAGACAGTTCAGCAAGGGGGAAGGTTATGATTTCGATCAATCATGTGACGAAAGAATTCGCTGGAAAAACTGCAGTCAAAAACCTGGACTTAGTCATTCCAGACGGAAAGATCTTTGGTTTTCTTGGGCCTAACGGAGCGGGAAAATCGACGACCATAAAAATGATAACCGGCATATTGCCGATTGATAATGGCACCATAACCGTTAATGGGTTTGACATCACCCGAGAGCCGATGAAAGCGAAAAAAATTTTCGGTTATGTCCCGGATAGCCCGGATGTTTTCCTTCGTCTGAAGGGAATCGAATATTTAAACTTTATTGGGGACGTGTACGACCTTCCCAGAGATATCCGAGAAGAAAAAATAGACTATCTCACAAAAAGTTTCGGTATATATGAAGCATTGGATGATTACATACAGACATACTCACATGGCATGCGGCAAAAAACTGTCATCAGCGGTGTCTTACTTCATGATCCTGATGTTTGGATCCTGGATGAACCATTATCAGGGCTTGATCCGAAATCATCTTATACATTGAAAGAAATGATGCGGGAACATGCGGCAAAAGGTAATACTGTATTTTTTTCCACCCATGTGCTGGAAGTGGTGGAGCAACTGTGTGACGAGGTTGCCATCATCAATAGTGGCCAGCTTCAGTTCAGGGGTAATATGAAGGAAATGAAAGAGCAGTTTGAAGCGGATGAAAATCTGGAGAGAGTGTTCCTGGAGCTGACCAATAATGAATAAGACACTACGCCTAATCCATACCATGTTAAAAATGCAATATTCCATGGCAGGAAAAAGTACAGGAGAAAAACTTGGCTACCTGTTTTTATTATTGTTCCTGGTTCCTTTCGCCTTTATATTCATTAGTTTGATGAATTCTATCGTGGCAACACTCTATCAGCAACTTGCCCCGACAGGGAATGAAAACGCCCTGCTTGGTCTGTTGTTTGTCGGGATAACCTTCATCCTGTTTTTCGTAAGCTTAAGCTCAATATTAAGCTCGTTCTATTTTGCAGAAGATATCGAAGGCTTCATCCCTTATCCTTTCCACCCTTACCAATTATTGGCTGGTAAGGCAGCCGCTCCATTCATCAGCCTTTATTTGACAAGTGGCGTTCTGATGGTCCCTATATTAACATTATTCGGCATCCATAGCGGCGCAAGTTTCATCTATTATTTATACGCCTTTATCCTGTTCATCATTTTCCCAGTCGTTCCATTCACAGTGGTAGCCATCATTTTGATGTTTTTCATGCGATACGCCAACATTGCCAAAAATAAAGACCGTACGAAAGTATTTGCCGGTCTGTTGAGTTTCGTATTTATCATTGGTTTCAATATCATTATCCGTTTGAATCAAGATCCAGGTCAGACCGCTGAAGGAGCCGCCGCCCTGATTCAGGAACAGAATGGGTTGCTTGATTTGATTACCGGGATGGTGCCAACCGCCTACTTTAGCACAATGGCTTTAAACTATGCCAGAGAGTTGAGCGGGCTTTTGTTTCTATTATTAATGCTTGCTATTTCTACTGGCGCTGTTCTCCTATTCCTTTTGGCAGGGCAAAAGCTTTACTTCAAAGGTATACTCGGCTTGACTGCCGGCAGCAGGAAAACGTTTGATCCTCATAAAGTTACCAGAAAAATCAAGCATCAACCTGTAGTTGCAGCAATGATCAAGAAAGAATTACGTATTATTTTCCGGACCCCGACCTTTTTCATGCAATGTGTCGTGCAGAGTTTATTTGCCCCGGTTTTCTTAATTGTTATCTTGCTGTTTGAGAGTTCTTCCAGCTCATTTAGCATGCTCGGAACCATGCTCGGTCAATTCCAAGGTAAGACTTCCTTGCTGTTACTATTCGTATTTTCTTTATTCATCTTAGGTGTAAATCCGGCATCCTACTCATCCATTTCCCGAGACGGAAGGAACTGGCCTGCGAATTTATATTTGCCCGTCCATCCTGAAGCCGTTATTTTCAGTAAGGCAGCCACTGCCTGGTTGATCAATTTGCTTTCCATCTTATTACTGGCTATCATCGGCATCGCAGTCTTAAACATGCCACCAGGCCTATTTGCACTCTGGGTCGGGCTAACGTTATTAGCAAGCTGGTTCACCAGCCTGGTAGGGACTGCACTTGATTTGAATCAGCCTAAACTTCATTGGACTGATGAACAGGAGGTGTTCAAATCCAGGCTCATTAGCCTGTTTGCTTTATTAATCGAGATGGGGGCGTTCGGCTTTATTGTAATTATAATTTGGAATATCGATGCTGTAGAAGGATTATGGATGACCGCCCTGCTGCTAGCTCTCTTACTTGCTGGTGCCATTGCAATCAGCCATGTTGTATTGAAGAGATTGATTCGCACGCATTATCACAACACGATATAAAAAACGCTTGAATCCATCGATGGGTTCAAGCATTTTTTTACTATTTAACAATCATGACCGGACATTGTGCCCGCTTTGCCACCTTATGGCTGACACTTCCTAAAACCATTTCCTGAAGCGTGTTCAAACCTCGGCTCCCAATGATGACAATATCGATATCTTCTTCATTAGCATAGTTGACGATCGTTGGCCCTGGCTCACCGCGCTTCAGAACAACCTTATAGCCGACTCCAGCTTTATCCAGACGTTCTTCTATCGGCTTCAGACGTTCAAGCCGCTTCCTATCAATGGTTGCCTGGTTCCCTTCAGCAAGAACATCATGTTTGGAAGTATCTCCATCGACAACATAGATGACAGTAATTTGAGCATTTTCTTGCAGTCTTGCAAGCTCTGCTGCTTGTTCTGCTGTACGGATCGAGTGATCGGAACCATCAGCAGCAATCAAAATATTCTTGTACATAAATTTCTCCCTCTTCAAAAGTAGTTCTTTCATTTTATCACGTTTGTAAAAATACGGGACAACTTTTTACTAGTATTTATTTATTTTCAACTGGTAATTTTGATTCGTATAGAATAAGGAATCTACTCTCTTGCTATCCACGTATTGCTTAACAAACCCTTTTCAAATGTAATTTTTACTATAAAAATAGTAGAAACTTGATATTGCCTATTATAAGACAGCAAATAGAAGTATTTAAAAGTATGTGTTTAAATTATACGCTTACATACGATTACCACTTCTCTCACAGGCGTGATATAATCAGTCTCGTTCTTGCCGGAAATAGCACTGTTACGGACAGTGCAACAGTTTTAAAATTTAGAAAAGAGGTGCAGCATTGAACGTAGAAACAATTAAAAATCAATGGTTTGGAAACATGAAGAACGATGTATTGGCAGGATTGGTCGTTGCCATGGCATTGATTCCAGAAGCCATCGCCTTCTCGATCATTGCCGGAGTTGATCCAATGGTCGGTCTTTATGCTTCCTTCAGTATCGCTGTCGTTATTGCTTTTATGGGTGGACGTCCTGGAATGGTATCAGCTGCGACAGGTGCTATGGCGTTATTGATGGTGACATTAGTTGCGGAGCATGGCTTACAATACCTCCTGGCCGCCACGATTTTGACAGGTATTATCCAATTCGCTTTAGGTGCTTTGAAAATCGGGCAATTTATGAAATTCATCCCACGTTCGGTTATGATCGGTTTCGTAAACGCACTTGGGATCCTGATTTTCACCTCCCAGCTACCCCACTTTGTCGGTGAAAGCTGGCCAATGTACGCTTTAGTAATCGGGTCTTTAGGGATTATCTACTTATTCCCTCGCATTACGAAAGCAGTACCGGCACCGCTTGTAGCTATCGTTGCTATGACAATCTTAGTCACTACTACAGGGATGAATGTGAAGACGGTAGGAGATATGGGCGAATTGACTAGTACCTTGCCAATCTTCTTAATTCCTGACATTCCTTTGACTTTCGAAACATTGCAGATCATTTTCCCAACCGCTTTGGCCTTAGCTTTTGTCGGTTTGCTTGAATCATTATTGACAGCGCAAATCGTCGACGATATGACCGATACGCCAAGTGATAAAAACAAAGAAGCACGCGGACAAGGTGTTGCTAACGTCGTTGCCGGTTTCTTTGGCGGGATGGCTGGCTGTGCAATGATCGGTCAATCCGTTATCAATGTAAAATCAGGAGGTCGAGGACGTTTATCGACACTGATTGCTGGTGTCTTCCTCATGCTTTTGATTATCGTCTTTCAAAATGTATTAGTCCAAATCCCGATGGCCGTACTAGTAGGCGTGATGATCATGGTTTCCATCGGTACTTTCGACTGGAGCTCTTTGACGAAGCTTCACGTTATGCCTAAAACAGACGCCGCTGTCATGATCGTTACCGTTGTAACGGTAGTTAAAACCCATGACTTATCCAAAGGTGTCCTTGCTGGTGTCATCTTAAGTGCCATTTTCTTCGTAGCAAAAATTTCTTCTGTGCATGTAGCAAAGAAATTCGAAGAACAAACACGTACGTTGACGTATACAGTAAAAGGACAAGTATTCTTCGCTTCTGTCGATAACTTGATCAAACACTTTGACTTCAACGCAGACGCGGATCATATCAAAGTAGACTTCAGCCACTCCCATGTCTGGGATGATTCTGCAGTTGCTGCGATTGATAAACTCGTACTGAAGTTCCGGGAACAAGGAAAAGAAGTAGAAATCACTGGATTGAACGAAGACAGTTCGAAGCTCGTTAAACGTCTCGGTGTTCATAATAAACCGAACGCTTCATTATCCAACCATTAAAACAATATTAGCTAACAGCTGTTCCTAATTAAAAGTGCTGGCATACGCGTGCCAGCACTTTTTTGTATCAGTGACCAAATTGGGAGATAGGGTACAGGAAATTAATCTGATCAGCTATTCCTCAACTTTCTTATCTGACCGAGCACTTGTTGATATTCTTCCTCTAGGTCGCTGTTATCTTCACCTTGAGGAGCCATACTGATTCTGCTGACCAGCTCAGTCAGTTTCGTTTCCAGAGTCATCATATTATACTCCTGCTCCTCCACCTCTTTTGGCTTCTGTTTCACTTTTCCATACTCTTCGAGACTTCCTTCAAAACTATGGACTGTTTGTTCTTCCAGCACCCAGAGATGGGTCGTGGTACGATCCACAAATCGCCGATCATGTGTGACATATAAAACAGTACCCGGGTAATCTCGCACCAGCCCTTCCAGCGCCTCGATCGCCTCCAGGTCCAGATGGTTGGTAGGTTCGTCGAGAATCAAAAGGTTAAAGTCGCCGGTCAACAAACGAGCCAAAGCCACTTTGACCCGCTCGCCGCCGCTCAAGACACCAATCGTTTTATGGACATCGTCTGCTTTAAATCGCAGTCTCCCAAGAATAATCCGCAGTAAATGCTCAGGAAGCTGACTGGTCGATTGCACATACTGCAACACCGTTTCCTTCACTGGCAGGCTTTTCAACATCTGATCAAAATGACCGATTTTTACCTGAGCAGCAAAATCGACCGTTTCTCCTCCTTTAAGCAACTGCTGGATTAAGGTAGTTTTACCACTGCCATTTGCACCAATCAAGGCGGTTTTCGAACCAGTTGTTAACTTGAGGAAAGGAACCTGGTACAACTCCCGGCCTGCCACCGACCCATGAACATCTTTCGCCATCAACAACTGCTTTCGGTGAATAGGCGAGTGCAGGACATAGTCCATCTTCACTTCCTCCCACTCGAAAGGCTTATCTACTTTTTCCAGCCTTTCCATCCGGTTTTCTATATTTTTTGAGACACGCTCGATTTTCTTTTGCTGACCGGCAGCTTTATTTTTGCCAAGCTGCCATTCCGAGTTCCCCATCCTCGACGGTGGCTTACGCATGCCTTTTGCCTGCTTGCGCTTCTTAGTCAGACGTTCGGTCAAGCGCTTTTTCTCTTTCAAATATTTTTCATGCGCTTCCTGCTGCTGTTTATGTTCCAGTTCTTTCTGATCGGCATAGAAGCTGTAATCTCCCTGGTAGCTAGTTATTTTCCCATCTTCCAAATGCCATATCGTTGTACATACTTTACCCAGCAGACTACGATCATGGGATACTATTAAAAATGCTCCTTGATGGTTTTCTAACTGCCGTTCCAATTGTTCGATATGCTGCCAATCCAGGTTATTGGTCGGCTCATCCAAAAACAGGAGGTCACTGTCTTCAGCAAATAGCCGCTCCAGCTTTGCTAAAGTCTTTTCTCCGCCACTTAATGTCTTCCATTCATTATCATGGTTATCTGGATCTCCCAATTGTTGAAACCAGCTAAAGTCCGTATGAAAGTCAACCTGCGGCTCCATTTCTGTTTTTCCTGCCAAATAATTCAACAGCAACGTTTTACCCTGCCCATTTTTCCCAACCAGTCCGATTCGATCACCTTTATGGATTTTCAGTTCCTCTATATCCAATAACCGGCGTGGGCCGATAGTAAATTGAATGTTCATCGCTCTCATTAAAAGCATAAAAAAACCTCCCTGATGGTTCAGAGAAGTGGTGTCTAATCATTCCATGTACAGGTAGGTATGAGGGCAGTATTTCTCCATACTACGACTGATCAAGCAATGATATCCTGTTTTGGACAGACTAACCCCATCTCTGAACGAGTGAATTTCTTATTCATATCTCGTTTAAGCAATAGGATCAGTACTTCATCGCTCTATTCTTCAGTCCCTTCTTTTTTCGTTACAACTATTATATGATGGGTATGTATACGTTTGCAACAAATTTTAGAAAGAAGGTAATGTCATGGGAAAAGTAGTTCTATACATAGCACAAAGTGTTGATGGCTATATCGCTCGTGAGAACGGGGCGATCGACTGGCTCTGGGATGACCAGGATTATGGCTATGAAAAGTTCATCACTACCATCGATACCGTGATTCTAGGCAGGAAAACATATGAGCAGATTTTTCAGTTGACTGACCAATTCCCATACCGATCCAAGGATGTCTATGTTGTTTCTAACATGCAAGAAGGCAGCGATGATTATGCGACGTTTATTCAGCCCGAACAAATCCGCCCCCTGATCAACCTTCTAAAAAATGATCAGCACAAAAATATCTGGGTGGTAGGTGGCGCACAGGTGATCCATCATTTCATCAACAAAAATCTTATCGATGAATATCAAATCGCCATCCAGCCGACAATGATCGGCAGCGGTATCCCGTTATTTGAAAAGAATGACGTAGAACAGCAGCTGGAGTTATATGAAGCGAAGCCATTTTCAACTGGTATGTTATTGCTTACTTATCGAAAAAACTAACCAGGGGGGAGTATAAATGTCGGACAAATGGTTGACATGGGCAAAAGAAATACAAGCAATTTCGCAAGCAGGACTTACCTATACAAAAGATGTTTATGACGTGGAACGCTATCAGCGCCTGCGGGAGTTAAGTACAGAAATTCTTGAGGAATATACCGATGAACCGATGGAAAAAATAATCGATTTATTCGCCAATGAAACAGGCTACCAGACACCGAAGGTCGACATTCGCGCGGTAGTTTTTCATGAAGAAAAATTATTGCTTGTCCAGGAAAAATCAGATGGAAAATGGGCATTGCCAGGCGGTTGGGCGGATATCGGCTTTTCCCCTAAGGAAGTGGCTGTCAAAGAGGTTTATGAAGAAGCAGGTATTGAAGTAGCAGCAAGGCAGCTACTGGGGTTGGTGGATATGCACAAACACCCTCACCCACCCATGGCATCTCACATCTATAAAGTTTTCATCGCCTGTGATTGGAAGGATGGAAAACTTCAAGGTGGAATAGAAACGGACCATGCAGCCTTTTTTCAAAAAGATAGGCTGCCAGAATTATCAATCGGTCGTAATACACATGAACAAATAGAACACTTATTTACTATGCAAAAAGAAACCCTTCCCCCATTTTGTGATTGATCATTGGGATATTGCGCCGTCAACAAAATAGCAGGCTTGTGGAAGACTCGAATCCGAGATGATTTGTTCAAACTGTCACTTGTTTAAGGAAAGCCCATTAATTTAGAGCTCTTTGAGGAAATACCTGTCTGGTTTATAAGTACAGGTTTCGTTCCATTCACCTAAGTAATATGGGCTGGGAAACCGTGAGACTCCTCGAAAATGCTACGCATTTCCTTCGTGCGGTGTTGATTCAAAGAGGAAATTCAAAGTCCTGTGGGAATATAGTACATGGTGAGATCCCGAAGGGCTTTGCCCAGAGAAAGCTCACCGTACGCCCACGGAAAGCGAGTGGTTTCCCAGCACACATCCACCGTTCTCAAGGGTAACGAAACCACTGTTCAACAAACGGGGGAATTTCCACTCTCCCACTTTTTTTTAGCAACATTACTATTATCTATTAGAATTTTATTCTTTGATTAAATCATACAGTTTATATACTTTTCCGTTTTCTATTTCATTGGGTTTATTCAGTAGATCCATCAACACAGCTGATACCGTGTCTGGGCCTCGCAGCTGCCCTTCCTCTTTCAACTTCCTGAACTTCTTGACATCCTGGAAGGCCTCTTTAGAAGCTGAACGGATGACATCCTGCATATCTGTATCCATCACTCCCGGACTATAGGCAAGGATACGATGGTCTTTTTCCTGGTTCTCAAGCTCCGCTGCCACTGTTGCGGTGAATCGATTCATTGCTGCCTTTGTACTGTTGTACGTACTCCAGCCAGGGGTGGATTTTTCTGCAGCGCCAGAGGTGATATTCACGATGGTCAATTCCACCTCATGGTTGTCCGCATAGGAGAGCAGACTGTTGGTCAATACGATCGGTGCTAACAGATTGACCTGGACATGCTTTGTTACCTGCTTTGCATCCAGGTTTCCTACCGTTTCAATCGGCTCGATCATGCCGGCATTATTGATCAGATAAATGTGATAGGTTTCTTCATTGAACAGTTCATCTGCTATTTTTTCAAAACACTGTTCTGTCTTAGCACTATCACTTAAATCACATGCCATATGGTGATAATCCGCCTTTTCCTGTTCGGAAAACTCTGTCAGCTCTTTACTGCCCGAGCGCGAAATCCCAATGACATCCACCCCATATTCAATGAAGTCTTTAGCAATAGCTTCTCCTAACCCTCTTGATTCTCCCGTTACGATTGCATACTGCATATAACTGCCTCCCGTCTTTTCTTGATCTATACATGATAGCTTCCCTTCTACTATAAAATAAAAACAGCGACACTTCGAACTTTACAGAGAAATAGTGGAAGTATATGATTATTAAAGCGTCACTTACTGTTTTAGCATAAGGAGCCTGCATTATGAGACATTTGATTCTTTTCCTGATCTATCTGGCAGGAATTGTACTATCCAGTCTGGGTCTGGCAATGATCATCAAGTCAGGCTTAGGTGTAGGGCCCGGGGACAGTGTTGCTGTTGGTGTATCGATACACCTGCCTGTCTCTGTGGGTACTGTATTGATTATCAGCTTCATCATTTTATTACTTATCAATGCCTGGATTGAAAAGAAAAGGCCTGTATATGAGTCCATCCTGCCAATTGTCGTCCGTGGCTGGACGTTAGATATTTTTCTTTACAACATGCTGCCTGAATCTGGATACGACGTCTGGTGGACACAATGGCTTATTTTCACACTAGGTTTACTCGCGATGGGTGCTGGTATCGCCTTCTACCTGCGAACACCCTTCCCACGGATTCCATTAGATCATTTCATGATGATCGTTAATAAAAAGACAAATCAATCTAAAAGTTCTGTGCGTATATTTGCAGAATCCGGGCTTGCTTTAATCGGTTATCTGCTTGGAGCACCAGTAGGTATTGGGACATTGATCGTCGCCTTATCTACGGGACCAGTCATTCAGTTTTTTTATGTCCTCTCACGACCACTCATCAAATTATGGGGTATTGATCAGAAAGACAAAATGCTTTAAAAAAGAGCTAAAAGCGACCTGGATAGACAGGTCGCTTTTTTTGATAGAGGATGTTCATATTTTATTAGGATTCTGCTTTTTTCCTGCCTCTTTCAACCGGTACACCAAGTGTATCCCGTTTAAGAAGGAACTGCATCCCCAGGATGACTGCAAACACAGATAATCCAATGATATCCGAATAACCACCAGGGTAGATCAGTGTCAGCCCTCCAGCCAAGGCGATGATTCGCTCAAACCACATGAGCTGACGGAACCAGTAACCAATCAATCCGGCACCGATAGCCAGCATGCCACAGACAGCTGTGAACACGATCCAGATCAGTTCTAGGGCTGTCGTGTCAATCATCAATAATTTTGGCTCCAGAACGAACATATAAGGGATGATAAAAGCAGCAATGGCTAGCTTAGCTGCGTTCACCCCTGTCCTGATCGGTTCAGAGCTTGCCACACCAGATGCTGCAAACGCTGCAAGTGCAACAGGTGGTGTTATATCAGCCACTATACCGAAGTAGAAGACAAACATGTGCGCCGGCAGGTCAGCAATACCTAGCAGGATTAGAGCAGGCGCTGCAATCGTTGAGGTAATGATATAGTTTGCTGTAGTCGGCGAGCCCATTCCAAGGATGATAGCTGCCAGCATCGTAAAGAACAGGGTCAGCAGTATTTCCCCGTTTGCCAGCGATACCAAACTGTTAGCAAGCTTTAAACCAAGCCCCGTCTTCGTAACGACCCCAACGATAATACCAGCCGCTGCAGTTGCTGCTACCACTCCAAGTGCTGTCCGAGCCCCATCAACAAGAGCATCGATGGTATCTTTGAAGTTGCCATCAAAGAGATAGCTCACAAGAATGGTCACAATCGTTGCTGAAACAAGGGAAGTCGTGACGGAAAAACCGCCGGTTATCGATCCATAAATCCCCATACCTACCGCAACTACCCCGAATACAATCGGGTATATTTTTCGAAACTTTTCTTCTCTCATCAGACCGACAAGAATGGTAGTGAGAATACCATAAATAGCTGCACGCATGACACTAAGCCCACTGCTTAGATAGAAAACGATCGCCACAATCGGCAATAGCAGATAGATTTTCTTGAAGACTTCTTTGCGATTTGGCATTTCCGCATCTGACAATCCGCTCAGTCCTGTACGTTTCGCTTCAAAATGAGTCATAATCCATACACCAGTAAAATACAGTAAGGCCGGAATAGCAGCTGCTTTAGCGATGCTCCAATAATCTATCCCGATAAATTCGATCATCAAGAATGCTGCCGCACCCATGATTGGAGGCATCAGCTGACCACCTGTGGAAGCAGCAGCCTCTACACCACCAGCGAATTCACGGCGATATCCCAATCGTTTCATCATCGGAATCGTAAAGGAACCGGACGTAACAACGTTGGCAACTGAACTCCCGCTGATCGTACCTTGCAAGGCACTGGAAAAAATAGCCACTTTCGCAGGTCCACCTGTCCGTTTACCAGCAAGTGTCACTGCCAAATCATTAAAATATTGCCCAACTCCTGTTTTTACTAAGAAAGAACCAAATAATAAGAACAAGAATATAAAAGTGGATGATACAGCAATCGGTGTTCCGAGAATACCTTCCGTCGTGAAAAACATGGATTGTACCAGACTATCCAGGTTCACACCACGGTGAATCAAAAATCCCGGCATTTGCCGTCCCCAATAAGCATAAACCAGAAATAGTGCCGCAATGATCGTAATTGGCAAGCCTACCGCACGTCGGGTCGCTTCTAACACAAGGGTTACTGCTAATATACCAATATAAAAGTCCAGTGTACTCATATCTCCGGCTCGCATAATTATTTGTTCATAAAATAAAGGCCAATAGGCACCAACGCAAAATCCAAGTACGGCTAGCACAACATCATACCATGCTATCTTTCCCTTAATACGGTTCTTTTGAGACGCAGGGAATAATAAAAATATCAATACCAGGCCGAATCCAACGTGCACAGATCGATGGATTTGCGCTGGCAGAGGATGGATGGTGGTTGTATATAACTGATAGATGGAAAATGCTAATAAGATAAAAAATACGACCTTAGCTAAGAGTCCAGTCAGTTCTCGTACAGAAGATTCAGGATCGTATTTCTGCATGATTTCTTGTTGTTTTTCTACGGATAGTGATTGATCTTTCTTACTCATGCACATTCACTCCTCTCAAAAGTTCCCAGTTGTTTATATAGAGGGGTTGAATACGAACTATTGTACCACCACCTACATATTCCTTTAGAAGGTAAGAACGATCCTTAAATAAGATCGTATGCTTTGCTTTTACCTGTCCGACAGAAAGATCGATGTACTTATGCTCTCCCTTTAACCCCGTTATATAATACTTTCCATCTTTGGCCTTGAATGTTTCCCCCTCACCGGCATTCGAAGGCATACCTACTGCTGTATCCTCGTATATCAATTGAACAGGGATAAGCTTTTTATCTTTCACTTCATACTCCTCGATGACATCACTTAAATGAATGGAGTGCGTAAACTTGATTTGAAAACGGTCCCCTTCCTCCACCGGAAGGAAAAGCGAAGGTTTGTCTGTATCTTTTGTGTGGAGAGCTAGAACATATTGGTAGGGGTAAAATAACCATAACGAAGCTGCAGATAAAAAAATAAAACCTATCATGACAGCCATTACTACTCTTTTTTGTGCAAACCTCTCCATTCTTATATTCCTTTCTCACAAGAAAAGATAGACCGATATAACATCGGTCTATCACAAGCCAAATTAATCCTGTCAGGCTTTTTATTATTCTGCAGAAACGCCGACTTCATCAAAGTACTTTTGTGCACCAGGATGAACATCGATTCCTACACCCTTAAGCGCAGATTCTGCTGTAATTACTTCACCCTTGCTATGGGTAATCTGATCGGTATTTTCAAAAATGGATTTGGTGATGTCGTAAACGGTGTTTTCATCCATGTCAGAAGTAGTAACGAGCATAGCCTGTACGGCTACTGTCTGTACCGCTTCATCTAATCCATATGTTCCAGATGGAATTTCATCTTCTGAATAGAATGGAACCTTGTCAATCAGCTCCTGGATTTTTCCATCGCCGAAAGTAACGATATTTACATCCGTAGTAGCTGCAAGACTTTCTACCGCTCCAGTAGGTGTCCCGGATGTAATGAATGCTGCATCAATAGTTCCATCTTGAATACCAGAAGTAGAATCACCGAATTCAAGGTCACGCTTTTCAATATCGTCCATCGTAATCCCATGGATTTCAAGAATATTTTTAGCATTGGCATACGTACCGGAACCTGGTGCACCAACAGAAACTACCTTCCCTTTCAAATCTTCTACCGTTTCAATTCCTGTATCTTTCGTAGTTACAATTTGAATGGTTTCCGGGTATAGAGTTCCGATCGCCTGAACGCCTTCAATAGCCTCATCAAACATTACTTCTCCATTAGCTGCATAAGAAGCAATATCTGTTTGGGTAAATGCAAGTTCTCCGTCACCATCACGAAGCTTCTTCATATTTTCTACAGAAGCTCCTGTTGAAACCGCGTTAGCCTCGGCTCCATCTACATTAGAGTTGATGATTGTAGCAAAGCTTCCGCCAAGTGGATAATATGTACCCTGAGATCCACCTGTCAGAATGTTAAGGAATGTGGTGCCGCCTTCATCGCCGCCACCTTCTTCCCCGCCTTCTCCGCCGTTGTCAGCAGTACCGCCGCCACATGCAGCAAGGAACAGCGAAAGCGTTAACATCATAGCGAACGTTAACATCCAATTTCTTCTTTTCATAAATAAGCCCCCTCATTTTTAAAGTTGTCTAGTAAAATAATGTTAGCAGAAATAGATGAAATATTCAAACATTTCATCGACTTCCCTTTTGTGGAAAAGTGTTGCGTGGATATCTGTAATGGTGATTCTTATGCAGCAAATATATTTTACTATAAATATGGCTAAATTCAAACTGTAATTGAGCAATCGCTTACTTGTAATTTTTTTCAGACAATTGTGAAAAAAGATAGTCACCATTGCAGCCATTAGGTTTACGATATTCATAAATTACCTGCAGGTGTGCAAACTAATACGCAAAGCATCTGCAAAGGGGCAAGCACCATGAGACGTCGCAAGAAAAAAACAACAAATAATAATGATAATGTTCAACTAGACTCCAGGCTGGCGAAACAAATAGACGAGAGTTTAGAAGGCAACTTGACTGTGATTAAAAAAACTTTAGGTGACGCTTCTGATTTGGTAATACGGCGTATGACGTTGAATAGCAGCAACAAAATCAAAGGAGCGGTCCTTTTTATCGATGGTCTTGTAGATAAAACTTCTGTGCAGGATTTCATCCTGGAAGTCATGATGGTTGAGGTGCCCCCAGAAAACATCTCCCTTGCCCATGTCTATGATGAGATTAAAGATTCAGCTCTTCCAATAGGAGAAATTACGGAAACAAACAAACTTGATGACTTGCTCCTCCGCTTATTATCCGGAGAAACTCTGGTCCTGCTTGATAATGAAACACGTGCATTATCCGCTAGTACAAAAGGCTGGAAAGACCGTGGGGTACAGGAGACCACCTCGGAAAGTGTCATTCGTGGTCCCAAAGAATCTTTCACTGAGACGCTTCGGACGAATACAGCGCTGGTGCGTAGAAAAATTAAGAACCCAAACCTTCGCATCGATGCTAAGAAAATCGGAAAAGTGACCGCTACCGATGTCGCAGTTCTATATATCGAGGGTACTGCAGATGAAAGCGTAGTAAAAGAGTTACATGCCCGTTTAGATAAGATAGATATCGATGGAGTGCTGGAAAGTGGGTATATCGAGGAATTCATTGAAGATCCCCCTTATTCCCCCTTTCCAAAAGTCTATTATACGGAACGACCGGATTCGATAGCTGGGGGTCTTTTAGAAGGGAAAGTAGCCATTGTTACAGATGGCACACCTAATGTTCTGTTAGTCCCTGCGCTCTTCGTCAACTTCATGCAGTCCAGCGAAGATTACTACCAACGTTATGATATCGGAACATTCATCCGGTTATTACGACTATTTTCATTTGTCATCGCTTTGTTCATGCCCTCTTTATACATTGCGATCACAACCTTTCACCAGGAAATGATTCCAGCGCCCTTATTGATCAACTTAGCAGCCCAGCGTGAGGGTGTGCCATTTCCGGCTTTTGTCGAAGCTGTGCTTATGGAAGCGACCTTTGAAATCCTTCGTGAAGCTGGGGTAAGGCTTCCGAAAGCTGTCGGTTCTGCCGTTTCGATTGTAGGGGCGTTAGTATTGGGTGAATCAGCGGTCCAGGCAGGTCTTGTCTCTCCGGCAATGGTCATTGTCGTTGCCCTCACTGCAATCAGCAGCTTTGTTTTCCCATCGTACAATATGGCGATACCTGTCAGGATGCTCCGATTCTCCTTGATGATACTAGCTGCTACGTTTGGATTGTATGGAATCATACTCGGTTTGATTGCCTTGGTACTCCACCTGTGCAGCTTGCAATCTTTTGGAGTTCCATATATGTCACCGTTTGCACCACTAGTTCCGAAAGACCAGAAAGATGTACTGGTCCGATTTCCACACTGGGGGTTGCTGTCCAGGCCTTCTGCTACCGCTCATAAAAACGAAAAACGGACGAGTGGCCGAAACCAACCGAAGGAGGGCTCAAAATGAAGGGAATAAGGTATTTCTGGGGAAAAAGCAGGCTGATCCTGATCATGTTCTCTTATCTTATTTTCCTGTCAGGCTGCTGGAGCAGCCGGGAACTTGACGAGCTTGGAATTGCAGTGGCATTAGGGATCGATAAGACAGAAGAGGGAACCTATTCTTTAACGGTACAAATCATCAACCCCTCTGAAATTGCTGCAGAAAAGGCAACTACACGCCCCCCTGTTACCCTCTATAAAGCTGAAGGGGAAACACTTTTTGAAGCTATTCGAAAAATGACGAAGAAAGCACCACGAAAAATTTACTTTTCACAGCTGCGCTTATTAATACTCGGACAGTCTCTCGCTGAAGAAGGAGTTCTCCCGGCGCTGGACTTACTATATAGGGACGCGGAATTCCGCACAAGCTTTTTTATGACCATAGCAAAAAACGCAAGCGTTGAAGACATTCTCAGTGTCATCACCCCGTATGAAAAGATTCCGGCAAATAAAATCATGGACACAATAACTGCAGCTCAAGAAAACTGGGCCGCTACAGAGGGTGTCTATATTGATCAAGTCATTTCTGATATAAGAAGCACAGGGAAAAGCCCCGTCATGACTGGTATTTTATTAAACGGAAGTGAAGATACTGGTAACTCTATTAAAAATATCGAATCCCCTGATGCTCCCACCCGTTTAGAGATAGACCACCTTAGCGTCTTTAAAGACGACCGGATGCTCGGATGGCTGAACGAGGCTGAGAGTAAAGGCTACAATTACATTGTAGGAAACGTAAAAAACACGTTAATCAACTTTCCTTGTAAAGAGGAAGGTAGCGGAAAAATCGGGGTAGAAATTTTGCGTTCAAACGCAGCCATTGATGCCAAATTGAAAAAAGGAAAGCCTGTTATTTCAGTAGAGATAGAAGCAGAAGGGAATGTCGGGGAAGTCGAATGCCAGATTGACTTAAGTAAACCGGAAACCCTCCAAATGATTGAACAGAAAACGGAAGGTGACATCAAAGATAAAATGCAACTATCTGTTAAAGCAGCACAAGAGGTATATAAAAGTGATATCTTCGGATTCGGAAATGCGATCAATCGAAAAGAACCCAACTACTGGAAAAAGGTCGAAAAAGAATGGAATGCTCATTTTGTCGAAACAGATGTAGAGTTTGATGTGAAAGTCAATATCAGAAGAAAAGGGACAAATGTACAACCTGTACAAAAGGAAGGGTAGATGTTTTCATGTGGCCGATTCTAGGTGTGGTGCTAGTAGCAGCTGCTATCTTTTTTATTGAAGCTCCCAAACTTATAAAGGAAAACAAAAAGAAAGAGTTAGGTTATTTTTGTTTCTTCCTATTTGCAGCTACTATGGTTAGCTTAATTGAGAGCATGGGCAAAGAACCGCCAAATCCCTTAGACCTTATCCAGGCTTTTTATGCCCCTGTCAATACCTGGCTGCAAAATACTTTGTACAAATGATTTAAGCGAGGATGAATGAAGATGGATAATAACACAATCAGCCCGCGTCAATTCATGTACCTTGTCATTCTTTTTTTAATTGGGAGTTCCATCCTGATCGTTCCTACCCCTCTAGCAGCGACAGCCCAACAGGACGGGTGGATTTCTTCCATTGTTGGAATGAGTACAGGTGTGTTGTTTGTGTTGTTGTACCACAAACTGGGTGTAGCACTTGGAGACCGAAACTTTATACAAGGATCAATTCATGTGTTTGGCAATTGGATTGGAAGAGTCATCGCATTTTTCCATCTTTCCTTTATTTATATCCTTGCTTCTTTAGTTTTGCGTAATATCGGCGACTTCATGACTACGCAAATCATGATTGATACCCCCCTGCAATTCACTCATATTCTGTTCATGATTGTCGTCATTTTGGCCGCTCGTTTAGGAATTGAAGTGGTTGGACGTTCTGCAGAGATGTTCATCACCTGGATCATGCTTTTACTGTTTTTTCTATTCTTTTTTCTTACTCCACAGCTTGAGCCAAATAATATCCAGCCCATATTCAGTAGTTATCCAAAATCAATGATTGGCGCATCACTTACTGTAATCAATACGCCAATTCTTGAAATGGTTGTCTTACTGATGCTCTACCCCAACGTAAAAGAAAAAGCAAAAGCCAGGCACGCATGGCTGTGGGGGTTATTAATCGGGGGAGGGCTTTTGAGTCTGATCACCTTTTTCTGCATTCTTGTGCTCGGCAGTGACCTCACTGCATTGAACTCCTATCCGATTTACGAGCTGGCATCCAAAATAAACATAGCAGGTTTCCTGGAAGGCATAGAAATTATCGTAGCGATCGTCTGGATGCTGACTATCTTTTTTAAGTTAGTGATTCTTTATTATGCTGCTGCATTAGGTATTTCTCAATTTTTGAATTTAGATGATTACCGCCCTTTATTATTACCTTTAGGGATGGGACTTGTCGTGTTATCGATCATCGTCTATCCGGATGTCGCTTATTTTGAGACGTTTGTTAAAAATGTGCTGCCATACAAACTGATGCATGGCTTCTTGCTGCCACTTTTATTATTGATTGGGGCCTTGATTAAAAAGAAAAGACACCCATATAAGGGAACATCAAAAGTAAAATAGACGTGAATTTTCATTTCTTTTCCATTTTCTTTCTTGGAGTGAATGATTTTATAGCCAGATAAGAATATTTTTAGACCCGATCAACGAGGATGAAAAAGATGAACAATAAGACAATCAGTGCGCGCCAATTTATGTATTTAGTGATACTTTTTTTAATAGGAAGTTCCATTCTCATTATTCCTGGTCCATTAGCTGCCGGAGCAAAGCAGGATGGTTGGATCTCCGCTATATTAGGTACAGTGATCGGAATATTATTGGTGCATTTATATCATAAAATCAGTATTACCATTGGAAATAAAACATTTGTAGAAGCAGCTATTGATATCTTCGGAAATTGGTTCGGTCGAATCATCAGTTTCTTTCACCTGTCTTTTATTTATATCCTGGCCGCATTAGTATTGCGAAATATCGGTGATTTCATGACCACACAGATGATGGTTGAAACGCCTCTACAATACACTCATATCCTTTTCTTATTAGTCGTAATACTGGGAGCTCGTTTGGGTATCGAAACGATTGGCCGTTCGGCAGAAATGTTCATCACTTGGATGATTATATTATTGGTTTTCCTTTTCCTTTCACTTACACCACAACTTGACATCAATAACCTTAAGCCCATGTTTGGTAGTGGTTTACGCTCCATTACAAGTACTTCCTTAACTGTCATCGGCACTCCGATACTGGAAATGGTCATATTTTTGATGATTTATCCGCAAGTGAAAGAAAAAAGCAAAGCCAAACATGCCTGGTTGATAGGGTTATTGATCGGAGGCGGTTTTTTGACACTGATAACCTTGTTCAGCATTCTTGTGTTAGGCAGTGACCTTACGGCTTTGAATGAATATCCCATATATGAACTGGCAACAAAGATAAATATTGCGGGGTTCTTAGAGGGATTAGAAATCATCGTGGCCATCGTATGGATGCTGACCATTTTCTTCAAACTGGTCATCCTTTATTATGCTTCCAGTTTAGGAATCGCTCAATTTTTAAAAATTGATGACTATCGGATTTTATTATTGCCATTAGGAATGGGCATGGTAGTACTTTCTATCATTGCGTATCCTGATGTCGCTTACTTTGAAAGTTTTGTCAATAGCACATGGCTTCCTTACGCAACAATGCATGGGTTTGTCCTGCCGCTGTTACTATTGATAGGAGCTATTATAAAGAAGAAGAAACAAGAAAGTGGGAGGTCACGAAAATAAAGTATTCATTTTCGCTCCCACTTCACATGCTCCAGCCCATTTATGTGTAAATCTTCTTCAATCTCTTCTTCAAGAGCAAGCTTCTTTAAGATTTGCGCCTCATTGAGTGGAACTGCAATGGGACCTTCCAAATTAACCAACTCACGGTCCGATAACTTTTCTGCTAGCTTTTCCCAGAATACTTGTTCATCATAACGATCGATGTAACGGGAAAGCAGTGTCGACTCATAGTCAACATTCAAATCTTTATAACCTATCTCTTGATTCTCTTCAATCAAACCTTCCATTCCTGCCTCTTTATAATGTTGAAAGACATAGTCACGAAGCGATTCAAACTCCTCATCTAAATCATCTCTTGTGGTATTGGTTACCCATCCTCCTAAAAACAGGGCTTCCACAAGCTTCTGGTATTGTACTGGTGTAAATTCCAAATGAACTTTTTTCATCGGGTTGCCCCTCCTTTCCTCTTCATCGTACACAAAAAAAGCCGCCATGGATAGTTTGGCCGCCTTTCCTCAAAATAAAAGAGATAAAAAAATGATACAGGCAAAATTAGCCTGTATCATTTATATCACAGTAGTACATAAGCTCTTTAAGCGTTTTGCTTTTCCGCACTTTCGAAGAGTGATTTTGCTGTTGGAATACCAGCATCTTTCTCATAGGCATATTGAAGCTTTCTGGTAACCTCACCTGGAGAGCCTGTCGTAATTTTTTTACCATCGAAATGCGTGACTGGAGTTACCTCAGTCGTACTGCTGGTAATGAACATCTCGTCAGCATGTTGAATATCATCGACACGAAATGCTTCTTCCACAAATGGTATGCCCAGATCATCACAAAACTGCTCCACCCTCATGCGGACACATCCATGTAATATATTTTTCTTAGCGGGATGGGTATATACTTTCCCATCTCGCACGAGGTAGGCATTGGAAGAACTGCCTTCCGTAACGACTCCATCTTTATGAAGGATCGCTTCCATACAGCCGTTCTCTTTCGCTTCCTGTTTCGCAAGTACATTTGGGAGCAGGTTCAAGCTCTTGATATAACACCAATCCCAACGGTGGTCTGGATGGGACATAACTGATCCGCCATTCCACATGGCTGGCAAGTTCCTGGAAAACTCTTGGGCATATGCATAAAAGTTAGGCTTCACATCCACAGGGAAGGCATGATCCCTGGCTGCCGAGCCTCTCGTTATTTGCAAATAGACCTTGGCGTCTAGATCTACCTGATTTTTTTCTAACAACTGCTGAAGCAAACCTTTCAGTTCCTCTTTTGAGTAAGGCATCGTAATTTTTATTGCTTCTACAGAACGGAATAACCGGTCGATGTGTTCTTCCATTAAATAATAATTGCCATCATAAACCCGGATTACTTCGTAAACACCATCACCGAACTGCAATCCTCTTTCTTCGAATGGATAATGCAATTCTTCATGATTCAAAAATTCTTTATCTGACAAAATGATCGGTTTGATTGCCATGAACGCTCTCTCCTTTACAGTCAATCACTATGTTACTAATATTCTTCCTATAAATCATCTTTTTTATTGGGGTAAAATTATACGTCTTCTTTCAACATGGAAGGATGGCCCGAAACAATTGTGCCGACATCCATCCCCCCACATAATTTTTTCATAATGTCAGGGTAGTCAAAGTTAAATATGTGGACAGGAAGCTTGTGGTCTCTCGCCAGCAGCAAAGCAGTCTGGTCCATCACTTGAATGTTGTTGATAAGAATATCATCATAATTCAAGGAAGTATACATTTTGGCATGTTTATGTTTATTTGGATCTGCAGTGAACACGCCATCCACCCCTTGTTTTGCTACCAAAATAGCATCACATTCCAACTCTACAGCACGCTGGACAGCCGGGTAATCTGTCGTCACAAACGGTTGACCATTACCGCCCGCACAGATAATCAGGTATCCTTTTTCCAAATGGTGCATAGCTTTCAGACGGATATATGGTTCAGCTACGGTCGAAATCGGTACCGAAGTCATCACTCTGACTTCCCTCTCCGTTTTGCTTTTTAATACACCTCGTAACATGAGACTATTGATCACAGTTCCCATCGTACCGATATTGTCAGCCTCTACCCGATCGATTCCCCAGGCTTCAGCAGTCCTTCCCCGGAAAATATTTCCGCCCCCGACTACGATTGCTATTTCGATGCCAGTATCTACAAGAGACAAAATTTCATTGGAGATATGCTCCAAATGTGCATGATCGAAATTTTCATTATTGGCTCCTCCAAGCGCTCCACCACTGATTTTGACTAAAACCCGACGGTATCTCATACCTTTTTTCCTCCTATCGGCCATTTGCAAACGTTATCTTGTTAAAATTTCAGCATAAAAAAAGAGAGCAAGGGCGAATACGCCTATACTCTCACTTCATAAAGGAACGATTGTCATCTACTGGATCATGATGTGGCTTTTCTCTAAGCTGTTCCATGGTAATCGCTCCTTACCTCTTCAGATTTGTTAAGTTATTATAGCATATTCAGAATATTTGAAAAGGATAACTTTTTACCCATCATCATTTTGTAGTATTACTAGATAAATTAACCTTGAAAAACATGTAATTCAGAAGCATGTAATAAGGAAAAAGCAACAACAAATAGGTATATTTACCTGTTTTTCATGATAGTATTCTCACAAAAACAGTAAGGCATATTTCCTTTTTTCCACTTTTGGTATAATATGAAAATAATTAAGACTCTCTATCTGAGTCTTTGGAATAAACACACAATGGGGTCTGATTATGCACATCGGGAATCGCATTCAAATCATGAGAAATAACCGGAAGCTAACCTTAAAGCAAACCGCAGACACTATTACCTCTTCCAGTTACCTGGCTAAAATAGAAGAGGGCAACTACCCTCCCAGGCCGCATGTGTTGCAAGCTTTAGAACGTAAATTCGAAGTATGCGCGGGTTTTTTGACCAACTATGAACGACGGGATGAAGACGCGGAATATATTCTACGCCTGCTTCTTTCCAATATTGTCCTGCACCCGGACAAGGCAAAAGAAGTGATCGATGTCATCGAAGAGAACTATTTCGAGTACCTATCGCCGATCAACCTGGAAGCCACTTATTTATGTTTAAAATGTGCTTATTACTTCAAAATCAATGATACGAAAAAAGCCATCGACTTATACGAAAACTTCATCATTCATTATATTGATGAAACAGAATTACGCTCTTATCCAAAACTGGTAAGAGAAAGCTTCAATTATATGATGGCGCTGAAAATGTTCTCAGAAAATATGATCAAAGAAAGCACATACTACATGGAAATGTTTGTGGATTCAGTCGAGCAAGGCCCTATGAAGGCAGCTGTCATTTATAATATCGCTTTATTATACGGAAAACTAGAGCTACATAGTAAGGCTATACAGTTTGGCCTAAAAGCCAAGTTCATGTTTGAATATACGAAAAAATATGAAATTTTACTATGTAAAACCAATAACTTGTTGGCAGCCCAACATATGAAAACTGGTCAACATGAAGAAGCATTGCAATATTTAAAACAAGCTTTGATTACTGCAACTAAATATGGATATACAGAACTGCTAACACTTATTTACCATAATAAGGGATTAATTAATATCGATTTGAAAAAATATTCAGAAGCTGAGGAATTTTTACAAAAATCTATAGAAATTGAATTGGCAGAAGGACGAACTCCCTTGTGGAGTGCTTATCGGGCTTTAATTGAAATATATATTATCAAGGAAGAAAAAGAAAAAGGCTTCCAGTTATATCAGGCTTTACATGAAAATAATTTAACTAATCAAAATAAGCCTTACATCACTATTTTATTTACAGACTTTATCCTGAAATTTTTAAATAATGAGGAATATTTAAAAGAATTAGATAGAGCCATAGAATATTATGAGAAACAAAATGAAAATGAACTTCTTTATCGGGCATACCGCTCTCTTGGAGATTATCATTTCCAGGAGGCGAATTATAAAGTTTCAAGCATCTATTACCAGAAGGCTTTAAAATATTAATGTAAAGGAGTGGAACAAATGAAAAAATTCACTAAAATCTTGGGTGTACTAGCTTTGGCCGCAGTTTTTGCATTAGGCTTTGGTAATGACAACACAACCGATCTTGCTGGAGAAGAACCAGCTGTTGGCGGTCTAAACTCTATCGAAGTTACTGAATAAGACACAAAAAGGAACAGTTGGTGATAAACCAACTGTTCCTTTTTATATACTCTCTTCTTCATTGTGATACGTTTCCTCAGCAACCCGTTTTACCCTCTCGACAAACTGAGTCACCATTTTTTCACTTGCGAACACCATAAAAATTTTCACAAACCATTTAAGGGGCTTATTCGTTGCCGTATAACGGAAGTTTGTAGGAGTGTCATTGATATATTCCAACTCGTATTTCGCTGTAATGTCAAGCATCTTAGCAAGCGTGAATCCTACTTTAAGCTTTTTCTCCTTAGGAGTGTTCTGGTACTTCAATGTTTCCACGTCATATTCTTTTATTCGCTTACCCTCTTTATACTTCTGCCGATAAATGCTCCTACTACTTCCTCTTTTAATACAACAGGCTCATTCTCCATGACTTGCGGCATGATTTTTGCATATTTTCCGTAGAGCCCTCGAATAAATTCCAGATGACTTCAATGGGAGCATTAATTTTAATTTCTTTTGTCCACTGTTTATTTCATTTCCCTCCTCATACAAATTCTTCAGCTGATTCCCTGCTGCTTTAAATTAAAATCCCAGATAGTCCTAATGAGGACATCTGGGATAGGATAACTTTCTTGAGAATCAACCAATAATGACTCGTTCTTTTGGATAATGATAATGTTCTTTGATTTCTTTTCCTCTTACGATAAATAATAAAGAGAAAATCCCGATTCTTCCGATAAACATCAGTAACATGATTACTGATTTGCCGCCAGTACTTAGCTCAGGAGTGATCCCCATAGAAAGTCCAGTCGTTCCGAAAGCTGATGATACTTCAAAAATAATTTCCGTCAAAGTAAAAGCATCTTCGATCGTGGACAATGTGATTACCGCAAAAGCACAAATCAATGAGGCCGTTGTGATTACGATATAAGAACGTATCACATCATTTTGATAAATTTCCCTGTCGAAGATTTTAATCGTCGTCTTCCCTCTAGCAAATACATAAAGACTCAAAACAGCTATCGCGAAGGTTGTGGTACGGACGCCACCACCTACACTACTAGGAGAAGCACCAATAAACATCAGCATAGAAATACCCAACAAGGTTCCTGTGTTGAACTGACTGACATCCATAGTAGCCAGCCCGCCATTTCTAGTAGTAACCGATTGAAATAAAGCATAAAAGAAACTTTCATGCCAGGATTTATCTGCAAGGAAATTTCCCTGTTCAAAAACTAAAATAAATATGGTTCCTATCAACACTAACAAGAAGAAAGTAGTTGTCGTTAATTTAGTGTAAAGGGAAAAACGATAATTATCCCCTTTATAAGTAAGAAACTCTTTTGCTTCTATCAGAACAGGAAAACCAATTGCCCCCAGAATCAGTAATACAATGTTTAAAAACTGTACAAAATAGTCATCGGCGAATGGTACAAGAGAGCTTCCGGTTATATCAAATCCTGCATTCGTCGTTGCACTCACAGCCGCAAATGCTCCCTGTATATAGGCTTCCTGCCAAGAAGGGAAATACTGCAAAAAATAAGTTCCTAATATTAAAAAGCCAATAAACTCAATGATTAAAATAAGCCCTAATATATGTTTCATTAATTGAACCAGACCCGAGAGAGTGGTTTGATTCTGGTCTGTCATAATCAGTTGTCTTTCCCTCAGACCGATACGCTTACCAAATAACAGCCAAACGAAGGTACCCAGAGTCATGATTCCGATGCCGCCAAATTGGAGTACGAACATCAAAACAAAGTAACCTGGGGTGCTGAATGTATCAGCTGTGTTAACAACCGTAAGTCCAGTGACACTGATAGCACTTACAGCAGTAAACAACGTATCAACGAATGTCAACTCCACCCCCGGGCGATGGGTGAATGGCAAACTAAGTAATAGTGTAGCGATGATTACAGCTGATATATAATATAAAACGATCAGTTGCGCAGATGTAAATCGATGTATCCGATCGAGACTTTTCATTTTATGATGTTTTAATTTCATAGCTACTCACAGCTTTCCAAAGTAATTGATTACGATATAAAAACAAGTTAATTATTGCCATACATCCTACAATAATGAACAATTTTTATTTTAGCAAGAAAAATTAATAGGTTTAATACAAATTAAACCCCCATTATCCCCCTGCATATAAGCCCACTACAAAAGCCGTAATACTTCCGAGTACAGATATACTAAGGTAGATAACAGCTTTGCTGTAATATTGCTTCTTCACCAGCTGGACTAATTCTACACTGAACGTAGAAAAAGTTGTAAAGGCCCCGAAAAATCCTATTCCCACAGATAAGAAAAGTGAATCTTGATAAGCATCTCCAGGAATAGCACCATAAAACAGACCGAAAAATAGGCCAAGAACGAAGGATCCAAGGATATTTACAGTCAGCATGGCAAAAGGGATCGGAGGATCCGTAAAACGGTTCATGATGATCAAACCAAGCAGGTACCTTGCCATCGCTCCCAACGCGCCTCCGATAGCCACTAAAATAATGTTCATCTTCCATTCCACCTCGCACTCCACTTTGCTCCCAGCACTAATCCACCAAAAGCAAGAACGATTCCTCCGAATATTGAAACGACTAAATAAATGATAGACGCTATGAACGATACCTGGCCATTGAGGGATATCGTGTCCGCTGCTAGCGTGGACATCGTTGTAAACCCGCCGCAAAAACCGACTCCGATTCCCGCACTAAACCATTCCTTCGTTTTTTTATGTAAAACCCATCCGGTAAACAGACCGAGCAGCATACTGCCAATAAGGTTTTCTATGACCGTACCTATCGGGAGGCCAGTTGAGAGGGTCTGAAGGTTAATGAAATAACGACAGAGCGTCCCTAATGCCCCTCCAATTCCGATTGCTATCAGGTTTTTATACATCAACCTCTCCCTCCTTGGACTGGTATTCATTTAGTATACCTTATTTCGTCGCTCATCAAAAAAGCCCTGGCGGAGAAGTACCGCCAGGACTTTCTATTTTATTATAAAAACTTCTTCTGCACTTTCTTCCCGCTATAACTGAACAACACTTCTTTATTTTCAACAACCGTTTCCATATGAACAGGACGTCCCCATAGCTGATAAATATATGGCATGGTCCGTTCCAAATATTCCAGATCGAGCTCAACATCTTCATAATGATGCTTCAAATAAAGCTCCCCATTTTTCAGGAAATCACCATCATTGACAGTGATGTATGGAAAGCCACCATTTACACGCATTGTTACCAGCTGGTCTCGCACCGCTTCATAATCTTTATCGGAAATCTTATAGTCCTTTCCTTGCTTTTGAAACAGGTACAAATCTTCGTTTCGGCACAAATCTTTGGTTAGATAATTACGAATGAAAGAGATATCAGACTCAATCTCCCTAACCTCAAACATCTTTTCTCGACCTGAACCTGGTTCGACTCCACGCTTTTTCATCTCTTCCGTCGGATTATCATAACGTTCTTCAATATCTTCGAAGATTTTTAACCCTAAATAATAAGGGTTGATTTGTGTCCGTGATGGCTGGACGACCCCTGCATTAAGCTTGGCAAACTCCACCGATTCACCACTTGTCAGGTCCATTTCCCGAAGGATACGGGCATGCCAGTAGGAAGCCCAGCCTTCGTTCATGATCTTCGTTTCCAATTGTGGCCAGAAGTACAGCATTTCCTGGCGCATCATTGTCAGGATATCGCGCTGCCAGGGTTCCAATTCACGGCTGTACTGTTCGATAAATAATAGTAAATCTTTTTCGGGTCTTGGTGGAAATTTCTTTTTCTTTTTGGTTGCAGGTTCTTCTTTTGGCTCATCGCCAAGCTTCCATAAATCATCATATGGTGTCGGCCTTGGTGCCGGTTCTTCTTCTTCCTCTTCCTCTACCTCCTGCCACGTCCATTCTAATTTCGGCCTTACCAGCGAAGGATCAATATGTTCCTGAATTGCTAAGATGGCATTCAGGAAATCCTCTACCTCCTGCTTGCCATATTTATGCTCGTAAGCAGAAATACGTTCAGCAGTCGCAGACATGCTTTCTACCATATCACGGTTCGTATTCTGAAACCGCACATTATTTTTGAAAAAGTCACAGTGGGCAAGCACATGGGCAACAATCAGTTTATTTTGAACCAGGCTGTTGGAATTCAATAAGAATGCATAACATGGGTTGGAATTGATAACCAGCTCATAAATTTTGCTTAGACCTAAGTCATATTGCAGCTTCATTTTATGATATTGCTTCCCAAAGCTCCAATGGGAAAAACGTGTCGGCATGCCGTAAGCACCAAATGTATAGATGATATCAGCGGGACAAATTTCATAACGCATCGGGTAAAAATCCAGACCAAACCCTTCTGCGATTTCAGTAATTTCGCTAATTGCTTTATTCAGCTGCTGTTGCTGCTCAGATCTCAATTAGTTCTCCCCCTTATTGATTATTACTCTAATGTATGAGTTTTTTAGGAGAATGATGAGAAGGAATAAAGTTTACACATTTACAAAAGATAAATTTATATGGTAATATTCAACTAATCAGTTGAATAGTTAGGAGGTACTTCCTTTGGATGCCAGAACATTTAAAGACGCCATATATGGCGATTTCGCACGAATGGGAAAAGTTTTATCAAGTCCAAAACGATTTGAACTGTTAGATTTACTCTCGCAATCTCCTAAATCTGTAGAAACTTTGGCACGGGAAAGCAATATGTCAATGGCTAATACGTCCAAGCATTTACAAGCACTACTCGACGCCCGCCTGGTTGATTATCAAAAAAATAAGAACTATGTCATTTACCAGCTAGCCAATCCAAAGGTGGTAAATTTATTATTTTCCATGAAATCAATTGCCGAAGATCAAATTTCTGAAATAAATCACTTACGCGAGGATTTTATTGTAAGAGGAGATCAATTAGAAACGATTGAGCTGGAGGATTGGTTCGACCTTAAGGAAGGTGACAGTCATGTTCTGATAGATGTAAGGCCTCAATCAGAATTTCTAAGTGGACATATAGAAGGAGCGATATCGATTCCGGTTGAGGAATTGAATGACCATTTTAAAAATTTACCAAGTGATAAAGAAGTCATCGCATACTGCCGCGGTCCTTATTGTGTATATGCCACAGAAGCAGTCGAATTTCTCAAAGAACAAGGTTATCAAGCAGCCCGCTTGGAAGCGGGTGTCCATGAATGGAAGCAATACCAGGCGAACCAAAATCATTAACGGAAGCAGCATGCTATCTTTTTGAGGTGATTGGATATGGAAGGGTCATTAAATAAAATACAAGTCGGTGTAAAAGAAAATATTGTACAATTTTCCTTACTCGTTCTAATCAACTTTTTTGTCGGTTCGATGGTTGGGCTCGAAAGGACAATTCTGCCGATAATCGGTGAAGAACAATTCGGTCTGGCCTCCACGAGTGCTGCTCTTTCTTTCATTGTAAGTTTCGGTTTTTCTAAAGCAATCGTCAATTTCTTTGCAGGAGACCTGGCTGATCGGATTGGGAGAAAACACGTCCTCCTCCTTGGGTGGGCTATCGGTTTATCGGTCCCCCTGCTTGTCATTTTTGCTCAAGCCTGGTGGGTCATCGTTTTTGCCAACGTTCTCTTGGGAATTAACCAGGCATTAACCTGGTCGATGACGGTAAATATGAAAGTTGACCTTGCCAAACCGACACAGCGCGGATTGGCTGTCGGTTTCAATGAGTTTGCCGGGTATATCGGTGTTGCATTGATGGCAGCAGTTTCAGGGTATGTAGCTTCCAGGTATTCGTTAAGTCCTGAACCTTTTTATATAGGAATCGTAATCGTGATCATCGGTTTCATTCTATCTCTATTTGCCAAGAATACAGATAAACATTTAAAAGTCCAGGCTAAAAGTGAAAAGCAACAAATGACGGATGCTCTCTCGACAAAAGAAGTATTCAGCCGTACGACCTGGAAAAATAAAAACCTGGCAAGCAGCAGTTTTGCAGGTCTCACTACTAACTTGAAAGACGGGATGGCGTGGGGATTATTTCCGATATTCTTCGCTTCTGGCGGTTTGTCTGTCGGACAAATTGGAACGGTCGTCGCCGTTTATCCGGCAGCCTGGGGATTTTTCCAGCTTTTCACTGGCGTGTTAAGTGACCGAATCGGACGTAAATGGCTAATAACCACTGGGATGTGGCTGCAAGCTTTATCCCTATGGCTCATATTGATGGTCAATAGCTACCCTTTATGGTTGTTGGGTGCGCTCCTATTAGGGATTGGCACAGCGATGGTTTATCCGACAATCATGGCATCGATCAGTGATGTCGCCCACCCTGATTGGCGGGCTACTTCAATGGGAGTTTATCGTTTTTGGCGGGACAGCGGTTATGCTTTCGGCGCATTATTAGCCGGTCTCATCGCCGATATGCTCGGTGTCAGCTGGTCTATCGCTCTGGTTGCATTGATGCCATTTCTGGCAGGCCTCATAACTGCTTTCCGCATGGACGAAACGTTAGAAAAGTAATTTCTTAGAATAACTTGGCTTATCGCCAATTCCTGATGGCGAAAGCCTTAGTCTTTTCTTATACTTTAACCCTTTAAAAATGTAAAACTTTCCTGAAGTGTAACAAAAGCGTGCAGATTTTGTCTGCACGCTTTTGTTATTACGAGGATAAGTTTTGACTCCAGTCGATCGTCACTTCACCTTCCAGATACTTCTCGGCATCCATAGCTGCCATACAACCTGTTCCTGCAGCTGTAATCGCCTGGCGATATTTATTGTCCTGGACATCGCCGCAAGCGAACAAGCCAGGGATATTGGTATTCGTCGTACCAGGAGTCACCTGGATATAGCCGTTTTCATCCGTATCGACTTGCCCCTTTAGAAATTCCGTGTTCGGATTATGACCAATGGCAATGAAAATGCCATCTGCTTCAATAATTTCCTCTTCACCGGTATCGTTATCCTTCACTTTAAGACCGGAAACTTTCATACCGTCTGAAAGGACTTCGATTGGGGTTTTGTTAAGTCTCCATGTGATTTTTTGGTTGTTCTTCGCACGATCCTGCATAATTTTTGAAGCGCGAAGCTCATGACGACGGTGTACGACGTTCACTTCACTTGCAAATTTGGTCAGGAAGTTGGACTCTTCCATTGCGGAGTCACCGCCACCGACAATCAACACTTTTTTATCCCGGAAAAAGAATCCATCACAGGTTGCACAGGTACTGACACCTTTCCCCATGTTTTCTTTCTCTCCCGGGATGCCGAGCATTTTAGCTGAGGCGCCTGTAGAAACAATCAGAGAGTCTGCTTCGAGCTCACCAAGACCATCTACGGAAATCTTAAAAGGTCGGTTTGATGTATCGACATCTGTCACCCAGCCCCGTTCAAATGTCGCACCGAAACGCTGGGCTTGTTTTTTCATATTATCCATCAATTCCGGTCCCATGATTCCATCAGGAAATCCAGGATAGTTTTCCACTTCTGTCGTCAATGTCAATTGTCCACCTGGTTCCGGACCTTCTATCACCAGTGGTTCCATATTTGCTCTTGCTAAATAGACAGCTGCCGTCAACCCGGACGGACCTGTTCCTAAAATAATCGCTTTATGAGCCATTTGTTATTCCTCCTAACAGTTCATTGGTTAGTTGATAGTATGTCCAAAAATTGCAACCTATTGCTTATCTAACATATTTCCTTCCATTATACCTATTAACCAAGCTGGGATTTTTCCAAACATATTATCCAAGTCACTTAGAAACTGGCTGTGCTTACCCAAAAAACCGGGGAACAAGTCCCCGGTTTAAGTGATTTCTATTCTCCATGTTCTGCAAAACGTTTGATACGTGCTTCTATTTCATCCCGGACACGCTGGAATACAACCCATTTTTCTTCGTCGGTACCTTCCGCTTTGGCAGGGTCGTCAAACCCCCAATGATAGCGGGTCACGTGCGGAGGAGTTACCGGACACTTATCGTTAGCATCCCCGCACAATGTAATCGCATAGGCTGCGTTGTTCAAAATTTCAGGATCAATAATATCGGAAGTATGATTGCTGATATCGATTCCTACTTCCTTCATCGCTTTCACTGCATTCGGATTCAAGCCATGAGCTTCGATTCCTGCTGACAATACTTCATACTCATCGCCAAGATATTTTTTACCAAACCCATCTGCCATCTGGCTTCGGCAGGAGTTTCCTGTACATAAGAAATAAATGACTGGTTTTTTAGACATAATGATTCTCCTTTTTTTTAGATTTAAATGAGCAACAACCATAAATATAGACCAACTAACGTGATGAACAGTGTTGGTATAGTCAAAATGATCCCTACCTTGAAGTAATAGCCCCAGGAGATTTTTACTCCTTTCAAGGAAAGTACGTGAAGCCACAGTAACGTGGCAAGTGAACCGATCGGGGTGATTTTTGGTCCCAGGTCAGAACCGATGACATTGGCATAAATCAATGCTTCACGAATGGTACCGGAAGTATTCGTATCGGCAATCGCCAGTGCATCAATCATGACGGTCGGCATATTGTTCATTATCGAAGACAGGATAGCGGCGATGAAACCCATCGAAATAGTTGCCGCAAACAGGCCAGTATCTGCCGTCGCCTGGATGACATTAGCCAGGACATCTGTAAGCCCAACATTACGAAGTCCATAAACCACGACATACATACCGATTGAGAAGAAAACGATCGCCCATGGAGCCCCTTTGATGACTTTCGCAGTTTCAACTGCCGGGCTTCTTCGTGCCATGACCAGGAAGAAAATAGCAACGATCCCTGCAATGATAGAAACTGGAATACCAATGAATTCACTGGCAAAATATCCGACTAGCAAGACCGCTAATACTCCCCAGGAGAGCCGGAACATTTTATGATCCTTGATAGCATCCACCGGTTTTTTCAACTGGTTCATATCGTAATCTTCAGGAATATCTTTTCTAAAAAATAAGTACAGTACAAGGATACTTGCTCCTAATGAAAAAAAGTTAGGAATAATCATGCGTGAAGCATATTCAGCAAACCCGATATCAAAGAAATCTGCTGATACGATATTCACCAGGTTGCTGACAACTAACGGCAGCGAGGTGGTATCCGCAATAAAACCACTTGCCATGATAAAAGGCAGGATCATCGTTTCTTTAAAGTTCAAGTTACGCACCATTGCGAGAACAATCGGTGTCAATATCAACGCTGCACCATCATTTGCAAATAGAGCCGCAACAATCGCTCCAAGCAATGTCACGTAGACAAACATCCGAATTCCTTTACCTTTAGCAATCCGTGCCATATGAAGCGCTGACCATTCAAAAAAGCCGATTTCGTCTAAAATCAAGGATATGATAATGATAGCGATGAAAGCTAACGTAGCATTCCAGACGATTCCTGTCACCGTCACGACATCGTTAAAATCAACGACACCTGCAAGCAACGCAAGAATTGCTCCACCGATCGCTGTCCACCCGATGCCTAAACCTTTCGGCTGCCAGATGACAAGAATCAGGGTAATGATGAAGATGATGGTTGCTAATAATACAGAAGCCAAAAACAATTCCTCCTATTAATTACATTGAATCCGTTTGCCTGATTTCTCCAATGCTTCTAATTTTTCAGTTTGATCCGGTATATGTTCAAGTACTTCTGACACCAATGGATAAATATCATTCGTGTCATTCAATTTATAAAAAATCCAGTGCCCCCGTCTTTCCTCTTTTACTAATCCTGCATCCCGCAGTTTACGAAGATGTTGACTGATTGCCGGCTGACTCATTTGTAAAATCTCGACAAATTCGCACACACAGCACTCATTCGCCTTCAAAAGCCCAATGATTGTCAGTCGTGTTTTATCTCCAAGCAGCTTCAATACATTTGCCGCGCGCTCTATGTCTACCGTCGTTTTTTCCATTCGTCCACCTCCACATCAATAATCTTATAAGAATATGCTTATATATGCAATAGTGAATTTTTAAAAAGCAGCGTCCCAGACGCTGCTTCGTTTTAGTGGTGGTTCGGCTCAAACGTTTTACAGTCTGTTTCTTTGCTGTCTACAGCAGTACTTCCAGCATGGCTCACTACATATATTTCAGATGCACCACAACGGTTTCCTTCTTTATAATACACACAGTTATTTACTTCACACAACACATCTTGTGCCATTATTGTCACCTCCACTATTCATTATTCTGTACTTTTTTCCGCTCAGAATTCTCCCTGTGGAGATTGCCAAAAAAAATTAACCAGGCTGCTTTTAGCAACAGCCTGGTTATTGTTATTCTGCGTCCGGGAAGATACGATCTACCATTTCACCAAATTGGCGGAAGAAACCTTCTACTGGTTCTCCTCCGTCTACATTATTGGCATAGTTAGTAGTCAAGTCGACAAAATCAGGATTTGTAGAAACATACACATTATCGATATCTTCATTTTGGTTCTTGACAATATCGGCGATTTTCTTTTTCATTTCATCACTGACGTCTCCATCTTCGTTTCTGCCGACGTCCATTCCATTATCATTATTCCCATTGTCGCGCACACCATTGGCATTATTCATTTGATTGCCTAAATCATTGTTAGTACCGTTAGTATCATTGTTATTGCCATTTTTATCGCCTTTATCTTTACCATCTATGACTACCGCGACATAAGCATTATTACGTGTCGTCAATACATTGGCACGATCGACACCTTCTACTTGGTCTGTAATGGTCTTTGCTGCTTGATCAGCCACTTCATAATTCGTACTACGCATGTCACCTTTACCGCGATCATCGCCATCAGCCATCTCTTCTGCATCTCTTTCAAAACCTACATTTTCCGGTCCATTAATATTGTCGTTATTTTGTGCTCCTTCTTCTGGATCCGCCTGGCAGGCTACCAAAGCTGTTGTCGCAAGAAAGCTGAGAGCAATTGTTTTTATTTTCATTTTTACACTTCCTCCTTCTTTATGGTTAGAATGTAATCATTGTCGTTGATTATCCTTCCAAAAATGAGGAGGTTTATACACAGGATACCAAGAATAAAAACACAAATTTTCCATTAGAAAAACTTGGCTTGTCGCCTAGTACTTACGGCGAAACCCTGAGTATTTTTTATAATGTAATCTTTTAACAAAATGAAACTTTCTTTAAGTACAAAAAAATGAAGGCAATAAGCCTTCATCTAAAGTTAAGTTGTCAATGCCCACCACATATTCAAGAAAGCCATATATACGGTCAACAGTGCATTCACAAACATAAAAACAGGCGGCACTACCTTATATACACCTGCTATCCTTGTGTAGGCTAATCGAATGAATACAATGGAAGCGATAAAGAAAATATAATATGTAATAAATAAGAGCCAATAATTATTCATTGGTTCACTAAGCCCGATTTCATAACCGATAGCAAAAATAACCCATACACTCAAAAAGGATACATTAGCAATCGAAAACCATTGTTGTTCTCCAGATAAATATAGAATACCGAAAATTGCAGCACCCAATGCCAGAACCCCGATAACTTCAGTCAAGATGACCATTACACGCAAGGCAGTATCTGTCCCGGCTACTGTGAAGGTGAACAACATAAAGAGACCGAATGCTGCAATACTCCATACGTTGGATAAAAATAACTGTTCTTTTCTATCCGTCCCAATGAGTAGTTGTTTTGCTCTTTCCATTTCCATGTCTGACACCACTCCTCTCCAACATATTCAAAATGATTATACCATATTTTTCTTTATGTAAAGACGGCTGCCCCGGAGAAAATACCGGAGCACCCATCATTACTTATTATGAGTCTTTTTTGCTTTCGGACCTTTTTTTGAACGGTATTCTTTTCCTTTATTCTGGTCGCCGGAAGTGATTTCTTTTCCAAATTCTTCATTCATCTTTCCACCAGGCAATTTTCCTGTTCGTCGTGGTGAACTTTGGTTCTTACTTCCTTTACTGCCGTTATGACTGGTCATAGAAGTGCTCCTTTCAATGGATTACCCTTATTTTCTGTCGATAAACCTGTTTCATTCCGTCAAGTGTTGACATTTTTAGTACCAATCGACAGGAAGACTTAAACGTTTGACGGACATAATAAAAGTAACCCTTCGCTTTAGAAAGGGGCGACTCCATGTATTACTCTGACTATGACAAAGCGTTGTATTACACGCTTTGGGGACAATGGGATGACTTGTTGATTTTGATGGTGCGGACACAGGACCAATTTTTATCAAAGAAAATTGAAGTATTCCTGCACGCCTTCCATTATCGCTCAACCGAGCAGCAATTGCTTGAATCCCATGAAAGTTTACTTTCCTATATCGATCATGCCATGGATACCACAGCTCCGGCAATGATGGTTTAAAAAAAGCAGCCACTATGGCTGCTTTTCAAATTTTAATACATATTTAACCGGTTGACGTGAGCCAGTAGTTACGGCCTTGGATAAGTTTGCGACAGTGGATGCAGATGCAGCTCATCAATCAGCATGTGTTTAGGAACGCCAGCCATGTAAACGATCGATTCAGCGATATTTTCCACTTTCAGCCATTCTTCTTTTTCTGGAAGACCCTGTTTACTATTGGCAAAGTATGTGTCGACCATGCCTGGGTTGATCGTTCCGATCCGGATGCCATGCTCACGAACTTCCTGAGCGACTGCACCCATAAAGCCTTGAACGGCGTATTTCGTTGACGTATAAAGAGAACCCGGTATACCTGGATACATCCGATGCTACGGTGATGATGGTACCGAATTGATTTTTTTTCATGATGGGCAGAACCGCTTTTGTAGCGAGGAAAACACCCTGGACATTGATGGCGAATGTTTTATTCCATTCCTCCACGGTGACATCATCCACCTTTTTGAAAGCACCGATACCTGCATTATTAATAAGAATATCAACTTTCCCATAAGCATTCTTCGTAGCTTCAACTACACGTTCCACATCGTTCTCTTTGCTGATATCAGCGACAAAAGACTGGACGTTTAAATAACCTTCCTGCTTCAGCTCTTCCGCTGTATCGTGGATATCTTGCGAGCTTCCGAGTATCGCAAGTTTCACACCTTTCCCGGCTAATTGACGAGCGACTTCTTTCCCGATTCCACGGGAAGCCCCGGTAATGATTGCAACTTGGTCTTTCAACATTTTTATCTTCCTTTCTTACGTTCGTTCTGGTTTGACAATGGTGTCCAATTTATAATCCAATTCAAATAAATCTCTTCTCCGATCATGCAACTGCCGAACCGTCCCTGATTTACGCTGACGTCTTAAAATTTCAAGATCGACATCACCGACGACCACTGTTTCGACATTAGCGTTACATTCACCAATAATCCCGTCTCTTGCGAATTCAAAATCAGACGGGGTGAAAATGCCGGACTGGGCATACTGGATGTCCATGTTTTCCACCTGGGTGAGGTTGCCGACCGTACCAGCAATAACAGTGTAAACCTGGTTCTCAACCGCACGAGCCTGGGCACAATAGCGGACACGTAAGTATCCCTGACGATCATCGGTACAAAATGGAACGAAGATGATATTCGCCCCCTTATCGACGGCATAACGGGCAAGCTCTGGAAATTGGATGTCGTAGCAGATCTGAATAGCGATTTTACCACAATCGGTATCGAATACTTTGACAGCATCTCCAGGCTGGATGCCCCACCATTTACGCTCGTTTGGGGTAACATGGATTTTATATTGTTTTTCTATCGTACCATCTCTGCGGAACAAATAAGAGATATTATAGATATGATCGTCCTCTTCCACAAAATGAGAGCCACCGATGACATTGACGTTGTATTTTACTGCCAGATGGGTGAACAACTCAATATAATCTTCCGTGAATTCCGATAATCTGCGCACAGCTTTCGATGGAATTTTTTCTTCGAGAAATGACATTAGCTGTGTAGTGAATATTTCCGGGAAAACAGCAAAATCCGAGCCAAAATCAGCCGCGACATCCACGTAGTATTCACACTGTCTTGCAAATTCTTCAAACGAATCAATATTCTTCATCATGTATTGAATCACCATAATGCGGACAGGATAGCTTGTCTTGAAATGTCGCTTTGTCCTGGCCCGGTAATCGACATTGTTCCATTCCATCAACGTCGCGTACTTCGAAGACTGGGTATCATCCGGCAGGTAATTGGGATTAATCCGCATAATAGTAAATCCGTTCATTACCTGGAACGTCAAGACTGGATCGTAAATATTCTTGTTCAGAACTTCCTCCACATACTCCCGCGGTGTCAGCTCATGTTCATATTTGTGATAGTTGGGAATACGACCACCGATAATGATACTTTTCAAGTTCAATTGACGCGCCAGTTCTTTTCGTGCCTCATACAGACGCCGGCCAATTTTCATCCCGCGAAAATCCGGGTGAACCATCACTTCGATCCCGTATAAATTGTATCCTTCATCATCATGATTAGTGATGTAGCCCTCATCCGTGATGTCGTCCCAGGTATGCTTATCATCATATTCATCAAAATTGACAATCAGGCTGGAACAACTCCCGATGATGTAACCGTCATATTCGACAACAAATTGTCCTTCCGGGAAATACCGCAAATGACTTTCCAGGTGCTCGCGCTTCCACGGTTCCATATTTGGAAAACAGATGGCCTGTAATTTTAAAATAGCCTCAATATCTTTATCCTGGAGATTTCTGACCGCCAGTTTTTTCTCAAATTGAGATAAATCAAGTTTGGACATGCAATTTTATCCTTTCCTGGTAATCGTTTATCTTAAATATAGCTTATTAAAAAAATGAATCGCTTGTCTAGTTTTACCCTTTTCTAGGTTTCTCGTAACCGCTTCTTTAAATGTACAAATTTCACCAAATAAAATTTATAAAAGTGTACAAACTATGGATAAGGAGGCGATCTAAATGGCTGAACAAGTAGTGGCAGTAAGAAAAAATGGTGACGGAGATATCATTGAGTTGAAACTGTCTTCCGGCCAGGTTGTCGATTATAAGCAAGCCCAGCAGATGGCTGATAACGGAGAAATCGAGCATGTAAACACCTTCCAAGGCAGAGACGGGGATAAGCATTTACGCAGTGATGCAGACGGTGATCCGACGAACAACCTTGATAATTTACCGACATTTTAAATATAACAAAAGTGCAAGCGCCTTGCTCACCCCGACAAGCTTAAGACAATTCTCGACGTGACGGTTTTTATTTTGTACTTTAATTCAAACTAACTTTATTAAAGGTTCAAAGTATAAGAAAAACTAAGGCTTTCGCCATTAGGACGGCGATAAGCCAAGTTTTTCTAATCACAGAGAGGATGGACTTAAGACCTCGAGGGGGTAGGCGCTGACCGATGAAAACGCCACGTCCTCAAAAAGACTTTGTCTTTTTCTGCGAAGTACTTTCAATGAAGTAATTCTAGTGTCGCGAGATCGGCACTAACACTCCCTATGCGTCGAAGCTGGGTGCAGCCCGCTGTAAATGTTATCAACCATCATTGTTTTTGTACTATCAAAAAGAGCCTGCGCGAAGTCAGGCTCTTATTTATGCACCACGATTTTCTTGCCGGCGTGGACAATATTGGCAAGCTCCCTGCTATATTCATTTGTCGGTAAATGCTTCAATTCTGCCTTTCCCCCGTCAAAAACGATACTTCCTTCATCCATCAGCAGCAACCGTTTGCTCAACTGCTCCAGCTCATACCAATCGTGGCTGATATAAACCAGAGTCATACCAGAATCATTAAGCTTTTTCAGCCAATCGATGATTTCCACTTTGGCTGCCATATCAATACCCGCAGTTGGCTCATCCAGCAGGCAGATTTCCGGTTTGTGCAACAATCCGATGCATAAATGCAGCTTTCTCTTCCAGCCGCCGGATAAATCATCGGAACGCCGATCCATTACCTCATTCAAACGTAATACTTCCATCATATTTTTCACATGTACCTCGTCGATGGCTTGAGCACTCAGTTTACGCCAGGCGTTGATTTGTTCCTTAACCTTTAACCCTTCGAACAAGGAGATTTCCTGTGGGATATATCCGATACGTTTGCGGATTCTTTTAACCTGTGTGGAATAGGGTTTCTCTTCAAAGTACAACCCTCCTCCAGTCGGCTTTTCAATCGTTGCCAGCAACTTCAGGAAGGTTGTTTTTCCTGCACCATTTGGACCGGTAATACCTACCGATTCCCCGGACTTAATATCCCATGATAGTCCATGCAATATCAGCTTCTGTTTATAATGTTTTTCAAGTGCTTCTGTACGGATCACATGCACCCCTCCATCCAGCTTTAATCAAACAACCAACCGTGCGGAAGCCACTTTCCAATCCTAAAACCATCCAGGCTTTCTAAAGGAATGCCTCCTAAAAGAAACGAGGCCAGAATAATACTCGCACAGATACTAAAAAATAACCCGGAGCTTCTCAGTGTAATTGCCATCATGAACAAAAATACATGGACAATACTTATGATTACCATCAATTGCAGCATCCAGGGTGTCAGTAAACTCCAAGTTACATGAAAAACAGGTACCATCAGTGCAAATACAAACAAAGTGACACTTATCAATAAGGCGAACTGGATCAGCAACCAGGCGCCATAATAGTAATATACATGCCCGGTACTCAATCTTATCCGTTCCAATAAACCTGTTTTTTTGTCTTCGAACCATTGTCGATATAAGTAAGCGGTAACCCCCATTACATATAAAAGCAAGAAGGAAATCATTCCTTGTACTGATAATGGGAGGGCAGCACCACCCTGCTTTTCCACCCCTCTTTTCCACTTGAATTCCATTTGAAAAAGAGGTTCAGGTACCCAGTAACTATCTGCACGTTTGAACGTTCCTTCCCAGGCTTCCTCCCCTTGTCGATCAGCAACGAATTGGGCTGCTTTACTGTTGAGCATCACCCTGACCGCTTCGGATGCAATCTTTTCTTTCGCAAAAGCATCAAGGGTAGAAGCCTCTGATCGGATCCAGTTGATGATTTCACCTGTTTCTCCAGTTTTTAGTTGTTCCTCAAAACCAGCTTCGATAAGAAACACAGCCTCTACTTCTCCAGTTTGCACTTGTCTTCCCGCTTCTTCCTGGTTAAGAGGCTTTATGTTAAGACGTTCATTTTCTTGCAGACGATCATAAACCAGCTGAGAAAACTCCGAGTTATCCTGATCCACCCATGCTATGGGGATTTGAGTCCCCGATACAGTGACAGAGAGGATAGGATAAAGGCCCGTCACAATTACCAAGGGGAATAAAAATAGAAACAGCAGGCTTTTCCAACGTAGCATCATCCGGAAGAGTTGCAGTCTAAGCTGGGTAACCATAATGCTTCTCCACCTTCTGATTGATAAGCCCGCCTGTTATAAACAATGCAAGACCGAATCCAGCGGGTACGATCAGGAAGCCAGACGATGGCTGCTGCAGGCCTTGATAAATATGGGGCCAGGGTAAAAACATAGTAATGTCACTAAGCCATTGAGGCAGATAGCTGGCAGGAATTAAAATACCGCTTGCCATCAGCAACGGAAGCGCCAGTAGGACATACCACAATCCCGCTTGTCCTTTCCTGCTGTTTAAAGCAAGTAAAAAGGCTGCTAATGCTGCTTGAAGAAACGCATGAGTCAGCAACAGCAAATGAAAATCCCCCCCTTGAAGCGTCTCCTGGTCATAGATGCCATATGCTAAAAAGAAAGTTTCATTAGCAATAAACAGGAAAAAAGTGTACAAGACAACCTGGGTAATATGGATGTGACTTCTTCCTAGATTCATGGTACGCAGACGATCACTGACACCTCCATGTAAAATCGACTGCCTTGAAGTGATGAACAAGCCCAACGCCAGCCACGCACCAAGCATCCAAACAGCCATGGCCCCATGCCTTTCCCATCCAATCTTAGTCCCACGCTCCACAGTATTTGTATCGAATAAGTCATTTCGATCGAGTGCCTCCAGAGTGAATGTAACGATCACCTGCTGTAATAACTGCTGGCGGTTACTGGAATGATCCATTGGCTCGATAACAGAATCGTACACCGCGTTTACTCCACTTTGTGCGGCAGAAATGTAGCTAGCTGCACTGTCCAGCAATAATCGCAGGACACCTGATTCGATAGGCTGCTGGTCATCCAGCCATACTTCAATCGGGGTATTAGTACCGTTTCGCAAATCAGCAGTAAACCCTTCTGGAATGATTACAACACCTGTCCCATTGCCAGATTGCAGTTCCTGTTCAGCTTGGGGCATTTTCATCCCTTCAAATTCAAGCTGTTGGGCCAGTGTTTCATCATCCTGGAGTTGATTGATCAATGACTTTGTTTCAAAGGTCTGATCATGGTCGACTATCGAAACTACAATGTTTGCATTATCTTCTTCCACAAACCCGCTCAAGGCATAGCCAAGGAATCCAAGCAATAGAAAAGGTCCAAGTAAACAAACAAAAAGAAGGAGCGGCCGTCTGGCAGCCGCTCTGATTTCTAGTAATAGCAGCGAGATGCTTTGCACAACCGATCCTCCTATCTATCCGGAACAGTTACACCCTTAAAAGGCGCCAAGGCCTCCAAGGTTTCCGAACATATTTTGATAATAGCTTTGAAGATTCATTTGAACCTCCATCATAATTTCTTCCATTTCCTGATCCGAAGTTTCCATGACATTAACTGTGTCCCTATCGTCAAGTGAAGGGAATTGCAGGTCATTGGTGAATTCCGTATCTGTATCGATATGGAATTCCACCATCCCGCTTATTGAACCCGTCATCGGATCCTCCATAGCGAACTCAATGCCAAGATCCATCTTTTGATTCGCAGCAGACCCATCCACTTCTGTTTCAGTATTGAAATAACCACCGATTTCAGGAACAGGTCCTCCTGCAAACATTGCACCTTCCATCATCACATCGAACGTCATCTCTGTCGTATTGTCCTTTATCACAGAAGAAAGATTGGCTCCGATGGTGGAAGGTCCTCCTGCTTCTTCCAGCTTAAGAGAAATATTGTGATCGAAATGAAGTTCTTCTCCACTTTTCTTTCCTTTTTCTTCAAATGTAAATGACATGGCTTCTTCATCCGTAGAAGATACGACATTCATCTCCATCGTCGAGGTATAAGTATCCTCATTTTCCTCGGAATAACCCGTATGGATAGCAAATGCTGCTGTTTCATCTGCTTCTTTATGACTTACTTTGAAATTGATATCTCGATAAGCGACAACGTCTCCATCGAGGTAAGCTTCCAGCTTGAATCCATCAGGGAGCTCCAGGTTATCTACTTCTTTTTCCAACTCCTCGACAGAAGCCTTGCCATCCTCGATATTACCAGCAGCCATATTCATGTTCATCTGCGCCTCTACCATATCCCAAATACGATCATCATTCTTCAATTTTTCAAGCATGACTTTCAAGATCTCTTTCGTTTCGGCTTCAGACAGGGTAAGGGTCACTTTATCGAACTTGCTGCCTTCATAGGCTACCCCATTTTCCATCTTGAACTGTTCTTTATCCAATTCTTTAATTAAAGTAGTTACATAATCTTCTGCAATTTCATCCAATTCATCACGTGTCAGTGTCGCCGATTGGTAGTCAGCAAGGTTGGGCAGTTTTTCCATCCCAACAGTTACTTCCCCGTTTTTCCGTAAAAATTCCCCAAATTGGTCATTTGGCAAAGTGAAATAACTTTCATATAAAAATGGTACTTTCAACGCGGCATTCGTTTCATTTTGATATAACTCTGCATTTCCTAAGCTTTGTCCCTGCAATAAAAGATCAAATGCCAGGAACGTTTCCTTTGTGTCAGGATCCATCCTTTGTTCTGTCTCGATTTTCGAGGAGGACACCATTCCTTTAATCATCGGGAGCATGGCACCAAACGATTGCGCTCCATCCTCCAGGTTAAAATCAGCAGTAATAGTGGAGTTACTACGGAATCCATTCCCCATCATCTTCTCTTCCAATTGTTCCATCTGCTCTGACTGACTATCCATGAACGTCATCTGTTTTTCTATCGTATTCTGCTCAGCGGTCAAATAACGTGTCATCGGATTTTTGTTCTTCAGCATACCGAAAGCTGTCGCACCGATGCCAGCTACGATCACTACCGTTAAAACAATAAACACCCAGCTTTTGATACTGCCCTTTCCCCTGCCTGCACCATTTCTTCTTTGGTTGTAACTCATAGTTCTCCCCCTGATTCTGCTTATAATTTTTGTCACTATAGTCTTACGACCTCACCTGCTGAAAGTTTCATATAAGTGCTATATTTTACAAATAGATTCCAGTATATTAGTATACTATTTTCTCAGAATAATAGATATATGTAATTGCTTGTCCTCTATTATATTTATTCTGAAGTCCTGCCATACATGCAAAAAACCGTGAGACTCCAAGAGCACTCACGGCTGATAAATCACTTTTTATTATTTTTTTTCGCCTGTCCTGGCGGGTCGGCATTCTGCTTTTTCGAGCTTTTATCTTTTTTTTGCTGGCCAGGTATTTTGGTTTTACCGGAAGGATCGTCCTTTTTTTGTTTATCTGCACGCGAAGGAGAATAGTCCTTCTCCTTCTTTTTGTGACCAGGTGCTTGCTGCTTTTTCTCTTTCACCTTGTCCGGAGGACCATTCCCTTTCGATGGGGTTTCTTTTTTGTTGGATGATTTTTTATCCAGTCCTTTTCCCTTACCTGGGTGTTCGTCTTTCTTCTTTACGGGGGTTTCCTTTTGTTTTTCATGGCCGGGAGGTCCTGGATCTGTTACTTTTTCAATGTTAGATGCTTTATTTTTTGTCGTATCGTTTTCTTTCGTCTGTGATGGCTTGCGGTCTTGTTTCTTATTATAAAAAGATTGAATAACGTCCTTATCTTCCCCTTCAAGCTGCACTTGATCGGATGATTTATCGGTATTTGCCGAGGTGGGATCAAACAATGTTTCAGCCATATATCGATTCACCGATTGTTTGTTTTCTTTCGCCTTATCTCTGAGCGTTTCAGGAACGACGAAAGCTGCTACAGTCAAAGTTGCCGCGTGTTTGCTCACATACGTTTCAATTTCATCGGTAAAATCACTTGCAATGCCCTCTTTCAAATAACTAACACCCACTAGTACACTATCAAGATCATTCATCAGTCCTTTTTGCTCACTGAATTCAATGATTTGCAGGATGACATCTCCTGCTGCTTGATGCTTCCAATCTGAAAGATCTTCAAGAAGCTCTCTGGCTTCGTCGTTATGGGGGGTTATATCCAGTACTTCCCGGTCCTCATTGATTTCCAATTCAATGCTTGGATTAATGTCGACATTGACATAAGCATAAGCCTGGTTGCTGTCATACCATGAATAAAGCGGAAATAACGCTATCAGCAATGCTGTTGCTATGGCAATGATTCTTAATTGTGCCTGCTGCTTTCTCCACTGGAATAGCGCTGCTAACCCAGTATTCTCCGGTAAAAGTTCGAAACTGGTCTCCATTCCAACTTCTACATCGTTCAGTGGTTTTGCTTTAAGAAGGGTACCGAATTCGGTAAGTACGATGGTATAGCCACGGTGGTGTTCCATGACAATCCCTTTTCTCACAACCCCACCCCCTTAATATAGTCTTGGAGGTACACATATTCTTCACTCAAGATGATGACCATCGCTAAAATGAATTTACGATTCCGTTCCAGCGTTTTTTTACTGACATCAACACGATCGACAAGATCCTTGATTGGCAGTCTGCCTTTTTTCAATACTTTCTCCCTCAATGCCTCATCTTCATATATCAGCCTCGCTACCCGTATTGCTGACTCACGGGCGTCGCGATGCTGGGGTGAAACATCGGTAAGTTCCTTGAAAGAAAGCTTGTACTGCTTCAATTTAATTTGGAAATCTTTGATTTCTTCTCGTCTATACCATGCCTCTGTCTGACGTTCATATTGCTCTTTAGCCGCTGTGATTTCGGATGGGTTCTCCATCTGTTCATCATTTTCATAGTCCTCATCGAGGGAAGCAGCCATCAAATGGCGCTGCTCATTCCGGATGAAATCGATCACCTTACGCTTGATGACCAGCCGCGCAAAGGATAGGAACGAGCTTCCTCGGGAGGAGGAAAAGGAATCAATCGCTTCATTGAATGCCATTAAGCCGATACTGAATTCATCATCTCTGTTTTGGTCAATGTACCGTTTACATACTTCAGAAACATTTTTGGCGATAAAAGGTTGATATTGCTTCAATAGGTGATTACGAATTTCTTCGTCTCCCGCTTGTGCTAATGTTACTTGCTCATTAAGGGAGGTGTCAGTTTTCTTATAAAACAGACTCCTGATCAACCTTTACCACCTCCAGCTATTAAGTAATTTCGAGAAAGTCTTTCATTTTATGGGTGTAATTATTAAAAAACTTTTCATTTATGTTACAAATATGTTTCAACCAACCTTATTTCTGAAGTATAACCTAACTATATTAAGGGACCTATGATTTTATTTATATTCAACGTGACTATCTTATCGAATTATAGAATCAGTATCTAGCACAGGCTGTTTACATTTTATTAAATGATGATTTCAAAAGATAGTACCTATTACCTCTGGACAGGTATCAGGTAAGAAAAAAGCCCTACCAAACGGCAGGGCTTTTTGCAAATATTCCCATTACTTCCAATAAGGTTCTTTGCGATATTTTTCATAAATCTTTTCCTCGAGCTCTTTTGTTACTTCCCGGTCTTTTTCATAATTAGGGCCTTCTTCGATGGATTCCAGTTTTAAATCAATATAGAAATCTTTGTCCACCCAATCTATAGACTGCAGCCAGTCCGGGGAAATTAATACTCTTACATTTGTTGACCACTCACTGGTATCAACAATGAAATATCTGATTCTCCAAGTCTCATCATCAATGAGTATATCTTTGATATAACCGATTTTACCATTATCCCCATGCACAACCCCATGTTGGAACTCACCTTTAATGTTTTCGATACTTCGTAGTTTATGGTTGCTGCCATGGACGTTATCATTGATCGGCGGCTCTTCTGTACCTGCTGGCTCAGCGGTTCTTACTGGCTCCTCCATAGGATCAAGCGGCGTAAGGTATCCGCCCCAGAGAAACTCTCCACTCCAATATTGTTTCCACCCAAAGGTATCCGATAATTCAACTTCCTTATCATAGGAAAATTCTTGCTTTTCCTCAAGGGTTGCATTATCTCTGATGTCCTCTTTCTTATTCTTAACGTGAATGACTTTTTCTTCTGTGTTTATCATCTCCACCCCAGATGGGGAAACGACCACTTTTTTTCCTGGCAGCCACTTTCTTGTGTCAGCCACTAAATAGCGAATCGTCCATTTATTATCATCAAAATATAAGTCTTTCACCTTCCCGAGCTCTCCATCTACAGCCTGGATATTATAGTTTTCTAACGCGCTTGCAAGGTATAGCATGTATAATCACTCCTTTAGTCAGACTGCTTGTTTACAAGTATTTTCCCGTAACAGAAAAGAGTGAAACTAAAAGCTGGTAAGTTTTCAGCTTTGGTTTATCTGTATTAAAGAACAGGTATAATCACAGTAGGAAAGCTGACGAAAGGAGGGAAAAAGTTGAAAGCTGTACTCTTGAATACAACATTGAAACGAGGAACAGTCGCAAGTGAAACAGAACAGCTGCTTCACGAGACAACCAAAATATTGCAAAAAGAACAGATCGATACCAACCGAATCCACTTAAGAGATTTCCATATTTCTTTCGGAATTACCGACCGCCTAGACGGTGATGACGATTGGCCATTTATCTTTAATAAAATCAAAGAAGCTGACATTATGATTATCGGCACCCCGATTTCTATGGGGGAAAAAAGCAGTATCGCCAGTTTGATATTGGAACGTCTTCAAGGTTATCAAGAGTTAAAAAACCAAAAGGGACAATCCCTTTTTTATAATAAAGTCGGTGGAGTGGTAGTAGCTGGCGCCAAAGAGGACGGAGGACGGACTGCTGCCCAGTCAATATTCTACCAGCTCACTATGTTAGGGTTTGCTATCCCCCCTCACGCACACGCCACGTATGAAGGGAGAATAGATTCCCATCAAGAGGAAGCAGTGGATATATCAAGAGATGATAAAGCACTGAACAATATTGAAAGAATGACGTATAATTTGGTTCATTTTGCTGAACTTTTCAAGTTTCATCCCATTCCTACCCTTGGAAACGTGCTGGATTCGTAATATTATAACTCTTCCCTTTTCAATAAAAAACGCCCTCGGGCTGATAGATGTAATCAAGTCGAGTATAAAGCCACAAAGGATTTATACTCGATTTTTTGATGTCATAGTATGAATAATTTCAAAAAATGAAGTACTTATTCAACTAAATGGCCGAAAAGTCGAAGACTTGATTTCGAGATAATATTGGAGTTTAGGGGCTCCGGGAAACAGTTCGCTTTCCGTGAGCGTGTGCTGAGTCTCCTCAGGCTTCGCCTTGCGGGGCCTCAGCTATCACTCAACTCCCACAGGACTTTGAATTTTCTCCTTGACTTAACCCACGCGCGAAGGAAATGCGTAGCATTTTCGAGGAGTCTCACCGTTTCCCTACGCTCCTTGTCATAGGAAGTTATCGAAATCTCATTTGTGGAAACCGCTCATGATGATAGAAAGAAGACTTTGGCACCTTCATTTCCTTTGTAAATGCGTCAAGTTGAGGTTTCAGGTACATTCTTTCTCCTATTGAAGGGTCCGTTTAATACAAAACTGGTTGGATGGGCAGGGAAACGGCGAGACTCCCTCCGGAAATGTTGATACACCAAGGGTTATAAATCGTTTTTAACACTTTAAATTTTTTTATTTTACATTCATCAATCAAGTTATTCCTTTTATTCAAATTTAAGGTAAATAAAGGGACGCGTTGCGTTTCCTAACTGTATTAGG
>NZ_FNQR01000021.1 GCF_900107755.1 Thalassobacillus cyri | reverse complement strand
CGAACTGTTTCCCAGCCATCCCTTACTCTTTTTTGGTAAAGAACCTCTTTTACCTTGAAACTGAGTCTTCCATAATCCGGCCCTATAATTGAATAAGCTTCTTATGGAAATCAACAATAAAAATAATAACGTTTAAAGGAGCCAAAATAAAAGAAGTTAGGGGGATGAAAATGGTATTAAAGCTGAAAATAGAAAGTGATAGAACCCAATCCTGGCAGACAGAAGACTTATATGATGAAAAGAATAGACGAAAAGACATCACAAAGCTGTTCGAAGCCGCCAATGCCTATTATCAGGGGAATGATAAGACATATGCTTCAATAGGAAGAGAAGTGGAAGATTTGGATGAGTGGAGGATAGGCCTGGAGAATCTAATCAAACAATCTTACCATATAGCAAAACGAGAAGCGGATGACAATCCGGCATTGCATGCTATTAACGATGTTGCTTTCCAACTATTAGTCGTTTACATCAGTGACTATTTTAAAAACGATAATGCTCCATATAATCATTTTATTGATAATAAGCAGACCTTTATCGGAGCTGAACTGCTGCTTCAACAAGACGAAACAATTCGTTTTGACGGTGTCATGAAAGATGAAGAGCTGGAAGTAGTAGAGGAGGAGCTGACTCGTTACGAGCGGCTGATAAGCGCGCAATTGTTGGCACAACACCAAATCGTTTATCAATTGATTAAATCGGTTCTATTCAAATACAAGTTGACCCATCAACAGTAGGGAGAGGCAGCAGGGGAGCAGCAATCACCTAATTTACATAATATTGTACAGGTTATGTGTGTATTATTTTGATTGTCTGATGAACTGGAAAAAGTTCAATACCTGCTTAATCTCTTCCTGTGTCAATTCCTCCCATACATAGACATAGAAGAAATCAGTTTCATCAAACCCTTTATCCGCCAGCACATCGTTGATTTTTTTTAAGATGTCAAAGGGTTGATCACTTCTCCCCAAGAGATAATCGGTGGTACAATCCAGAGCGTCGGCGAGATCGAGAATATTTTGCAGACTCGGTGTCGTATAACCACGCTCCCAGTTCGAGATGACTTGTGAGGACTCTCCGACTTTTTCGGAAAGTTTTTTTTGTGTCCAATTGTGGTGGATACGAAGAAATCGAATACGTTCGGCCGTTACCATAAATTACCCCTCCTACCGCTATATTTTATCATGATAGCATGCGATAGGGTACTTGTTTATAAGATATAACGTAAACCGTTATCATCGAATTAACGTATCCCGTTAGCTGTGGATAAAGAAAACGATTACACACACCTAACGGGATACGTTAGTTTAGGATTAACCAAAATCGTTAGTGGATAACTGGATTGTTAATATATCAAGGGTTAGGCTATTTAACCATCATTATGTATAATGTTTGTATAATCTCTGGTGTGAATGAAAGGTGGATAACTTATGAAACCCACGGTTGTGTCCGTCGTTGGACCGACAGCGGTAGGTAAAACTAAATTAGGTGTAGAAATAGCAAAGCGTTTTAATGGAGAAGTGATCAGTGGCGATTCCATGCAAATCTATCGCGGGATGGATATCGGCACAGCAAAAGTATCCCAGGAAGAAGCGAATGGCATCCCACACCATATGATTGACATCAAAAATCCCGAGGAGTCATTTTCTGTTGCTGAGTTCCAGGAAAAAGTGACTGCTGCCATCGAAGATATATTATCTCGAGGTAAGTTGCCGATTATCGTTGGAGGGACCGGGCTTTACATACAGTCTGTCCTGTATGCTTTCAACTTTTCAGAACAGAAACGAAGCGTTGAAACCACGGAACGTTTGGAGGCAGAGCTGCAAGAGAAAGGAAAAAAAGCTCTGCATCAGTGCCTGGCAGAAATCGACCCGGAACAGGCGGAAAAAATCCACCCGAATAACGAAAGAAGGCTGATAAGAGCCTTGGAAATCTATGAGAGCACAGGGATGACCATGTCTGAATATCAAAAGAACCAATCGGAGGAATCGCCTTACCAGCCGATCCTTATCGGTCTCGAAATGGATCGTGAACATTTATACGATAGAATCAACAGGCGTGTGGATTTGATGATGGAAGAAGGGTTACTCGAGGAAGTGCATACCTTGTATGAGGCTGGCTTGGAGGAAGCTCAATCTATGAAGGCGATTGGCTATAAGGAATTCATCCCTTATTTGAGGGGAGAGTATGATTTAGAACGGGCGGTCGAATTATTAAAACGGAACTCGAGGCGCTACGCAAAGCGTCAATATACCTACTTCCGAAATAAGATGGATATACGTTGGTACACGATCTCTGAAGAGGATTATCTGGAAAAGTTTCAAATAATTTTAGGTGATTTAGCAGGAATGATCGAACAGACATAGAATTACATGTATTATAGATAGAAAAGAGGAGGAAGATTCATGGCTCAATCCGTTAATATTCAAGACACCTTTTTAAATCAGCTAAGAAAAGACCGCGTTCACGTAACCGTCTTTCTACTCAACGGCTTTCAATTAAGGGGAACTGTCAAAGCGTTCGATAATTTCACGGTTCTATTGGAGACAGATGGAAAACAGCAGCTTATTTTCAAGCATGCGATCTCAACATTTGCGCCCGCTAAAAATGTTTCTTTAGATAAAGAATAATAGGCAGTAAAACGGACGTCTCAGACGTCCGTTTTTTAGTGAAAAAATATCCCCTTCTTCCTGGGCGTTTGTCACACATACAGAAGGTTTTACGTATAGTGTTAAGGAATGAGGGGTGATCCTATGAGTTCCCAATCAATGACTAACCAACAAGGTCAAATCAATATCATCTTGCGGGATCGCAAGGAGCAGTTGGCTGAAAAGGCAGCAGCAAATCCGGCTGCTAAAACGAAAGCGGATCCCTTCCGTATCATTGATGATCATTTGGATTCGTTTATCGGTATGTCTCGCTTGAGGGAAAAAATAAAAGAGATCTATGCACAAGTTTTGATTAAAGAAAAACGGAAACAGGCCGGGTTGAATACAGAAAGCCAGGTGCTCCATATGATGTTCAAAGGCAACCCTGGAACCGGTAAAACAACAGTAGCTCGTGCGTTGGCGAGTATTTATTATGATATGAACCTGTTATCGAAAGGTCATTTTATTGAGGCTGACCGTAGTGATTTGGTAGGTGAATATATCGGGCACACGGCTCAAAAGACGAAAGACTTAATCAAAAAATCACTGGGTGGCGTCTTATTTATCGATGAGGCTTATTCGCTTGCCAGGGGTGGGGAAAAAGATTTCGGAAAAGAAGCGGTAGATACAATAGTGAAGTGTATGGAGGATCACCATAATGAATTTATTCTTATTCTGGCAGGATACCCTAAAGAAATGGCGCGTTTCCTTTCCTTGAACCCAGGCTTGAAATCACGTTTTCCGATCACCCTTGAATTTCCAGATTATTCTCCCGGAGAATTATTGGAGATAGCTATCGATATGGTTGCCATGAAAGATTATAAACTTTCCAATGAAGCCCAATGGAAATTGAAACATCATTTTCAACAGTTATTGCAGCGAAGCCCTTATAACTTTTCAAATGGCCGTTATGTACGCAATATCATCGAAGATGCCATACGTAAGCATGCGATTCGGATGATTCATTCCTCTTCGCATAACAAAGAGGCATTGATGACCCTGGAAGCGAAAGATATTATATTTGAAGAAGGTTGGGGATGATAATCATTATCCAAGCTAATGATCTTTTGATATGATGGTAGGAGATACCGTCCATGGAAAGAGGTAGAAATAATGGCAGAAAAAGAACAGGTAATACTGGTAGCACGAGCTGAAACCAGGCAGGATGATAAGCGGTTCCATTCCTCGTTGGAAGAATTGCGATCACTTACCGAGACAGCTGATGGTGTAGTGAAAAACACCTTTATTCAAAAACGGGACCGCGTCCATCCTGCTACTTACTTAGGAGAAGGAAAACTGCAGGAAATCAAAGCATACGCCGCTGAAAATGAAATCGATCTAGTTATCTTCAATGAAGAGCTTTCCCCAGGTCAGCTTAAAAATATCACCGATAGACTGGAAGTGCGAGTCATTGACCGCAGCCAGCTGATTTTAGACATTTTCGCTCAGCGCGCCAAGACAAAAGAAGGTAAGCTTCAAGTGGAATTAGCACAGCTTCAATACCTGCTTCCGCGGCTTGCCGGACAGGGGACTGAATTGTCCCGTCTGGGGGGCGGAATAGGGACAAGAGGTCCCGGGGAAACAAAGCTGGAGAGTGACCGCCGCCATATCAGACGCCGGATAGATGATATCAAGAAGCGGCTGTCTACAGTCGTGAAGCAGCGGGAACAGTACCGGAAAAGACGGAAGGAAAACAAAGCTTTCCAGGTTGCGATAGTCGGCTATACGAATGCCGGAAAATCAACGTTTTTCAATCGGGCGACAGAAAGTGACTCCTTTGAAGAAAACCTTTTATTCGCTACGCTGGATCCGTTGACCCGCCAGCTGCAGTTGCCTTCGGGCTTGCAAGTGCTGTTGACGGATACTGTGGGGTTCATCCAGGACTTGCCGACAACGCTGATCGCCGCTTTCCGATCGACTTTAGAAGAGGTTACCGAAGCCGATTTCATTCTTCATATGGTTGACGCTTCTCACCCGGATTACGAGCAGCATGAAAAGACGGTGTTGAAGCTGTTAGGCGAATTGAAGGCAGAACACTTACCGATGCTTACCGTTTACAATAAGATAGATCTGTTATCCAGCGATTTCATCCCGCATGCTTTCCCGTCGATTACGGTAAGTGTTCATGATCCGATTGATATCAAACGGATTCAAGATAAAATAGAAGAAACACTGATGAAAGAATGGGATAGCTACCATACTTTCATTCCAGCAGGTGATGGAAAGCAACTGCAGCGTTTGAAAGGAGAAAGTATCGTATCCTCGTTTCATTTTGACGAAAATAGAGAAGGGTATGTCTTGGCCGGAGCCATCCACCCGGACCATCCAATGAAACATCAATTATTATAAAAAAGGAAGTAACGACTACTATGAATATCGAAAAACTCGCAGCCCAATCAGAAGAAAAAATCCGTCCATTGCACACCTCTATTCAAACGATTGTAGAGACAAACCAACAACGGGTTTTAGAGGCATTCCGCCGTTTGAGGGTTTCAGACAGCCATTTCAATCCTACGACAGGGTATGGCTATGACGATTATGGACGAGATACACTGGAGGAGCTTTATGCTGAAATATTCGGCGGAGAAGATGCATTAGTGCGACCGCAGATTATTTCCGGCACCCATGCGATTACAACTGCGCTGTTCGGGGTGTTGAGGCCCGGGGATGAATTATTATATATTACCGGCAAGCCATACGACACACTTGAGCAGGTAGTCAGTGGGTCTGACGGAAAAGATATAGGATCCTTGAAAGATTACGGCATAAACTACCGCTCGATCCCGCTTACGGCAGCTGGCGCAGTAGATATGAAGCAGGTAAAATCATCGATTCACCAAGAGACAAAGGTGGTCGCCATCCAACGCTCGAAAGGATACGCGGACCGACCATCTTTTTCGATCGCCGACATAGCCAATATGATTCAGGAGATCCGATCTATTCACCCAAAAGCAATCATATTTGTAGATAATTGTTACGGAGAGTTCGTAGAAACGGAAGAACCACCCCATGTCGGGGCGGATTTGATTGCAGGGTCACTGATCAAAAACCCTGGGGGAGGAATCGTCCGTACCGGGGGATACATAGCCGGACGAAAAGATTTGATTGAATTATGCAGCTATCGCCTGACAGCTCCAGGTATTGGGAAAGAAGCCGGGGCCAGTTTAAACAGTCTCCAGGAAATGTACCAGGGCATATTTTTGGCGCCTCACATGGTCGGAGAAGCCTTAAAAGGCGCTGTATTCACTGCTAATTTATTAGAGAATGCAGGGTTTACGACAACTCCTGCCTTTGATACAGCACGTACAGACTTAATCCAAGCCGTCTCTTTCGATACAGCAGAGCAAATGGTAGCTTTTTGCCAGGCTATTCAAAAATACTCACCAGTCAATTCCCATGTCACCCCATACCCAAGTGCTATGCCTGGATATGAAAGTGATGTCATCATGGCGGCAGGCACCTTCATCCAGGGGGCGAGTTTGGAATTGACCGCAGATGGCCCAATCCGTCCACCTTACATGGCATTTGTGCAAGGCGGGCTTACGTATGAACATGTGAAGATTGCCGTGAAACTTGCTCTCAGGGAAATCATTGAGGCAGGTTTCCATCAAATCGAAATAGGGTAAAAACTGAGATGGAGAAGTTCATTTCAGTTTTTTTAATTTTTTATGTAAGATTTCTTAACATCTCTTGACACATGTTGTTTCATTGTTATAATTAAGATATCACATTAAAGGGAGGTAGCGATCGATGAGTGATGAAATTAGACGTTCGATGCCGTTATTCCCGATTAGTATAGTCAAATCCTTGACAGACCTGTCAGCCAGGCAGATTCGGTATTACGAAGAACACGATCTGGTCCATCCGGCGAGATCAGAAGGAAACCGCAGATTATTTTCCTTCAATGATGTTGATCGTCTGCTTGAAATAAAAGCATTGATTGAAAAAGGCATCAATCTCGCAGGAATCAAACAGGTTCTGTCGATGCAGGAAGCACCTGAAAATGAACCGATGAATCAAGAGCAAGTCGAAGAAATCCATAATGATCTTTCTGAGAAAGAGCTTCGCCGTATGCTCCAGCAAGAATTACTCACAGCTGGAAGACACGGTAAATCATCGTTAAGACAGGGAGAATTATCACGATTCTTCCATTAAAAAATAGGAGGAAAACTATAAATGGGATTAACTAAAAAAGAAATTTACAAAAAAATTGAAGAAGAAAACGTAAAATTCATTCGTCTACAATTCACAGACATGCTTGGAACTATTAAAAACGTTGAAATCCCCTTGAGTCAGCTTGACAAAGCGTTGGATAATGAAATGATGTTTGATGGATCTTCAATCGAAGGTTTCGTACGAATCGAAGAATCTGATATGTACTTAATTCCTGACCTCGAGACATTTGTTGTCTTCCCATGGACTTCCGAAAAAGGGAAAGTCGCACGTTTCATCTGTGATATCTATAATCCGGATATGACCCCTTTTGAAGGAGATCCACGTTATATTTTGAAAAAGAACCTGCAAAAGATGGAAGAACTTGGATTCTCCGCTTTCAATATTGGTACTGAGCCGGAATTCTTCCTATTCAAGCTTGATGAACGCGGCGAACCATCCATGGAGTTGAATGACAAAGGTGGTTATTTCGACCTTGCACCGACTGACTTAGGTGAAAACTGCCGTCGTGATATCGTACTGGAACTAGAAGAAATGGGCTTTGAAATTGAAGCATCTCACCATGAGGTGGCGCCAGGACAGCACGAAATCGACTTTAAATATTCGGACGCAGTCAAACACTGTGACGATATCCAAACGTTCAAATTAGTTGTTAAAACAATCGCTCGTAAGCACGGATTGCATGCTACGTTTATGCCTAAACCGTTATTTGGTGTCAATGGTTCCGGGATGCACGCGAACATGTCCTTGTTCAAAGGCAAAACAAATGCATTTTATGATACAGAAGGGGAGCTTGAGCTATCTGAAGTTGCTTACCAGTTTACTGCTGGCATTATCAAACACGCAACAAACTTCACCGCTATTACGAACCCGACTGTAAACTCCTACAAGCGTCTTGTTCCTGGATATGAGGCTCCTTGTTATGTAGCGTGGTCAGGACAAAACCGGAGCCCGTTAGTTCGTGTTCCAACTTCCCGTGGTCTAAGTACTCGTATCGAAGTGCGAAGTGTCGATCCTGCAGCCAACCCTTACTTGGCAATGGCTGTACTGTTGGCAGCTGGGTTAGACGGTGTCGAGAATAAGATGGAAGCACCAAAACCAGTCGATCGCAATATCTATGTCATGAACAAAACAGAACGTGAAAAGAATGGAGTGCAAGATCTTCCTGCGACTCTATATGACGCACTTGAGCTTCTTAAGCAAGATGAAATCTTAGTAAACGCCCTTGGCGAACATTGTTTCGAGCACTTTATAGAAGCAAAAGAAATCGAATGGGATATGTTCCGTACACAAGTCCACCCTTGGGAACGTGAACAGTATCTATCCGTATATTAACCAGCAAACCCCTTGATACTACTAGTATCGAGGGGTTTTTATCTTTTGGTCAAAACAGAATTTTGTATTATCTAAATCTCTATGACCAAAATTTGACCAAAAAATTTTTAAAAAATTATTCGAGCAACACTTTAGTATAGGTCTCGAATTTGTCCATAGCATCCTTTTCAATTTTCTTACTGATGTGCGCATATACGTCCGATGTGATTTGAATACTCCCATGGCCAAGACGTTCCTGGACGTATTTCATATCAGCGCCAGATTCTAAAAGTAAAACAGCATGTGTATGTCTGAGGGAGTGGATTGGGAGCGAAGGAATATTTGCTTTTTTCAGTATCCGAGAAAAGGCGTTGAATAAGCTGGATTTAGGGATAAAGTTGCCATCCTGCCTGCATAGCACTAAATCAAGGTTATGGTGGTACAAATCATTAATAGCCAGCTTGTTTTTGTTTTGAATCTTCATGTGATCCTGTAGGTCTTTGGCCAAGTTCTGACTAATCGTTATGCTGCGCTTGGAATTGAATGTTTTTGGATCTCCGAATACTTCCTCTTTTGACTTCGCTCTAAAATCAAGTGTCTTTCCAATTGTAATTGTTCTTTGTTTTAAGTCGATATCACTCCACTGAAGAGCAGCTGCTTCCCCTTTCCGTATTCCAGTCTCAATAAGCAATTTAAAAAACAACCAGTAGATATATCCATATTGATATGCTTCTCGAAGAAAAACAGGAATGTCTTCACTTTCTATAAACTGAATCGTTCTTTCCTTACGTTCTCCTTTGATGGTTACACCTTCACAAGGGTTGGTTTGTATGATATTCAATGTTCTGGCTTTTTTCATAGCATTAAACATAGTAGTATGGATTATTTCAATGGTCCGGCGACTATAATCTTTTTCAAAAAGATGGTTGATGAACTTCTGGTACATAATCGGCTTTAGTTCTTGTATATTAATGTTTTTAAAATAGGGGAGGATATGATTCTTAATGTTAGCCTGGTGCAAATCAAATGTGTTTTTTCGTATAGTTCCTTGCTTGTATTCATGCAGCCATGTATGTAAGTACTCTTTGAGACTAGGAGCTATACGTTCAAATCCCTCGGCTAGCTCTTTTTCCATAACTGCAGCGGCCAGTTGTGCTTCTTTTTTTGATTTAAACCCACTTTTGGATTTCAATTTATGCTTTTGTGTGAAAGGGTCTTTATAAGCGACCCTGTATTCCCATTTATCCCCTCGTTTTCTGAACGTTGCCATATGTAACTCATCTCCTTTTATAAGTCATGTGTATAGCTTACCGCTTTTCCCAAAATGCGAGCTGGATGTTCTTCATCGACAAAAATAGGATCGAATTCGTTGTTATCCGGCATTAGTACGATTCTATCTTTTTGTTTCTTTACTCTTTTTAAGGTTGCTTCTAAATCACCATTCACCAATACAGCTGCAATTTCTCCACTTTCCACATCACTTTGCTGTCTGATCAATACCTCAGAGCCCTCCGGTATGGTCGGCTCCATTGATTTTCCTTTGGTTGTGAGGCTGAATAACTCGCCTGATGGCACTTGATCTACTGGAAGGTAGCGGTACCCCTCTATATTCTCTTCAGCAAGAATTGGATCACCACATGCGATGGTGCCAAGGATAGGTATTCTTATTGATTCTCCTCTTAAAGGATGGATATTAAATATTTCTTTCTTTTCTTCAAGTATGTAGCTTTTCGGCAAATCGAAATGATCAGCAATTCTTTGAATGGCACCCATACGTGGTGCTGATTTTTTTAAAATCCATTTTCCAACAGTTGATTCAGAAACACCAGCTATTTTACTTAACTTATTTTGTGTAATGTTATATTCTTCTAAGATCCTCTTTAAGTTGTTAGATATAATTTCTCTCATATCATTATCAGTCATCCTTGCTTCCTCCTATAACTCAATTTTCCTTATTATAATATTACTTCAATTGTAGCATTTTATTCTATGTTTGCAATTATTTTATAAAAAAAACTAGAATTTATTGCTTGTTAACTATTTACAATAGAATTAAATTCTAGTATTATGTTAAACAGAAAGGAGGTCGAATAATGACGTTTCAGCAAGAAATTCCACAGATTACATTAAAAGCGGCTAGGGTAAATGCAGGGCTTACAATTGCAGAAGCATCTAAGAAACTTAGTATATCCCATGGTACATTAGTTAAATGGGAAAGAAGCCCTGGTAATGTAACCCCTATTCAACAGAAAAAAATAGAAGAGGTTTACAATTTTCCTACCAACTATATTTTTTTTGGTTAATTACTAGAATTAAATTCTATTTAAGGGGGGTGAATTCTATGCTCCAAGTTCAAATCAATGAACATGCAGCCAAGGAAATGATTCAACAACAGGTCGAGGAGTTAGTAAAGAAATTCGATGCAGATCTGGTCTATTGGGATACAGCTGAATTAAAAAAACGTACATGCATGAGCTGGAACACTATTAAAGAACACTTCTTTTACGATGAACGGTGTCCGAAAGTAAAGCTTGGCGGTAAGTATTATTTTCCGGCTGAGAAGATGAAACAGTTCTTGCTCACCTGGCTGGAAGAACAAAAGGGAGGGATCTGACTATGAATAAAGATAAGGAAATCACAACCTTTGCCAGACGGTTGGTGAACATCCTTAAACTGCGTAACGAATATATCCGGAATATCAGATTGGCCAACTTCATGTCTGATATGGAATCAGCTTTTGACATTCCCATGCTAAACCGGGACAGATTTAATCAGAAATACCAGGATGTGATAACAATCTATATGACAGCGTCTGGAGCGAGGAGCACATGACAGAACATAAAGCCAAAATGGTATACGGTTCCTTGTTTTTATTAAGTCTGTTTTTTCTGTATGCAACCCTTGCAATTAAATACTGAAAGGGGGGAAGGGGATGAATGATACACAGAAAGTATTCCTCGAAAAGGCACAACGAATGGTTGCTGAGTTAGAGAAGGAACTAATTGAGATTGTTAGAACCGAATGTAAAACCTATGAGGAGGCAAATATTTTTCTGTTAAAAATCAAAAGAGAAATGAAGTGGAGTAATAACTATGTCATCACTGATATCATTCGCGAAGTTGAGTTTGAATTTGAAAAGGAAAAAGACGGCTTATCCCTAAAATAAACCGCCTTTTCTCACTATAAGTTTTCAACTTTGACAATCGACGTGGTGCTGTAGATTGTATTTTTATCTTCAATATTAAAAAAGAATTGCCCTTTGTAAAGGAGTTCAGTAATAGAAGGAATTAAGCCATCGTGAGTATGCGACCATATTTCACAATGTTTGCCCATTGATGAAGACGTTTCATTATCTAATTCAATTGATTGTACCGGAATAAAAATGTCACCTTCTCTAATTATGATTGTTTCATTGTTGCTGAAGGTTATCCTAGCTTCACTCATGGATGTCACCTCCTTTCCAACATACACCATTCGACAAAAGGGAGGAATTTCCTGCAAGGAGTTTTGCTAATGAGTAATAAAACAATTGACCGTATTTTCTATGGAGTTGGAGTGCTGATCCTGTTATGGAGCTATGCAGTATTGATGACTGTTCCTTATTTTTATTAATCAAAGGAGCAAATGTAAATGAAATCAACAGGTATCGTAAGAAAAGTGGATGAGTTAGGTCGCGTTGTGCTTCCAATCGAATTGCGCCGCATGATGGAAATCAAAGAGAAGGATCCATTGGAGGTTTATGTGGAAGGCGACAAAGTCATTTTGGCAAATTATCAACCAAGTGAAGAAAGAGAGAACGTTAGAAACAAATTGGAATGGTTGAGTAAGAATGCAGCTAATGCTGAACAACGGCAAGCTTTCGATGAAATCATTTCATATGTTAGCAAATAAAAAAAGCTACTCAGAGCTCCTAACTCTTAAGTAGCACAAAACTTTGGATAAATTTACTCTACCACATGTACGTTAGTCAGACAAGCGTGGGGAGGTGATACTGGCAGGCTTTGCCTGTCATCATGGGCAGAAAGTTGTTTCATTCACTCCCCCTTTCCCTTATGTCACTTTCTGCCTGTGATGATGCGCAAGGCATCAGGAAGGTGGTGAAACCAATGGAAAATAATTATGAAATCAATTTGAGTAAATTAGCGAATGGCGGTTTGCAAGAAAGATTCAACGCTGAAATGGAACGTATTTTGGATAACATTGCTGATCAAAATACAGACCCTGGCGCCAAACGGAAAGTAACAATGAACATCACGTTTAAGCCAAATGATAACCGGGACATCGCAGACACAGTGATTGAAGTAAAAAGCACCCTTGCTCCAGCTGTCGGCGTACCGACCAGCATTGTCATCGGTCAAGATAACGATGGAAAGGTAGTCGGACAGGAATTAAAGTCGCGTATCAAGGACCAGACCTATTTTGATGAAGAAGGTGTGAAAACAGATACTGGCGATATGATTTATGACTTAAGAAAATCCAAATAACAAGGAAAGGTTGTGCAAGCAATCATGCTAAAAGAAGCAATTAAGTATTTAACCGAGCTCGGGGAGGCAAAAACTCTCACCGTTAACAAACAGGAGTATTCCACCCAGCCGCTTCAATTGTTGAAACAGCCTACACCAGAAAGCATTTATGTTCGAAGTTTGTCAGGACTGGTTGAATACTTACAATCAGAATTTGATGGAACTGAACCTGCAATGATTCATGTGGAAAGCCCTACTTCCGTTAAGGTCTTCTCTCAAACCAACAGCAACGAAGAGCGAGAGCACCACATTCAAGCGGAAGCGATGATTCCTAAGTTTTCCTTTGATCGGTTTCATGATACTGAGGAATTTAATATCAAATTGCAGTCCTGCTTTGTGAAAAATGAAGATCGGGACATCATGTTAAAAATCGTCGGCAACATCAAAGAAGAGAACGTTCGCACCGTAGGAGATGACGGTACTTCGCAAGCAGTTACCGCTAAGACTGGCATTGCATCTGTTGGGAGCGTAAAAGTTCCAAATCCGGTCAACTTGGCTCCACGACGTACATTCGTTGAAGTGGATCAGCCAGAAAGTGATTTTGTCTTCCGGATGAGGTCAGGGGCAAATAGTCCAGAATGCGCATTGTTTGAAGCGGATGGAGGAGCCTGGAAGATAGAAGCGATGAGGAATGTAAAAGAGTACCTTTCTCATGCATTGGCGCCACAAATCGAAGCGGAAAGTGTGTACATCATTGCATAAAGGGGAGAGGGCGGACCACATCGCCCTTTTAAAAGGAGGCGCCTAATGAACGAACTACAAAAAGTTTTCAATTATGGTGAGCAGCAAGTTCGAACCGTAATCATTGATGACGTTGTTTGGTTTATTGCTGCCGACGTTTGCACTGTATTGGATATTAAGAATAGTCATGATGCAGTAGTCAGGTTGGATGCTGATGAGAAAGCTACCTCGGTAATACCGACCCAGTTTGGCGACAAAGAAATGAACCTAGTTAATGAATCCGGTTTGTATTCTTTGATTTTTAGGAGTCGCAAAAAGGAAGCCAAGCAATTTAAGCGGTGGGTAACACATGAGGTATTGCCATCGATAAGAAAAAACGGCAGTTATAACCCGCAGGTGCCTCAATCATTCTCTGAAGCATTACGTTTAGCAGCTGATCTTCAGGAAGAGGCGGAGCGGAATCGTCCGAAAGTGGAGGCGCATGATCGATTCATAAGCGGTGAAAACTATCAAACTATGAGTATAGCAGCCAAATCATTAGGCACTGGACGAAATAAATTGTTCAAGTTTTTGAAACAAAAAAAGATCCTCATGTCCAACAACACGCCTTACCAGACGTATATTGACCGAGGATACTTTGTAGTAAAAGAAAAGCCCATTCAAATGGGCGGTCAGGTCATCAATAAGCCTCAAACCTATGTTACACCTAAAGGCGTTGATTACCTTGATAGGCTTTTGCAACAAGAAGCGGGTTGATGTAGCAGCATCAGCCCTCTTCTATACATCTACAGGAATTATACCACAACTCATAGGGGGTAATACAGTGGCAAAGTTCAGACACGTCTACACTGACTTTTGGGAAGATGCCAATGTTACCGAAGAAATGACACCGGAGGATAAGCTTTTTTATCTGTACTTGCTTACAAATCCAAGCACCACCCAGATTGGCATTTACCAGATTACAAAGAAGCGGGTGGCTTTCGAGCTTGGCTACTCGATGGAGTCAGTAAATAGTCTATTCGATCGGTTCATTAATTATCACAAAGTTATTCGTTACAATCCCGAGACCAGGGAGATCGCCATTAAAAACTGGGGCAAATACAATCTTAATAGAGGCGGCAAGCCAGTCATTGATTGTATTACCAAGGAATTGAAAGAAGTCAAGGACCAGACATTGATTCTATATATCGCTGAACATGTATCAAATGACAGCATTAAACCCTTATTCGATTCGTACGACGAAACGCGTTACGAAGCGGATAACGACTCGTGTAACGATTCGTCAAACCATACGTCCCACGACACGGACACGACAAGGGGGCAAAAAGAAAAAGAAAAAGAAAAAGAAAAAGAATATAAAGAAAGTCGCGATTCTTCTCGCAAAACCGGCTCGAAGGAATACGCCCCGTCTTCAATTTATTACAAAATGGCTGAAAGGCTTTATGAAAGGATCCTTAAAAACAATCCAGAGCATAAAGAACCTAATTATCAGAAGTGGGCAGATGATTTTAGAAAACTGGTAGAGATTGATCAGCGTAATCCTGAAAAAGTAATCCGGATGATTGATTGGGCTCAAAGCAATGAATTCTGGCATACAAACATACTTAGTCCGGACAAGCTTCGCAAGCAATGGGACCGCCTGAAGCTGGAGGTTGTTCGTGAAGCAAAAGGAGGCAAACCAGGTGGACGGATTCCAGAAAGGCATCGAAGCGATAATTCGAGGGATAAAGACTACTCCTCCGGAAGAAAACATCTTCTCGGATGAAGATCCGAACGTAGTGAAGGAGCGGCTGGTCAAGAAAGCGGATGATTTGAAAAGTAGAGCGGAATATTTAAACGAGCATCCAGAGGAACGTGACCCAGACACCAGCTTCGACTGTGAAGTATGTGAAGACCAGGTGTGGATTCCGATGCGTCGTTTTAAAAATTCAGAAGAGGAAGACATTCTGGAAGGTGATTTCTTCAGCGGTCAGGTACATCCTAGTCAGGCGGGAAACTGGGCGACGAAAGTACATTGGCAATGTTGGTGCTCGAAGCGGAAAGCGGAAAAGAAGCGGATCCAAAAGGTTGATAAACAATCAGGGTTATCCCGCCGCTTCAAACAACGAATATTTGACAACTATACCTTCCTGGACCCGAAAGATTTTCCGGCCGAAGATTACGATCAAGTTATGCAGCTTGTCGAGTCTCAGAGATCAGCTTATCAAACAGCAATCGATTATGCGGAAAGCTTTGAAACTATGAAAGAAGACGGCCGCTCCTTCGGTTTGTTGGGAAGTTACGGCACCGGAAAGACTCACCTGTTAGGAGCAATAACAAACGAGCTCAACAGGAAAGGCGTGCAAGCGGTATTCGTCAATACATCAGAGTTCTTCGGCCAACTAAAAGAATCATTCGAAAAAGATGAAAACGGCAAATGGGTAACGACCACCAGAGCAAGTGAACTGATTGAAATGATGAAAACATGTGATCATCTCTCTTTGGATGACTTAGGGAAAGAAAAGCCGACTGATTTTGTCCTGGATGTGCTTTATCGAATTGTCAATTACCGATATGAAAACATGCTGCCGATCAACTTCACAACGAATGCCAGTCTGGAAGAGATGGAGCAACAGGTTGGCGGTGCGATATACCGTCGGATGGTCGAAATGGCATCGGGATATCTGAAGGAAATCTGCGGAGAAAGCTATGAACAATTATTGCTAAGGAAACTTTAGGAGGCAGGTCATGAAAGCAGTCGAAGGAATGAGCAGTGTAGTCATGTTTACTCCTCAGGAAACGGAAGAGGAGCGGTTCAATAAATTCAATGATTGGCTGGAGCGTCATAGCGAGGAGCGGATTGCTAATGAATTCCGGGGCCCAGTCGTACCAGGTCCAGTGGAAACGCGAGCGATGTTGAACAAATACTAATGATCTGAGGTGAGTGAATGGCGAGCACTATACCAAATCGGCATATGGATGAAGTGCGATTCGGTAGTAAAGCAACAACATTTGATAACACAGTAACCACCTATCAAATGCCCGAAGAGGAGAGGAGAAAACGAATGAAAGTTAATCCAATGACCTATATCGAGTACAAGGAAAAGGGTTGGACAGACGCAAGGATAGCTGAAGAAATGGGTATACATGCTCCAGTGTTAAGTCAAAAGAAATCGAAATGGGGATTCACTGGCAAGTCGCTCGATGAAATGAAAAAGATTGCAAAGAAACATACCACCAAGAAACAACGCGACACTGCTTATGCTGCAAAGTTTGATGACCAGATCAAAGAAGATGTCCGGGAAAAACAAGCTGTTAAAGAAGAATCTGAAAAGGACAATGAGCCACAGGAAAAAGAAGCGGCTGTAACAACGGAAAAGAAATACGGCGAATTGCAGACCAAGTATGAAGAGTCTCAGAAGACAATTCAAAAACTGGAAGATCAAGCAGCTGATGCTCTTAAAAAATATAAAAACTCTCAAGAGGAAATGATTCGTCTTCAGGGAATTGAACGGGATTATGAAAAACTTCAAGGGACGAATGAACGGATGAAAGAAGAAATCATCCGCTTACAGAATGATTTAAGTCAGGCAACCAGCAAGCAATCCTATGCTCTTGTTGAGCAACAACTGGAAACTGCTCATAACTCTCATGAACGAACCAAACAGGAACTGGATGATGCCATGCGCCGAATCGAGCAGAAGAACAAAGTCATTGATGCTTACATGAAAACCGAACATAACCTATCCAAAAAATTGGCTCTCGAGATTGAACGGCATAAAAAGCTTTCCGGTTATACCAAGTTGCTGATGGAAGAATGAATCCTTACAGCAAAAAACAGCAGCTGAAGCGGATGAAGATTCCATCCAGGGCAAGGCGCTCAGAATTCACTGATAAACAGAAGCGGGAGATCGACCGCATATACGGTCCTGATTGTGTCATCTGCATGCATCCAGATACATCCTATCACCATCGTCTTTATCGTTCACACATAGGCAGAAACAATCCAAGGAACGGGGCGCCATTATGTCAAAGCTGTCATGACTTTATCCATGATACTCCTGAAGCGGCTGAGGAATTGCGGCAAGAAGCAATCCGCCGCTTCGGGCCATATTATCACTACGACAAATACGATTGCTGGAAGCATGGCTTGATAGATGAACCGGATACCCGGAAATTTGAAGATTTCATGGAAGCGGAAGAACGGAAGGCGGGGCAAGCATGAAGGAATTGACACAGCAACAGAAAAGGGCACTGGACTTTATTGAAGCAAGCATCAAAGCAACAGGACATTCTCCAACAGTCCGGGAAGTAGCAAACCATTTAGGCGTATCTTCTGCATCAACCGCTCATCGGCACATAACCAGATTGAAAGAAAAAGGGTACCTTGAAAATAAAGAACGCTCACCACGGTCATTCCATTTGGTAAGCGGATCCTCTCCAGAAAGAAATTTCATCAATGCATTGAAAGACCTGGATGATGATACGACAGACATAATTTTCGTTGAAGGTGAACCTTTTAAAGTGCAGCGGGCGACGATAGAAGACATTCGAGAATGGAGGGGAGAATCATCGTAAAGCGCGGCGAATTTTACAAGCATTTCAAAGGCAACACCTATCAAGTTATGGGGCTTGCGCTCGATAGCGAAAGCAAAGAAGTAATGGTCATTTATAAATCATTCAAAGATGAAATCACCTGGGTACGGCCATACAGCGAATTTACGGATGTACATCCAGAACATAACGTGAAGCGGTTCAAAAAAGTGGAGGTGACCGAATGAAACTGCCTTTGAAAACAGCTGCCATTGAAGATTTAAACAAGGAGCGGAGGCGCCAAGATAAGAAATGGGGAGTGCAGAGACATCCATATCCATACTGGCTTGCTATTCTTACCGAAGAGGTCGGGGAGGTTGCCCAGGCGATCTAAAAAGGAGTACAAGTATGAATTATCAGATGATTTGAAGATTGGTGACTGGGTGACGGTGAAAACTAACATTGGACTCACTTATACTGGCTCCTTAGTTGAAATGTATCCGAATTGTATCCGCGTGGACCATTTATTTTTTAATTTCAAGCATATCGATGAGCTGATTGTCGATGAAGAGTAAGCATCCGTATAGAAGAAACCATAATGTAGTCATTTGCGGGATGGATGGGGAAGACGTCTGGAGAAGGTGCAAGGAACGGAAAGCGGCTGGTTACATCGAAGTAGAACCATTTCATAAAGTCCATACCACAACAAAGCGCTATCACTATGATGATGACAGCATACCGAGATACAGCCGCTCCACCTTTAAGAGTGTGGATCTCATGGTTAAGTACAGGGCAGTCTTCCGAAGGCCTGATTAACAGTAGAAAGCTAGTAAGTAATAATGGTTTTGCGATATTCTAAAGTTTATTTCTTTTTTGTTTCTTTAGTAGGAAATGAAAAAACTTTATAAAGTATCCATCCCATTATAAACATAAGGACTCCAGGTATTAAGAAAACGAAAATCTCGATGTTATTCATGATTAAGTTCATCATATGATTCCTCTTTTTATTTAATTTAAAGAAGGAGGACTGTTGCCAACGTACAGGGTGGAGTGATTACCCGGGCTAACAGCCTCCCCCTAAGTATTAACATATCCATTTTCAGTTATGCGGAAGAGGAGAATCGACCATAAAAGCGTTTTTGTGTTGTTTATTGCCGCGGAGTTCGACCCTTATACGAAAGGAGCAGAAGCGGATGGGGAGAGGTAGAAAATTAAAATTAGCTGATTTCACTGTCGAAGAGTATGTGGAGTATAAAAAGCAAAAGCTCTCCGACGATAAAATACGGAAGAAGCTCGACTGCAGCAAAGGTGCTTTGTACAACTGGAAATTAGAACATGGAATGATTGGTAAGCACCGGATCTATCGGTGGGAAGTTGAAAAACCTATTCTGGCTGACTTTACACCAGAGAAATACTTTGTATACAAGAAACGGGGTTATTCAGACGATATGGTAGCAACCTTGTGTAATTGTTCTGTATCAAAGTTGATGGTCTGGAAAAAGGAAAATGGACTGACGCTTCACGTAAGGGTGAATGATTATGCCAGTATCGAACGTCACCTGCCAGAAAAGATCAAAAAAAAGAAAGAAAAGTTCCTCCGTCTATACAACCAATATTTAAGCCATGAAGCAATCGCAGAAGAAATGGGGATGGGACGTGCTTCTCTCACCCGCTTCAAGAAAAGATACTTCCCGGAGTTGTGCAAACGTCAAAAACCTATACCTGAGCACTTGCAAAGAGAAGCAAAGGAAAACGGAATAACTGTTGCTGCATACCGATATCGAATTTATTACAGCGGGATGACTCCAGAACAAGCGGTATCGTTTCCGCTCCAAAAAGTAAATCGGCCAAGAGATGAAAAAGGGAGGTTCGTTGCTATTGGATAAACTCATTTACATCATGCCAGCTGGAATGATCAATGCAAAACCAAAGGTAGCCAAAGTGAGTGAGGAGCGGTCGAACTATCTTGTCTTAGAAAACGGAGATCACATCAACAAGCATAGTCCATACATCCGAGAGGCAACCAGCCAAGAGATAGAAAATCTATACCATGGCTAAGAAATACAAATGGACGGAAATGGATGAATGGAAGCAGGAGCAATCCTCGGAAGAAGCTCTTCGACCGGGGCAATGCCCAAACTGCAGACACGGAAGCTTTAAATTAAAACTAATCGCTCACAAGATCATACGCACCTGCAAGCAATGCGGAAACAAGAGCGATCCAGACTGTCCGGAAAAGCAGGGACTCGATCTGTGGGAGGAATGGAAGGAGAACTGTAAATGTCGGGATTGAAAGGTCGTTGGCAAAACAAAGTCAATCCGCTTCTCCTGGTATTTGTAGAAGAGACTCATCCAGATGGTTATATCACCGGATATGAATGCGACAGCTCACAGGGCGGCAAGCCTAAACATCGATACTTAAAAGAAAAGCGGGAATACATCACAGACAACTTTATAAGAGGATAGCAGATGAGTACGCTCCTCTGGGTGCTGATTGTCATGCTGTTACTGATTGGAGTGTGGGAGTAATGAAAACATACATGGAGCGGCTGTATGGAAGAGCTTGATATAAAGAACAGGCCTGATAAAGATTGGGTGGATGAATACTTAAAGGAAGTTATCCGCTACCACAGAGCTATCAAAGCGGTGCCGGACTCTCAGGAAGGAAGGCTCATAGAATTGAAATCGAAGCAGCTGGTATTCATCGGCAAGCTGGCCGGGGAATTTGCTTATCGGTATAAATCCAAACGGGCGGAAAGAAAACAGGTGCAGACAGAAACGTTCTTTGAGGCTAAGAAATACAAAAAGGAAGCGGCTGAACTTGCTGTCGTTGAATTACGAAAGGAAGAAGCGGAAGAGTATGGGAATTGGAAGCGGTGGGAAAATGCACTCACTACTACCCAGGAAGAGATCAATGCAATCAAGTATAAAGTGAAGCTTGATTTTGCAGATGGTAATAGACAAGGGGGCTTTTGATGCGAACAGCAACCAAACCAAAGAAGATTACATTCAAGCATGCAGAATCTGAATGGTATAACTATCATCAAACATTACGAGAGATTGCTAACTTACGAGAAGAAATCATGAATCCAACAAAAGTGAGTGACGATAACATTGGCGGAAGCCGCTCCGGACAAGTAACTTCTCCTACTGAACAGATCGTGAACAGGCTATCTACCAATAAGCGGCTGAAACACCTAGAAGAGATAGCTCAAGCAATCGAACAAGTTTATAATGCATTGCCGAATGATTACAAGAAATTATGTAGATTGAGGTACTGGAGCAAGAATAGGGACCTAACATGGGATGGCATATCAAATAAATTGAATATAAGTAAACGTCAGGCAATCCGATGGCGGGATGATATTATACAAGCCACTGTAGACTTCTTGGGATGGAGATAGCCATTTTATTATGGGTTGCAAGTTATATTTCTATTAGTGATTGGAGGCAGACCTTACTGGAGGAGATCCCATCCAGATGGAACATCTTTGCGAATTTTATGTTTTTTTATATCATAATTGAACTTCATAGTTATAGGCTCACCTAGAATAAAGTTCAATAATTTATATAGAATTTTAAGTTGCTCTCTCCGTAAGATTATCTGTTTAGCAGGCTTATATACAGAATCGTTAAAATAATCAGATTCGATTAATTTGAGTTTTCCTGAAACAATTGTTCCCATTATAATGGGGGCATCAGTCGAAATTATATGCGAAGTAGATGTCATATCATAGGAAAGCTTATTTTTATCGAATAAATCAAGATCCTTAATCCCTGATATTAAAATGTTATGAAGGCAATCAATTTCTTGAATGGATTTAAATGTTAAAGAGATTGGAGGTATAAAATAATGTTCGTCCTCTAGACTATCCTTTATTATAGTTAGATGGCATGTACTTTCATCTTCTAAAAAGAAGGCAATAAGGTCAGCTTCTTCATCCAGTCTAGCTGATAATTTTCTGGTCATTTTTACCACCTCTAATTGTTTTTAGTATAAGGTATGAAAAAAAATGATTAAACAGAACTGTATCTAAAAATTAAAAAATCGTCTTGTCACTATAATGTCACTTTTGACCTCTAAATCCATGTTAATATGTAATTATGGAAAGATTGATGATTTTTTCCAAAGTTTGTTTATTTTTCTATGTAAAAGCGTCTATCCAAATGGGTGGGCGCTTTTTCTATGGACACGTGGGAATGAATCTTCTCTTGTAGATCACACAGGGGCGGGAGTGTATGGAGATAAGCAGGAAATACCTTCCTTTTTATCGAAATAGGTTAGATAAAAGGAGGGGGACTAGTGTTTAAATCATATGAGCCACCTATTATGAAAAAAGTAAAAGAAATGGAAGCTAGGATGGAATTAGCATTAAGACCCATTAAACAGGCCGAAGCAATAGCCCAAAAAAATAATCAAACTATTCAATGGTATGAGAATCACTTAAGACGGATTGAAAGTGTTAGGGCAAGTGTAAAAAGAATAACAGAGCCTAGTTTTCCATCTCCAATGCTGATATTAAACGATTATATTTATTCTTATAATCAAGTCAAAGGTTTAATCAATAGCTACAACAATAATCATAATGAAAGTGATACAAACTTAAGAGAACTGGAAGAGTTTAAGCGTGAATATGGGGATATGCCTGATATTGATGAAATGGTAGGTAGATTAAATCCAAACCAGATAGAAAATTTTGAAACAATTATTCACCAGGCTGCAAAAGAAGGAACAAAGAAAGGGATTCAAGAAGCCCAAGAAGAAGTGAATACTACTGAACATAATGTAGGTAAATTTATCATCGCATATGAATTGTATAAAGATATACCCCAATTGGTTGACGCTACAGAAAAGTATTATGTAGCAGTTAAGACAATCGTAAAACTTTTTGGCATATAAGAGGGCGTTCCGTTGGGGTGTTCTTTTTCGGTCAGGAGCTCATGGAGATAAAATATAAAATATAGCAGGTAATATACTTCCTATTGTAGAAATATGTAGAAAAAGAAAATTCAGGGAGTTATTTTATGGATTATAATAGGAAGAACAACTATATCAAAAAAGATTTTCCGAGTAAAAAGGATTTGGTTTACTGGATATTCATTTTAATAGTCTTCATTTCAGTAATTGTTGCGTGGAGAACTTCAAATCCTGAAACTTTGTTAAATCAGATATCCCTAGGAAGTACCTTCTTATCAATATTACTTGCTGTTATAGCAATATTCTTTTCTTTTATACACTCAAATGAAAGCTCTAGACAAAGCAGTGATTTATTAAAAGAGATGAATAAGGTAACTAATGAGATAGTTTCGTTAAATGGTTTGAGGGAAGACTTGTTAAAAACTGTTGAAAAATATGAGAAAACAATTGATGAATATACTGAAAAGGCTGAAAAGTTGGAAGATAAAAATATCGATGATACAGAAGATATAAAGTCTATAAAAAAGGAATTTAAGGAAGCGATTGAAAACATTAATTCTGATTATCAATCAAAACTGAAGAGGCGAAAGTTTTTACTAAAATTTATTTTATATAATGAAGAATTTGATTTAGGAGAGTTCATTAGCGTATTGATGAGTAACCCAATGATAAGAAAAACTTCTTTTAGAGTATCGGTAAAGAATGACCTAGTCTACAATTCAGTGATTCATGAAGTGCATCTTGATATACAAAGTTATAAGGAAATATCTCATGAAGATATCTATAAAATTATTAATGAGAATTTAGATAGTAATAAGGCTAAATTTCTAGGGGTATTTCATGTTGGATAAGACGTTTCTTTAAACCCTAAAAGTTGTGGTACGTTTGCCACCTATAAGAGAAGATATTAAAGGTGAAAATATTTGCTATTGGGGATGTTAGCCTTGAGTGTAGTTAACGTTACAAGTCAATTAGAAGAACATGCCTTTTTTGAAAATTCCCATATTAAAATCACATCTGCTGTAATTGAATACAACAATACTATAATTTCGACAAAGGCTATTAGCTCAGTAATAATAGATAAAGAAGAAGTCGATCCTCCTAATGGATTATTGGGTGGTGGGATATTGTTTTATCTCTTTGGACAGTATTCAGACAATGAGACTCTAGCTATTATTGGCACTTTATCATTTCTATCCGGATTGTTTTATATGGGAACTAAAAAGTTTTCAAGTATTAAATCATTAATTATTACCATGGATTCAGGGGAAAAATTTATTTTAGATGAAGAACATATCGAAGACACAGATTTACAGGTGGTTCTAAAATGTATTAGAGATGCAATAATCTTTCGAGGATAATGTGGAGACCATAGCTTTGCAGGAAATACCTTCCTATTTATCGAATTATGTAGATGAGAGGAAGGAGATTAATATGGATATAAATCCAGAACTTATTAAAGCAGGAACCTATGTAGGAAAAACAAGTGCACAAGCGATTTTTGACAAGGTAAAATTTATTAGAGAATCAAAAGATAAGGAAGAAGCTGTAAATAAACTTGGAGAAATTATCAATGAGTTAATTGCTGACAAGAATGAGTTAATACAAACTATAAGAGTTTATGAGGAACAGCTGATAGCTCAAAAGATTTCAGATGAAGATATTGAATTCATTACAGAGAGTATAGTACCTTTATTAGAAGAATTATTAAGCAAAAGTAGTGATACTGATGCGGAAAAAGCCAAAGAAGCCATTGAGTTATTTAAACCTTTGTTGTCTAAAGACACATTTAATATACTTCAATTACTCGGTTTTAATTTTAAAGAAGCCATCGGTCAGCCTCTGACTCAAATCGTGATGGAATTGATCACTTCTATGAGTCCTACATCTGAAGGAAGACAATTAGAGCGAGAAATACTCGCAGAGCAAAGAACTATTGAGTATTGGAAAGTGGTACAAAATGAAGAAGCATTCCAAAGACACCTTAGGCTTGCTGGGGAAGGATGATTAACAAGTAATTTAGCATATTTGACACTCCATTAAGGGGTGTCATTTTATATGACAGAAGGTGATCAAAATCGAGTTACATAAAATTCAACAACTAATAAACCAAGACAACCTGGTGAAGTTCTACCAGAGTAAAGCCTGGAGAGATTTAAGAACTGCTGCTTTAAAAAGGGATAACTATGAATGCCAAGAATGTAAACGACAGGGGAGAGTCGAGCCAGCGCAGAACGTGCATCATATCAAAGAGGTGAAGCAGTTTCCACAGCTGGCACTTATATTGGATAATTTGGAAGCCATCTGCATCAATTGTCATAACAAAGAACATAAGAGACTGGAGAAGTACATTCGAAAGAAGAAGCCTAAGTTCCTGAATGAGGAGAGGTGGTAGTGGTGAAGAACAAATGGTATGAGTCACTGTCATAAAAATAAATAACACCCCCCGGTCAAACAGTTTTGCGATTTTTGGGAGACCCTTGAAACGGGGGGAGGGAGAACGGAAAAAACATTTTTCACTTTTTCGCGCATGAGAGAGGGGTGGGGTGAATGGCAAAACCTAGCAAAGTGAAACAAAACGAAATGATCCAGGAGGAAATCGATCGACTCAACTCCATTGTGATCGATATGCCTGAAAGTGTTCGGGAAGCTGTGAAGGAATTAATCGAGCGTTTAGCGTTTATGACCATCCAGTTGGAGATTCTTGAGGAAACGATAAAAACCAAGGGTCCTACTTACACTTACAAAAATGGCTCACAGAAAATGCTGATTGAGAACCCTGCTCAAAAATCGTATAACACTACGATGAATCGCTACACAGCTGCTTACGATAAACTGATCAAGCTGGTTGAAATTTCCCTGAGAAATAACCCTGAAGATGATGCAGATGAATACGAGGACATATAAGTATCATCCTTATATCGATGACTACATGGAGATGGTGGAACAGGGAAGAGTAGAAGCTTGTAAAGAACAAAAGCAGCTGATGGAATTCCTGAGGTGGAAACTGGACCAGCCAGGAGTCGTTATCGATGTAGAAGCCATAGAGGATTCGGTAAAAAAACCAGAGCCCTACTTTTTTGAATTATTGGCATGGCAGCGGTTTTGTAATGCTTTTATATATGGCGTTCGCTATGAAGATGGCCGGTTGATGTTCAACCGTTACTTGATGGAGCTTGGTCGTGGCGCGGGTAAAAATGGATACATTTCTTATAATGGTTTTTACATGATGAGCAATCACCATGGAATCAATCGATATGACATTGATATAGTGGCCACTTCCGAAAAGCAGGCAAAAACTTCTTTTGAAGATGTGTACGATGTGATTGACGATCCATCCAGACAAAAGAAGATGAAGAAAATTTTCTATTATTCCAAGATGCTCATTCAGCACCGAAAAACAAAATCCAAATTGGAGTACAATACTTCCAATGCGAGGACCAAGGATGGCAAGCGTACCGGAGCGGTCATTTTCGATGAGATTCATGAATACGAGGATTACAGCAACGTAAAAGTATTCACCTCTGGTTTAGGGAAGAAAAAGGATCCACGTACATTTTTCATTACTACGGATGGTTATGTAAGAGGTGGGGTTTTGGACGATCTAAAAGCTGAATCCCAGATGGTACTCAATAAAGAGCTGCCGGAATCCACCTTATTCCCTTTCATCTGTAAACTAGATGATGAATCAGAGGTGGATGATTTGAGCAAGTGGGAAAAGGCGAATCCGTCTTTCCCTTACCTGGAGCATCTACAGCAGGAAATGAAGCAGGAGTATCACGACATGCAAATCAACGCGCAACTACGTCTGGAATTTATGACGAAGCGGATGAATTGCCCTCAAGAGGATGTGCGCAAAGAAGTGGCCACTTATGAAGACCGATTGGCTACTAACCAGCCACTACCCGAAGATATGACGGGCATAGAAGCGATAGGTGCGTTAGATTTTGCTGACGTTCGTGACTTTTGTTCTGTCGGCGTACTTTTTAAAAATGAGGGTAAACGGTATTGGCATCAGCATACTTTCATTCATCACCTCGCCTTGAAACTGCAGGACATTAATCCGGATATTATAGAGGTCGCTAAAGAAAAAGAATTGTGTACCATCGAATATGGAAAATCCATCGATCCTGACAGAGTAGTGAATTGGTTTATCGATATGTTGAATACCTTTAATATCAAAAAGGTAGTGATGGATAAATATAGAGCAGCCATTCTGAAACCCAAACTGGAAGAAGCGGGATTTGAAGTGGAAATCGTGAGAAGAGGACCGGCGACACATGCTATGCTATCCCCGCTGGTAGATGATATGTTCATCAATCATACGATCGTGTTTGGCGACGACCCACTGATGCGCTGGTACGTAGGTAATGTGTACAAGGATGAAAAAGGCAATGGGAATATGGAATACTGCAAAATTGACAAAGAAAAGCGGAAGACCGATGGGTTTTTCGCTTTTTTGCATGCGCTAGTGCTTGACAATGAGATAGATGAACCGGTACCACTGGAACCATTTGATGTAATGCTCTTTTAAGGGGGTGAGATATTGGGATTAAAAGAATTGTTTGGCTATACCTCCAGTGAGACGGATACCTCCAGCCTTCAGACGGTATGGGTGGATCTTGGGGTGGAGTATCATTATAAAAATCTAGCGATTCAATCGTGTATTAATTTAATCGCGAATACGTTAATCCGGTCGAAATTCCGGACGTTTGAAAAAGGAAAAGAAAAAAAGAGCCATAACTATTATTTGTTCAATGTGCAGCCGAATCAGAATCAGAATAGTAGCGAATTTTTTCATGAGTTTGTATCGAAACTTGTGTTGGAAAATGAATGTTTGGTGGTCATGCAAAACAAACGACTGTATGTAGCTGAGTCATTTGACGTGAAGGAATACGCTCTTTTTGAAAACATTTATAAAAATGTAACCATCAAAAATTATCAGCTGAGCCGTTCATTTATGGAGAGTGAAGTATTCCATTTCAAATTGAACAATGACCGGATCAAGAACGTAATTGATAGTATGTATGCCAGTTACGGCAAATTACTGACCTCTGCGATGAATTATTATAAGCGGTCCAATGCTTTACGGGCGAAGCTGAAAATGAGAGGTATACGTTCAGCAAAGAACGAGGACCAGAAAAAGCTTGAGGATATGTTCAATGAACAGCTGAAGCGGTTCATGACTGCAGAAAATTCAGCTGTACTTCCAGAACAAGAAGGACGCGAGCTGGAAGAAATGCAAAGTATGTCCAACAGCGGGAGGACCAGCCGGGATATACGGGCCATTGTTGATGATATTTTTGATTTCGTCAGTATGGGGTTCAACATTCCAAAAGGACTACTTAAAGGAGATCTGGCGGATATCGAAGGCCAGACAGATAACTTTCTGATGTTCTGTATTGAACCTATAGCTGAGCTAATCGAGGATGAAATCAATCGAAAGTTTTACACCAAGGAAGAATATCTGGCTCGTACTTATATGAAAATCGATACTTCGCTTATCAAGTATGTGGATCCAGTCAAGCTGGCTAACGCGCTTGAGAAGTTCTTATCGTCGGGAACTCATTCCGTTAATGATAATAAGCGGTTGATTGATGAGGAGCCAATCGATGAACCATGGGCAGAAGAATACTTCATTACAAAGAACTACGAGGAAATCAATAAATTCTTGAAAGGAGGTGAAGGAAAATGACGATTAACATGAATGAAGTCATGAAAAAATATTCAAATATGGATAGTCGGTTTGAAGTCAAAAATGAAGCGGCAGATAAAGCTGAGCTATTCATTTATGGAGCTATCGGCGGTTGGTTCAGTGATGTTAACGCCCGTCATATCCGGAGGAAACTTGATGCAATCGACAAAGATCATATCCATGTTCACATTAATTCGCCAGGCGGGGATGTTTTTGATTCAGTTACAATCCATAACCTCCTTAAAAACCACAAAGCAGAGGTGACTGTTCATATCGATGGTCTTGCTGCAAGTGGTGCCTCTGTCATTGCAATGGCTGGTGACAAAGTGATCATGCCAAGCAATACGATGATGATGATTCATAACGCCTGGACAATAGCCATGGGTAACGCAAAAGAACTTCATAAAGTTGCAGATGACATATCTAAAATAGATGCTGGACCTGTCAAACAGAGTTACATGAAACGTTTTATCGGGGAAGAGTCAGAGTTGGAGCGGCTACTTGGAGAAGAAAGCTTCTTAACTGCCGAGGAGTGCTTAGCTCTCGGATTTGCGGACGAGGTGGTTGAAGAAATCGATCTGGAGGAAGAGGAAGAAGAACCTATCGAAAACGCTAAGGATGAAATTCTTGCTAAGTATGCAGTTCAGGTGAAGCCACAAAACACTCAGGAAGATCCACAAGAAGAAACACCAGCCGGTCATTTTGAAAAGAATGCAAAAATATTTGAGAATTTCTTAAACGCTTTTACAAAATAGAAGCTTTTTAATTAGAGGAGGAATAAGTAAATGGGTAACAAGGTAAACAAATTAAAACTCGATTTACAACACTTTGGAGGTGCGATTCAAAATCTGGATCGCGAAGACAATCAACAAAATGAATTGAAGCAAAATATCGCCAATGCGTTGGAGAGCGGTGACTCAGATAAGATGGCAAAAGCTCTCACCTCTATGGCAGAAGGGATTCAAACACAAATCCTTCAGGATGCACAAACACTCGTAAATGATCAAATCAACGATGAGCGCGTCCTTGCTGAACGAGGAATCCACTCGCTGACAAAAGAAGAAACTGAATACTACAACGAGGTAATTGATGGTACAGGTTTTGCAGGAGTAGAAAAGTTAGTACCGGCCACCGTCATTGATCGTGTATTCGATGAGTTAGTTGCAGAGCACCCTATCCTTGCGAAAATCAATTTTGTAAATACCACTGGGGTAACAAAATGGATTCTTAAAAAAGGTAATGTCAACAGCGCTTGGTGGGGTAAGCTTGTTGATGCAATTAAAGAGCAGCTGGATGAAGGATTCGAAACTGTAGATACCAACCTCTATAAACTTTCGGCTTTCCTTCCAGTAGCAAACGCCATGCTTGAACTTGGTCCGCGTTGGCTGGACCGATACGTTCGTACCGTTTTGGTAGAAGCGTCTGCTATTGCGTTAGAGGAAGCAGTCATTGCAGGCACAGGTGAAGATCAGCCTATCGGTATGATCAAGGACTTGGATGGAGCGGTAGTAAATGGGAAATATCCAGATAAAGAAGCAACAGTTCTTCCAGACTTTAGTGTGAAATCTTTGTATGCCATCCGCGGAGATTTAACAAATGCAGGGAAGCGGAAGGTTAGGAATATCATCTTGGTGGTTAATCCAAACGACTACAACTATAAATTGGCTGAACAAATTGTTCATCGTAATGCGTCGGGTCAGTTTATGACGAATTTACCTATTGATGCCACCATCATTGAGTCCGTAGCTATGCCACAAGGGAAACTGGTTGCGGGGCTGGCGAAAGATTACTTCATGGGCGTAGGATCGGAGCGAAAAGTTAAAGCTTCTACAGAATATCGTTTCCTTGAAGATGAAACGGTTTATATCACTCGAATGCTTGCAAATGGTCGTCCGAAGGATAATAATTCTTTCAAAGTTTATGATATCAATGCTCTCGGAACAGCCGACCCTGCAGCTCCTGCTAATCTTGCTTCTTCTAATGTAACGGATACAAGCATGACGCTTGCTTGGGACCCAGTGGCATATGATACAGGAATCGCAAGTTACGAAGTATTCCGCGACGGTGTATCCATCGGTACTACTGGAGCTACAACCTTCAACGATAGCGGCTTGACTGCATCAACTACGTACAGCTATCAGGTGAAAGCTATTGGAACCAATGGCCTTGAGTCTGACTTGAGCTCTGCACTTTCTGTTACTACAGCTGCTGCGGTTTAATAAAAATCTGAGAGGAGCAATATAATTATGCCTTATGAAGTTGTAAATCGATTTCGGGATACTAAGGACCCTAACGACAAAGACGATAAACAGGTAATTTACCAGGTAGGTGACCAGTATCCGCGAGAAGGATACGAACCTTCTGAAGAACGAATTGAAGAACTATCCAACGAACACCCGAAGTACAAGCGGGTATTCATTAAAGAGGTTGAAACTGGAAGTTCAAAGCAGTTAACCAAAACGGATATTCGGCAGAAAAACAAAGCGGAACAAGAGGATTTAATCAAGGAATTTGGTGGGGATCCAGGTGAAACAAAAAATGAGGACGAGCGTATCTCCCTTATCCTTAAACTCCAGGAAAAAAATGAGTCACCTTCTGAATAGGGGGTGGCTTTTTTATGACCGAAGCACAGCTTCAATACCTGCTTAACGAGCTGAAAAGTTATTTAAAAATAACTTGGAGTGAGGAAGACGAGGAGCTTCTGAAACATGTCAAACGTGGTGCTGCATATCTCGATGGGTTATGTGGTACCGTTATTGATTATTCAGAGGACTTGTTCGCCCAGCAACTACTATTAGACTACGGTCGTTATGTTTATAATCACTCTTTGGAGCTTTTTGAAATTAACTTCGCCAGTGAACTTTCGAAGCTATCTATCCGTGAAGGGGTGAAAGCTTATGAAGCGGCGAATACAGAAACCTCTTCATGAAGTGTTTAATGATGGCTTTCTTAACTATGGAAAGTTGACGACTCAGCGAAATCAAGCGCGGAAGCGTATTGGAGAGGTATTTGCAGCAGAAGGGAAACTTGCTTTCAAGTTAATGAATGCCCGAGAAGAGGATTACCAAATGGCCGGATCGATGAATGCCAGTCTGGATATGAAGGTGAAGACCCCCTTTCCTCCGGGTTTCCAAAACGTGAAAAAGTCGTCTTTAAAATGTAAGGTAAACAGTATTCTATATGACGTCATCACCGTAGACTGGGATAGCAGCAAACGTTATCTTTATTTTTTTTTGCAGGAAGTTGGCGATCTGAATGAATGAAAAAGCGAAAGCTTATATGGCTGAGCAACAAGAAAGACTGGTAAACGATTTGAACACTACCTTTACTCTTCCGGTTTTTGTTGATGAAGCGGCTGAAGATGAGCTCCCTGCAGATAACAACTATTTTCTTATTGTCTACGGAGATATGACGACAGCGAGCAAGGAAGGAAATCTGTCACAGGAAGTCTATGTCGTTTATATATCAGAAGGAAATCCAGACATCGAGGCCACGACTCTCGATATCATATCAGTCGGGACGAGAGTGAGAGGTATTTCATTCAGCAGAACCATCAAGGAGCGAGTACAAAAAGGAGAAACAACAGATTTCTTTGACCGAGTAACATTGATCTTCCGGAGGATATTGAAACATGAGTATTCGCTATGATCTTGATTATCAGGAAGTAGAGAAGCTGGAAGAAAAGTTCCGAAAAGTTCCTGATAATGTCGAAAATATCATTAATCAGGTCCTGCATAATGAAGGTATTAAACGAACGACTGCTGCCATTACTAAGGAATTGCCTGTTTCTAACCGGACAAAGAAGCATGCGAAGTATAGCAAGTGGTCGAAAAGTGAAAAGCACAATTTAGGTTTTACCGTCAAAACAAAAGGTGGAGCTGCTAAAAATCCGGGAAGTTTTGGGTATCTTGTTTTTCCTAACGAAGGTAGAGGTCCCCATAACCCCCTGGAACAGCGGTTTATGGAAGAAGGTCTGGAAAAAACCACGCCAGAAATTATAGAACTAATAAGCGAGCGTATTGATAATTTTCTAGAGGAGGAATTTTAATGGGGATAGTAGTTGAAAGGTTTGACCCCATGGCGGTCACGAATGTAAGTCTTCAAACGATTGAGGCCGATGGAACAAAGAACCCAGGAAAAAAATTCGGGGCTGTCGGTTCCGTTGGAGGGGAAACAACCCTTCGAGAGATCATCAAAACAGAAGAAGGGGTAGAGGTTGGTAAAAAGGTGAAGCCCCAAAAGATGGACTTAACAGTCTCTGCACACATTAAGGTGCAGGTGTTGCGTGATATCTTCGGCTTTTCGAATGATCAATTAAAGCCTGGCATTTATTCTTATGGCAGTGATTCAAAAGGGAAGCGATTCACGTTAACAGCGGATGCGATTGATGAATTTGAAAATGTAACGAAACTAATTGCATTCCCGGATTGTGTAAGTGCTACAGGTTTTACTTTCACAATTGAAAACGGCGGTGATGAAGTCGCATTGATGGAAGTCACTCTTGCAGCGTATCCAGATGACTCCAAGCAAATGTATTATGAAGCTATTGTTTCCGAACTGGAGGACACTACTATTCCGGATACATGGCATACCCAGTTTGATCGTACACTGGTTGAAGCTGTAGCTACTCCCTAATGCCCCCTCCGGGTTAGCAGCATCTAACGTTACGTCTACATCCCTGACGTTGACCTGGAATGCAGTAACCTATAGCGAGGGGGTTTCCAATTATGAAATTTATAGGGATGGTGTATCCGTAGGCACAAGTGCCACAACCAGCTTTGGTGATAGTGGATTGACTGCAACTACAACTTACAGTTATCAGGTCAAAGCTATCGGATCGAATGGGAAAGAGTCTGCGCTTAGCGATGCGTTAAGCGTAACGACCGTATAAAAGAGTAGGTAAAATGCCTGCTCTTTTTTCTTTTTAAAGGAGCGATCATATTGGCAAGGTATGAACTGATTGAAGTAGGAGGAAAAGTTTATCCAGCGGCAATCACGAACCATTCATTAAGCATGGGTGAAAAGCTTGGTCTGATTGATAAATCACAGCTGCCAGACTTATTAGAGATGAAATTTTACCCTGCAGTCATTTATCTTGGTATCATCGGGGTGGATAAACAGGAACGGATGAGCTTTCAAGAATTTTTACAGAATTATGCTCCTGATGAACATCAATTAATCCAGCAATATAAAGGACTGATACTTGCATGTACAGAGTCCAGTCCTAATCATTTTGCCAAAGGATTGAATGATAGCATTAGTAAGAAGGTAGATAAAGGCCAGAAACAGATCAAGAATCCTAAGTTGAACTTGGAGTGTGTGGAGGATCGCTACGTTTTATATTGCCTCGGGTCAGGTATTGATTCTGATGTTTTCTGGCATTATCCGATTCCGGATGTAGAAAGGATTTATGAGAGTAAACAAGCATACGACGGATGGAAGAACAACCCTGCTACATATTGAGGAGGTGAAATAATTGGCAAAACGGAATGAAACAAAAGTTACTTTCAGTGTCTTCAATAAAGATTTCAATGAAGGCATCAAAGAAATGAATAAAGAAAGCACCAGGCTTCGAAAAGAATTCAAATTGCAGTCCGAGCAAATGAAGGATACCGCGACAGCAACAGAAAAACTGGAAGCAAAAGTTACTTATTTGGGCAAAGAACAAGATATCGTCAGAAAGAAAATAGATGCCACCTCAACGCAATTGGAGAAAGCGAAGAAGACGTATGGAGAAAATTCTAATGAAGCTAATAAATTGTCTAATAAACTTCTTGATTTACGTATATCTGAACAAAAGCTGGAAAATACAATTGGTCGGACCAAAACAGAAATCTCAAAACAAAGCCAAGAAATGCAAGATGCGCGGGCAGATGCAAATAAATATGAAAAATCATTAAAAGATATCGGACGGGAAGCTAATGATTTAGGCGACAATTTAAGCAAAGGCGTAACTTTACCTCTCGCTGGTGTAGGTGCAGCAGCTGGTGCAAGTGCCTTGAGTCTACATGATGCTACTCAACTTATGACCGGTACTCTAGGTGCTACTGGAGAAGAAGCAAAACAACTGGAAGAAGACATGCAAACCGTTTGGGAAGACGGCTTTGGTGATTCTCCTGAACAAGTAGCCAGGTCCATCATGATGGTGAAACAGAATATCCAAGGGATAAATGATGGAAAAGAGCTGCAGGAAGCAACCAAGCATATGTTGACTCTAGCTAATGTAACTGAAGCGGATATGAGCGAAGCAACTCGCGGTGTCAATCAATTGATGCACAATTTCGGTATAACCGCGGAAGAAGCAATGGATTTATTCACGAAAGGGCAGCAGGAAGGTTTGAACTTCTCCCAAGAGATGTTCGATAACATTTCCGAATATGCTCCCTTATTCAAGCAGATGGGATTCTCTGCGGAAGATTATTTTTCGATCTTGGCCAACGGAACGAAAAACGGTGCTTACAATTTAGATTACATCAACGATGTGATGAAAGAGTTTGATATTCGTGTAAGAGATGGTTCAAAAAGAACCTCAGATGCATTCGAAGATATGTCGAAAGAAACTCAAAATCTGTTCGAAGAATTCGAAAACGGAGAAGCGACTGCAGAAGAGTTATTCCGTACAGTTCTACCTGAACTCGAGGGAATGGAGGATCAGGTCAAAGCGAACCAAATTGGAGTAGAGCTTTTTGGTACCAAGTGGGAGGACATGGGTGCTAAGACGGTTTATTCCCTGGATGATGTCAATGAATCTATGAAAGACGTTGACGGATCGATGAAAGAGTTAGAAAATTCCCAAGAGCAGACATTTGGGAGAGAATTCAAAAAAACATTGCGAGGGGTCTTGGACTCCTTAGAACCATTAGGTCGAGAACTGCTTGAAATTGCTCAGGATGTGACACCTCATATCCAGGAGTTGTCCGAATGGTTTGCTGAATTGGATGAGGATACCCAAAAGTTTCTCCTTACACTGGCGGGAAGCGCTGCTGTTGCTGGTCCTGGATTAAAAACATTTTCTACCCTGTCTAGTATAGTCGGATCATTGAGTTTGAATTTGGGTAAAGCTGAAACGGCTGCAGGTAAAAAAGGGCTGGAAGGCGTTCTCCTCGGGTTAATTAGAAAAGCTGGACCTGTCGGATTAGCTGTTGGCGGTTTGATTACGCTTATAACCACAGTAGGTACATTAACAGGTGAAGAGAAAAAGTTAAAAGACGTCTCTTTGGAAACAGCTAACTCTTTAAGTAAACAACATCAAGAAACCGGTAAAATGATTCAGCAGTTCGATGAGTTGAGGAACAAGTCTAAGTTAACCAGTGATGAATTCGGTCGATATATTGATCTCCAACATGAATTACAGCAGACATCTAACCCAGAAACCATTGCTGCTATCAAAAAAGAAATGGCTACCCTTAAAAAAAAGTCTGGGTTCACTAATGATGAATTGCAAACCATGGTAGGTTTAAATGCGGAGCTTGTGGAATCCTTGCCAGGCGCCACTGAAAAGATTACAGACCAAGGAAATAAAATCGCCGGCGCTACTACTGAGCTCAGGAAATATAATCAAGAAATCTCTAAGATGGCCACCTTGGAATTAGAGAAGCAATTCTTTAATGCTGCTGATAATCAAAGTAAATTGTTAGAACAACGGAAGACTCAGCAACGTCAGTTGAATATGTTCAAAACAAAAGAAGCGGAAATCAATCAATTATTAAATACACATTCGTCTCAAGAATTACAGACAATGAAGAATCAAGTGTCAGAAGAATTGAAATCTCTTCAAGCCAAACAATCGAGAGTAAAAGCAGGTACTGAAGAATGGTTTGTATTACAAGAACAAATCAAACCTTTGCAAAAGCAATATGATTATATCAAAGATGGAGAACAAGGATTAAATGATCAGTTATTAACCTTGAAACAACAGAAGACAGAACAGCAAATTAAGCTTAGTAACACCGATAAAGAGCTCTCTAAGTTAGGTATGGTCTATGAAAAGTTGCAACTCAATTACTTGAAAAACGCTGGAATTTCAGAAGAAGTTGCCAGGCAAGCAGTTAACCAGGGAAATGTAAGTCAAGTCATCGATGAACAAATTAGTAAACTTGAAGAGGAAAAGCAAAAACTGAAAGACCAAACCCCTATCAACATGAGGAACACCGATGAATACCTGAATGGTGTTGCTGCAATAGATGGCCAAATCGATAAGTTATATGGAGCTGAAAGCCAGATTCAGGATCTGGCTAGTGATGCCAGGAATTATACCGATGAACTAGGAAGAGATGTAAGCAAGAACGTTCGCGCAAATTTATCCCCCAGTGCATATGAATTAAACAGTAAATTATCCGAAACTGTGTGGAAAACCATATCACTCCGGTATTCGGGAGGGAATGGCCATAATGTCCCTGTTGGTTATGCAGGAGGTACAAACTTTCATCCGGGCGGTCCAGCGTTTGTCGGAGAAGAAGGACCAGAGCTTGTACGAGAAGGAAACAAATGGTCACTTCATGGGTTTGGATTAATTCCAGACTTAAAACGTGGAGCGGATGTGTTCACAGCAGAAGAAACAAAGAAAATATTATCTAGAATCAATAGTGGGTTGCCCGCCTACGCGAGTGGTGTAGGGGTAAGTCCTGAAATCAGTAGAAACTTGGATAACATGAGTACAGCATTAACTTCCACCCATAATATTAAAAGTAAAATGGCAGTGAATGTAGGTGCAGGTAATGTCATTATGGATAGAGAGATTGTGGGAGAGATTGTATGGGAAGTCGTACAGGAACATTGGGAAAGAGATAATGAAATCAGAAAAGAATTCAGGGGTGAGTAAATGAAAAGTGTATTTAATTTCAAAGTGAAATATGAGGATACCACTACTGACATGCATGATATCGGTGTATGGGTGGAGTCTTTTCACATTTACTCACCGAACGTCAGCCGTACAAAGTTAACGTCTCCTGGAATGGCCGGCTCCTATTTATCGCAATCCAAGGAAGAAGAACGCCACGTAAGCATCGGATTACAAATAGAGGCTGATACGCTTTCAGAGTTCGATAGTAAGAAACACCAAATCTATGAACTATTTTGTACTGAAAAAAAGTTCTCCATTGTCCGGGATATAACGCCTGAAAAAGAAATATTTGTCCTGCAGGAAGGCGAGTATGATATAGAGAACATCACCAAATCAGACGGCGTCTTTAACATCACTTTGACTATGCTGGACCCCTACATTTACGGGCCGGTAATAACTGCAGATTTCAACGGAAACAATGTTGTAGAGATAACTAACAACGGGACAGCTGATGCAGAACCGGTCTTTGAACTCGAAGTATTGGCTCCTATTACATTTGCTATGATTCAGAACCAGAACAATGACTATATGATGATCGGCCGGCCTGTTGATGTTGAAAAATATAGTGCGGTTGAAGAGTACATCACTATTCTGGATGATGAATTAACGGATACCACCGCTTGGACCGCAGGAAGCAACATAGATGGTGGAACAGTAGCGGGAACTATTGTCAGTGATGGCACAGGATTTGTACCGGATACCTGGGGATATGCAGAGGGTTGGCATGGCCCAGCTTTAAAAACAAGTTTATCTGAAGTGTTGACGGATTTCCGAGTCGAAGCTAGGTTCGAATTTGATTCCTCTACCTCTCCGGACTTGCTTGGTCGTGTAGGAATACACCTGCTAGATGAAACAGATCAATTTGTCGCATCGGCAACTGTGAAAGATGTGTTTCCCAATGCTGTTCGAGGACAGGGCGTGATACGAGCGGGGGATGTGAATGTAGGTTATAACTTTCTGGAAGAAGAACCATATTGGAACCGCGCCCGTATTCTTGAAGCTTTGGTGAGAATTGAACGACGAGGACATGAGTGGGAAGGTTATATAGCAGAAATCATCCAAGTTAATGGACGACATCACACTCGTGTGCGGGAATTTCACATGGATAGTGAGCAGCAGTTTGTACGCAAGCTAGCACAGGTTCAAGTTCATTTTGGAACTAGATGGTCCTATACCGCGCCCGCCATGAAAGTTAATAACTTAAAGGTCGAGAAAATCAATAACTTGACCTCCGATCAGATTCCTTATATTGCGAAGGCTGGTGACTTTATCACTTTCGATAATACCAACAATGGCGAGGTACTGATAAATGGTGAGCCATTTGAAGATATTGCTTTTGGTTCCACATTTTTTCCCTTGAAGCCATATAGGAATCAATTGGTGTTGGCACCAGATTCCTTTAATGCAATTGCCTGATATCGGGAGCGAGGCAAGTAGGAGGTGAGGCAGACACATGATCCATATTGCGGACAGACAAGTACTGCTCGGTCATATCAGGTTTAAGAAAATACTAACAAATAATCATCATCAGTCATTGAAAGATAACCTGGAAACCTTTAACTTTAAAACTTACGCAGACCAACCCTTTTCTCAATACTTAGTTAAGCGCAATCGAGTCATCATTCCCGGTGAAAACGGAGAAATGCGCGAGTTCATCATTAGTGAAGCAGCAGTTAATCGCATTACAAGGAAAGTGGAAGTATACAGCCAAGCCAGCTTCATAGGGTTGAAGAAAGCAAAGGTCATAGATCCCCATACCACCGATGCGTTAAGTGCTGAAGGACATGCTTCAGTTGCTCTGGCTAACACTGAATGGGAACCAGGCAACATAATATTCAACGGTGTCAGAACACTCAAGTTTGATAATCACAGCAACCCTTATGCTTATTTGAAAAAGGTTGCCAGCGAATTAAATCTGGAATTGGATTTTCGTATTGAACACAGTAACGGTATAATAACTGGCCGTTATGTGGACATGGTGGAGCGTATTGGCACATGGAGAGGCAGAACGGCTGAACTGGGGCGAGACCTTTTAGAGCTATCCCGTAAGGAGAAAACAGGAAACATTGTTACTGCTTTGAGAGGGGTTGGTCCTGAAAGAGAAGATGGTACCCGATTGGAAGTTTTGGTTGAGAACCAGGATGCACTGAAACGTTGGGGTACACAACTTAAAGACGGCGCCCTGCAGCACCTTATTGAACCTTATGAGCCGTTTAGCGTTGACTATGATATGACAAAATCCCGTTTACGTACTTTGACAGAGAATGAATTAGAAAAGCGTATTAACGCAGGTGTGGAATATAAGGGCGGCATTGCGGATTTGGAACATATTGAGGGAATGGAAAATAAGAAAATCCGATTTGGTGATACCATCCGCATCAAGGACACCAGCTATGAACCTTCTCTTTATCTGGAAGCACGTATTCATACCCAGGACAGGAATATCGTGGATAAGTCGAAAAAGAAAGTGACCCTTGGAGATTATATTGAATACACCCAAGAACAAGTGGATGCCGTTTGGAAGTCCCTACAAGCCGAAATAACCAAGAAAGTGTCCATGACTGAGGTAAGGGAAGTAACCTACGATAAACAAACCATCGATTCCAAAGACGTACCCGGTAATGAAGCCAAGACCAAGTTGGACACTGATGTTGGTACTGATACAATTGAGTCCATCACGGGAGCGCAATCAAAAGCCAATGCTGCTCAAACAGCTGCGGAGAGCCATGCGGATACTGTGGCAAACCAAGCTCAATCTGCAGCCGAACAATATACTGTAGATTACGCGGTTGCTCAGACAGCCTATGACAACAAGATGCAGGAAATCGCTAATGACCTAGCTGATAAAGCGAATCTTACTTATGTTGATGGCCAATTGGCGATGAAGCAGGAGGAAATACCGCAACAGACCACAGCACCTGCAGCCCCGACTACTGGTATGCTTTGGTGGGATACATCGCAAAACCCGAACGTGTTAAAAAGATGGGATGGTACTGCTTGGCAAAAATCAAGCCCTACGGTTGCAGGTGAGATTGGTACCTATACTTTTACCGAAGTAGACAAGGCCCTAAGCGCCAAGGTGGATACGACTACCTATTCGGTTGACCAGCAGGGCATCGTGGACCGGTTTGAATCCAACGAGACTTCCATCAGTCAAAATGCCACAGCAATAAGCAGCAAAGTGGAACAGACAACATACGAACAGGGGATAGCGGATGCAAAAGTTTATGCGGATGTAAAATCCTTAGATCAAATTGTAAGGAATGGATTTGAAGCTGCTATCCAAGGTGCATGGCAGAGTGGAGTTACCTTCGGAACAGGTGGTATTACTACACCGGAGACAGGGCTATTCCAATCAACTAATACAGGTCCGCCACCTAGTGGGACTACCGGTGAAACTGCCTTGATTATTGATTCAGCCAAGGCGTTGTTATTAAGTGGAAAAACGATAAAAGTATCCATTATAGCCAAACAACCAGCATCCAATCCAACAGCTGAATTTGCAGCGGCTTATTCGACAAACAGTGTAGGAAATAGTGGATGGAACTACTTCACTCCTACAACATCATGGACAACTTATACTTTCTATTACGATGTGCCTCAGAACAATGGAAATTCAAACGATCATTTTCTCGGGATATGGGGAGATACCACTGGATCCGGTCTAGGGGTGTTAATCGACAGTGTTTTAATTGAAACGGTGGATCGAAAACTGGCGCAGGATTACACGGATAGCGCAGTATCGCCGATTGACAGCAGACTTACGACAGCTGAATCTGAAATTACCCAAAATGCCAACGCAATCGAATCGAAAGTGGAAACGGCAACTTTCAATACTCTCGAGGGGCGTGTGGACACTGCCGAATCAAATATAACCCAGAATGCCAATGCAATCACTAGCAAGGTGGAAACTTCTACGTTTAATACTCTAGAAGGACGAGTGGGTTCAGCGGAAAGTACTATCACACAACATAGCAATGAGATAAGCACCAAAGTAGAAGAAAACGGGGTCATTTCTGCCATCAACCAGTCGGCAGAAACCATTAAAATCCAAGCAGCAAATATCGAGTTTCAGGGAGCTGTAACTGTACTTAGTGACATAACAGGTGAATTGGGAAACATTACAGCAGGTAATATATCTGGAGTTGATATTTCCGGTTCGACGTTCACCGCGACAGGAACCGACGGGCGTGTTGTTATCTCCGACGATGGCTGGTTCGTCCGAGACGCAAACGGCTATGTCCGCATCGGAATCACCACAACGGGGCAGACGTGGGGACCGCCGGACCCATCAAGTATTGCGTTCTTAAACCAATGGGCGACCCTGCGGACTACCGTAGGTTTGGATGTTAATCAGGATTTCAGGATAAACAGTAATTTCGGTGGTATATTTACAGCACAAGACTTTGTTAAGATTTCCTCTGCAGGGTCAACAGAGGTTTACGGGAGCACTGCTCGGTTAGAAGCTACTAGTGGTAACGTAAACATTGAAGCTTCTAACGCAGTTGCCATCCAAGCGACTGGCGGTAACTTCTACCTTAACACTCCTAACGAGGTACGTGTGTTGGCACCGGATCAGACGTACGGAACATACAAGCCGATTCGGGCTTCAGACTTCATCGTTTCTTCCATCGAAGACGCTAAAACCAACATACAGCCATGGGAAGGGAATGCCTTGGATATTCTCATGAATCATGCACAAATCATGAAATATAACCTGGTATCCGACTGGAATAATGGTATAAATGCAGCCAAATATGGTTTCGTAATTGGGCAAGGCTATAAAACACCTAGTGAGATCTTATCCGATGATGGAGCAGCCATCTCTTCTTATTCCCATCGGAGTTTGAATACAAAAGCAATCCAGCAGTTAGCTGGCATTTATTATGATCATGATGAGCGTATCAACTATTTGGAAATGGAAAATGAAACATTAAAAGCACGTATCAAACAATTGGAGGAGGCGGCCTAATGCAGGTGAAAATCAAACACGGACAAATCGGGCAGGCAATCGACCTGCTTTTTCATTTGTCTTTGAAAGGGAAGCAATCCAGACACCGGACGACATTTATCAAAAAGTTGACTGAACGTTTGCAGGAGGTAGAAGGTCAGCGGAAAGACCTGGCAAAGGAACATTCATTCCTGGATGAGGAAGGAAACCCTAAAATGCTAGAGAATGGAAAGAGGTACGACATCAAGGATATGGAAGCTTTTCAGAAAGACGTCCAGGAGCTCTATGAAGAAGAATTGGTCCTTGAGGGTGGTGATAATCAAAGCATGTTAATGACAGTAAAAGAAGTACTCCTGACCAGCGAGGAAGCTTTTTCTGGAAATGAGGCACTGACCTATGATTATTTGTGTGAACAATTTGAGGAGGCTGATCAATCATGATCGAGGAAATGAGCATTAAAGTAAATAATGTCCAGTTTGTGACAGTAGAAAATGAGGAAAAGGTGCACATCCATTTTCGAGGGATGGACCCCGCTGGCCAATTGGATCTGAATGGTTATATACCAGTAACCGTCCAGGATTACGAAAAAGACGCATCCCTGGAAGGGATGAGCGGCTTAGTGAAAAATAAGTTAATGGAACGCCTGGCTTAAGGTGTTATTTTTATGCACAAAAAAAGGGTGCCGCAGCACCCGGCCACCCCAGGGGAGAGGGTGGCTTTTTATATGATACGAGATATATACGATACGTTAGGGGGTCATTAAAAATGAAGGAGATGATGACAAAGTGGGCGGTGTTAATTTGGAGTATTTAGAGGCGACCCGTTTTTACTTGTTCGGTGATGTAAAGTTTCTACATCTATTATTATTACTTATGGCTTTGGATATTGTAACCGGAGTTTTTAAAGCCATAAGGTTTGGCAATCTTTGGAGCAGAAAAAGTTTGTTTGGTTACTCTAGGAAAGTACTTATTCTGGTGGTAATCATCTTAGCCAATGTGGTGGATCAAATACTTGGATTGAACGGAGCAGTCACTTACGCGACTGTTCTTTTTTATATAGCAAACGAAGGATTAAGTATCGTAGAAAACTTAGCTCAAATTGGTGTAGTTGTCCCGCCTGGATTAGCAGAGAAGTTAAATGCTATCGATCCAGACAAAAAGAACGCTGCATTATCAGAAGAAGTGAAAGAAGAATTCACCACTAAATATAAGGAGATGAAATGATATGACTGTATCTTTAAAAACCTTGGTCAATCGTTCTATTAGGAATATGGGGGATGTCCATCCAGTGGTAAAAGACCGGGCAGTTACGATAATTGAACGTGCATATAGGAAGGGAATATTGGCACAGATTTCGGATGGGCTGCGCACCCATGCAGAGCAGCAAGCTCTCTATAACAAAGGACGAACAGCACCGGGGAACATTGTAACTTATGCTCCTCCAGGATTTTCCTATCATAACTTTGGGCTGGCTGTGGATTTCTTCCTGGTATCTAATGATGGGAAACGTGCGCTTTGGAGGGTCAATAAAAGTTGGAAGCAAGTAGCCACTATCGCTAAAGACTTAGGTTTTGAATGGGGTGGTGATTGGTCACCCTTTAAAGATTATCCTCACCTGCAGCTGACAGGCGGATTAGCTCTTATTGATCTGAGAGCAGGGAAGAAGCCGATCTTTGCGATTCAGACAAGCTACCAACCACCTGAGGATGATGGGTTGCTAGAGAAAGGGGAAAGTGGTGCAGCCATCAAAAGGCTACAGGAGCAGCTGCTTGATCTAGGGTATAAGCTTCCTATGTACGGGGCTGATGGCGACTTTGGCGCTGAAACGGAAGCTGCGGTGAAAGCCTTCCAAAAAGATCGAGGTATCAAGGTGGATGGCATTGTTGGTCCTGTGACCAGGCAGGAGCTGAAGGAAGCAGCCAAACCTGTTTTGCCTGATGAGACCTATTGGGTAAAAACTCCTCCATTCTATGGCAATGGTGTACGTGCGGTCCAAGGAACCTTAGCATCCAACAAACCGCCGTTCTATCCGGAAAAAGGTGCTGAAAATAATGGTGTAGATGGCTATTATGGACCGAAGACAGCAGATGCTGTGGAGCGGTTCCAGTCCTACTATAGGTTGAAGCAAGACGGAATTTACGGTTCTGAGACTCGCAAGAAGCTATTAAGCTTGTTAAAATAGAAACATCCCCGTTTCACTATCTGCGAACGATATGTGTTCTGTTACCGGGGACGAACACAAACGCCTTTCAGCTCTGATGAGTTGGAGGGCTTTTTTTTCGTGAAATTCTCATTAACACAAATCAGGGGATAGTGCAGGAAAATGGAAAATCATGTAGAATATAGTATATTGAACAATAAATAGGGGGACTATCAATGGACGTTACAATAACAAGCTTTACATTTTCTGAGGATTCACAAAACGTTAGTAATCCTAGTGGCAAGGGTAATACTTTACAATTAATTAACCCTCAGAATTTATTTAGACCACCTTTTATACCGTGTACATACTCTTTTTCAGTTACCTGTGGTTTAATAAAAATTGATCCACATAAAACACATACTGTACAATTTATATTGGAATCACCAGAAGGAGACACTCCAATAAAGACTGATCCCATAAACGTACCTAAGAATAACAATTTTGATGCCTCATTACCAGATGAAGCTAATGGGTTTGTTTTTAATCTTGATTTCAGAAATGTTCCCTTTAAAGTTAAAGGTGAGTATAAAGGCAAAATTATTTTTAATAATGAACTGTTGGGTGAATACCCGCTTATGTTTTATCCGCAGGAGAATAACTAATGATAGTCGCTAATAATAATAAAGAAGAAAAGCTATTTAATGTGAACATTATTCCAAGTGACTTATTATTAATGAACCTTAGTAAAGATTTATATAAGAAATCAAGCGAAAGTCTGTTTGACGAAAATATCTGTATATCAGAAAACACGAAGTATCTGAACCTACATTATGGCGAAAAAACAAATGCTGCAACAATCAATTATTCATCATTGTTCGAGGAACTCAATAAATTTGTCGTCAATGATATTACTGTTAGTATTTTGTCGAATAACCCCAAAAACGGGCAATCGAATTCATCACCAAAAACCTCTGTTAGTGATATAATTAGTATTATAGATACTAAAAAGGAGGAAAGTACCATGGGTCAACAACTGTTAGCTCATAGAGATAAAGTTGAAAAGTGGAGTTCGCTTTCAGGATTAGCCTTAGGGTCGATAGCAATATTTTCAGCATTACACCCGCTGGTCCAGTTAGCTGCAGTGCTTCCAGGTACACTCATGTTCTATACTATTCCGGCTTTCATGTATTTTAGAAAGTGGTTAAGGAGTGATCAAAATTAGTATGGACCCTCAAGCTTTGGGGAAGATAATGAACTCAAAAACCACTGAAACGATAGCCAAGCAATTATGGCCATCTATGCTTTTTGTAGTAGTTATGTCATTGATTTCATTAATAGGTGCTAGATACTTTTGGGTACCTGTATTAGATAATCAAAACATGATTAACATATCTTACATAATATGGTTTGTTTCTATGATGGTGATTGTTGGATTAGGATGCTATGTGATATTATTAGATGCTAGAATTCAATTTTTTAAAAAAAGCGCTTAACTCGGGTGTATTCGGATTACGGGGTTTGCCCAAGTAAACCTCTATCTAAATCCCTCCAGCAATAGTTGGAGGTTTTTTTATTAATGTGACAAATGTACTATCACACCTTCATTTAAAGTTTATAATGAAAATGGAGGGATGAAAATGAAAAAGCCAGTGGACCACGAGTATTTTAAACTTATAGGCACTTCTAAGTTTAATGACAAAATTATTATGTATGTATTGTACAAAACAAATGGATTTTTCTTGGACCATATTATTTATGACTCCGAATGGAGCAATGTACATAATGAAGAGTTACTCAGCTACTTAAGTAAAATGAAAGAAAATATAGTGAATGGTACATTTGATGATCATCAAACAAACAGACTTCGTATTCTCGATGTTCTTAATATACAATTAAGATAATCAAGATGAATAAAAATTGAGCCCTCCAGCTGTTATGAGTTGGAGGGTTCTTATTTATGTAAAAATTTAGAACGATTATTAAAGTTATGTAAAAACACGGCTTATCGCTAAACACCGTTTTTAAACGGTCATATAATGAGTAGGGGTGATAAAATGGAGCAGCCAAGAGATCATTTACATTATAAACTTGTTGGTACCTCTGAAAACAAGGGAGAAATTACTTGTTATGTATTGAATAAAGAAAAAGACTTTGACCTCATACATATAAAATATAAGCCGGGATTTAAACATATCTCGACGTTAGACTTGCGAAGTTACCTATGTGCTTTGGAGCAGGATATTCTAAGTAAGGTATTTGATGACCACAAAAAGACACTGTTATATACTAAAACTCAAAAAGCCCTACAACTTTTTTAGTTGAGGTCTTTTTGATGTTTAGCATAACAAATATAAAGGTAAGCAGAGTAGTGAATTATATTCCTCCTATGAATATTTTTCCCTTTGACCTCTCTCAATAAATGGGCGAGGTTTTTCTTTGTTTTTTAATATTTCTTCAGACCTTATAAATAAAGGGGTTACAACATATTTTATGACCAAAATCTTGACCAAAAAATGACCAAAAAAGTTTGATTTTCTTACATTTATTCTGATTTGGCCAAAATTAATACCCTTATTATATCAAGGGTTTGACAAATTCTGATTGGATTATCTTTCTATAATAGCTGTTCCGTACACAAGTTCACCCTTGGGAACGTGAACAGTATCTATCTGTATATTAATCAGCAACCCCCTTGATACAACAGGTATCAAGGGGTTTTTAAAATTAAACTTATACAATTTAAGGTATAGTTGGTAAACCAAGGTGACCAGGAGCTTAGAGGTTCTCATTTAAGCAGCTCTTTCTATTCCTTACCCTGTATATTTATTAACAGCCATTGGTTACGTCCTTCCAATGGCTGTTAGTGTGGTATGTTGTTTAGGTTAACCTCTTAGACAACCATACGGTTTCTTTTTCATTTTGGAAAGACTTATAAATTTCTAGCAATTTTCGCCGTTCTTTATAAAGTAGAATAGCCTGTTGGGACTCATTACGGATTTGGCCTTTACTCAATTATTTTAATGAACATTGTACAGAATAGTCGCTGATTTTTTCGACAAGCTTTAAAAATTCTTCATTGATAAGTAAGTCGTAATCTGGATGTTCTCGAAATATCAAATAAACATCTGTTTCCGAGCAAAGATTCGTATATATAATTAACTTCTGATTCATCATTTGTTGTAGTTAGACTAATTATCCCACCAAACAGAACCACCATAACCTTTCAATAGGCAGTTCTCTCAACACAATTCTCCAGACGAAGTCATATAATGAAGAGAGTAAACAACCTAGGAGGTGCAAATATGAGTAAGAAAAATAATAACCAGCAAATATCTGAAAAAGTAATAGAAAAGTTAGTCAATACAGTTCTGGATAGGAACGCAGTGAATTTAGACAGGAAAAAAATCAGCCGTAAGGATAGGGAAGATTTAAGACAGATGGTGGAGGAATTAGGAAAAGGAGTTGACTCCTTAAAGAAGACAACAAATGAGGGGTGATTTTTCTATCCTGGGAATATGCTATGTACAGCCACTGAGTTACATCGGTGGCTGTTTTTATTTTCCTTTAAGTATAGAGAGTATTACAGTGATCTATGATGAAACTGGTTGAATTACCAAATTACTTAAAATGGGTGGATAAGCTGGTGCTATACCCCATCCTATTTAAAATATTGGTCATAGTATAAATTAACACCAATAAAGGAGGAAGTTATATGCCTAATTATAAAAGCTCAGGCAGAAGGTTTCAGTCTGAAAGAGAACGTCTTAGAGGTGGATCAGAATGGAACGCGTTGGACCCCGCCATGAACCACCCCTTAGATGATGAAACTCTCGGAGAAGACGCTGATCAAATAATCAAGTCTGTGCAACAATCTTACGAAGCAATTGTTGTAAGAGATTCAAGCGACGTAGAAGTTACCACTACCGATACCCAGGCTGCGGTCAATCTTCAGGTTGCTCTTCAAGCGGCCATTGCATTGGTTCTCAGTATTTCAATTGCGGACAGTTCAAAAGCAGATAGAATTGCTCAAGAATTGACTGCAAAGATAAAATCAAGCCAGGTTAATAGACAACAAACTTATATAGAAAACTCTCGCGGAGTCAGAGTTTCAACTACCGACACGGATCTTGCTGTCAATGCTCAAGTATTACTGCAAATTTTACTTGTATTAGTTGCGCGTCTTGATATTCTTTAGAGGCCATAAGAATTTTTAATGGAAGGTGTCAATTATTGTTGGCACATTTGATAAGCATTTAAACACACAGAAATACACCTTATTGGGTAGAGCCTTCCAGAATTAGTTGGAAGGCTTTTTGATATTTCGCATAACAAATATAAGCAAAATAGTGAATACTATTCCTCCTATAATTATTTTTCTTTAACCTCACTCAATAAATGAGTGAGGTTTTTTAAAATTATTCAGACATTCCTTCACCCCTTATATATAAAGAGATTTAAAACAACTTTATGATCACAAAAGATATATTTTATTATGTATAATTCTTGAAAACCACAAAATCCTGTTATATAAACGTTTTGATTCATCATATTTCGGTATTTTACCTATAATAACTGTTCCGTACCCAAGTCCACCCTGGGAACGCGAACAATAACAGGAAGCCCCTTGATACGAGGTATCAAGGGGCTTCCTGTTTAAAGATTAGCTTTAAAATACGGCTCTAAAATATTTGTTGGGGTTTTAAAACAAAAAATTACACGCAAGCTCCAATATCCTCTACACTTGAATTTATGAGAAACAAGCAAAAATTGGCTTTCGTGTATACATGAATTCTAACATGATTACCTGGATTGAGAGATATCGACATTACCAACGAAGCGGAATGGAGAGTATTACCTTCATAGCGAAGATCCTAAAAGAAGCCATTGATTTTTTCATCAATGGCTTCTTCTCTTATTTAGAGATTGAATTCTACTTGATTTAACACCAGCCGAGGTCACAATCAGTTACATATTGTTTGATATCCGTTATTTTATGCATACGATAAATTTTTCCTTTATGGTACTTAAAGCCCTCTGACATTTCATAGTGATTCTCTTGTCCAGACATGAGAATCCGTCCGATTTTTTCTTTATAGAGGTAGAGATTCATATCTCCTTCTTCTAACTTCCCATTGATACTATCCGTTATATCCACCATCTGAAATTCTTCTTTTCTCATTCAATTCCTCCTTTTAGAATCTGGATTCATAAAACGGAAATAAATATATGAATGTTATTATAATAAGTTTTGCAGTTAAAATCAACATGTATTCAGAATATATAGATTTTTCAGTTAATTGGTCCTGTATATTTCTTGAATTATCGTTCTATGCTTTTATCCTGGATCAGCCAGAATTAAGTGGTTGTAAATTCATTGTTAAAGAATGTTAAGAAGTCAATGATATGCAGGACTAATAGATTCGCCTGTCAAAGTTGTTCTCGAAAGGAGATGACATGCATGCGTTTTACTCGCCATTCGAAACCAACTACTAGAGAATTAGAATCAATTATGAAAGGCAGGAGGGAGGAAGAAGTTCTTACCTTTATCACAGACTTTGGCTTTGTGCAGGGTGTTCCAACGGAGTTAAAAGAAAATCGATACAGCGATTTAAAAACACGATCTGATGATGCGGCATGTCGTAGTGAAACTTACAACTTCACATATATAAAGGAAGTTATTATCCATTCATTTGAAGGTGAGTTAATAAAAGTGGATCATTTGGTTATATATGATGAACAACTGATCGGTATTATCCCTGGTAAACTGTATGAGCCAGAGGAATAAGGAGATAATAGAAACGAATAAGAAGAGGCCTGCATCCCAGGACGGGATACAGGCCTCTTCTGTTTTTATAAGTACATTATTATCAATGAATAGCTCTATATAAACCTACGACTTTACCTAAAATCGAGACATCATGCAGGATGATCGGATCCATGGTAGCATTTTCCGGCTGCAGGCGGATGTGGTTTTTCTCTTTGAAAAAGCGTTTGACTGTCGCTTCTTCATCTTCTGTCATGGCAACGACGATTTCTCCATTTTGAGCGGTTGGCGTCTGTTTGACGATGACCATATCTCCATCAAGTATGCCTGCTTCGATCATACTCTCCCCTTCGACAACAAGTACAAACGTGTTTTCTTCCCCAGCTAAATTTTGCGGTAAGGGTACATATTCTTCGATATTTTCAATAGCTGTTATCGGCGTACCAGCGGTTACCTTACCAATAACTGGAGCATAGGAGGCTTCACTCCTTGGAATGTTTTGTTCTTCCTCTAGTTCTAATACTTCAATGGCTCTCGGTTTCGTGGGGTCACGCCGGATAAATCCTTTTTTCTCTAGCCTTGCAAGGTGTCCGTGGACAGTAGAACTGGATGCCAATCCGACAGCCTGGCCGATTTCACGCACGGAAGGTGGATAACCTTTGGCAAGGACTTCCTCTTTTATGAATTTCAATATTTCCTGTTGCCGTTTTGATAATTTACTCATATAAGCACACCTCGTACATATGTTTTTATTAACCACATTGTATCATGATGAATTCCACAATACAAACATTCGTTCGAATATCCACTTGACAAGAACGGGTGTTCGTATATAATAAAACTATCAAAAGCGAACAAAAGTTCTGTATGGAGGGGTTAAAATGTTTGATAAACTATCTAAATTGGACATGACTTATATTATTCTATTCATCTTGAGTCTGGTATTTTTATATGCCGCTATGACTATAAGCAGTTAAAAATGGTCAATTTAGTTTATTATTCGTATTAACAAGCAGAGAGGGTCGCAGACATGAAAGTAATAATCTATTGCAGAGTCAGTACAGAAAAAGAAGCTCAAGTTACTTCTTTAGCGAGGCAGGAGTCGGAATTGCTTGCCATGGCAGAACGAGAGAACATGGAAGTGATGGATTTAATTAAAGAGCAAGCGAGCGGATATGAAATTGAACGTGAAGGTGTTTTTCAAATGCTGGACCGTTTTTCTGAAGGAAAGGCAGATGGGTTACTGATCCAGGATGAGACAAGGCTGGGAAGGGGGAATACAAAGATTGCCCTGTTTCACCAGCTTCAAAAAATGGACGTGCAGGTACTGTCTTTGACACACCAGGGGGAATTGCAATTGTCAGAGTCAGATTCGATGGTGTTGCAAATCGTGGGGATAGTGGAGGAGTACCAGCGGAAAATCCATAACCTTAAAATAAAGCGCGGAATGAATAAAGCGATGGAAAGAGGTTATAATCCGGGTAACAACCTTACCAATCAGCACCTGGCAAGGGGACGGGAAAGAATTGAATTTCCTATTGAGGAAGTTGTCCGGCTTCGTAACAATAAACTGACCTTCGAGGAGATCGCTGCTACGTTACGCGGGCTGGGCTACGATGTATCAAAGGCCACGGTCCATAGACGCTACCGGGAATACACCTCGCTTGAAATAACAGCTGATAAAAGTTAATATATAATGAAGACAAGGGTCTAACGGCACTTGTCTTTTTGGTTAAGGGCTCATAAAAGGAGTGTGTCAATATGTTATCCAAAGAAAAACTTAATCGTATAAACGAATTAGCCAATAAATCGAAAAAAGAATCATTGACTGCAGCGGAAAAAGATGAACAGCAAAAGCTTCGTAAAGAATATCTTGGCAACGTACGTAAGTCCTTTAAAAATCAATTGAAAAGCATGAAGGTCGTTGATCCAGAAGGCAATGATGTAACCCCAGAAAAAGTAAAGCAAATGCAGCGTAATGAGAAAAAGCACTAATTTTAACCAAACAGCCGTACATTTCTGTGCGGCTGTTTTTGATTAATTTTCCAATCTCAGGGAAAACTTCAAAGGTAAAATCTTAAAATAAGGTGACAACGCTTGTTTATATTGTATTTTCATTATAGGATTATAGAGGGTACATAATGCAGAGCGAGAAAGGGGATTATTCCATGTCAAACACAATCGAACAGACATCTATCAACACGATACGGACATTGACAATCGATGCCGTAGAAAAAGCTAATTCCGGCCACCCAGGTATGCCGATGGGGGCAGCTCCAATGGCTTATACACTTTGGACGGAGTACATGAACCACAACCCTAAAAATTCAAACTGGTTCAATCGTGACCGGTTTGTCTTGTCAGCAGGGCACGGTTCCATGTTGATTTACAGTTTACTTCATCTTTCCGGTTATAACGTGACCATGGAGGATTTGAAAAATTTCCGTCAATGGGGATCCAAGACACCGGGGCATCCAGAGTTTGGTCATACGGATGGTGTAGAGGCAACCACAGGTCCATTAGGCCAGGGCATTTCCATGTCAACTGGTATGGCAATGGCTGAAGCGCACCTTGCGGCCAAATATAATACAGAAGACCACCAGGTAGTCGATCACTATACGTATTGTATCTGTAGTGATGGAGACTTGATGGAAGGTGTTTCCCAGGAATCTGCCTCATTAGCAGGCCATCTTGGACTTGGAAAACTAATCGTTTTATATGATTCCAATGATATTTCCCTTGATGGAGAATTGAACCGTGCTTTTTCTGAAAGTGTAGAGGATCGTTATAAGGCGTATGGCTGGCAAGTGATTCGTGTAGAAGATGGAAATGACACAAAAGCCATCAGTGAAGCGATTAAAGATGCCAAAGCTAATACCGATCAGCCGACCATGATTGAAGTAAAAACGGTTATCGGCTACGGTTCTCCAAATAAGTCAGGTAAATCGGATTCCCATGGTGCTCCATTAGGGGAAGAAGAAGCTAGTGCAGCAAAGCAACATTATAAGTGGGAACATGATGAGGCATTCCACGTACCTGACGAAGTTTATCAGGACTTCCAGGAAAAAATCCAAAAGAACGGGGAACAAAAAGAGTCCGAATGGAAAGCATTACTTGATGAATATAAAAATGCGAACCCTGAGTTGGCCGCAGAATTAGAAATGGCGATGAAAGGGGAACTTCCGGAAGGATGGGAGAAGTCCCTTCCTACGTATACAGAAGAAGATAAGTTAGCAACTCGTGCTTCTTCAGGAGAAGCAATCAATGCTTTATCAGAAGCTATCCCATATTTCTTTGGCGGTAGTGCTGATTTGGCCGGTTCTAATAAGACATCTGTAAAAGGTGAAGATGATTTTTCCAAGAACAACTATGCCGGTAGAAATATCTGGTTTGGTGTACGTGAATTTGCTATGGCAACAGCATTGAATGGCATGGCATTACATGGTGGCTTAAAAGCATATGCTGGAACATTCTTCGTGTTCAGCGATTACATGCGTCCGGCCATCCGGCTGTCAGCGTTGATGAATTTACCTGTGAACTATGTCTTCACTCACGATTCTATTGCTGTCGGTGAAGATGGTCCTACTCATGAACCAATTGAACAGTTGGCCTCACTTCGTGCAATGCCGAACCTTTCTGTCATCCGTCCAGCAGACGGGAATGAATCGAGTGCTGCATGGCGTGTAGCTTTAGAATCCAACACCACACCTAATGCGCTTGTGCTGACGCGACAAGGCCTTCCTACTTTACCTGGGTCAGCAGAGAAAGCATATGAAGGTGTAAAAAAAGGTGCATATGTATTGAGCCCGGCCGATAAAGAAACTCCAGATGCATTGTTACTGGCTACTGGCTCTGAAGTTCAGCTTGCTGTAGCTGCGCAAAAAGAATTGAAGGAAAAAGGCTACGATGTGAGTGTCATAAGCATGCCATCCTTCGATCGTTTCAATGTCCAGTCGGATGATTACAAAGAAAGTGTACTTCCAAAAGCAGTAACCAAGCGTCTAGCCGTCGAAATGGCTTCTCCTTTCGGTTGGGAACGTTATGTTGGCTTGGAAGGTTCTGTACTTGGTATTGATACCTTTGGTGCTTCTGCACCGGGAGAAACCGTAATGAAAGAATACGGTTTTACAGTAGAAAATGTAGTTAAAGAAACAGAAAAATTGTTCAAGTAAGGGAAATATAAGCGTGTAGTCGACATGCTCAAAAGGCTGTCTCTCCGGTTAGAGGCAGTCTTTTCTTTTCTTTTATGTATTATTTTTCAATTCGACAAAACTCGATGGATTCTTTTTCAGCTTTTGACAGATTTATCGATGTACAACCGATATAATATCCCTCATACAGGAGGGATTGCTGCATGAATCTTTACTATGTCTATGCTGTCAAAGATGAAATTGCGAAAGAATACTATTATAAAACGGAATTATTGTTCCGATTTTTCCAAGAGTATCATAACCATTCACATAAAAATTTATATAAATTGCAATTCAGCTTTATCACCAAGCCGTTTCCCGAACACTCTCTGGTATGTTTATTGAAAAATAGTCCGAGATACAATCATAGGAAACTGATAGAAGGCAAAAAGGTGACGAAATGGGTTGAAACCCGTGGTATAATAGAGATAACAAAAGAAATGTGTCTTATACAGTGTAATAGTTTCATGGAAGCGGAACAGATTCTATTTCAAAAACTCCGAATGATCGACCGCTGCTTTTTCATTGCAGAATACCATCTTCAGCAGTATGGGTGGATTTCCCCCCAAAGGAAAGAAATGCTATTATAGGTACGTATGGAAAAAAGGCAGGAAAGTGAAATAGCACGTGCTCTTACAGGAGACATGCTATTGTATTCTTATGTCCATTTTACTATACTGTATAAGAGACAACATGAAGGAGGAAGACGGAGAATGAGCTTGGGTATTGTATGGGTAATCATCATTGCCATCCTGGCGCTTATCGGTGGTGTAGCCCTCGGGTTTTTCATTGCGAGAAAGTATATGATGAACTATTTGAAGAAGAACCCTCCTATCAATGAACAAATGTTACGTACGTTGATGATGCAAATGGGGCAGAAACCATCACAGAAGAAGATTAATCAGATGATGCGTTCCATGAATAATCAACAGACCAAATAACATTAAAAACCTTCTTTCTAATGAAGAAAGAAGGTTTTTTTCTACTGATTATTGATCAATAGGAGAGTTAGTTTTTTCATAGCGGCCGTTGATCCAATATTTAATATTGGTCAATATGGAAAAGCTTAAAAAGAAGTTTACAGCCAAAACGGATGCCAGCAAGGAGTAATTGTCAAAAAAAATCATCTCGTATCCCTTGATTCCCATAACAATCGATGTTTGGATAACCAAGAAAACAAAACTCATAACCAGGGAAATAGCTGTCCGAACCATACCGCACCCCCACTTTTAGTATTTACGATTCTTTCTATGGTTACCTTAACTATAAGCTATATTCACAAAATTTTCAATTTTTAAGTTTTACATATTTTAGCTTTTACAAGCATTTTTTAAGCACGATAGCTGAATACTTAAGACATGTGATGATAGTTCCCGTTTCCCCTGGTATCAAACTATGGATTTTAACAGGATTTTATATTAAAATTAATACTATCTACGTCATAAAGGAGTTACTGCATGATGATAAAAACAAATGATTTGATTCTTAGGACAGCCACAACCTTGATCGCCTTCATTTTGTTCGCATTTTCCATCTACTTGTTTTTTGCCGGACATAATAAACCAGGAGGCGGTTTTATCGGAGGATTGATGACCTCAACTGCCATCGTATTGATGTATATGGCCTATGGAATGAAAGCTGTTTCTAAAATCATTCCGATCAACTTTCGAGTAGTCATTCCTGTAGGACTTTTAATCGCAGTAGCTACTGGAGTAGGTTCCTTCCTTTTCGGTCAGCCTTTCTTAAGCCAGACATTCGCTTATTTTCAGCTGCCGATCCTTGGAAAGACAGAACTTGCGACAGCGTTGCTTTTTGACCTCGGCGTATATTTGACCGTCATAGGTGTTACGATGACAATCATTTTGACCATCGCCCAGGATCATGGAGATGAAGAACTTTCCTAAAAGATCGTTCGGAAATGTGGACGGTATGGTGGCGGGAACGAGAAAGCCACATTTTTAGTTAAAGCATGGAAATGAGTGGATTGAATATGTTTTGGTTGATTGCAAGTACAGTGGTAGCAGCCTTCATGGCCACAGCAATGATTTTTGTAAGGATGAGGGCTGCCCGCCGTCCTGCCAGTGTTAAAAAGATCATATTACCACCGCTGTTTATGAGTACAGGAGCATTCATGTTTGTTCTTCCTGTCTTCCGTGTCGATTGGATACAAGTTTTAGAAGCTATAAGTTTCGGGGCTTTATTCTCTATCTTTTTGATAAAGACCTCAAACTTCGAGATAAGAGAAGGGGACATTTACCTGAAACCTTCCAAAGCCTTTATGTTCATATTATTCGGTTTATTGGGTCTAAGGATAGTATTGAAACTGTTGATTGGACAACATGTATCATTTGGTGAAACAAGTGGTATGTTTTTCTTATTAGCCTTTGGCATGATTGTTACCTGGCGGATGGCAATGCTGTACCGTTATTTGCAACTGGCAAAGTCCCTGCCTGAAAATGAAGTAATGAAAGAAAGCCTGTCCAGAACTTAAGAGGTCCGGACAGGCTTTATGTTTGTTCATGGAAGAGATATTGGTAAGGCGTCAGATCAATATTCTTCTGTTCCAGTGTTTTGATCAGAAATTTATGATCCCGCTTCGGTGTAGCAATAATATAGCCTTCGATAATAACATCCTGCGTTATTTTTTTTCGGTTTTTTTTCAGGGCTACTTCTCCGATTTTACTTGCGATCTTTTGACGGGCGATGTCCCGGAATAGTTCTGGGACAGGAGAGACCAGATCCTCTAATAATTGCTTTTCTTTATCTCCCCACATATGCTTGGATTTTTCTAAGTAATACTCTTCCCAATCCATATCGGATTTCCCATCTTCTTTCGGAAGCCGTTTTAAAAACTTCCGGAACATAAAGAATCCGCCGATACTCAGCAGGACAACCATGATGATGACCCAGCCAATTATAAACGCTGCAAATCCTCCTGACATAATACCACCTATTTCATCATATATTGGTAACAAACAAGTTTTAACGATAGTAATCATGGCATATTAGGTCAAAAGTTTTACCAGTTTGCCAGATTATAGTATGATAAAGTTAAATTATTTGGCGGGACTGTGTGGGAATCGAACCCACCTGAGACGACACGCGCCTCACAAGCAGTTTTGAAGACTGTGGCCTGCACCAGCATAGCAACCAGCCCCATGAAAATTGCCCTGTAGGTAACATAAGCCATTATAAAAGCTGAGGGATAAATTGACAAGCTTTTCATTTCAGTATCTTTTTCTCCCGTAAATTACATTCTACAACTTGATGTAGCTTTTCAAAGTAGGATACTATATATTTAGATAGAAAGGAAGGGGCGGGTAGAATGGGCAACCATGACCTTGGATCATCTGACCAGCAGGGAGAATATACTCCTTATACATACGTTAATTATTCCTCTCTACCCGATTGTTTTCAGTCGTGGATTGAACATAACGGAAATGATCTTGTGACGATTTTTGATTTGGAAGGACATATCAAATATATTTCTAAATCGGTGACTCGATGGTTAGGTTTTGAAGTCGATGAAGTCGTGGATTCCAAAGCGGGGGATTACCTTCATATCAAAGATCATCATAAGATTCGAAACCTGCTTGGACAGAAGCCGGACCAGACCCATCACACGAACCTATTAGTGAAGGATAAGAATGGCCGGTATTTACTGATGCGTACGATGATATCAAAAAGATATAACCCAGAAGACGGTAACACTTATATACTGACCATCGCCCAGCATATAACGGACAATAATATGATGGAAGAACAGATGATGCAATCAGAAAAGATGACAGTGGCCGGGCAGCTGGCTGCCAGCGTCGCTCATGAAATCAGAAACCCGTTGACTTCTTTGAAAGGTTTCCTCCAATTGCTGCAGGCAGGAATTCAAAAGGAAGAGGAATATTATAAAATCATGTTAGAAGAAATCGAAAAGATGGAGTCGGTCACCTCTGAATTGCTTTTTGTATCAAAACCGATGACTGATGAACGGACCAGTGAATCCTTAAAAGAAATGCTGGAAGATGTGATCACTTTGATGAACACACAGGCAAAAATGCAGAGTATAACCATAAGGACGGAAATACCAACAGGCATTTTCATATTTTGTGATCGATCACAAATAAAACAAGTTTTCATCAATATCATTAAAAATGCCATAGAGGCTATGCAAGAAGGCGGACTGCTGGAGATTAAAGTATCCAGGACAGAGAACCGGGCGTATATTGATATTATTGATGAGGGCCCAGGCATCTCTGACGACCTGGTAAAAAAGATAGCCGAGCCATTTTTTACAACGAAAAAAAATGGCACCGGATTAGGACTGATGATCAGTAATCAGATTTTAGATAAGCATAATGGATATATGGAAATTCATCCAAATGCTGAAATCGGAACTACTTTCCGGCTTGTATTACCAGCTGAATGACACGTTTGCCATGCAAGCGTGTTTTTCTTATGGATTCCAACCCAGCTGAAAGAAAAGAGGGATATTATGCTGAAACGATATTATACCATTGGTATGGCTGGCCATATCGATCATGGGAAAACAGCATTGACAAAAGCTTTGACAGAGGTGGATACCGATCGTCTGAAAGAAGAAAAAAGCCGTAATATTTCCATCGAACCGGGGTTTGCCCCTTTGAAATTGCAAAACCATGATCTGAATGTATCGATTATTGATGTACCAGGCCACGAAAAATTCATCAGACAAATGATAGCGGGGGTTGCTGGTATAGATTTGGTTATCATAGTAGTTGCCGGTGATGAAGGAATCATGCCGCAAACCAAGGAGCATATGGATATATTATCCTTGCTTGGCGTGGAAGAGGCTATATTGGTAGTTACAAAAGCTGATTTGATTGATGAGGATATGAAGGAATTAGTAGAAGAAGATATTCGTTCGTATATTAGTGGGAAAAGTTATCAGCATTCGGACTTGCTATTTGTCGACAGCCTTTCCGGGAAGGGGGTTACCGAGCTGGAACAATTGATTGAAAAGAAGGTTGCTGACCAGCCCCCTCGGGATACAACAGGTTCCTTCCGTATGCCGATCGATCAGTCTTTTACAATCAAAGGCCAGGGAACGATTGTCAGGGGAACCATTTTTGAAGGAAGTCTGATGGCAGAGGATCATATCACTTTACTCCCCCAACATAAAAAAGCGAGAATCAGACAAATCCAGGTTCACCATGAACCAGTAGAGCAGGCGTTTGCAGGGCAGCGTGCCGCTGTTAATATTACCGGGATTGGTAAGGAGGACGTTAAGCGAGGGGATGTCATGGTGAAAAATGATGCTTTCCTGGTTACCAAAACTATCGACGTACGCATGACATTGATTGATGAACTTCGTTATCCGATCAAGCAGCGAGCCCCAATGAACATATATATCGGTACAACGCAGGCGGCTGGGAGAATAGTGTTCTTTGATCGGAACGAGGTAACAGAAAGCACAGAAGAAATTTTTTGCCAGCTTCGATTAGACGAGCCTATTGTAGCCAAGAGAGGAGACCGATTCATACTTCGCAGGCCTACACCAGTGGAAACAATCGGAGGGGGAGTGGTGATCGATCCGAATGCAGGAAAGCATAAATTCAGTTATGAGACGATCGAAATGCTGAAAGAAAAAAGCAGGACTACCCCAGAAGAATTTTTGGAAAATCTGTTACAAACGTACAAATGGCTGAATATACAGCAATTACTAAAAGAGACCTCCATGGATGAAGAACAATTAGAGAACCTTTTAGCTTCCCAAATAGACCGGCAACGGATCATCAAAGTGAATAAAGGATATATGCTCGTTTCGGAAAATGAGCGAATGCTTCATAACGTTATGGAGCGTTTGAGGGAGTACCATCATCTTTACCCGCTCAGGGCTGGGAAAAATAAACCGGAGGTAGTCACTCAGCTTCCTTTGAAAAAATCTGTAGGGAGTCAATTGGTAGATACCTGGATCGAGAGTGGCGAATTAAAAGCAACAGGACCATTTGTTGCACTTCCGGAATTTTCACCATATTTTCCTGAAAAATGGACGAAGCTGATGAATACGTTAAAAAGGGATTGGATGAATGATGGCCTTCAAGTGAAGGAATGGGATGATTATGGATGTGAGCATGCCATACCGGCTGATTGGATGAAAGAATTGCGTCTGTTCTTTTTGCAACAGCAGTCAGCATGGGAAATAGACGATAAACATATTGTCCATATCAATCCGATTCGTGATCATTTTGAACGATTATACGAAGTCACAGAAAATGTATTCTCTTTAAAAGAAGCGAAAGAGACGTTCCAGGTATCGCGTAAATACCTTGTACCTTTGTTGGAAAAAAGCGATGATGCCGGTATGACCATCAGGGTGGAAAGTGTCAGGAAATGGTTGAAGAAACCTGAGGTATATTTTAATTCCGTGCATGAACAAGAGGCCGACTAGGAAAGTTTTTCCATAGACAGCCTCTTTGTTATGGATGGACAGTAATCCTTATTTTTTCTTGCTCTTTTACCTCGCCGATTATGGCAGCAGTTGTGTCAGCTGTCCGGTTAAATGATTCGACATAGGATTGAGCTTCACCCTTCGGCATAGAAATCAATAATCCACCGGAAGTGATGGCATCACATAAAACGAGCTGTTGTGCTTCAGTCAGCTCCTGGTGGTAATTGACCTGACCTTCAAGCCAGGAATGGTTAGCCTTAGAGCCCCCTGGAACGACTCCATTTTCTGCTAACTCTAATGTCCTATCAAGTTGTGGAATTTGGTTGTTAGAAATATGGAGACTCACTCCACTGCCTTTGGACATTTCAAACGCGTGCCCTAAAAGTCCAAAGCCGGTGACATCAGTTACTGCATTTACCTGATAGTCAGCCAGAAGTTCGGAAGCTTTTTTGTTCAAAGCAGCCATGGTATTAGTGACAAGTTGCGTCTCATGCAGTTCAAGAAGATCCCTCTTAATTGCAGTGGTATGGATACCGACGCCAATTGGCTTGGTAAGGACAAGGACATCACCCGGTTTGGCGGTAGAATTTTGATAAATTCTTGCCGGGTGGGCAATACCGGTAACAGCCATGCCAAACTTTGGTTCCTGGTCATCAATGGAGTGTCCTCCAATAATATCACCACCCGCTTCAGCCATTTTATCCTGGGCTCCTTGCAGAATCGCAGCTAATATTTCCGGACCTAATTTTTTAATCGGATAGCCGACGATGTTCAGGCCGGTTTTGACTGTACCACCCATCGCGTATATATCACTCAGGGCATTAGCAGCAGCTATTTGGCCAAAGTCGTAGGCATCATCAACAATCGGTGTGAAATAATCGACAGATTGAATCATGGCAATCTCTTCAGTCAATTTATATACACCTGCATCATCATTGGTACCAGAACCCACTAAGACGTTTGCATTTGCTTGAGGTGTGTTGATTTGTCGCAGCACGTGCGACAGGTCTTCAGGACCTATTTTGCATCCTCAGCCAGCTTTCGTCGATAATGCGGTCAATCGGATGATTTCTTCTTTACTCATCATTCCACCTCCTAAAACCTAGTATAATACAGGGGGACAAGAAGATTAAATTCAGGCGCCTTACGAAACCGCTCTGCACAATTGAAGAGCGGTTATTTTAATTATAGCCTAAAAATGGATATACTGATAACTGAATAAGGGAGAGGAGGATACGGAATGAATGAACTGCTGCGGCAAATACCTCCCGTAGATGCACTACAAAGACAAGCTGACATCGTTGCTATTCGTAAAGAACACCAGGTTACAGAAAAATTGTGGACGGTTTGGATACAACAAGCGGTTGAATCACTCAGACAGGATATCCTGAATGGTGATCATATACAAGCGGATCGATTTACCAACATCATCACCAATAAGGTGAAGCAGGCTGCAAACCTATGGGAACAACCAGCTTTACATAAAGTCATTAACGGCACCGGCACAGTGCTCCATACCAATCTCGGAAGAGCGAGATTAAGTGAAAAGGCTATCGCGCGTGTAAGCGAAGTTGCTGGAAATTATTCGAATTTAGAGTACGATATTAAAAAAGGGAAGCGAGGTTCCCGCCACTCGATACTGGAAGAACGCTTGAAACAAATAACCGGGGCTGAAGCAGCAATGGTAGTCAATAATAATGCTGGTGCAGTCTATCTCGTGTTAAGAGCGTTGGCAAAAGGAAAAAAAGTTATCGTATCACGGGGGGAGCTGGTAGAAATAGGTGGCAGTTTTCGTGTATCGAAAGTGATGGAGGAAAGCGATGCACTGTTGACCGAAGTAGGGACTACCAATAAAACCCACCTCTTTGATTATGAAGAAGCTATCGATGAAGAAACAGCCATGATCATGAAAGTGCATACGAGTAACTTTTATATGGAAGGGTTTACGGAGTCACAATCAAGCTCAAGCCTCGTACCGTTAGCACAAGAAAATAATATGATTTTTTATGAAGATTTAGGGAGCGGATCGATCGTGGATTACCAGTCCCGCAATATCGGCAAGGAACCAGGGGTACGTGACGTGCTGGCCACGGGTGCAGACATTGTATCTTTCAGTGGAGACAAACTGTTAGGCGGCCCGCAGGCTGGAATCATAGCAGGAAAAAAGAAATATATCGACTTATTGAAAAAGCATCAGTTGGCTCGAGTGCTTCGGGTTGATAAAATGACGCTGGCAGCATTAGAAAGTACGTTGCAGGAATATGAACGGGATAATCTGTCCCAAGGAAATTATGTTTACCGGGATATCACAAAATCAGTGGAGGAAATAAAAAGAACTGCCGAAGGATTTGTAAGAGAAGTAGAAAATTTACACCGTCTGAAGTTTGGAATCCAAGCGTGTATCTCCAAGGTTGGCGGGGGTACTATGCCTGAAGTTGAGCTTCCAAGCTATGGTATCAGGGTAACAGCCACTGAAATGCCCTCACATGAGATTGAAAAATATTTACGTATGCGTCGTCCGGCAGTCATCGGACGTTTAATCGATGAATCTTATTTTCTCGATTTCCGTACCATAGCAGAAACGGAAATCGAGACATTAATACAAGCTATGCAAGAGTTGGAAGATCACATGTCATGAGAAGCATGCTTTTTTTGACGGGAATGATTTTGGTTTTTCACTTTTTTAGAACCTTTTAACGGTTGATTTGGTTGTTTATCTTTTCTGGAATGTGTGATGGTAATCGCTCCTTTCATGCTTAGGATTTGAGCTTTTGTCGAATGATATGTATGGAAAACTTTTGTCTGGTGCATGCTATTCATTAGAACAACTTGGCCTATCGCCAAGTTCCTGTAGTGTAAGCTTTAGTTTTTCTTATACTTTAATCCTTAGACAAAGTAAACTTTTCAAAAGTACAAAAAAGAGGTGTCTGTGTGAGTTATTATCAAAACAAACAAGAAGCATTCCAACATGCGTCAAATAAAGTCAATGATGCAGAGCGTACTGCAGATGATATCTTGATGGCCATTCATGAAGCAGACTACGGCACAGAGCTGGCCCATCTAAAGGAAGAAGTGAATCAGGCCTACCAGCAAGTTGAAAAAGCATTGACTGTAGCAAGTGAGCATCAGGAAACTCAATTGAAGTCTTACAAAGAACAGTTGGACAAAATAAGAAATCAACTGCTTTAAAAAACAGACGCTCCCCTCGGGCGTCTGTTTTTTTATCGTCTCTATATCTACAGTTACTGGTTTTTCTTTTTCTTTTTATTGAACATCCTTTCTTCTGCTGTCAATGGTTCACGCGGGGTTTCCTCTTGATATCCTGCACCGCCACCTTGTGCTTTGGCAGCATTCATTCCCGGTCGTACATGGTTCGCTTTTCTCGTTGTCAACGTCGTCCACCTCCTTCTCATACCTATAGTGTGACAAAAATTGACCAATTTAATTTACTTCTAAATCGTTTTCATTTACAATGATAGATGCATATTTGTGAACTTTTTCTGAAAAAAGTAACAAATCGAATTTAACGAATAGTGTAGTCGAATGATTGCGGCACTATTCAATTCCATCTGAGGGGGTAAGAGGAAAATTGGCAAACAATAATGCTTACAATGCAAAAAAACAATTTGAACTCAATGGTAAGTCCTACAACTACTACCAACTGAAAGCATTAGAAGATGCTGGATTAGGCAAAGTTTCACGCTTGCCTTTCTCCATCCGTATCTTGCTGGAATCATTGCTTCGTCAACATGACGGCCGTGTCATCAAAGACGAGCATGTGGAAAGCCTTGCAAAATGGGGTACAAAAGATGCAAAAGGGGAAGACGTACCTTTCAAACCGTCTCGTGTAATCCTGCAAGACTTTACAGGGGTACCTGCTGTGGTTGACCTTGCTTCATTAAGAAAAGCAATGGTTGATATGGGAGGAAGCCCGGAGAAAATCAACCCTGAAGTCCCAGTCGACCTTGTAATCGACCACTCTGTCCAGGTAGATGCTTATGGTACAGAGAAAGCATTACAAATAAATATGGAATTGGAATTTGAACGGAATGCGGAACGTTATGAATTCCTGCATTGGGCTCAAAAAGCTTTTGATAACTACCGTGCGGTTCCACCAGCGACTGGTATCGTCCACCAGGTAAACCTCGAATACCTGGCTAATGTTGTACACGCTGTTGAAAATGAAAACGGTGAAACTGATACTTATCCTGATACACTTGTCGGTACTGACTCCCATACCACCATGATCAATGGTCTTGGTATCCTGGGCTGGGGCGTCGGTGGTATCGAAGCGGAGGCAGGAATGCTGGGTCAGCCTTCTTATTTCCCTGCTCCTGAAGTTGTCGGTGTCAAGCTGAAAGGAAGCTTCCCGAATGGAACGACTGCTACTGACTTAGCTTTGAAAGTAACCCAAGTGTTACGTGAGAAGAAAGTTGTCGGTAAGTTTGTCGAATTCTTCGGCCCAGGACTTCAAGAAATGCCGCTCGCCGACCGGGCAACCATTTCTAACATGGCTCCTGAATATGGGGCTACTTGCGGTTTCTTCCCAGTTGACGGGGAATCCCTTGATTACCTGCGCTTGACCGGACGCAGTGAAGAGCAAATCGAACTTGTAGAAAAGTATTGCAAAGAAAACGATCTATGGTACTCTCCTGAGCTGCCGGATCCAGAATTCACTGAGCTCGTAGAAATCGATCTATCTGAGCTGGAGCCGAACTTATCTGGTCCTAAGCGTCCTCAGGATTTGATTCCTCTATCCAAAATGAAGGAGTCCTTCAACGAAGCGTTGACAGCTCCAACTGGTCCACAAGGTTTCGGTCTCGATAAGACTGAAATCGACAAGGATGTCACATTTGACCTATCTGATGGTAAGAGTACAACCATGAAGACCGGTGCATTAGCAATTGCAGCAATCACGTCCTGTACCAACACATCCAACCCACATGTCATGCTGGGAGCTGGATTGGTTGCTAAAAAAGCAGTAAAAAAAGGGTTGGAAGTTCCTGAGTACGTCAAGACTTCCCTGGCACCAGGTTCTAAAGTAGTTACACGCTACCTTGAAGATTCCAACTTAATGGAATACTTGAACCAGCTAGGTTTCAACCTGGTCGGTTATGGCTGTACGACTTGTATCGGTAACTCCGGTCCATTGAAGCCGGAAATCGAAGAAGCGATTGCAAGCAGCGACTTGACTGTTTCTTCTGTACTATCCGGTAACCGTAACTTTGAAGGACGTATCCACCCGCTTGTGAAAGCGAACTACCTGGCTTCACCACCATTGGTTGTCGCTTATGCATTGGCTGGTACAGTGGACATCGACCTGAAAAACGAACCAATTGGAAAAGACAAAGATGGCAACGATGTGTACTTCAGCGACATCTGGCCAACCCAGGAAGAAGTCAAAAAAGAAGTTGCAAGCGTTGTGACTCCTGAAATTTTCCGTAAAGAATATGAAAATGTCTTCAATTCTAACGAGAAATGGAATGAAATCAATACGACCGATGAGCCGTTATATGATTGGGACAGTGAGTCTACTTACATCCAGAACCCACCATTTTTCGAAGGGCTATCTGCAGAACCGACTACAGTTAAACCGTTGAATAATCTAAGAGCTATCGGTAAATTCGGTGATTCTGTAACGACGGACCATATTTCACCAGCTGGAGCCATTCCAAAAGATATGCCTGCTGGCGAATACTTGCAAGATAAAGGTGTATCCCCACGTAACTTCAACTCTTTCGGTTCCCGTCGTGGTAACCATGAAGTAATGATGCGTGGTACATTTGCCAACATTCGTATCCGTAATGAACTGGCTCCAGGCACAGAAGGCGGGTTCACTACCTACTGGCCGACAGAAGAAGTAATGCCTATCTATACTGCTGCCATGAAATATCAGCAGGATGATACAGGCTTGCTTGTCATTGCTGGAAAAGACTATGGTATGGGAAGCTCTCGTGACTGGGCTGCTAAAGGTACTGACCTTCTTGGCATTAAAACAGTCATCGCGGAAAGCTTTGAACGTATCCATCGTTCCAACCTTGTTATGATGGGCGTACTGCCATTGCAATTCCAAGATGGTGATACCATTGAGTCTTTAGGTCTGACTGGCCGCGAAACGTTCAATGTTGAAGTTGATGAAAACGTCAAGCCGCACGATCTTCTAAATGTGACGGCAGTTGACGAACAAGGCAACAAAAAAGAATTCCAAGTTGTTGCGCGCTTCGATAGTGAAGTGGAAATTGACTACTACCGTCATGGCGGTATCCTGCAAATGGTACTCCGCAATAAATTGAAGTAATTAACAATAATCCGCATAGCCCTTTGGCTGTGCGGATTTTTTATTACAACTTTCAGTTAAACATGTTGATTTTTCACAAGAAAGTTATTCAAAAATAGAGTAGAAAAGTTGAAGACTTGATTTCGAGATGTTTGGTAATGTCTAGGGGCGCAGGGGAAGGATTCGCTTTCCGCGGGGAAGCCGGCAAGCCTCCTCGAGCTAAAGCTCTGTGGGGTCTTGCCAGTCTATCCTTTCCCGCAGGAGTCTCACCCTTCCCCTACGCCCCTTGCCGCAAAAAGATTATCGAAAACGCTCTTGAATGTCCTTATATAATTTTTGAGTGAAGCCTATCACAATCACGGATTGATCGTACATTCTGGTTCAAAAGTACACGATTCTTGATAGACGTTTCGAGATTCTCACAATCATATGGTGGCAGGGAAAACGGTGAGACTCCTCGAAAATGCTACGCATTTTCTTCGTGCGGTGATTTCTCATGATGCAAATTCAAAGTCCTGTGGGATGAACATGATTGCTGAGATCCCGCAAGGCGAAGTGCAGTGCACCCCTATTGTTGGACACTCATCTGACAATAGGAGGTGCTCTTATGAGCCAGTATACCCCCGAAGAAAAACTACACAT
>NZ_FNQR01000019.1 GCF_900107755.1 Thalassobacillus cyri | reverse complement strand
ATCAAATCCAGGTTAAGTGGCATGAGTCCCGTCAAATACCGAGAACGTGCCCAGTTAACTGCTTGAATTAAAAAGTGTCCAATATTAAGGGGTCATTTCAAAGCCTGAGGAAGCTCAGCACATGCCCACGGAAAGCGATCCGTTTTCCCAGCCACTATCATTGCAACCTAAAGTCTCGAAACTGAGTCTTCAGCAATTGAAAATCAACGATGAGATTTAACGAGCCATTACTAAAGTGCAAATTATTTAAAGCGTAAACAACCTTCTTTACTTTTATAGCCAGCAATCTTATTATCAATATGGAAGCAAGGTTACATACGTAAAGGAAGTGAACACCATGATTAAGCGTTTGGGGATAAGTATCCTGGTCTTAGGCTTGGTCGGTTATGCCATCTACAGTTTTACAGATAATGGAAACGACGAAACGAACGGACCAAATGAATATAATGTGTCAGGTGATACAAGTCAGGAAGGAACAGGGATAATGCCTCCCAACACTCCGAAAGGTATACAAGAGGGTGAGCAGGCTCCAGACTTTGAATTGGAAACCGTAGAAGGGGAAACCCTCCGTTTGTCTGACTTGCAAGGAAAAAAGGTTTTTCTTAACTTTTGGGCCACCTGGTGTCCTCCTTGTAAGAAAGAAATGCCTGAAATGCAGAAGTTTTACGAAGAGTATGGAGATGAAGTAGAAATCGTTGCAGTGAACGCAACTACCACTGAAACAAGCATGGACGAGGTAAAAAAGTACCTGGAACAGGAAGGCTATACTTTCCAGGTTCCGCTTGATAAAAAAAATCAGGTCAGTTCGGAGTATCAGGCGATCACCATCCCGACCACTTATTTCATCGGCACAGATGGTGTCGTCCAGCAACCTCGGCAAGTTGGTCCAATGACATATGACTTTATGGTAAAGATGAAAGATAAATTAAAGTAATGTATATTCTTATCGGAATAGGGAATCCTTGCTAATAAAAGGAGAGATTCCCATGGCTAAAAGGCGTAAACCTAATTTCCAGGACTTAGTAAAAGAAAACCGAAAACAAATTTTATCTGACCACGAGCTGATCAATAAAATCGAAACAAAAATCGATGAACGGCACCACCAGAAGTTACGTTCTTCATAAAGCAGAAAAAAGCAAACCTTCCAGAAGGATAGGCTTTGCTTTTTTTATTTTTCAGCATAAAAGCATGGATGTTTGCAAATATTATTCGTGAGAGATAGAAGGAGGTTCTAGTGATGAGCAATCCGAAAAAACACGCTCAAGCTTTCACACCGAGTCATTTAGGTACACAGCCACGGGAATCTGAAGTGAATAATGGTAAGAAAATGGAAGTGAAAACAGATAAAGAGCCTAAAGTTATCCAGACAAAAGGGAAGAAATAGGAGGTTTTGTTATGACAGAAAAGCAACGACATCCAAATCCTGATGACCGCAGTGATAATGTAGAAAAATTACAGCATATGGTGCAGGATACCATTGAAAATATCGAGGATTCACATGATGCCTATCCTATGGCAAATGAAGAAGAAAAGCGTGCAATCGCAGAGAAAAACAAGCGACGGGAAGAATCTATTAATGCTATGCGTAGTGAAATCAAAGATGAAGCCCGTCATAATCAGCAATAATGGGAAACGTCCTTTCAATCCAGAAAGGGCGTTTTTTATTATGTGCACGGGCGTCTACATAAAACTCCAGGTATGATAAAATAAACCAATGAATCTAAAGGAGGGGCGTTATGGACGTAAATATGGTTAAATCAGAGTTACAACAATGGAATACAATAGATAAACAACCTCCAATTTCGGAAACAACAGCTTTGAAACTGATGAACGATGTTGCGGAAAATGAACAAGATTTTAAAGCGCTCCTATACGTGACCTTAGCGTATCACCGAATCAGACGTCATCCAGAAGAAGATCAGCTGGCTGATTTTTTCATTGCACAGACAAAAGCATTGAAACATAACCATCCTTTATTAACCCAATTGAACGAGGCTAAAAAAGTGATGAAGGTCCATCATCGGCTTCGCGAAACACGTTTTGAAGACTGGGTATTACATGAAACCGATCACCAAACTGCGAAAGTGAAAAAAGCGAATACTATCCATGAACAGGTTAACCGGCTATTGGAAGCCTGGGATCCTGAGTTAGTGGAAAAAGACATTGTCGACGCAGCAAGTGGCCGGTTGAAACTATACCAGGAGAGTTATCATCAACTCACTGAATTAAAAACTATTCTTGAAGAAGCGATGGAAACGATTGAGAATAGACGGATTCGCTTGCCGGTAAGTGCAATTAATGAAAAAACAAAAGTATTAAGTGATTATAATGATGAGCTTTTCAAGCGCCTTCCAGCATTTTTAACTGGATCCGAACGACAGTATGCATTAGAAGCATTGGATAATATGATCGGGCTAAAGGATGTAAAGAGCTATATCCATCGTTATTATCATTATTTAAAATATCAGCAACAAAGAAAAAACCTGGGCTTCAGCATGGTGGATGAGCCTGGTCTTCATATGATTATGACAGGCAATCCTGGTACGGGAAAAACCACCCTGGCCAGATTATTGGCAAATATCTATTACGAACTAGGTATTTTGGAAACAAAAGAAGTAGTAGAAGTTAATCGTTCTCATCTCGTAGGCGCGTATATCGGACAAAGTGAAGAGAACACCATGAATTATGTAAAGCAAGCAACCGGTGGTGTTTTATTCATCGATGAAGCATACAGCTTAAGCAGAGAAGGCCAAACAGGCAACGATTATGGCCAAGCTGTCATTGACACCCTTGTTTCTGCGATGACCAGTAAAGAATATGGTGGAAAGTTTGCGGTGATCCTGGCGGGCTATCCGGAAGAAATGAGACAGTTTTTGTGGTCGAACCCTGGCCTCAGAAGCCGGTTTCCAGAACAAAACCATATCGAGCTTCCTGATTACCAGATGAGTGAGCTGCTGGAGATAGCAGAAATCAGTGCGATTGAAAATGACTACTTTTTTACTGTTGGAGGATTAAAACAATTAGAAACCCTTATCGATAAACACCGGGTCGATGACTCCTTCGGAAATGCCCGTACCGTCAAAAACCTTGTATTGAAAATCATCTTCAATAAGAGTGCCAATCTATCAGGGGAAGATCATCACGAATGGATTGACCATATGCGTCTAACCAAAGAAGATGTGCATCTTGAAAATGAAAAAGAAACAGATAATGAATCACCGATACACCAGCTGGAGGAATTGATTGGTTTAGGGAACGTAAAAGATGAGGTGAAAAAGCTCTCTGCTTTTGTTAAGATCCAACAAGAGAGGAAAGATAAGGATCTTCCTCATGTACCTGTTCAATTGCACTCGGTATTCACAGGAAATCCAGGAACGGGGAAGACGACAGTTGCTGCTATATACGCTAATGTATTAAAGCAATGCGGCTTGTTGAAGCGTGGTCATATGATCGTGGTCTCGCGTAGTGACCTTGTTGCTGGCTATGTCGGCCAGACAGCTATGAAAACAAAGAAAAAGATTCGCGAAGCACTGGGTGGTGTTTTATTCATTGATGAAGCTTATTCTCTATATAATGGCGGCCGGGATGATTTTGGTAAAGAAGCAATCGAAACACTCGTCGATGAAATGACCCGCAATAATGAAAACTTAGTAGTCATCTTAGCTGGATATCAAAACGAAATGAGACAATTAGTGAACAGCAATCCAGGCCTGACAACAAGGTTTAAAAAATACTTCCACTTCCCTGACTATAACCCGGAAGAGTTGCTTGCTATGACAAAATATCAGTCATCTTTTTACCAGTATCATATAGAAAGAGAAGCGGAAGCGTTCTTATTTACGCGTTTCCAAGAAGAAGAAGTGAAAGGCAATGGCCGGTTTGTTAATAATCTGATCAACGAAGCGATTCAGTTCCAGGCGCTCCGGATTGAAGACAGTAGAGAATCTTCCATGGATCTTTTAGTTAAGAGCGACTTTGAACAAGCGTGGAACACAGTACAGGGGGAGTTTTGATATGAAGAAGACAGAAACACCGATCCGAGTAAGGTACCAGGAAACAGACCAGATGGGCGTTGTATACCATGCTAATTATCTAGTATGGTTTGAGCTTGGGCGTACAGATTTTATCGAAGCGCTGGGCTTCAAATATCATCAGATAGAAAATCAAGGCGTGGTATCACCAGTAGTAGACGCAAATGTACAATTTAAGAAGCCGGTAAGATATGGGGAAGCTGCTAATGTGGAAACGTGGCTGGAGGATTATGATGGCCTGCGTATTACGTATGGCTACAAAATTTTCAATGAGCAACAGGAACTTGCTGTTTCTGGCAGCACTAAACATGTCATAGTCAGAGAAGGAAGCTTTCGGCCGGTATCGATTCGCAGATCCTTTCCGGAATGGCATGAAGCCTACACGAATGCATTGGAGCGCTGAAAATGGCATTCGGAGTAAACCGGAATGAATTGAGGCAGTGGAAGGAACAGGTGAGTCGGGGAGAAATTGCGTTTCTCACTCATTTTTGGCTGGATGATCGTTTTCCAGGCTGCGACACGGTTACAAAAGTAGGCTGCCGTGATCTGGAAAAACTGGAACGATGGGGCGATCAATATGGACTGAAACCCCAGTGGATTCATCAAGATGAGCGATTCCCTCATTATGATTTATTTGGTGATGTCCAGGCAAGGATTCTCAAATCTGAAGGTATCCGGGCACAGATAGAACGCTTCAACATCGACTAAAAGGTTTAATTTAAATAAGACAATAAAAAAGCATTAAATTGCAGGCCAATTTAATGCTTTTTCTATTTTATTCCTCAAACAAAACTATCCTAAGCAATTAGCTTCTCTATCCTACATAGTTAAATTCCGGTTCTTCCCAGGTGGTGTTATAGTCTACTTTCAATGATTTATCATCAAAATACCATGCGTCTGACTCTTCAACAAAAAAAGTAATACCGTTAACTTCTGTTGAAGCATGCGGTTCAACAGGCTCTTCTAATTGTATAGCTAAAGAGAACCCTGGCTGCAGTCCGCCTGAACCGCCATAGCGGACTAAGAAGCGGAGAGATACCTCATTCTCAAGTTCTAATTCGTCCTGGTACCATTTTGCTGCTTGTTCTGTTACTTCAATGTTCATACTCTCAACCCCTATCCTGTGAAATTTCTCAGATTTAACTGGAGTATTGGAAAAAATAAAACAAGCTGAAGAAAGCCTGCTTTATTTTTCTTTTTTATCTGGGACAGGATCGAATCCTCCTGGATGAAACGGCTGGCACTTGGCAATCCGGACCACTGTCAAATAAAATCCTTTCAAAAAACCGAACCGTTGAAAAGCTTCCAACCCATATTGAGAACATGTGGGGTAGAAGCGGCACGTGGGAGGTTTAATAGGGCTAATGACTTTTTGATAGAAGCGGATCAGGCCGATGAAAATATAGTTCATTCTACTCCCGCCTTAATTGCCTTCATCATTTTTATCGTAAGACAGGCTTGCAATTGCATCATGAAGGTGGATCGATTCTTCATTACGACACGTAACTTTAAAACTCTCCACAAAGTCATATTCATATAAATCTGCAGCGACTAGGCGGACGACATCCTCAACAAAGCGAGGATTTTCATATGCCTGCTCCGTTACCATTTTTTCGTCGGGCCGCTTCAGTACCGGGTGTATTCTTGCACTGGCATTACTTTCTGCGGCTTCCAATAAAGCTGCTTTCCAATCGGTTTCCTGATCATTGAAGTCTTCTGTCAACTTCACAGACATGGAGACATTTCCTCGTTGATTATGGGCGCTATATTCACTGATTTCTTTCGAACAAGGGCAAAGGGTAGTGATGGTAGCTGTCAAACCTACTTCAATATCATGTCCGGTTTCTTGATGATAGCTGACTTTCATAAAAGCATCAGCATGATTCATACCTGCTAAATCAGAAGCTGGCCCTTTTCGTTCGAAGAACCACGGGAAATTGACTTCCACTTCTGCATCCTTTTGCTTTAACCGGGCAGCCAGTTCTTTAGTGAATTTTTTCAAGGTCGTCAGATCGATGGCAAAACCTTCTTGGTGGTACTCATCAAGCTGTTGCGTAAACCGGCTCATATTTGTTCCTTTGCTATCCTGAGTAATAGAAGACCCAAAAGTGAACGTGCCTATAGTGGTTTGTATTTCCGGCGTCAATTGACTGGGGATACGAATAGGGTGTTTTACATTTGAAATCCCGACCGTATCAATATTAAACAGGAAGTCCTGTTTTGAATTTTGCAAATCAACCATTTGCTCTTTCTCAATAGGTTTCGTTCTTGGTCCAGGGTCGCTGGAACCGAATAATTTATGTCGTTCCTTTTTGGAAGGTAGTAGTTTTTTATTCCTGATATTAATTTGAGACATAACTTTGACTCCTTTCAAGCCATAGCGGTGTTTCGTATAATTCAAAGTATACATGATGTGAAAATTATTATACAACTACTTGCTTAGAACTATGTAGCGATAAGGTAATTGAATTGATAAGTTTAGTTGGAATAAACCTCTTACGATAATACCATATTTTTAACGGGCTATAATATGTTTCTGTCATTTAGTCTGAAAATCTGACATCTTTGTGAATTAATTCACAAATATATATAGTTCTATACTGCTTAATATTATAATAAAGACAAACATTAAAGGAGTGGTTGATGTGACAGGGACAGCTGTATTATTAGACCATGGTAATAAATATATCGTTTTAGAAGAAGTCGAACGAAGCCAGATTGATCCTGCCTTAAGTGTAAGTGATTATCCGGCAGTTGACGTTCAAAATGAAAGCAATTATAAAGCTATCTCACTGGTCGGGTTTAAAGAAGAAGAAATAGATTGGGAATACGGTTATTAAGGAACAAAAGCACAAAGGCGCGGGCCGATGAAAACGCCACCTCCTCAAAAAGGACTTTGTCTTTTTCTGCGAAGTACTTTCAAAGAAGTAGTTCTAGTGTGGTGACCTCGGCACAAACACGTTCTATGCATTAGAACTGGATGCATATCATAATTTCCCAGGCAACAAAAAAGAAGCAGCTTAGCCTATAACAGGCAAGCTGCTTCTTTTTTACATCCAGGTTATTTTAGGTTCGGTCTTATTGAGGATGCGCTTAATGTTTGCACGATGTCTGTATATGACGAACAAGGTAAGAAGTGTAATGACAATGAATAACCCCAGATCCCCTAAGAAGAAGCTGACAGTCATGGACACGACACCTGTTATCATGGAGGATAAAGATACATATTTCGTCAAATAAAGCATCACGAAAAATGTAGCGATCATGATCCCGAATACGAGCGGGTTGACACCAAGGATGACCCCTCCCGAAGTCGCGACCGCTTTCCCGCCTCGAAATCCGGCAAATATAGGGTACATATGGCCGATAACAGCAACAATACCAATGATCAATGGATTGATATCCGGAGTGAAAATTACAGCAAGCACAGTTGCAAGCGTCCCTTTGAGGATGTCCGCAATAGTCACGAACAGCCCGGCTTTCTTACCTAGGACACGGAAGGTATTCGTACCACCGAGATTACCGCTGCCATGCTCCCGGATGTCAATACCATAGCCGAGTTTTCCTACTAGCAAACCAGAAGGAATTGAACCTAAAAGATAAGCGATGATAGCAAAAATGATGTATTCCATTTTAAAACTCCTTTGTTTGCCTGATACACTTTTATTTTAGCATGCCGGATACTACATAAGAACTATCTTTTTAAAAAATATTGCTTTCTTTTCTAACTATCTTCGATAGAATGACGAAAGGGGGTTAGACATGCAGACATCCAAAAAAATAGAGAAAGTTCATCTATATAACTGTCATTATCCTGCTTATGACCGGCGTTCTTATATTATATATTATGCCTTCAGACAAACAAATAGAATTGGAGAGGATCATCAGCTATAGTGGATTATGAAAAAATAGAACAGGCAGCTGCTATCGTTCATCAAAAAAACTATACCTTCCTTTTTCCATCATTGAAGCACAACTGGAAAAATATATCGTAGTCGATGAAGAAGCTCAGGCTATCATTATCGCCAAGCCGGAGCATGTATAGGAAGGCCGAAGTATGATCCAGATACAGAACAAAGGGCAGTAAGGCATGAAGAGGGGGGAAGTGTTTTATACGATGTGGCTGGAAGATGAGCAGTCATTGGAACGGAGAGCGGCAGTTGCAGCAGGGTAGATTTGGCAGGGGTTGCAGCCTGGAGTCAGCGGTTTGCGACAGCAAAGGCGTGGGAAATTCTTGATGACAATCTGAAAGCTCAAGATAAGAACTGAAATCTGCTTATGTATAACCGCAGATGTTTTCTTCTAAAGGTAAATGGGTATAACTATGTCAACATGTGTCAACTGGGGGTATAAGAATGATTGAGTTTAAGGAAGTAACCAAAACCTATCCCGATGGCACGACTGCATTGAAAGGTTTGACGTTCTCCGTAGGTGAAGGGGAATTGTTGACTGTGGTCGGGCCAAGTGGGTGCGGTAAAACGACCACGATGAAGATGATCAACCGATTGATCAGTCCGACAGAGGGTTCTATCTTCATACATAATAAAGATATCAAGGAGTTCAACATCCATGAACTTCGCTGGAATATCGGCTATGTGTTACAGCAGATAGCTTTATTTCCGCATATGACAATCGAAGAGAATATAGCTATTGTTCCTGAAATGAAAAAATGGAAAAAGGGAGACATCTCTTCACGAATTGATGAGCTGATGGAAATGGTCGGCCTGGACCCGGCCACCTATCGCAAACGTAAACCGGATGAACTTTCAGGTGGAGAGCAGCAGCGTGTAGGTGTCATCCGTGCCCTTGCTGCTGACCCTGACATCATTTTGATGGATGAGCCTTTCAGCGCGCTCGATCCTATCAGCAGAGAAAAGTTGCAGCAGGACATCCGGGAGCTGCAGCAAAAAATACAAAAAACGATTGTATTTGTTACCCACGATATGGACGAAGCTTTAGCTCTAGGGGATCGTGTATGTCTGATGAAAGAAGGGGAAATCGTGCAGCTCGATACACCCCAGAATATGATTCTTCATCCGAAAAATGAATTTGTTAAAGAGTTCATCGGAAACCGGAAATCTCCATGGCAGACAGCTGTAGACGTCATCGCAGACCAAACGGGCAGCCGCGTGATTTCCCAGAATGAATTAGAAAATCGAAAATTTGAGGCTAATAAAACGTATATTATACAAGATGATGCGGGCAAGTACGCCGGAGCGGTAAAGTATGGCGAGAAAGTCGAACTGCCTGTACTTACTAACGACATGCCGTTGAAAAAAGCTGCGGATATTTTTGAGGAGCATGAAGAAGAGCTTTTACCGGTAGTCAAAGGACAACAATTAATCGGGACTTTATCTTATCGTGACATCGTACTACACCTGAAAGAGAAAGTTTCTACAGAAAATGGGGTGGTGCGATCATGAACGAGTTTTTAAACGTCTTCCAACAGCGCCAGGATGTATTATGGCCAACCATATGGGAGCACTTGCAGATATCCATTATCGCTCTGGTAATCGCAACGTTAATTTCTTTGCCTTTAGGTTTGATTTTAACTCGAAATCAAAAGATAGCTGAGCCGATCATCGGTTTGACTGCTATTTTGCAAACCATACCAAGCCTTGCAGTACTGGCATTTTTGATTCCTTTTTTCGGAATCGGCCAGACACCTGCCATCATCGCTTTGACAGCTTACGGACTATTACCTATCCTACGAAACACGTATACAGGCATCAAGGAAGTCGACCCCGCTTTGAAAGAAGCTGCTACCGGGATGGGAATGAGTTCTTTTCGCCGGTTGTCCCGTGTCGAGCTTCCACTGGCTATGCCAGTCATTATGGCAGGGATTCGGACCTCGATGGTGCTTATTGTCGGTACCACTACGATTGCGGCTCTGATTGGAGCTGGTGGTTTAGGTGAAATCATCCTGCTTGGTTTAGATCGAGGGGGGGATTTAAACTTAATCTTGTTAGGTGCGATACCTGCCGCTCTATTGGCTATCGTACTGGATTTGGTTTTACGGCTATTCGAACGCACTTCAGCCAAATCGGGCTTCCGTTCTCTTGTCAGTCTATTAGTGATTGCCGCTTTAATCGCTGTCGGACCGCTCGCATTCGGCGGGAGTGCCAAACCGGATATTAAAATCGGTGCAAAACTTGGAGCAGAGCCTACAATTCTGATCAATATGTATAAATTGATGATCGAGGAAGAAACCGATCTGAACGTTGAGCTGGTCCCTAATTTAGGGAAAACAGATGTTGTATTTTCTGCATTGCAGGAAGGGAGCATTGATATCTATCCGGAATTTACGGGTACAGCGCTGGTCAGTCTGTTAGAAAAGCAGGCCGAAAGTAATGAATCGAAAGAGGTCTATCAGAGAGCAGCCAAAGGGCTTGCGGAAGAATACAACATGACCTATTTGCAACCGATGCAATTCAATAACACCTATGCACTTGCAACTACGCAGGAATTTGCAAAGCAATATAATCTTAAGGCCATCAGTGACTTAAAACCAATCGCAGATCAGGTGACCGCAGGGTTCACACTTGAATTCAAAGACCGGGAAGACGGTTATCAGGGTATCAAAAAACTCTATAACCTGGAATTTGGAAAAGTAAAAACGATGGACCCGGGATTAAGACAGGGAGCATTGGAAAAAGGAGAGGTGGAAATCATCGATGCCTATTCGACTGCAAGCTATATCGAAGGCATGAACCTGCGGGTACTTGAAGATGATAAAAAACTATTCCCTCCATATCAGGGTGCTCCGTTATTAAGACAGGAAACGATCGATAAATATCCGGAACTGAAAGAAATATTGAATCAGCTTGGTGAAAAGATTACCGGTGATCAAATGAGGGAAATGAATTATAAAGTTGAAGAAGAGGATATGGATCCAGAAGAAGTAGCCCGTGAATTTTTAGAGAAGGAAGGAATCTTGTAAAGGAGGAAACTTTATGGCATACGAACACCCGGATAATGAAACGGTCAGGCAAGCACTGAAGGAGACCAAAACGATTGCAGTGGTAGGTCTCTCCGATAAGGAATACCGCACCTCTTATCAGATTTCTAAAGAGATGCAGGATGCCGGCTATCGCATCATTCCTGTCAATCCGATGGTTGACAGCGTATTAGGTGAAAAAGCCTACGCTTCGCTGCTGGATGTTGAAGAACCATTCGAAATGATCAATGTTTTCCGGCGATCCGAACATTTGCCTGCTCTGGCAAAGGAAGCGGCCCAGACCGATGCGAAAATATTTTGGGCTCAGCAGGGAGTTATGGATGATGAAGCCTATGATTACTTGAAAGACCATGATTTTACCGTCATGATGGATATGTGTCTGAAAGTCGCCCATGCTGTACTGATGTAACAAATACAGCTTGAAACCGCTAAAGAAATCCCTGTGCATGCAGGGATTTTTTACTGTTAAAGGAAAACGTTACTTGCGTCTTTCGTTAAAAAGGCTAAAATAGAACAAGCAGATATGTATAGTCGTTTACACATTCGAACATTTGTTCTATTATAAAAACAGATAGACAAGGAAGAAGGGAGACGTCGTCATAGTGGTGAAACAATCACAGCAATACTCAGATGATTCAATACAGGTCTTAGAGGGATTAGAAGCGGTTAGGAAGCGGCCGGGGATGTACATCGGCAGCACGGATCATCGTGGTCTCCATCACTTAGTTTATGAGATCGTAGATAACGCAGTGGATGAAGCCCTTGCCGGTTTTGGGGACCGGATTACTGTCATCTTACATAAAGATGGCAGCGTCTCGGTCGAGGATGAAGGAAGAGGTATGCCGACGGGCATGCATAAACTGGGGAAGCCAACTCCGGAAGTGATCTTGACTATCCTTCACGCCGGTGGAAAGTTCGGCCAGGGAGGCTATAAAACGAGCGGTGGACTTCACGGTGTCGGGGCTTCCGTAGTAAATGCTTTATCAGAATGGCTGGAAGTGACCATCCACCGTGACGGGCAGACTTATGTCCAGCGCTTTGAAAACGGGGGTATTCCGGTCACGTCGCTGGATAAGAAAAAGAAAACAAGGAAAAGCGGAACAATCATCACTTTTAAACCCGACCCTTCTGTTTTCTCGACGACAACTTTTAACTTTGAGACGCTTTCGGAGCGGTTAAGGGAAGCTGCTTTTTTATTAAAAGGCGTAGAAATCCGGTTGATCGACCAACGTAAAGACATGGAGGAAAGTTATCAATATGACGAAGGATTAAAAGCTTTTGTCAGCTACTTGAACGAAGAAAAAGATACGCTCCATCCAGTGGTTGCTTTTGAAGGAGAGCAGAATGGAATAGAAATTGACTTTGCCTTCCAGTTCAATGACGGTTTCGCCGAAAGCATGCTGTCCTTTGTCAATAATGTCCGTACCAAAGATGGCGGCACCCATGAGTCTGGAGCAAAAACCGCCATTACACGTATTTTCAACGATCATGCCCGTAAAACGAACCTATTGAAAGAAAAGGATAAAAACTTAGAAGGCAATGATATTCGTGAAGGATTCACAGCTATTGTTTCTGCCCGTATACCGGAAGAACTGCTGCAATTCGAAGGGCAGACGAAAAGTAAGTTAGGGACTTCAGAAGCGAGATCAGCTGTTGATGCCATTGTTTCAAGCAAATTATCGTATTTTCTGGAAGAGAACCCGGATATCGCAAGTCTATTGATCAAAAAGGCGATACGTGCTAAAGAAGCACGGGAAGCAGCCCGTAAAGCACGGGAAGATGCGCGCACTGGAAAGAAAAAGAAACGGAAAGAAACGATGTTAAGCGGGAAATTGACTCCGGCTCAATCCCGTAACCCGAAGAAAAACGAACTTTACCTGGTAGAGGGCGACTCAGCGGGTGGCTCGGCAAAACAAGGCCGCGATCGTAAATTCCAGGCGATCCTCCCACTGCGAGGCAAAGTCATCAATACAGAAAAAGCAAAAATTGCCGATATATTTAAAAACGAAGAAATTTCAACGATTATCCATACGATCGGAGCAGGTGTCGGGGGAGATTTTGATTTAGAAGATTGCAACTATGATAAAATCGTCATCATGACCGATGCCGATACCGATGGCGCTCATATCCAGGTATTACTGCTGACCTTCTTTTACCGGTATATGCGGCCGCTTGTAGAAGCAGGAAAAGTGTTCATTGCGCTACCGCCGCTTTATAAGATTTCTAAAGGAAAAGGTAAAAAGGAACAAATAGAATACGCCTGGGATGAAGAAGGAATGGATGCGGCAGTCAAAAAATTTAAAAATGGCTACATCATCCAGCGGTACAAAGGTCTTGGGGAGATGAACGCAGACCAGCTCTGGGAAACGACAATGGACCCGGCTACAAGGACATTAATAAGGGTCACCATTGATGATCTTGCCCGTGCGGAAAGACGTGTTACAACGTTGATGGGAGATAAAGTCGAACCAAGAAGGAAATGGATAGAATCGCACGTCGCTTTCGGTATGGAAGATGAAGTCAACATTCTTGAAAACGATAAAATTCAGAACTAGAGGAGGATATTCTTTTGGCGGAAGTGGAGAATTACTTAGATTTACCTTTAGAGGAGGTCATCGGCGACCGTTTCGGAAGGTATAGTAAATACATTATACAGGAACGAGCGCTTCCGGATGCCCGTGATGGCTTAAAGCCCGTACAGCGAAGAATCCTGTATGCGATGCATCAAGAAAAGAACACCTATGATAAGGCATTCCGTAAATCAGCGAAGACAGTCGGTACGGTAATTGGTAACTACCACCCCCATGGTGATACCTCTGTTTATGATGCAATGGTGCGGCTTAGCCAGGATTGGAAGGTACGGAAGAACTTAGTTGAAATGCACGGAAATAACGGAAGTGTCGACGGGGATCCTCCGGCAGCGATGCGTTATACGGAAGCACGCTTATCGAGCATCTCGTCCGAACTGCTTCGGGATATTGAAAAAGAAACAGTCGATTTCATTCCGAACTTTGATGACACGATCGAGGAACCAGTAGTCTTACCTGCTAAATTTCCGAACCTGCTGGTCAATGGGTCTACGGGTATTTCAGCCGGATACGCTACCGACATCCCGCCTCACAACATCGGTGAGGTGATTGATGCTGTCATCATGAAAATCGAAAAGCAGCAAGTTACGACAAGTGAACTGATGACCAGGCTGAAAGGACCTGATTTTCCAACTGGAGGGATCATCCAGGGAGAAGACGGCATCCGGAAGGCCTATGAGACAGGTAAAGGCAAGGTCATATTACGAGGGAGAGCAATGATTGAGGATATCAAAGGGAACAGGCAGCAAATCGTAATTGATGAAATTCCTTTTGAAGTCAATAAAGCGAACCTCGTCAAACGGATGGATGAACTTCGTATCGACCGTAAAGTCGAAGGGATTGCGGAAGTCCGTGATGAAACAGATCGGACCGGGCTTCGCATTGTCATAGAGTTGAAGAAAGAGGCTAATAGTGAAGGTGTTTTGAATTATTTTTATAAAAACACCGATTTACAGATCACTTACCACTTCAATATGGTAGCCATTAAGGATAAAACACCTCAATTGCTAAGTTTACATCAAATTTTAGACTCCTATATTGCTCACCAAAAAGAAGTGGTGACAAGACAATCCAGGTATGACCTTAAGAAAGCGAAAGCACGCGCCCATATCGTGGAAGGCCTGATTAAAGCCATTTCGATACTGGATGAAGTAATCGCGACCATTCGCGCTTCAAAAGATAAACAAGATGCCAAAAAACGCTTGATTCAGTCCTATGATTTTACGGATGAACAGGCAGAAGCGATCGTCAATTTGCAACTGTACCGGCTGACGAATACGGATATTACAGCTTTAGAAAAAGAAGCTGGGGAACTGAGGGACCGGATTGCATATTTAGAAGAGATTTTAGCTGATGAAAAGAAATTATTGAAAGTAATCAAAACCGACCTGAAGAAATTGAAGAAGCAATACAACGACGATCGCCGCACCGAGATTCAGGCAGAAATTGAGGAATTGAAAATTAACCTGGAAGTCATGGTAGCCAGTGAAGATATCATCTTGTCTGTAACAAGAGACGGATACGTAAAACGGACAAGCCTTCGTTCTTATGCCGCCTCTAACGGAGAGGATTTTGCCATCAAGGATGGTGACCACCTCCTCCGGTTGATAGAAATCAATACGACTGACAAGCTGCTGTTGTTTACCAATAAGGGCAATTACCTTTATATCCCTGTCCATGAAATCCCCGATATCCGGTGGAAGGATCTTGGACAGCATATTGCCAATCTGGTTCCGATTAATAAAGATGAAAAAATAGTAGCCGCCTACCCTGTAAGGGACTTCAAAGAAGAGAGTTGCCTGTTATTCTTCACGAAAAATGGCATGGTAAAGAAGAGTGATTTATCGCTTTATGAAGCCCAGCGTTATTCAAAGCCGCTAGTAGCTATCAACCTGAAAGGTGATGATGAAGTAACGAACGTGCATGTAACCAATGGTCATTCGGATATTTTTATTGCTTCTGATAAGGGTTACGCACTTTGGTATCATGAAAGCGAAGTGAAAACTGTCGGGCAGCGTGCTGCAGGGGTGAAGGCCATTACCTTGAAAGAGGGCGAGCAAGTCATCTCCGGCCAGGTTTTCGATGATTTATCCGACCCGTCGATCGTTATTGTGACTCACCGGGGAGCATTGAAGCGGATGCGCCTCAAGGAATTTGAACAGAGCTCCCGCGCTAAACGAGGTGTAGTCATGTTAAGGGAACTGAAAAAGAACCCACACCGAATCGTAAGTATGCATTTGATGGCCTCAGGTCAGGAACTGCAAGTGAAAAGTGACAACGGGGAAGTATTGACGGTCAATCCAATGCAATACAAAGCCAATGACCGCTATAGCAATGGTTCTTACATCGTCGACACCGACCAAAGCGGGAATGTCATTGACTCCTGGGTTAAAAATGAATACGAAAAACCTTTCGATGCAGAAAGTGAAAGCTCTTAATACAGCATTACTTACCTAAGTGCAAAAAACATCCAGGCAGCTGCCTGGATGTTTTTGTATGTTCTCATTCAAAAAGTCTTTGTAATTTCTGAAAAATGTGATAAAATTGTGACAAATGTCCAGCGGGAAAGGGGATGATGTATGGCGGAGTTAAGAGAGACAATCCTTAGGACCTCGCTTGAATTATTTGAGCAAAAAGGTTTTCATGGGGTTACAGTCAACCAGATCGTAGCAGCCTCAAACACTTCAAAGGGTGGGTTTTATCATCACTTCCAATCGAAAGATGAGCTATTGTTCGTCATTCACGATACATTCATTACATATGTTTTGAAGGAAGCAAAAGCAGCCAATGAAATCCACAGATCTCCCATCAAGAAAATCCAATCAATCATTAAGGCATTTGTTAAAGTTTTTGACTTGTACAAACCACACATCTCAGTTTTTTACCAGGAAAGTAATTACCTGAAACCTGAATATGAAGAACAAATCAAACGTAAGCGTGATGCATTCAAGCAAATGGTATTCCAAGTGATCGAAGAAGGTCAGGAGACCGGCGACTTCAGAAAAGAACTGCCAATGGAAATCACAGGAATGGCAATTCTCGGTATGGTCAATTGGATTTATAAATGGTACAGCCGGGACGGCAAATATACCATCGATGAAATCGCAGATGTCTATGTCGATATTATCCTGCATGCCGTGTTGACAACCAATTCGGTACATGAAGAAAACCTGCAGTCTCAAATGCTTGAACGCCCTTTTTTTACTAATGAAAAGTAACCGCTTACATTATATTTTGAGCAATACAGACCAACCAGTCGGTCTCTAAATAATAGAATCCTTAAGGGGGAGCATTATGAATTTTGAATTGACGAAAGAACAGGAAATGACCCGTAAAATGGTAAGGGATTTCGCTGAAGACGTTATTCAGCCGAGAGCTATTGATATTGATGTCAATGCGGATTTTCCAGACGATATATTTAAGGAAATGGGCAAGCTTGGCCTCTTGGGTATTCCGTTTCCAGAAGAATACGGAGGAGCTGGAGGAGATACCGTCACCTATGCTTTAGCAGTCGAAGAAATCGGCCGGATCTGTGGCTCGACAGGTCTAAGTTACGCTGCAGCGGTATCGCTTGGGGCGAGCCCAATCTATTATTTCGGAACGGAAGAACAGAAACAGGAATTTTTGGTGCCATTAGCAAAAGGAGAAGGCCTTGCATCATTCGGACTTACGGAACCGAATGCAGGTTCTGATGCAGGAGGGACACAGACAAGAGCAGTATTAGATGGGGATGAATATGTCATCAATGGAGAAAAGAGCTGGATTACAAACGCTGGATATGCCCGCTCCATTACGGTCACAGCTGTCTCAGGAAAACGCGATGATGGTAAAAATATCATTTCTGCATTTATCGTACCTGCCGACACGCCAGGACTTACGATCAATAGCAACTATGACAAAATGGGTGTCCGAGGATCCAATACTTCAGAAATCATTTTGGAGGATGTCCGGGTGCCGAAAGAGAATATATTAGGAGACCCAAAAAAAGGGTTTGGTCAATTTTTATACACCCTTGACGGTGGGCGGATTTCAATCGCTGCTCTTGCTGTCGGAGTAGCACAGGCTTCTCTCGACCGGGCGCTTGCTTATGCAAAAGAACGAAAGCAATTCGGGCAGCCGATTTCAAACTTCCAGGCTATCCAGTTCAAGCTTGCCGATATGGCAATGGAAGTTGAACTTGCAAGGAATATTACAATGAAAGCAGCATGGCTGAAAGACCAGGGGAAACCATTCACCAAGGAATCAGCTTATGCGAAACTGTTCGCTTCTGAAACCGCTTTCCGATCTGCCAACCAGGCGATACAGATTCACGGGGGTTACGGTTATATGCGTGAATATGAAGTGGAACGGTACTTACGTGACGCTAAACTGTTGGAAATCGGGGAAGGAACCTCAGAGATCCAGCGTTTGGTCATCGCTCGTCAGCTAGGGTGTTAAATTATTGCGAGGAGGAACTATATGACTTTATTAAAACAGACTGTCGGTGAGATTTTAGAGGAAAAAGCAAAAGCACTTCCAGATCATGAAGCTTTCGTTTATCCAGAGTTGAACCTTCGTAAAACCTATAAAGAATTGGACGAAATAACGGATGAAGCGGCCAAAGGTTTTATGGCTATGGGAATTGAAAAAGGGGAGCATGTTGCCATATGGGCAGATAACAAACCGGAATGGCTGATTTCCCAGTTCGCAACAGGAAAGATGGGGGCAGTTTTGGTTACTGTCAATACGAATTACCGTGCCCAGGAGCTTGAATATCTGTTGAAACAATCCGATACCACGACATTGATTTTGGCAGAAACTTTCCGTGGTGCTTCTTACATCGATATTTTGAAAGAGGTCTGTCCGGAACTTGAGATTTCAGAAAAAGGGGACGTCCAATGTGAAAAACTGCCCAACCTGAAGCGGGTAATCGTATTGAGTGAGAAGGAATACAATGGCTACTACAAATGGCAGGATCTGATGGATATGGGCAAGGAAGTAGAAGACGAAGCATTGAAACAACGGAAAGCGATATTGTCTTACGATGAAGTCATTAACATGCAGTACACTTCAGGCACGACCGGCTTCCCGAAAGGTGTCATGCTGACTCATTACAACATTGTCAATAACGGTAAACAAGTAGCAGAAGCGATGAAAATGACAAAAGAAGATCGTCTCTGTATCCCGGTGCCATTTTTTCACTGTTTCGGCTGCGTCATGAGTACGATCGCCTGTGTGACCCAAGGCGCGACGATGGTAATCTTAGAGCAGTTCGATCCTGAAAAAGTGCTCCATGCGGTAGAAAGTGAACAATGTACCGCTCTTCATGGGGTGCCAACGATGTTCATCGCGGAGTTGAACCACCCTAAATTCGACAGTATTAATACTGCATCTCTCAGAACAGGTATCATGGCAGGTTCCTCCTGTCCGATGGAAGTGATGAAGGATGTCATCCATAAAATGGGGGCAGAAGAAATCACGATTGCTTATGGACAGACGGAATCCTCTCCGGTTATCACACAGACACGTACCGACGATACGATTGAACGCCGCGTGAGCACGGTGGGGAAAGCACATCCGAATGTAGAAGTTAAAATCGTTGATCCAAGCACCAACAAGGAAGTAGAAGCCGGTGTGCCTGGGGAGTTATGTACGCGTGGCTATCTTGTCATGGAAGGCTATTATAAGAACGAAGAGTCCACTCAAATGGCGATTGATACAGAAGGGTGGCTGCACACCGGCGATATTGGTGTCATGGACGAAGATGGTTATGTAGAGATCACTGGCCGTATCAAAGATATGATCATTCGTGGCGGGGAAAATGTCTACCCTCGTGAAATCGAAGAATTCCTTTATCAATATCCAGATGTCCTTGATGTTCAGGTGGTCGGTATACCAGACAGTAAATATGGGGAAGAGATCATGGCCTGGATCATTCCAAAAGAAGGCAAAACCATCACAGAAAAAGATATCCGTGAATTTTGTGAAGGGAAAATTTCCAAGCATAAAATCCCGCGTTATATCGAATTTACGGATGAATATCCAATGACGGCCAGTGGTAAAATCCAAAAGTTCAAACTTCGTGAAACAGCTTTGGAAAAATTACAATCGAAATCGTAAACCAAAGGAGGAGTGTTCATGTTCCAAAAAATATTGATTGCTAATCGTGGAGAAATAGCTGCTCGAATCATCCGAACATGTAAAAAAATGAATATAGCAACGGTCGCTGTCTATTCAGAAGCGGATCAGTATGCTCCTTTTGTAAAACAGGCGGATGAAAGTTACCTGATTGGAAAACCGCGTGTGAATGAATCTTATTTGAATATCGACAACATCCTTGAGGCAGCGGAAAAGTCAGGAGCTGAAGCCATTCATCCAGGATATGGGTTGTTAAGTGAGAACGCGGAATTCGCAAGAAGATGCCGGGAAGCGGGACTTACATTCATCGGCCCATCTGAAGAAGTAATGGCTAAGATGGGAGATAAAGTCGCTGCCAGGCAAGCGATGAAAGAAGCGGGAGTTCCAATCGTACCTGGTACCGACCAGTCGGTGTCGGACGTGGAAGAAGCAAAGGCATATGCCAACGAATTCGGCTATCCGATTATGCTGAAGGCGGCTGCTGGCGGTGGGGGCATCGGCATGCAGGCTGTCAATAATGATACGGAGTTAGAAAAAGCGTTCGAAGGGAATTCCAAACGTGCGGAAACCTTCTTCGGTGATGGGACGATGTTTTTAGAAAAACAAATCCTTCGCCCACGGCATATCGAGATTCAGGTACTTGCTGATGGACATGGAAATACCATCCATTTATTTGAAAGAGAATGTTCGATTCAGCGCAGGCATCAAAAAGTGGTCGAAGAAGCACCTTCCCCATTTTTGTCCGAAAAAACCAGGAATGAGATGGGCGATACCGCTATTCAGGCCGTAAAAGCGCTGCGTTATAAAAACGCAGGTACCATCGAATTTTTAGTTGATAAGGATGAGAATTTCTACTTTTTAGAAATGAACACAAGACTACAAGTTGAACATCCCGTCACAGAAGAAATCACAGGTATCGATTTGGTGGAACAGCAGCTGCGCGTAGCCAATGGCGAAACGCTTTCTTTCGAACAAGGTGATATCCAAAGGGAAGGACATGCGATCGAAGTTCGAATTTATGCAGAGGACCCTGTCCGTTTCTTCCCTTCTCCCGGTCAACTGACCAAATTCAAGGTCCCTGAAGGGGATGGGATCCGTCACGAATTGGCGGTAGCGGAAGACTCGAAGGTTACCCCATTCTATGATCCTATGATCGCTAAGCTGATTGCCTACGGGAATGACCGCAATGAAGCGATCGACCGCCTCAAAGGAGCGCTGGAAAACTATCAGGTAGAAGGAATAAAAACGAACATCCCAATGCTGAAGGATGTAATCGCTCATGAAAAGTTTAAAGAAGGGGCGACAGAAACATCATTTGTAGAAGAATATTATTTACCACTTGTAACAGAAAAATAGGGAGGAACCAGACATGACAGAAGTTAAAGCATCAATGGCAGGAAGTGTATGGAAAGTAGTAGCAGCGCAAGGAGACAGTATCACAAGCGGACAGGATCTTGTTATTTTGGAATCTATGAAAATGGAGATCCCGATTCCAGCTGAAGCGGACGGGACTGTTAAAGAGTTGAAAGTGAATGAAGGTGACTTCGTCAATGAAGGCGACGTCATTGCAATCATCGAATAATTAGGAGCGGTTTTTATGTTGCAACTACCGGAACAAGTAACCATCAAGGAGGTCGGTCCACGGGACGGCCTTCAAAATGAAGCGAAACGGATCGAAACGGAAGATAAAGTAGCCTGGATCGATCACTTATCTGAGTCCGGGTTGTCCTATATCGAAATTTCATCATTTGTCCATCCGAAATGGATCCCACAGCTTGCCGATGCCAAAGAAGTGGCAGAAGCAATCAAGCGTCATCCGGAAATTACGTATGCCGCATTAGTTCCTAATATGAAGGGATTGGAGCGGGCGATAGATACAGAGATAGATGAAGTTTCGATCTTCATGTCGAGCAGCGAGACGCATAACAAAAAGAATATTAATAAATCCATCGAAGACACTTATCCTGTGTTGAAAGAGGTCGTGGAGGGAGCCAAACAAGCTGATAAAAGCGTCAGAGGCTATGTGTCTACGGTGTTTGGATGCCCGTATGACGGCCATGTACCTGTCGAACAGGTTCTCCATGTCTGTGACCGTTTGTTTGAAATGGGCATCGATGAACTATCACTCGGTGATACCATTGGTGTAGCTGATCCAAACCAGGTGGACCGGGTACTTGAAGAGGTTAATAAGCGCTTTTCTTTCGACAGGATCGCTATGCATTTTCATAACACGAGGGGGATGGCATTAGCGAACGTGCTTGTATCCCTTCAGCATGGTGTAACTATTTTTGATGGAGCGTTAGGAGGACTTGGCGGATGCCCATATGCCAAGGGGGCTTCTGGTAATCTGGCAACGGATGATCTTGTGCATATGTTGAACCAGATGGGGATCGACACCGGGATCCGTCAGGACAAACTGCTCGTAGCTGCGTCCTACATTCAAAGTAAACTGGATAAAACATTACCCAGTCATCAAATGCAAGTGACAAACCGTTCTTCCTGAGGAGGAAACATTATGTTGGAATTAGTGAAACTTGAAGAACCGGCAGAACATGTCAAGAAATTGACCTTGAATCGTCCTAAAGCTGCCAATGCCCTATCCAAACAGCTGCTTGCTGAAATTAATGAAGCCTTGGGTGAAGTTGAAAAAAATAAAAATACCCGCTGCCTGATCATTACAGGAAGCGGTGGTAAAGCGTTTTGTGCAGGGGCAGATTTAAAAGAACGGGCAGGTATGACAGAACAAGAGGTCGTTGAGACGGTAACCTTGATCGGTGACACCATTCATCGGGTGGAGCAAATAGAGGTACCTACGATAGCAGTTTTAAATGGTGTTGCTTTCGGTGGAGGATTGGAACTTGCGCTTGCCTGCGATCTACGGTTAAGTTCCAATGCGGCTAAGATGGGATTGACTGAAACATCGCTTGGAATCATTCCAGGTGCAGGCGGAACCCAAAGGCTTTCACGCCTGATCGGCCTTGGAAAAGCAAAAGAAATGATCTTTACAGCAAAGCCGATTACATGTGAGACAGCCAGGTCGATCGGATTGATCGAATATGCTTATGATCAGACAATTGTCCAGGAAGAAGCCTTAGCCTTAGCTGAAAGGATTGCAAATAATGCTCCTATCGCTCTACGGCAGGCCAAAAAAGCTATCCACCAAGGGTATCAGACAGACATAGAAACAGGACTGCAAATCGAGAAAAAGTGCTACCAGACAACTATTCCTACAAAGGACCGCTTAGAAGGTCTCCAGGCATTCAAAGAAAAAAGGAAGCCCATTTATCGTGGTGAATAGAACAGGAGGGAAAGCTTCATGTCATTAGATCAAACATTACAAGAGCGAGTAGAGAAAATCTCCCAGGGTGGAGCTGAAAAATATCACGCTAAAAATAAAGAAAAAGGAAAGATGTTTGTACGGGAGCGTCTAGCCCTGCTTTTTGATGATGGAATGGACATAGAGGACGCTTTTTTCGCCAACTGTATGGACGAATCCCTGCCATCTGATGGGGTGGTCACCGGAATCGGTGAAATAAACGGACAAAAAGTTTGCGTGATGGCCAATGATTCGACCGTCAAAGCAGGTTCCTGGGGAGCGAGGACGGTAGAAAAAATCATTCGCATCCAGGAAACAGCATTAAAGCTTCAGATTCCCATGCTGTACCTGGTCGACTCTGCAGGAGCAAGGATAACCGATCAAGTAGAAATGTTCCCGGGCAGAAGGGGAGCAGGAAGGATATTTAACAATCAAATTAAATTATCAGGCAGGGTTCCACAGGTCTGTTTATTATTCGGACCTTCCGCTGCCGGCGGTGCCTACATACCTGCGTTTTGTGATATTGTTGTCATGGTGGATGGGAATGCTTCGATGTATTTAGGTTCACCGAGGATGGCAGAAAAAGTGATCGGCGAGAAGGTCACACTCGAAGAAATGGGTGGGGCGAAAATGCATTGCTCCGTTTCCGGATGCGGGGATGTACTCGCCAAATCCGAAGAAGAAGCAATCGCTTATGCGAGAGATTATATGAGTTACTTTCCCGCCAATTATACCGCTGCTCCAAAAGTGGCAGAAGCAAGAGAACCTGCAGAGAGTGACAAGTCTATTCATGATTTGATTCCGGAAAACCAAAATGCACCATTTGATATGTATCAATTCATCGATCGCTTGATTGATGAGGATTCTTTCTGTGAAATCAAAAAATTATTCGCTCCAGAACTCGTGACTGGCCTGGGCCGGATCGATGGCCGCACCGTCGGCATCATCGCCAACCAGCCAAGAGCGAAAGGCGGGGTTTTATTTCCGGATTCCGCTGATAAAGCGGCTAAATTCATCCAGCTATGCGACGCTTTCAACATACCGTTGCTTTTCCTTGCTGATATCCCAGGCTTTATGATCGGTACAAGGGTTGAGCGGGCAGGTATCATCAGACATGGTGCGAAAATGCTGTCAGCCATGAGTGAAGCGACCGTGCCAAAAATTTCTGTGATTGTACGAAAGGCGTACGGTGCTGGATTATATGCCATGGCCGGTCCGGCATTTGAACCGGATTGCTGCCTGGCTTTGCCAAGCGCACAAATAGCTGTTATGGGGCCGGAAGCGGCGGTCAACGCTGTCTATGCAAATAAGATAGCGGAATTACCAGAAGAAGAGCGCCCGGCGTTCATCAAAGAAAAACACGAAGAGTATAAAGAAAACATCGACATCTACCGGTTAGCTTCGGAAATGGTGATTGATGCCATCGTTCAGCCAGATGAACTGAGAAAAGAACTCATTAAGCGTTATGATACGTATGCATCCAAAGAGGTAACATTCACCGAGCGGAAACATGGCGTGTATCCTGTATAATTGACACATAAAAAATCATGAAAAAACCCCGGACTTCTATGACAGGAAGTTCGGGGTTTTCGTTTAGCCGCTTTGTGTTTCTTTATGAAGTGTCGCTTCTTTTATCGCTCGTTGACGCGCTTCACTTTGCAGCCTGTTTTTTTGTCGTTTCATTCTTTCGTCTCGTTTTAGCCCAGCAAGGTAAAGTTCATCTCTTTTTAACTTATATTTTTGCTTTGCACTAGAGAGTGCCCGGGAAGACTCTCGCTTTGAATGGGAACCTCCCACTTTTTTCTTACCGGCAAGCAGTGTTCCGACTAAGAAACTGCCGAGAAAAACTGAACCGATCGCCCCGGCGCCACCTGAGGATTTGGTTTCTTCTTTGCTCATGCTGAAATTTCATCCTTATTATTGATTTCTTTTAAAGCTTTGCGTTTTTCTTTAAAATAATATCCTAATGCAATAGCTCCATATAGGCCGCCAAGGTCTTGTCGTCTTGTCGTATCTTTTCCTTCGTTTGTATCCTTTTTCATTGCCATTGTTACATCGACAAGGGAGGAGGTCAGTTTACGTGACGATTCACCGATATCACCGACAATGTAGAAGAGCGGACTTAACGCTTCAATCTTTTTATTGACATCTGCCAGGGTATCATTACTATTGTTCAGTAATTGCCCGGTTTCCTTCATTACATCATCCAATTGATCCGGTAATCTTTCTACTGTTTTATCCACTCCATTAAGGACACTTGATAAATTGTTCAAGGTGCGTGCTAAAAAGATAGCACCAATTAAAACTCCAATCCCCATGATTAATACTCCGATACCTACTAAATCCACTGTTCATCCCTCTTTTCTTAATGATTGTACTGGTGCTTCTTCATTGGTTTGTCCGGTTGTTTCCATTTTGCGTACATGTTCGTAATAGCTTCTCCCCATCTTACCGCCTTGATAATCGAGTCATTATGCTTGTTGGTATGATAGGTGAAGTTATCCGAGGCCTTGTTTAAACCATGATTGAGATTATCGACGGAATCTCCAACATTTTGAAGTGATTCAAATAATGCGTTCGTAGAATCGATCTTATGGTTCAGATCTTCAGCTAAGTAATTAGACTTGTTGATTAAATGCTCTGATTCTTTGGTAATGCCATTCATTTTGGTGACCAGGCTATCAACCGTTCCATCCATACTTTTCATCGTTTTATTGACACTGATCAAGGTTTTGACGATGAAAGCTACAATCAAGGCAAAAGACAGGGCCATGATAAAAATACCAATATAAACTAAATCCATCGGTTCTCTTCACCTCCTAAGTTACCACTTCCCTAATCCCCAACCGGCGAAACTGATTTCGACGTGAAATGACAACTTTGTCACTTTCTTTTTATATGATGATTAACCAGCCGGTAAAAGGGGGTAGAGAAATAGAAGACATTCACGATCAAGGAGGAAAACGATGAAAAAAATGATGTCCTATATGAAACAACTGATTAAAGAGTTTCAGAATGATGATGTACCTGTTCTGGCAGCGGCTCAGGCTTATCATTACTTACTGGCTATTGTTCCAATGCTGATCCTGCTATTTTCTATTATTCCCTTCTTAGGCATCGAGCCTAATCAGGCAGTCAGTTTCATGAAAAATGTGCTGCCCCAGGAAACAGCTTCTGCTCTGGAAGAGAATATCATCAGTGTCGTGTCCAAACCGAATGGGGGATTGTTGACAGTTGGTATTATAGGTACGATATGGTCAGCCTCCAACGGAATAAATGCATTCATCAAGGCTTCCAACATAGCTTATAATGTTGAAGAAACCCGTTCATTCATCATCGTCCGTTTGATTTCAATCGGACTGACACTCGGCATGATCCTTGCTATCGTGGTAGCATTAGTGCTTCCGGTTTTCGGGCAAGTCATCCTGGATTTTATAAAAAGAATTTTATTTATACCGGATCAGCTCATGATACTTTTGGAAGTAGCCCGCTGGGTAGTCAGTATACTAGTGATGAGCGTGATTCTGATGGTGTTATACCGCTTCGCTCCTAATCGAGAGTTACCGTTTAAGGAAATCATGCCTGGAGCTATCATAACATCTGTTTTATGGTTGTTGATCTCCCTTGCATTTTCTTTCTATGTAAGTAATTTCGGCAGCTATTCAGCAACATACGGAAGCTTGGGTGGGTTGATCATACTCATGATTTGGTTCTTCCTGACCGGCTTAATCCTGGTAGTAGGGGCGGAAATTAATGTCGTCTATCACCGTAAAAAGCACGGGCTAACTCGAAAGTCAGAGGCAATATAAGCATATTAAAACAGCCATAGCAGTCGCCTCTGCTATGGCTGTTTTAAATTTACATCAAACACCTCTTTTGTTTCCCCATAACAAGGCATGGAGCTGAGGGAGGACGCGGACACGGTTCAAAGCAGATGAGGCCATCACCTGGTCGACCAGCCACTCATATTTTTGTAATAGTTTTAGAGCGATTTGACTATCATCGGTTTCTTCCAAATCATCATTGCCGACCTGGAGGTAAAAGGAAACTTCCTGATAGCGTGTATGAACCGAAGCGGCATATTCCAGGTCCTGTTCATTGAAAATCACCACTTTAAGACTGGTGTTATTCAGCCGGTCATTTTCTTTGAGCCGATTGATGATCCCATCAAGTTGATCCCAGTCTGTTTTCATTTCAGAGCTTGGAGGCTTCGGGGAAATGGTGAGATCATCTATTGACAGGAACCACTCCTGCCAGCGGCTGCCTTGGGTTTCCAATGCCACCTCGATACGCTTTGCTTTCAGCTTACCAATCAATTCATCCAGGTAAGGGAAAAGCGCGGGATTGCCTCCGGAAATAGTAACATGATCAAAGTTTTCTCCACCGACCTTTTGCAGTTCACTTAAAATCTCATCGGCATCCATCCGTGTTATTTCTTCTTTCGCACTCCCGTCCCAGGTGAACGCCGAATCACACCAGGAACAGCTATAATCACAACCGGCTGTTCGGATGAACATCGTCTTTCTGCCGACTACCATGCCTTCTCCCTGGATGGTGGGACCGAAAATTTCTAACACAGGGAGTTTAGGCATTTTCCATCCACTCCCGTTTTACTTCTGCGTAACTTGTCGGCGTTTCATATAATTTCACAAATTCCACTCGTGTACCAGCAGTTTTCGTCTGGAGCGCCGCTTCCATCTGCTCATATATCCAGACCACCATATTTTCAGCAGTGGTATTCATAGCAGGCAGCGTATCATTAAGGTAGCGGTGATCAAGATGAATTTCTATTTGTTCTTTCCATATTTTCTTAATGTCACCAAAATCGATCACGATTCCAATGTCATCCACATAGCCGCTGATCCCGAAGATCACCTTATAGGTGTGACCATGGAGGTTTTTGCATTTACCTTCATAACAATGGAGATGATGAGCGGCATCAAAAGTGAATTCCTTGCTGACCATCACTCTTTTGTTATGGTATTTCAATTGATGCCGTTTAATGTCCTCATCGATTTTTTGCAGGTTCTCCACGATGGTGAACCCGTACTTAGATAGGCTCATCTGATATCCGCTCCTTCGCACTGCTGTAGATACTTCCTTAGTCCCTGGTTACGAAGCTTACAAGCCGGGCATTCACCGCAGCCGCTGCCGATTACGCCATGGTAGCAAGTCAGTGTATGGTCACGTACGAATTCAAAGGCTTTCAGTTCATCAGCGAGCTGCCAGGTTTCAGCCTTATCGAGCCACATCAATGGCGTATGAATGACGAAGGATTCATCCATCGATAGATTCAACGTGACATTCAAGGATTTAATAAACACATCACGGCAATCAGGATAGCCGCTGAAATCTGTTTCACATACCCCGGTGATGATATGTTTCGATCCAGTTTGTTGTGCCACAATACCTGCAAAGGATAAGAATAATAGATTTCTCCCTGGTACAAAGGTGGAAGGGAGGCTGCCATCTTTTCCTTCCTCGACATCCATCTCTTTATGCGTTAATGCATTAGGGGAAAGCTGGCTCAACAAGGACATATCAAGGACCCGATGATTGACATTCAATCTATCTGTGATCGCTTTAGCAACTTCCACTTCTTCTTCGTGACGCTGGTTATAGTGAAACGTGACTGCTTCCACTTCGTCAAAACGCTCCAGCGCCCAGAATAAGCATGTAGTGCTATCCTGGCCACCGCTGAATACGACGACCGCTTTATTATTTTCCATAAAAAAATTCTCCTTTCCATTGAAAGAGAATTCTACTCACCCGGTTTTTTGAATAATATAAACTAAAAAAACCGCACCTAAGGGATAGGTACAGTTCCATCCTTAGTTTTTTATAGAGGGTGTAGCTAGAACCTCTCCTGCGGTATAGTTGCCTCCGCAGACTTTTATATAGTTTGTCCGGTCATAGTATAACAGATGAACCGCTGCATGTCATGGTCATTTTCTATAATAGTATTGGAATCAGGGCTGATTTCTTATATACTATAGGGGGTCAGCCGCCAGGGGAATACAAGAGAGAAAGAGGCAGAATAGAGAGTATGAACAATCGGCTGCAAAAGAAAAAGATTAAAAAAATTGTCCATCATACACTGGAGAAGATTGATATTTCACTTGATGTACATATACAAACGACTCAAGTGAACATGATTTATGATTTTATTCAAAACCTGTTGATTATTGATATTGACCGGGTAAGGAAAGCACGTAATGAAATGAACACCCCTGTGCCACTGGAAGATTATATAAAAGCATTGGTCCTGCATGAAGTGGGGCATTATTTGGATCAGGAAGCCCTATGGGCGTCAGTTCCACGTACATTAGAAATAAGAAAGATAAAAAGAGAGACCCCTTATTTTGAACGTACAAAAGACCTCGATTTATTCCAGATGGATATAGAAGAACATGAAATGGAATATACCTTTGAAGAAACCGCATGGAATAATGCTGCTGTTTTAAATGAACAATTTAACATGGTGGGGTGGGATAGCTTTGAACAGGTGAGATTTGAAAGCCTGCTGAGCTATACTGCTGTATATAACCGTGATTTATTGATTTACCAGGCATTACTAAAGCAAAAAACAGGCAAGCAATTGGCTGTATAATGGGAAAGGTCCTGAACCAGTAAAGTGGTCAGGACCTTTTTTGTGAGGATAACATCACAAGGCATAATGATCTCGTTGACTCTCAATCTCCACATTCTTTTCTGCATTGGTTAAGATAACGAAGCGGATTTGCCTAAAGCCCGAATTTCATCCACAGCATGCGGGTTCTCTAAGGCGCTCAAATCTCCAGAATCTTTATTTAAATAAGCGGATTTAATGGCTCTCCTCATCACTTTGGCATTCCGGGTCTTCGGCAAGTCGGGCACGACATGGACGATCTTAGGGGCCAATGCTTTTCCTAATTTTTCATTAAGGTGCCGGCATATATCTTTGATTAGTTCTTCGGATTTTTCATAATCAGGACGTAAAACAACGAAACCGATGGCTTCCTGTCCTTTGACTTCATGGGGGACACCGATAACTCCAGCTTCTACAACAGCTTCATGTTCGACGAGTGCCGACTCCACTTCCGAAGGGCCAAGCCTTTTTCCTGCTACGTTCAGCACATCATCAGACCTGCCTGTGATGGTATAAAAACCATCCTCATCATGGATGACCCAGTCACCATGGAGCCATGTATCCTTGAAGCGGCTCCAGTACGCTTTTTCATAACGGTCATTCTCTTTATAAAAGCCTTTAGTCATACCGACCCATGGTTGACGAAGAACCAGTTCACCTACATCGTTTTTGACTGAGTTACCATGTTCGTCATATACCCCGACATCCATCCCTGGCAGAGCAGCATTGAAGGAGACCGGGTTGATTGGTTTCACTAAAACATTGCCGAATATCCCACCGGAAATTTCTGTGCCGCCTGAATAGTTGAAAATAGGGATTTTGGAGTTCCCTGCGTGTTCGAATAACCAGCGCCAAGGTTCAGGATTCCATGGCTCCCCGGTGGAACCGATCATTTTCAATGAAGAGAGGTTATGTTTTTCAATCCAGCTCTCCCCATGCTTCATCAACGAGCGGACCAGTGTAGGGGAAATACCAAGATGCGTCACGGTATACCGGTCGACAAGTTCCCATAAACGATCCGGTTCCGGATAATCCGGTGTACCTTCGAACATAACGATCGAAGCACCGTTCACTAATCCTCCATAGACAAGAAACGGTCCCATCATCCATCCCATATCTGTATACCAGAATAAAGTATCCTTGTGAGTGACATCCATACATATTCCCGCATCGAATGCAGCCTTTATTGGAAAGCCGCCATGGGTGTGAAGGGCTCCTTTCGGTTTACCGGTAGTCCCTGAAGTATAGATGATCATATAGGGATCGTGAGCGTAAGTTTCCTTTGTTTTGTAATCGTTTTCATTTTCGAGCAAAACATTCCAGTCGACATGGCGGTTGTCGTCCCATTCAATATTGCGTCCAGCACGGTCAACTACCACAATATGTTCCAAAGTTGCGCATTGTTCAGCTGCACGATCTGCTTCTTCCTTCATCGGAACTACTTTACCTCGGCGATAAAAACCATCAGCTGTAATTATAGCTTTCGATTCAGACGCATTTACCCTGGTAGCGATCGCTTCAGCTTTATAACCTGAGAAAGCAGGGGAGAAGACGGCACCAATCTTTGAAACGGCAAGCATCGCTATCAAAGTCTCTGGCAGCATCGGCATATAGATGGTAACTACGTCTTTTTCTTTAATGCCCAGTTTCTCTAACCCATGGGCACAGGCATTTACTTTTCTATATAAGCTATCAAATGTAAAAGTTTCCGTATCTCCGTTATCTCCTTCCCAATAAAGGGCCACTTTATTTTTGGTTGCTGGATTCATTGCCCACTTATCAAGGGAATTATGAACAACATTTATTTTTCCTCCAACAAACCAGTGGGGATATTTGATTCCTTTTGATAAGTCGAGGGTTTCTGAGTATGGCTCATACCACTCCACGTCAAGCTCGTTGACTGCTTCCTCCCAAAACCAGGAGATATCCTCAATCGATTGCTGATAAAATTCATCATAGGATTCAAAACCATGTTTTTGCATCCATTGATAGAGTCTTGTGGCTTGCTTTTGTTCTTCTGTAGGTGTCCAGGCAGGCTGTTGTGAAATCAAAATTATTTCCTCCTTTAAACCAAGAATATTCTGAATGTTCTACTTTCAATTATACCTGATATTGAACCGATATTGAAATGGAAGGGTGGTAATTCCTGTTAGAAGGGGGGGTTTAAGTAGAACAGGTTTGAATAATAATTTAGATAGGGTATAGGGTTAATCGGTAAAGGAGTTAAAAATTCCTTAACAAATTTTAAATATAATATCATTACCATTTTATCTGGAAAGAATGTTATTCTAATATGGAGTAATGATAAGGATGAGGTATTAGGAGGGAAATTATGCGAATAGTAGTAGCAGGAGGAGACGGTTTCTGTGGTTGGCCGACCGCATTACACCTATCCAACCAAGGACATGAAGTAACCATTGTTGACAACTTATCAAGAAGAAAATGGGATGAGGAACTCCATTCCAATTCCGTAACACCAATCGCATCTCTGGAAGAGCGAGTTGGTAAATGGAAAGAGCTTACAGGTAAAGAAATTAAAACATACATCGGTGACTTAAACCATTATGATTTTCTAAGAGAAGTATTCCGCCAGACAGAACCGGAAGCATTTGTTCACTTTGCGGAACAGCGTTCAGCTCCTTATTCGATGATCGATCGTGAACATGCAGTTTTCACGCAACAGAACAATGTATTAGGAAACTTGAATGTTTTATATGCCATTAAAGAATTCGCTCCGGAGTGCCACTTGATCAAGCTGGGTACAATGGGTGAATATGGGACACCGAATATTGATATTGAAGAAGGATATATTGAAATCGAACATAAAGGTCGCAAGGATGTCATGCCATATCCAAAGCAGCCAGGTTCTTTCTATCATTTGTCTAAAGTACATGACAGTCATAATATCATGTTTGCCTGCAAGATCTGGGGTATCCGCGCGACAGATTTGAACCAGGGGATCGTTTATGGTCTACATACGAATGAAACCAAAATGGATCCAATGCTGGTCAATCGTGTCGATTACGACGGGGTATTCGGAACAGCGTTGAACCGGTTCCTGATTCAAGCAGCTACCGGCCATGACTTGACTGTATATGGTTCAGGAAATCAAACGAGAGCATTCTTGAACATAGAGGATACCGTCCGTTGTGTCGAAATTGCCGCTGAAAATCCGGCTGATAAGGGAGAATTCCGTGTGTTCAACCAATTCACTGAGTACTTCTCTGTCCAGGAGCTTGCTGAAAAGGTACAGAAAGTAGCAAAAGAAGAGGGATTGAATACAGAAGTTTCCCATCTGGACAACCCTCGTATCGAAGCGGAAGAGCATTACTATCATGCCGTAAACACCAAGCTCCGAGACCTTGGCCTTGAGCCGCATTTATTGACGGACGATGTCCTGCATGATATTTTACAGACAGTAATTGAACATAAAGACCGAGTAATCAAAGAGAACATACTACCGTCCATAAAATGGAAGTAAGGAGCCGCCGTTTTGAAAATCGCAATCATAACTGAAACCTTCCTGCCCTCCACAGATGGAGTGGTGACTAGACTTAAAGAAGCTATCAAACATCTACAAAAAGAAAATAACGAAGTCATAGTTATCGCCCCTGACCTTGGCGTGAAGGAATATGAAGGTGCGATTGTGGAAGGTGTCAAAACGACCAAGATGCCTTTCTACAGGTCCAGGGAGTTTTCAATGCCTCAAAAAAAGGTGAAGGACCTGCTGATGAAGCATCAGCCAGACCTCGTCCACGTGGTAAACCCTGCGCTGGTCGGTGTATCTGGCGTATACTATGCCAGTAAATTAGGTTATCCATTAATTGCTTCTTATCACACCCATGTACCGAAATATCTTGATTACTATCGTCTTTATCCGTTTAAACCATTGGTCTGGTGGTATTTCAAGAAGCTGCATAGCTACGCAGACTTGAATTTGTGTACATCAAAAGCAATCCAGAAAGAATTAATCGAAAAAAAGATTCCAAACGTCCATGTATGGGATCGTGGTGTGGCAATTGAAAAGTACCATCCAAGCTATCAGAACCGGGAAATGCGTGAGCGTCTTTCAGGTGGAAAGCCTGATAACAAACTTTTAGTGTTTGTCGGCAGATTGGCCCCTGAGAAGGAAATCCATAAGCTGAAGCCATTGTTAGAAAGGAGAAGTGACATTTCCTTAGCTATCGTAGGTGATGGTCCTGTCCGTGATCAGCTGGAAAAAACTTTCGAAGGAACGAACACTACGTTCACCGGATTCCTTCATGCAGAAGAGTTGTCACAGGCATTCGCATCAGGTGATGCATTCATCTTTCCATCCGTGACAGAGACTTTAGGGTTAGTCATTTTAGAGGCAATGGCATCAGGGCTGCCGGTCATTGCTGCAAAAAGCGGGCCGACAATGGAACAAGTGGAAGATGGACGTACGGGACTGCTATTTGAAAATGAGAATACAGATAGTCTGATCCGTGCCATAGAAAAAATAGAAGACCCTGACTTGCACGAACAGCTGAGCATTAATGCGAGGAAAGAAGCAGAAAAATTCAGCTGGAAGAAGCCATCAGAACAGATCCTTGATTTTTACTATCAAACACTGAAAGTCTTTCAAAAAAACCAAGTGAATGCCCCGAAAGAGGGAAAAGTGAAAGTAACTGAATAATTCAGGTTAATCCTGCTGACCGGATGAAAAACTCCGGTCAGCTTTCTTTTGTGAAAGCTTTGTCGAAATTTGGAATTACATAGTAGGAGAAGCAACAAAGCAGATCATATTGCAGGATTCCCAGGGAGGCAACAACCTATAAGGACAGCATGAAGTAACCGGACTCCCAACACCACCACGCAGTTTATATAAGGAAAAGCGGAGAAATTGGTTTTGAAAAAAGCCTGGCAAAACTAACCATCAAACTTTCTTCAAACAACTCGCTCTTCATACTTAGTAGCAACTCCGAAAACAAAAAATAAAAAAACTATCCTTAACGCAAGTGAAAACCCTTGACAGTAGGGATATATATGAGGAATTCATTTGCTTAATTATTATGTAGGTTTAGAAAAGGGAGGGAAATACGAATAAAATTTTCAAACATAGCTGACGCAAAGAAGCACCAGAAAACCATCATACAATAATGATCGTATAGGAGCAATGTGATATTAAGATATAACCAGTCCAGGGTAAATTAATCAGTTAATAGCAAGCACTAATAAGCGCTATCAGAATCTGATGATTAAGAAGATCTAACTATCATAGAGCATATAAAAAATAAGTTAGAATGAAGAAAGATGTCAAAAGAAATAATGTTAGCTTATTTTTTTGATATTAATTAGCAACAGCAAGTTGAATTAAAAACTAAATGTACAATGATATTAAAGCAGAAATGATTTGGAGTTTTTCACTTAATTTTAAATCTCATCTCACTGTCTTAAGTATACTTAGTTATTGAGACAAAATCGCTGTTCCTTATATAACTTCCGATAATAAGTATTATGTTAACTAGAATAAAACTTAACTATAACATAAGTTTTTTACCTGACTTCCTATAATATTCATTATCAGGAACTTCCCCCTCTCCAGTTCCTGATAATAATTGATACCGACCGGATAATCTCCGAACCCGTTTCAATAACAGCTGGTTGACTTGGAGCTCGTTAACCTATGCAATACCAGCAAGCGATGGATGATTTTCTGCTTTATTTAGAAGTCGAACAAAATTACTCTCCTCAATTGTCCGGCGTTTTATCCAGGATCATATGCTGCATCAACAAAGCAAACCCAGGACCATGCAATGACGTATTCCAGTTTAAAATGATTTAGTAACTACTGTGTGAAGGAAAAACTGATGGATAACAACTTTATGGTTGGCATCAAGACTCCTAAAACCGATGCCAAGCTCCCTGGCTACATGAAAATGGAAGAAGTCAGACAACTCTTTGCTTTTTTAGAACGGGATAGCCATCCTTTGGCCCTGCGGAACCAGACGATGCTCAAACTGCTTGCAACCACGGGAATGAGACGAAAGGAATTGGTCGATTTAACCTGGGAACAACTTAATTTTTATTAGGAAACGATACGGATCTATGGGAAAGGAAAAAAGAACCCCCCTCCCCCTTCATTCCATGATGATGCCTTTGTTCAAAGCATACAAAGCATCGTTGGATACATGCCAAGTGCATCCTGAGGAACCTGTCTTCTTGAGTAGACTCGGAAAAAGCTAGATCTGAGAGGCCTTCATTTCATTTTTAAACGGGTGTTAAAAGAGACTGGTCTCCCACCTCACCGTTTTTCCCTTCATCATTTACGGCATACGTTTGCCACGCTGCTTTTGCAGCAATCCAAAAACGGAAAGGGTGATAAAGTAGATCTCCGAACACTCAAGGAGTTCTTGGGGCATGAGTCGCTTGCCACTACCCAGGTGTATACGCATATTAACTTTGAATCGAAAAAGCGAGCGATCTGTTCATTTAAATTGGAATAATGAGAATCAAGAAAGCTAAACACAACAGAATTTCCAGGTAGATGTCCTTGGCTTTGGGGAGAGCCTAAGAATCCATTATCCTAAGTCTTGGGAAAAAGTAAAAGAGGATTGGGATGAAATTTTTAGTGAAATATCAATTGACTACGATATAAAGATAACTATTAAAGATTATGGTACAACCCGAGAGTAGTTCGTTTTCATGCTGTTTTGTAGGAATACTTGAATTTAACAAGGATATCCCATGCAAGAACATCACCAGCTTCTTTTTATTAGAGGAGAGTTTTTAGGGTCGGAGCAATTTTGTATAATTTCAACACGACGATTTTGAATTAAATTAAACGTCCTTGACAAATAAATATCTTAGGAGAACACCCCCAAAAAACATACTTTTATATACAATCTTTAGTGGTAATAATAATTAATGAGAACCAGTTGCTACTGGTCTTCTCTTTGTATTGCGAGCAGGGGCTCTATAGTGTAAAATAACCCACACCGATGTTATCCGAGCAGTGTGGGTTATTTCTTTATGGTTTAAAGTTAACAATAGCTCGTTATATTTAAAAATAGGTGTATGAGTTGTCTTTTACACAACTTTATTATTAAAAAAGAAAATTATTACTTTATCCTCCTCATTACATCCAAATTGTTTTTTCTTCAAATGGCGTACGAACCGGTTCCTTCATTTTGCTTACTACTTCAGGATCTGGATAACCAATGAATACAGTTCCTATTATTTTTTTGTTTTCTGGTGATCCTATAAACTCATATAATCTTCGATCACGAGCAAGCCCCACACCTCTTGTCCTCCAAACAAAACCCAAATCAAGGTCCTTAGAAGCTAACCACATCGAATGAATAGCACAGCTTACAGCATACTCATTATCTATAGAAGATGCTTCATCGCCAGGAACTATATCTGAGGTAACGATAATAAGGACAGGGGTACTTTTTACAACTTTTAATGAGCTCTCAATTAAATGGGGTTTTGTTGGAAAACGTTCTTTTAAGTAATCAATTGCTAAATTTTCATATTTTTGCTTTGCATCATTTTTGACGACATAAAAACCCCATGGCTCCCTCATTCGATCATTTGGTGCCCATACCGCTGCTTCTAGCAATTTCATGATTTTCTCATCTTCTACATCGCGAGTTTCATAGTTTCGGATTGCTCTACGACTCTTTAACTTTTCTATGATTGTCATTTTCCTCTCTCCTCTACTATGTATAATTTGGGAGGACTTGTGCGTTTTCTTCAAACCATTTTATTTTCTCTCTCAATTGAACGACTTCTCCTACTAGAACAATAGCAGGGTGGTTAATTTCCTCTTCTTTTACTTTTTCTTCAATATTTAAAAGCGTGCCCATTACCACTCGTTGATGTGTGGTTGTTCCCCATTCTATAACTGCAACAGGCATATTGGATCCCTTCCCATGCTGAATGAGTTGATTACAAATATTATTTAAATTTCCTATTCCCATATAAAAAGCAATGGTGTCACTGCCTTTTGACAACGCCTCCCATTTTAAATGGTCCATGCCCTTTTCTTTTTTACCGTGTCCTGTAACAATCGTGAACGAAGACGCATAATCACGATGGGTTACAGGTATACCAGCATATGCAGGCGCAGCGATGCCAGATGTGACACCAGGTATAATTTCATATGGTATCGCTTTTTCAGCTAGTATTTCCGCTTCTTCACCCACTCTTCCAAAAACACAAGGGTCTCCACCTTTTAATCTCGTTACCAATTTACCTTCCAGTGCTTTTTCAATTAAAAGCTGATGAATTTTCTCTTGAATAAGAGCATGCTTCCCAGGCAATTTACCACAATAAATAAGTTCAGCACCCTCTTTGGCATAATCTAATAACTCTTTGTTTAAAAGACGATCATATGCTATCACGTCTGACTTTTGTAAACATTCCATTCCATATACCGTAATAAGCTTTGGATCTCCAGGTCCTGCTCCTACAAGAAATACCTTCCCTATATTCATGGTAATTTATTCACACCTTTCCATAATGCTAGAAAACGCTCTTCTCTTAATTCATATTTACTTTTTCTAGTCATCTCTAAAAATTCTTCATTTAATAAAGCTTTAAAAATCTTTCTTTTTTGCACTGTATCATCTATTTCCTCTTGAATTTTCAAGCGGCATTCAAAAAGAAAATCAAGATATTCTTCATAACAATCATCATATTTATCCGATAATTCATTTTTAATTTTCCTTGAAAGGGCTGGGCTTGCTCCTGAGGTAGAAATTGAAATTGTTAATTTACCACGATATAAGGTTGAAGGAACAATAAAATTACTATGATAAGGGTCATCTATAATATTAATTAATTGATTTTTATGAGTAGATTGGAAAACCTGGAAATTAACTTCATTATCATTTGTAGCAGCAACAACAATAAACGCATGTTTTACATCTGCCGTTTCAAACGTTTTTTTAACCCATTCTATCTCTTTATTTATAATCCAATCTTTTAGAAAACCTGTCACCTTAGGACTTACTACTGTAACATGTGCACCAGCTTCCTTTAGCTTTATAATTTTTCGCTCTGCAACAGTGCCACCACCAATAACGATAGCCTTTTTCCCAATGACATTTAATACGATAGGATAGTTAGATTTCATTAAGACCATTTCCTTTAGCGATTGGTTCTGTTGCAGTAAAAATGCCATTAACTTTGTAGCTTTCAAGATTAGACACATAAGAACTATCCCTACTGTTCTCCTTACATTTTTGAATCCAATTTTTAACCATCATTGGGGAGGAAGCAAAATGAAAGTGAGTATATCCTGCTATTAAATTAGTATTCATATAGCCTTCTCGCTTCATATCTCGCATTCCTTTCGTTTCATATGCAGAGGGAACCTCTCTATTGGAATGAAAATTTGAGTAGTGGTATTCATGCCCCTTTGCTTTCAAGTGATCTGGTAATAGAAAATTCCCTTTAATTCCTGTTATTTCTCTATATCCAAGAGCGGCTCGCTTTGTTTGCATCTTAACTTTCCCCGGCACTATACCAAGCATTTCATATTCTTTTTGATCGGTTGTTTGAATTGTTTCCGCTAAATACATAAATCCGCCACATTCGGCAAGTGTTGGCAGTCCAGCTTTGATTGCTTCTTTTATCGATTGCTTTACTTTTTCTTCTCTTGCCAGCTCGTTAACGAACTCTTCCGGAAAGCCTCCCCCAAGATACAAACCATCAATAGGTTCTGGCAGTTTTTCACCTGCTAAAGGAGAAAAATAAACCAGCTCTGCCCCATTTGCTTCTAACAACTCCAGATTTTCCTTGTAATAAAAATTAAAGGCAGCATCTTTAGCAACTGCTATACGGCATACTTTCTCTTCTTTTTTAGCAAAAATTGTTGGGGAACCGTTGATATGGAGGGGTTCTGTTACAGAAAGCTCAAGTAGTTTTTCGAGGTCAATTGTCTCCGAAACCAAATCACCAAGACGTTCGAAAAAACCTTCGAGTTCTCCTCGCTCAACCGCAGGAACTAACCCCAGATGTCGCTCAGGAATTTCAATATTGTTTCCGCGTAGTAAATAACCAATAACCGGGATATGACATTCCTCTTCAATTGCTGTTTTTACTAGTTTAAAATGCCCTTCACTACCCACACGATTAGCAATCACACCGACAACATTAACCGCTTTAGATAGACATTGAAACCCTTTTACAATCGCTGCAGCGCTCCTAGCCATACTTTCACAGTTAATAACAAGAATAACGGGACTTTTCGTTAACATACTAACTTCAGCAGTACTGCCTTTGTTCGATCTAGGATTTTTCCCATCATAAAATCCCATGACACCTTCAATAAGAGAGATATCAGATCCGGTACTTCCCCTATTAAATATGTCTTTAACTATATCCTCATTTAACATCCAGCTATCTAAATTCCGTGAAGGTCTACCTGTAACAGCAGTATGATAAGTTGGATCAATATAATCCGGTCCACACTTGAATCCTTGAACAACTAAACCCTCTTTCTTTAATGCGGCCATTAATCCAATGGTTAAAGTCGTCTTTCCAACTCCACTTCCTGTTCCGGCAATAACCACTCTTCTTTCTGTCATACTATCACCTCAATTATTGCCAAATGGTATTACTGCAACAGATATCGTAACGTTACCTGATTTTTTCTTTACAAGCTCTAATGAGTCAGCCTTACTATATAACAATGCGGCTGGTTCGCTTACACCATAAGCTCCTGTATATTTGAATACGGTTTGGGACGGTTGGTTAATCTCAACTGTATTTAACTTTTCAGGCGAATAGTAGTGGAATTCCCATCCGTATTTGTTGGCTATATCCAATAACCCTTTTTCATCTTTTTTTAATTCAATTGTGCAAATAGCCTTGACACTTTTTATAGAAAAGTGAAGCTCATCTACAGTTTCTTTAATAACTGATTCTATTTCTTCGCTAGTTGTTCCCCGATTACAGCCGATACCAAGAACAATCACTTTTGGACGATATACAACCCCATTTTCTAAAATCATCTCTTCTTCTTTAGTCAATACACGATGCGTAATAACAAGAGAGGCGTCAGGTTTCGATGTTAATGCATGATTTATATTGTCATACGTTTTGATATTTTCCGGAAGTGGCAGACTATAGTTCCACCATTCTTTTTCACCGGATTCTTGAATTACTGCAATTTGTTCTTCATTTACAACGGATGCACTGACAGGAGTTAATTTTTCTGCAGAATCCCACTCCCATCCAAACCTTTTACCAAATAAATCTACCGGAATTGTTTTTTGTACATCTGAAGCTGTGGTAATGACTGGTCTTGCATCAAGTACTGCGGCTACCTCTCTTGTCAGTTCATTTGCACCACCTAAATGACCGGATAAAACACTTATGACATTTTCTCCTTTATCATCAATCACAACTACCCCGGGATCTGTTTTTTTATCTTTTAACAGAGGTGCGATCATTCGAACGACTGCTCCTAGGGACACGATTATAATAATTCCTTTATAACTTTCAAAAAGAGAAGGAAGAAGAAGCCGAACACTTCCTTCGAACATTCGAACCTTCTTCTCTTTTTCATCACCTTTTTCAAATTTTTTCATATAATAGAGGTCTGTATCTGGAAAAGCTGCTGTGAGGTTCCGAGCAGTATCTACCCCATGTTTTGTGATAGCAACTACCGCATATGCTCCCTGTTGATTTATTTTTGGAGGCTTTCCTGCTTCTAATACAACCGTCATGCCTTTACCCCCTTGCGGAATCCATGGGTAAAGGTTTTATCGTAAAGTTTAGAACGGAAATCTTTGTCATGAATCTGTTCATCCAGTGCCCAACCAGCTAAAATCATTGCCTGTTTACGCATTCCATTTTTCCTCATATCTTCGTCTAAATTTTCAAGTGTCGTTCGAAGCATTTTTTGGTCCGGCCATGTAGCCTTATAGACAACAGCAACCGGAGTATCCAAGCTCCAGCCTGCATCCAAAAATTCATTGACAACTTTCTTCGATAATGTAGCACTTAAAAATAATGCAACTGTACAATGATGCTTTGCCAGGTCTTTTAGCTTTTCTTTTTCAGGGACTGGCGTACGGCCTTCTGCTCGTGTTAAAATAACCGTTTGTGTAAGATCTGGTATCGTAAGCTCTGCCCCAAGGACAGCTGCTGATGCAAAGACTGAACTTACGCCTGGAATAATTTCAACATTGACCCCCTCTTTTTTTAATAGCCCCATTTGTTCCATCGTTGCACCATAAACAGCAGGATCACCGGTATGAACACGAACGACTTCTTTCCCCTCTTTTACTCTATTAACCATTAAATCTACCATTTCTTGAAGGTGCATTCCTGCCGTCTTTAACACTTCTGCTTCTGGCTTTGCTCTTTGAATTAGCTCTTCACTTACTAACGAATCCGTAAATAAAACAACATCAGCTCCCTCAATTAGCTTAAGCCCCTTTACTGTGATTAAATCTGGATCTCCCGGTCCTGCCCCTATAATTGTAATCTTCATTACTTTCTCACCACCATTAACGTTAAATATTCAAGATCCACGCGATCTAGCTCTCTTATATCCCATATAATTTCCTCATCTGAAGTTACTTTAGTAACCACAGAGGCATGGTCAAGCAATTCTAACTCTTTTAGTACATCAAGCATGACATGCATGACCTTTGCTACTTTTATAAAAATAATGCAATCATTTTCCTCAATTACTTTTTTCATTGTTTCATAATCATCGCGAGCTGGAATAATAGCCACCTGGTCATCCCCTTCCGCCAGCGGAATTCCAAGCCTCGAAGCTGCACCATTAATGGAAGAAATCCCGGCAACAGTCTTTATCTTCACTTCTGGGTGACGCTCCTGCATCAATTTTTGCATATGTATAAATGTACTATATAAAAGTGGATCTCCTTCTGTAACGAAAGCAACGTCTTTGCCTTGCTGCAACTTTTCATATACTAGTTCAACCGTTTTTGACCATTCTCTCTCTAATATTTCAGGATCTTTCGTCATTGGAAACACGAGCCCAAGCATTTCTTTTTCCTTAGGATTCACATATACATCGATAATTCGATGAGCATAGCTTTTACTCCCTTTTCTTTTTTTTGGATAAGCAATGACATTCGATTCTTTCAACATACGAAATGCTTTAACTGTGACTAATTCAGGATCTCCAGGACCAACTCCCAAGCCATATAACGTACCAACCATTTTATTTTCCTTCCTTTCGTTTAGCGGTAATGATGTACACTGGATTAAGTGCGTCAAACCTTGTTAAATTTAAAATCGGCTTACTTCTGGAAATTTGTGCAAGTGTGATATCTGCTTCGAACCCTTTTTCCTTGAATACTTCGACAGCATGGGTAAGATTTTCAATGGTTGCAGCATTTAAAACGATACGCCCATTCGGATTAAGACGTGAACAGCACTGAGATAAAATATCTTCCATTCCACCAGCTGTTCCACCAATAAAAACTGCATCCGGATCTTGGAAGTCTTGTAGACCATCAGGCGCTTTCCTGTGTACAAGGGTAAGATCTACGCGAAACTTCGCCATATTTTTACGACAATTTTCGAGATCCTGTTCATTTTTCTCAATAGCATAAACGGCACCTTCCCGAGCAATATTAGCCGCTTCAATTGCTACAGCCCCTGTACATGTCCCGATATCCCAGACCACACTTTCTTTCTGTAAACGCAAATTACTTAAACTTAACGTGCGAATTTCTTTTTTCGTAATCAATCCTTTTTCAGGTTTTCTTTGGAAGAACTCGCTATCATTAATCCCAAATGTTTGTTTATTAACTTTTTGTATTTGTTTCAATATAACTACATTTAGCGAAGAAAACTCTTTGTTTATCATGTCTTCAAGCTCAAACCAGCCGTACCGTTCATTTTCGCCTCCAAGGTTTTCAGCGACAAATGCTTTATATTCATTCATTCCAAAAGATAATAAATATTCTGCAATTTTTGCAGGATTATTTTCAGCATCCGTTAGTAAAGCAACTTTGGCTTTACCATTAATTCGTTGAGCCAGTCCTTTTATGCTTCTTCCATGAACACTGGTAACATAAGCATCTTGCCAGCGGTCTTTCATCCTTGCAAATGCAAGCTGGATGGAACTTAAAAATGGGTAGATTTCTAGTTCTATTTTCTTAGATAAATAACTTCCGATTCCATAAAATAACGGGTCGCCAGATGCAAGCACTACCACTTGTCTTTTCTCTTGTTGTAGTCGATCAACTAGAGAGCGAAGACCTCCCTTAATAGGAACCTTTTCACCTTGGTAATCAGGAAAAAAGGAAAGCTGTCTTTCTCCACCCACTAATACATCAGACTCATCAATCCACTTTTGATAAATTGGTAATATACTTGCTTTCCCTTCATCTCCAACACCAATCATTTTTATTTTTTGATTCATACCTAAACTCCTTATGTGATTGTATACTTGATTATCAAGACGAGGGGTCAGGGTGAAGGGCACATATTGTTTAGCTTTTCATTGCCTTTCCTAAAAATTCGCCTTTTAAGGTATAAAGGCTTGTCTCAACTTCCACCCCGCCACCGGCTTCCTTTAAACTAGACGAACAACAATACTCGCAAAGTTTTTCAAAAAATTGGGGATAGCCATGTTCCGCCATCATATTCCCCACTTGTGAAGCTGTATTTGCTTGACGTACTTCATTCAGAAGCTCACCTTTGGCTCCCACTTCTTCTGCAACCTTAGCAATGAAATCAAAATCAACAGGGGCGCTTTTTGAATGGACCATCATTACCCCTTGCGCAACTTTTGAAAACTTCCCCATCATACCTACCATCGAAATTTTCTTTATGCCTTGACGTTTGCATTGTTTTAATGTAAATCCGACGAAATCTCCCATTTCAATAAATGCTTCCTCAGGCAGGGAGGGGTATTGCTTAATCCCATATTGTTCACTCCGTCCTCCAGTGGTAATCACGAGATGATCACAATTGCTGGCTTTAGCCACATTTATGGCTTGGACAATGCTTGCTTTATAAGCAGCAGTAGAAAACGGCATTACAATTCCACGGGTACCAAGTATAGAAATACCGCCGATTATACCAAGTCGCCCATTTAACGTCTTTTCTGCAATTTTTTCTCCGTCCGGAACTGAAATAACAACTTTCACACCGGTAGTTATTTTATACTCTTCTAAAATTTCTTCGACTACCCCACGAATCATTCTTTGAGGAACTGGGTTTATGGCTGCATCTCCAACAGGTAAAGGAAGTCCCTCTTTTGTTATACGTCCAACACCAATACCGCCGTCTAGTGTAATCCCAGGCTTTTCACACCATGAAACCGTTGATTCAATCAATGCACCATGGGTAGCATCTGGGTCATCGCCTGCATCTTTAACTGTTCCTGCTTTCACTGTATCAGTTGTCATTTCTATATTATCCATTTGAAATGTTGCAAATTTACCGACGGGAAGATAAATCGTCACTTCTTCTTGTTTTTCGCCTGTAATTAAAGTCGTTAAAGCAGCCTTTGTTGCAGCTGTTGCGTTGGAACCTGTAGTATATCCTTGGCGTAAATTCTTTTTATCTTTTTTTTCTTTCCCTTTCATCTTTTACACCTTTTCAGCAAGTATAGAAATTGCATTTAATGCAGCTACAGTTACAGTACTACCACCTTTACGACCGACGTTCGTAATAAATGGAACATCTAATTTAGCAAGCTCTTCCTTCGATTCAGCAGCCGAAACAAATCCAACAGGCATGCCAATTATAAGACCAGGCTTGGCTTCTCCCTTTTTGATAAGGCCAATTAATTCAAGAAGTGCGGTAGGAGCATTTCCTATTGCAAAAATGCCACCATCTGCTTCTTTTATGGCCTTTCTCATAGAAACTATGGCCCTGGTCGTATTTAATCGCTTTGCTTCTTCCATAACATCCTGGTCAGATATATAGACATTAACATCACAACCGAATTTTTCCATTCTAGGTTTGTTGATTCCCACTTGTACCATCTGGACATCAGCGACAACCTTCTTTCCACTCCTAACTGCGTGAATACCAGATTGAATCGCATCACGATGGAATAAGAGACTTCTTCCTAGTTCAAAATCTGCCGAAGCATGAATCACTCTCTGAACAATTGGATACTGTTCCACAGTAAAAGAATGATCCCCTATTTCTTCATCAATCATTTCGAAGCTTCTACCCTCAATTTTTTGTGGTTGTACTGTATAAGGTTTGAAGTCTGTACCAAAGTCCATCATTTTTCTTCCCCCTCATTCGATAGGTCTTTTAAATGCTTTACAATATCTGAAAACTGATGATAAACCGTCCTATAATTTATTTGGGGACGTTTGATCATGATTGTATCAATCCCAAGCTCTTTAGCTGCTTCTAACTTTTCATCAACTGAACCAGCTTTTCCACTTTCTTTCGTAACCATCACTGTAACCCCATATTGTTTATATAACGCTTTGTTAAACTCTTTAGTAAATGGCCCTTGTATGGCTACGATATTTTTTTGTGGAAACCCAAGCTGTTCACATTTTTTCATGTTGTCCTTTCGCGGAAGCATTCGAGCTACCAATCTTACCTCCGGCAAATCAAGTAACTTTTCCGAAAACACTTGTAATGTTTTGCTTCCGGTAGTAAGCATGATGACACCTTTCTTACTGGCTGCTACCTGTGCTGCTTCTTCATAACTGTTAACCATCACGATATGATCTTCATTAAATTGTTGAGAAACCCTTTCGTATCGTATATAAGGAACATTTGCTAGCTCTGCTCCCTGCATTGCATTTTTACTCGCTTCTTCTGCAAAAGGATGACTTGCATCCACAACCGATTGAATATCATATCCCTTAATAAAACTATAAATATCTTTATCAGTTAATCTCCCCATATGAACATCCAATCCTGCATTTTTCATTTCGTACGCTGCATTTTCAGTTACAACAGTTGTTAAAATGGGAAACTTTTCTTTTTTTAATTCAAGCGCTAAAGCTCTAGCATCACTTGTACCAGCTAAGAAAAGTATCATGATTATTTATAAACCTCGTCATGTTGGTGAGCGTGCTCATGGTCGTGATGGTGATGATGATCAATAAACTCCATGGCATCAATTCGATATTTACATGTATCACAATTCATCTTCACTTCTCCTTCAAGTGCCTCTTCCATACGATCTATTAGTATTGTTTCCAGCCTTTTATGAAAGCCGAAGTAGTTCGCCAGTGAGAAATTATGGTCAGGATATTGCTCCTTAAACATTGCCAGCATATTTTCTAAACGTTTGATCAGAATACCCGTAAACAAAAAGTAAGGTAAAATGATTATCTTCTTAGCCCCAAGCTTTATACAGCGGTCAATCCCTTCTTGTATAAGTGGATCAGTCACTCCCATAAATGATGGTTCAATAATTTTATAGTTTAGTTTTTCCCATAACAGACGTGTAATTTTATATAAATCACTATTTGCATCCTGATCGCTGCCACCCCTTCCAAGTAAAACAACAGCCGTGTCATTATTAGGTGATGAAGGGTCCTCTCCGATCTCTTCAAGACGGTCTTTGCAAATTTCAAATATTTGTTCGTGGATTCCAATCGGTCTTCCATAGGTAACAGTAAGTTGTGAATATTTTTTCTTAGCTTCGTCAATGGCATGAGGAATATGAATTTTAGAATGCCCTGCTTGCAGGAGCATAATTGGGATAACAAAAATATGGGTTGCCCCTTTTTGAACACAATTATCAATTCCTTCATCTATATTGGGAGACTCAAATTCTAAAAAGCATGTTTCCACTAATAGGTTGGGATCTAATTGATTGCTAAGGTTATCGATAAAATTTCTTACTTGTTCGTTGCCTTCAGGGTCACGACTCCCGTGACCAACCATTAATACTGCTTTCATCTGACGTTCCTCCTTAGATAACTTTAATGCTTATTCGCCACAGGGAGCAGGCTCTACCTCAATTTTTGGTGTAACATTTTTATACTTAAATCCCTGTACGTCCCCGACTCGTTTGAAGAATTTATAAAACTTTTCATTCGGGTGGCCTTTTTCTTTAAATTCTTGAATAATTTTTTCTAATAGATCGACAATCTTATCTGGTTCAATTCCTTCTGCTACTGGCTGGCCAGGATGTGCAGTTCTTCCAACTGTTTTAGCACCTAAAAACAAGTCAAATTTTCCTTTTCGATAGACAATGCCAATGTCATCTTTTACGGCACCGTAACAAGCCATTCCGCACCCATTCACCCCTAGCTTCAATTCTTTTGGCAGGTCTAAACCTCCAAGTTTTGCTTGTAATTCTTCCGCATATGGAATAGCATCTTTTTTCTCTCCGTCACAGAAGTCACAGGCTTTTACTTGTAGTACATCACCAACGGGTGAAATCAATAAATCTACTTCTTGTAACCTACTAGTGATTTCCTGAGGGTTTGAAGTAGGGATCTCTAATAGAATCTGATGGTGTGGGGTGTACTCCATAGTTCCTTCTCCAGCCACTTCAGCTAATGTCCTTAACTGCTCGGGCGTAAATTTTTTATTGGCAACACCTGGACTAACCGCCAGTTCAAAAATTGATTCTATATTACTATCCACTGGTTGTGATGGCGTCGATGCAGAACCGACACCTTTATGTTCATCTATTTTTTGTACAGCTTCATTAGCAAAATCAAGCGAAGAATTTTCTTCTTTTTTGCCATTATGCAATGCCCAAGGCTCATTTTCTTTTCTTAATCTTTCATGAGGCTTTAAACTTTGTTCTGCTGTATTTAACGTGTATTTCCGCTGATAACCTCTAGGCGTGATCAGTTTGTTATCATATAAAAATGTGGTTGAATTCCCAATAATTACAGTCGTTAACATACCGATATCATAATCCAGCATTTCTTTTAAATTCGTGATAACTACATTCTGTCTATCACGATAAGCACTTTTCACAAGACCTACCGGTGTATCCGGAGAACGGTATTTTAATATGATTTTTTGCGTCTCCACAATCTGCCTTGTTCTTTTCCCGCTTTTAGGGTTATAGAGAGAAATTACAAAGTCCGCCTGGGCAGCTGCTTCAATCCGCTTTTCAATTATTTTCCATGGTGTTAAATGATCACTTAGGCTTATGGTGCAGGCATCATGCATAACAGGAGCTCCTAGTAGAGATGCACAAGAATTAATAGCAGATATACCAGGTATTATCTCTACCTCAATTCCTGATTCTTCTTTCCAGCCCTTTTCTACAAGTACTTCATAAACCAATCCAGCCATACCATATACTCCTGCATCGCCACTTGAAATCACAGCAACCTTTTTCCCTTCCTCTGCCAAGTTTACAGCTGCATGTGCACGACTAACTTCCTCTGACATTCCCGTACTCACAATATCCTGGGAGGTTAGTAAGTCACGAATTAACTGAACATAGGTCTTATAACCGATAACACAGTCACTTTCTTCTATAGCATCCTTTGCCCTTTTTGTGATATGTTCAAAGCTTCCCGGCCCAAAGCCAATCACCAATAACTTACCATTCATTTTTTATCAGCCTCCTTATAATAGTTCTATTAACATAAGCAGTCCTAAACCTACACTGTATAGACCTGTAATCGACCCGAAAATTAAATAAAGGTTTTGTTTGACTTTTGCTTTCATAAAGCCCCACGATAGTAGAAATGTAATTAGAATCGTTGAAACAAGTAAACCTATAACAAATAAAATCAGTTGAATAGCAGCTACTGTTATATTATCCAAGCCCACCGCGTTAGAAATCACAGCAATTTGTGTCGGAGTTTCGACTCCAATTCCATGAATAATACCAACAATAAAAGCACCGATAATCGCTAAACCCACTGGGGAAAGTTTTACATTTTTATCGCCGGTTTTATTCACAGTCTTTAAAATCATTTCACTTAATATAGTAATGCGGCTCTTAAATTCGTAATCTTTTTTTCTTTTAAAAATGGATAATAAAATAACCCCTCCTAAAATTATTAGAGTGAGGCTTACACAAACCTCAAGAACACTTAGTGTACTTTCAGGTAATTTGGAGCCTAGAAAAATTGTGATTAGACCAATGATTAGCACAATTATTCCATGTCCACATGCATACATGACACCAAGGGAAACCTGTCTCTTTTTTTTTGACTCAGTTCCAACCATATCTGCAATAGCTGCAATATGATCCCCGTCCATTCCATGTCTCATTCCTATTAAAACTGCTAATAATGCAAATGTTATTATTTCCATTTATTTAACCTTCTTCTCTGATTTCCGAATACCCTCATTCAGTTCCGCATATTTAGAGGGAATCATTTGTTCATCGCTAAACATGTAGATCAAAGATTCCTTTATTGGAGTGCCTTCCAATAAATAATTTTTAATTATGTCACGTCCAGCATCTGGTGAAGTGACTCCATACCAAACCCCTTCTGGGTAAGCAATGACGACACAAGCATCTTTACACCTTCCATTACAGCGTGTACGTGAAGTATGTATTTGATTATCTAATTCTAGCTTTTGTATTTCTTCTCTAATTGCATGCGTAACTTCTTCCCCCCCTTTTCGCATACAGCTTGACCCATTACAGATAAGGACATGATGCTTAGTTCCACTTAAATTCCATGTGGTCATAAAAATGCTCCTTTCAAATTGGATTTTCTTCTTAAAATTTTTTATTTAAATAAAAATGCACCTCTACAAAGGAGAGGTGCATAAAAAAACAAATGTCTACAAATACATTCTTTACACTTCTACCTATAATCCCGTAGGTATACTTAGAAACAAAACAGGCAGGTCTCCTGGCTTAGGTTCTACACTTCATTGCGTCTTCCCGGAATTATTTCCAGTGACAATTTGCAATGACAGCTCCCCATTACAGTGGCGGGTACCGCGACGGAATTTTACCGTTCTTCCCTTTTAAACGTGCCCTTTAAAGGCACGTACCTATTTTGTTATATTTAGTTTTTATTCAGACAAATAAAAAATCCTTAACTCGTAAAGTTAAGGATTTTGAATACACGTATCCAGTTTTTTTTAGTATAAAAGAACCGTTGTACGATGCATCCTATCCTTCCCTCCGAAGAATGATGAATGATATTTAAAAGCAGGTCTCCTGGCTTACGCTTCTTCTTACTCTTGTATCCTTCCCAACACTAGGTCAGTGGATAAACAAGTTCAATCGCGTTTACAGTAGCGGGGGCTGCATCAGATTCTCACTGATTTCCCTATTATCTCAATACCATGGGTATTAAGCACTTTTAAACTTACCGTAAATCTATTAAGTTTTTCTAACTACATTAAACACTACTTATTATCTTTTTGCAAGGTAGATTTTATAATAGTTTAAATATTGCTATATCTCTTCTTCATTGTTTCTCGTTCTCGTTAGGACATTATCAATGCTTTGTTTTCATATGAATGCTCACTACATCAAGCTTGGAAGCTGCCTCCTCCGCTTGTTTGCACGCAGCCGTTACACTTTTTCCTTTGTTCAATATCACAGCCATGCGTCGGCCTATTTTTGTAGAAGGCTTTCCAAAGACACGCACTTGCGTGTCAGGTACTGCTAACGCTTCATTAATTCCGGAAATTTGGTAGTCGTTGCTTTCCTCTGCTGCTTTAATTGCATGACTGGCTCCTGGGGAAATTAGAGCAACCTCCTCTATTGGAAATCCTAAAATCGCCCGAACATGAAGCGCGAATTCCGATAGCTCCTGGGTAATTAAGGTGACCATCCCGGTATCATGCGGTCGTGGGGACACTTCACTAAAATACACGCCATTTTCAGTAATAAACAGCTCTACACCAAAGACTCCGAAGCCGCCAATTTCATCGGTGACTTTTTTGGCTAGGGCTTCGGCTTCCTTAATTTGTTCCTCGTTCATGGCATGCGGCTGCCAGGATTGAATATAATCCCCATCTTGCTGCAGGTGGCCGATTGGCGGACAGAAAAACGTTCCGTTAGCAGAGCGAACCGTTAACAGCGTGATTTCCGAATCAAAATGAATGAATTCCTCTACAATTACACGGGTACTTTTACCCCGTCCACTATTCAATGCTTCCTGCCAGGATTTCTCGATATCGGATTGTGTCCGGCACAGGCTTTGCCCCTTTCCGGAAGAACTCATAATCGGTTTAATTACACACGGGGTACCAATGGTATCAACCGCTTCTTTTAATTCTTCTAAAGAGTTGGCAAATTCGTATTTCGCTGTTGGTAGTCCCAGTTTTTCACTTGCCAGTCTCCGAATACCTTCGCGGTCCATTGTCAATTGGGTGGCATAGGCAGTTGGAATGATGTTGTAGCCCTCCTGCTCCAACTCTAGAAGTGTTGCTGTAGCAATCGCTTCTATCTCCGGAACAATATAATCAGGCTTTTCCTGTTCGATCACACTGCGCAGCGCATCGCCGTCAAGCATATCCACTATATGAAAACGGTGAGCTACCTGCATGGCAGGCGCACCTTTATACCGATCGACTGCAATGGTCTCTATTCCTAATCGCTGTGCCTCGATCACTACTTCTTTTCCCAACTCTCCTGACCCTAACAGCATCATTTTTTTCGCATAATTTTGATTCGGTGCTTCATACATGTTGCAACCCCCTGAACATTTTGGTTTAAAGCTATTCTATCGTTCTCCCAGGATAAATATCAAGCTTTTTCGGGTTAAAAAGCGAACATTTAAATAATAAACATAAAAATCGTTCATGTTTCTATCCCATCTAGCTACCATAACGAACATCTGTGATGGAAAAGTAGGGAAAGTGGGTAGCGGTAACATAAGATAATGGAATGATTACAAGTAGGTAGCACAGAAAGATGACATCAAATTTAGAAAAACCTAATTGGTAGAAATACGTTCGGTTTCCACGGTTAGAAAAACGCTTGGCTTCCATGGCCACCGCAATCCGATAGGCTCTTCTGATACTTTGAGATAGCAGGGGAATCGAATAGGATTTAATTTTTTTATAAAACCCTTTTACCCCTCTTTCCCCTTGAACACCACGTACTTGCAATGCATAATGCAATGTTTGCATCTCTTCGATCATCAACGGAATCAACCGTATGGCAGCCATAAAGCTATAGGCATATTTCGGTTTCATCTTGAATTGTTGCATTAAGGAATAAAACAGATAAACAGGACGAGTGGTCAGTGCAAAGACAATTCCTAATACGGCAAAGCTAATCCCACGAAACCCTAAATGTAATCCCCGGAAGAAACTCTCTTCGGTAATATGGACCAACCCCCACTTGGCCCATGTGATCTCCCCTTTCCCGAAGAATATCATTGATGTGGAAGATGTAAGAAAAATTAACAGAAACGGAATGGAAATCACCAATAGACGCTTCCATGGATGACCGGTAAAGAACAAGTAAAGAACGATCATCCCTATCATATAGTTGATAAGAATATTAGTATTATGAATCATCAACAGATGAATGAATAAGAGAATCATAATAAGTAATTTCAAGCTCGGATTAATTTTGTGGAGCCATGTTTCCTTGTAAGAAAAGTCCATTGGCATCGCTTCTCTCCCTTATGAAATAACTGCTGGCTGGAATGTTTCTACAAAGATCGGAGCAGGAAATTCCTTGACGAGTTCCCCATATTCCACCCTCCACACTTTCGTTGCAAAGTTTTTCACTATATTAATGTCATGGGTCACCATAATAATGGTCGTCCCTTGAGCCCTTAACTGTTCCAGTTGCTCTAAAATTGCAAATGTATTTTTTGCATCCTGGCCGAAGGTGGGTTCATCCAAAAGGATAATTGGCTGTTCTTTTACAATCGAAGCAGCGACACTCAACCTCCGTTTTTGCCCCATGGATAACTGGTAAGGGTGTGTGTGTTGATGCTCTTCCAAATGGTGCATCTTCAGCATCTGATTGACGCGCCGGGTAATTTTATCCTGCTCCCATTTCGCTAAATGAAGGCTGAATGCGATTTCCTCATAGACAGAATTTGTAACGAATTGAAATTCAGGGTTTTGAAAGACAAAGCTGACATACTCTGCTAAATGTTTGATCCGCTTGTAATCTTGTTCAAGAACCTTGTAAGTGCCCGTGGTCTTTAACAGATTCATCATGGCGAGCAGCAGGGTACTTTTTCCTGCCCCGTTTTCGCCAAGTATCGTTATCCATTCCCCGGGATAAGCACGTGCCTCCTTTACTTGGAGGGCTTTAACCTTCCCTCTAAAAGCCGAAAAATCCGACAGATGAACAGCCAGTTTTGCATCCTCTGTATTGACTGATGGTGGAATATGCCTGCTTTTGTCCTGCATGTAGTCCTCCCAAACACCTGGGTACCAAATCCCCTGTTCGATAAGTACATGTTTATGTTGATCAAACACCTGCTGTTTAGGACCGTCAGCAATAATCGCCCCATTTTCATCGAGAAGAATGACACGATCGATAAAATCGACCACCTGTTCAATTTTATGTTCGACGATCACTACGGTCTTATCTTCTCCCACGTTCTTGATCGTGTCCCAAACAAGCCTGGTACCCTCCGGATCCAGCATAGCTGTCGGCTCATCTAAACATAACACCTCGGGTTCTAAGGCAAGCACCGAGGCAATGGCCAGGCGCTGTTTCATCCCCCCGGATAACGTCTGGATTTTCGTATGGGTATCATCGAATTTCAGTCCAACCTGCTGGAGATAATGATCAATATAGTGATCCATTATTTCACGGGGAATCTGAAGGTTTTCTAATACAAACGCAATTTCCTCATCTACATAGGGCATACAAAATTGGGCATCCGGATCTTGAAATAAAAACCCCCAGGACTCTGGAATGGTTAGAGCATCTGCTTTCATTGGCACTTCCACCGCATGAGGTATCAGTCCTGTTAATACTTGTAAAAGGGTCGATTTACCAGAGCCGGATGGTCCCAGTATCAACACCTTCTCTCCCCTGTCAATAGAAAGAGAGAAGTCTTCGAATAACAAGGAGTCCACTCCGGGAAACTTCAACCGCATGTTTGTCATACTGGCGATCGTTGTCATACTATCCCCCCTGCTAGCCTAAAGCCTGATAATCTTCTTTCGTAGCTGGACGTACAAGGTTGGTAACACCTGTCTTTTCTAAGGCTTGGACAAGAAGATGAGCGAAAATACCGGAAATAAGAATCGCTCCCGCTATTCTGGTTCCAAACAAAATAAGTAAGTTCCAGAGTGCCAAATCCCCGATGTAACCGTAATAAAAGTCAATGCCAATGGAAGCAAACGCAGCTGCGACACCTGCTAAAGATGCAATCAACATATCATAGCGCTTATAACGGAACGCCGCGAAAATCAATTCAGCAGCAAGTCCCTGGCCAATTCCGAATATAAGGGTGGCCACTCCCCATTCTCCGCCAAAAATAAATTCACCCTGGGCAGCAGCGACCTCTGCTAACAAAGCTACTCCAGGTTTTCGTATGATCAAATAAGCCACTACCGCCGCTATGAACCACATGCCATAAATCAACTGCTCCAGGTGAAGACCTAATGTAGCAACCACTCCATATAGCGGGCCCCACAATTTATATATCACCCCAAAAATCAGTGCGATGATGATGGTTACTAAAATATCTGTCAACTTTAATCCTTTTTCCATGTTTCCTCCATCTCCTTTGCTAGTGAATGTAAATTAATTTTTAAATAGGTTCATTGCTTCCAATTGTTTCAGCTGTTCATTATATCCGTATTTTCCAGCCACATTTTCTTGTGGTAAGCCATGTCCCAAAATAAATATTCCAGCTTGCTCGTATGAAGGAAGATTTCTTCTAAATGAGCTTTTTCTCGTTCCGGCTTGTCATCCGCAAGTTCATTCATCAGTTTTTTCATAGCTTCCGCAAGCTCCGTAAATTCGTCCGAAGCGTACATTTTTATCCAATCCCCATAGAATTCATGGTCACTGGCCCCCTCATTTTCATTCAACGCCTTCCCGATAACATTGTAGCTCCACGTACAGGCAAGCACACATGCTGCCACCTCAGCCTCCGATCCTTGATGGGCCTTGTTCAGCATGTAGCTTGTATAAGCGAGAAGTGTAGACGACGGTTTGGTATTTTCTAATTCGTCCTTGCTGATTCCAAGTCTTCCTGCATATTTTCGATGCAGGTCCATTTCTTCGTTCAGTGTCGAATGCAGTAAATCAGCAAACATGGCCATGGTATCTAAACGAGTTGCCTTCACACTTCCTAAGGCAAATACCCGGCAATAATCGATTAAATATAAGTAATCCTGCTCCATAAAAAACTTGAATTTTTCAAGATCTAAACTTCCATCCCCAATGCCCTTTACAAAAGGATGTTCGAGGTAACTATCCCATATCGGTTTAGCATGATTATAAAGACGATCGGTAAACATCACATATCACCCTTTCTCTCAGAATGTTGAAACCAGTCATATAAAAAAGTGACCATGGTTTTGGTGAACCGTCGCAGCTGGATTCGATCAAGCGACTCATTAACAGAATGTGCCTGATCGAGTGTGCCTGGGCCATACAGGACAGTAGGGATGCCAGCCTCCGCTAACCATCCCCCATCTGTAACAGTAGGAGACATAGAATAATCAACCGGAGTTTGGAAAATACGTTGATGTGCACTTGCCAACATCTCAATCCCGGCATGACTGGTGTCCACTGAGAATGCAGGGAAAATTTCTCCTTGTTCTTCTATCATCGACGTGCCACCCCATGAAAATTGAGGTGGGTGATCTCTTAACCAGGGATCTGCCTTCGCTGCATGATTGATGTGCGCTTCTATCTCTCTGATCACATCTTCATAATGTTCTTCCGGATAGTAATGTACGGTGATCCATAAAGAACAGCGATCGGCAATGAAAGCAGCATGACGGCCGCCTTCAATGACAGCCGGGTTAATTGTATTGGCACCCACAGGAAAACCAGGGCTCGATTTCGTAACTGCCCAATGCCTCTCCAATTCTTGTAACGCAGTAATTATTTTTATCATTTTCTCTATTGCACTCGCCCCTTGGACACCACCGCCAGCATGGATCATCGACCGCCTTTGTGCATCATGCAGTGTTTCTCCGCTTTCGATTGTTATCCAGCCCGTGATCACACCACCCTGACCCTGGATTTGACAGTCACTCGTATCGACTACTAACGCTAAATCAGCATGATATCCTCTTTCACAACAAGACTTAGTACCTGCTTCTCCAACCTCCTCCCCAACAACGGATTGAACATATAAATTTCCTTTAGGTTCTACACCAGCTTCGTGCAACACCTGCAATGCAAAGAGAACCCCAGCCATGCCTCCTTTCATATCTGCTACCCCGCGCCCGAGTACTTTTTCCTTCGTTACCGTACATACGAATGGATCATAATCCCATTGCTCATTTTCCTCGATGGCTGCAACATCGAGATGGCCGTTAATGATCAGACTCTTCGCCTGACCTTCGTATTGACCCTGTTTGGTACCCACTACCAAAGGATCCCCTGGATACAGATTCCAGGAATCGATTGAAAAGCCCAGACCTTTCAGTTTATCAGTCATGTACTCTTGAGCTTTCTTCGCATTTCTGGCAGGCGGGCTCAATGTTGGATAGGATACCAAACCGGCCAAGAGGTTCAGAAGTTCATCTTCCCTTTCTTCCACTTCATTCCATAAATGAACTAACTTGTTATCCATAAACCTGCTCCTTTCCATTAGAAAAACTCGGCTTATCGCCAAGTCCTTATGGCGAAAGCCTTAGTTTTTCTTATACTTTAATCCTTTAACAAAGTGATCCTTTCTTAAAGTGAAATAAAATAGCCCGCCCCTTCACGCGAAGGAGCGAGCTATTTTGTTCGAATATAGATTATAGAAAGATTTCACTCGCTTCACTTCCCTCCGCTAGTATGATCTAGATCAGGTTATAAGGGTCAAAGCTCCAAGCTTCTCTCAGCCAATTCATGACTCCCCTAGTGAAGTATTCTTATTCAGTTGTTATCTGTTAATTAAACATATTGAACGGTTAATAGAAACTGCCACTTAAAGAATCAATCTCATAGCAGCACTCTCTTAACATAAAAATGCCACTTCCCAGAAAAAAGAAAAGTGGCATGTCCGATAATACTACTAAATGAAATATAGATGTTATATTTCATGTATACACTTTCACTTTCCTCCGCTGGATTTTTAGCCAGGTCAGGTTCAAAGAGTTCCAAAGTTATACTTTGATCTCAGCCTTCAAAGAAAGGCTCCCCTAGTGAATTCATCTATTAAATTTTGTAATGATTTAATTAATACCATACATTATTTTTATTTATTCGTCTATACTGTTGTCGGACTTTTTCAATTTATTAATGGTTTTTTTGTAGGGAAAAGTAGGTTAGAGATCCCTATAATTAGAAATTTTCACTTTTAAATGAGTCAAGCTTTTTATTAAAGAGTTTCATTATAATAGCCTGCTCTTCTTTTTTAGTATGAAATTTTTTCAATCCGAGAGACCTCCATTCCATTAACTCCATCAAATGCATTTCGACTAATTTCTGCGCTAATGCGGTATTTGTTTTAGTGAGGTCACAAAATCTTTCCTCGAATGAGTTACTGTGCTTTTACTTATCTAATGCATTAGAAACATCATAATCATTCATATTCAACTCTGTAGGTTTGCCAAGTACTAAATCAGCAAGCTCCGCACCTAAGTACGGTCCGCTCGTCAAACCCGAAGCCCCAAGACCATTAGCTACGAACAATCCTTCAATCCCAGGGACCCGTCCTATGACAGGAAGACTTCCAGGCGTAAAGGGACGAAACCCTACTTTAGTTCCTAAGTAGGTTGCTGAAGCAAACCCAGGTGCAACACGTAAAGCTTTATCGATAACTTTATGGACTCCCCCCGTCGTAACCCTTGGATCTTTTCCTACGTTATCTTCTTGGGTTGCACCTACAACAATTCTACCGTTTCCGAAAGTGAGGAAATATTGTCCAAATGGAGGCATGACTACTGGCCAATTGCTGGTATCAGTCTCAGGCATTTGTAAGTGGACAATCTGTGCCTTTTGTGTATGCATGTTAAAGTCAAGTTCTAATGGCTTAAGCACTTCTTCCGTCCAGCCTCCTCCAGTAATAATAACCTCATCTGCTTCAAATTTTTTCGGCCCTACAGTTATACATTTGACATGATTATCTTCCATCTGAATCTCTGCATCACCCTTGATGTAAGTTGCCCCATTCATTTTGGCTCCTCGGATAAGCGCATCTCGTAAAGCACCTCCGTTCACTCTACCCCCGCCACTGATGTGGACTGCTCCATATTCATCTTTCAAGGGTGGGAAAAGTGATTTGGTTTCCTTTCTCGAAAGCTTGGTGACTTCGCCAAGTTCGGGTGTATCACGCCTGCGCTCTAAGGCTAGCTCAAACTTGCGATCTAGCATATCCTGTTTATTATAAATATTGATTGCTCCTACTCTTGCGTATGCAGTCTCTGTTTCACCATACTTTTCAAGTTCTTTTATGAGTATTGGGTAGTACTTGGCACCACCTGTCACTAATCGGTACCATTCATTATTTTTACGGTGAGTTAGCCAAGGACATACGATTCCTGCCGCTGCAGCTGTCGCTTGTCCATGGTCTTCCCTATCGATTAGTATGACCTCAGCTTGCTGCTTCGCCAGGTGGTGTGCAGTTGATGCACCAAGTATGCCCGCTCCTATTACGATATACTTCTTCAAATTAACACCTTTTCTTATTCTGACTTCATCTAAAGGAAATTCTACAAGATAAGGTTACCTCACTCAATGATTCCTCCTCACCGTATTTTTGTCTTTCGTAAAAAAACCACCAGCGTCCCTGGTGGTTTGAATTAATCTTCCAATATAGTTCTTGTCATATGGTCATTCTTTTCAATCTGTTCTGACCGAAGAACGCGGTAACCTTTCCTTTCCAATTTAGCGAAAAGTTCACTTAACTGCGCTTTGGTGACATTGGATACGGTGATACAGAGACGTCTTACAACTTTACTACCATCATCATCGAACGTCATTAACCCCTCAATGTTAATACCTCGTTTATTCAGCATTTTGGAAAGCTGTGCGACTGCCCCATGTTTTTCGGGTGATACGATAGTGACAATATAATCCCCCGCATGAAGCCCAAACGCCTGCTCCAGTAAATCGAATACTTTGTTATGGGTGAGAATTCCGACAAACTTTCCCCTTTTATCTAGTACAGCGATGAATGGAAGAGCCTTTACCCGTAACAGCGCTTGCGGGAATGATGTTTCTTCATACACATAAGTTTTCGGGTAGGCAAGTACATTCGTAATATGCTCATTTTCATCCGGAATCTCCCCACTCCTGAAACATTCGTTCTCATGGCGTTCGATTCTTGAGCGAAATATCATCCCCCGGTACTCACCATTACTATTGACGACTGGAATGCAGCGATACCCGCTCTTATCCAATGCCTGTTTAGCTTCTTTCATTGTAGCTTCTGCATGAATAGTGATTACCCTATGTTTTGGGATAACATTGTTTTTAACTAACACCCTAATCCCTCCTCAAACCTAGCCTCCAATCCATCATATTCAGAATGATTTTTTTCATGCCTTCTACCTCTGTCCTTTCAAGTGTAAGGAAACTTCCAATATTCCATAAAACTTTTTAACTTATATTACTGCTGACTTGTTACAATCTCACAGACAATCAAATGAATTATCTCCATACAAAAAGAGCACACCGACAATTGGTGTGCTCTTTATATTACTTTGCTGCTTTTGCTGTCTGTTTCTTTTTTTCCTTTTTGACTTGCTTACTGCGCAATTGACCACATGCTGCATCAATATCTGTTCCATTTTCATGGCGAATGACGCAGTTGATGCCATTTTTCTTCAACGTGTCATAAAATCCTAAGATCGCTTCTTTCTCACTACGCTGATAAGAATGGTCGTCAACCGGATTATACGGAATCAAGTTGACATAAGATAAATGCCGTTTATCTTTCAACAGTTCTGCAAGTTCTTTTGCCTCTTTTTGGTGGTCATTGACATCTCTCAGCATGATATATTCAAAGGTAATCCGACGATTGGTTTTTTCTAGATAGTAATCAATCGCTGGCATCAATTTATCTAACGGATATGCTTTATTAATCTTCATGATTCTTGTGCGAAGCTCATCATTCGGTGCGTGCAAAGATAAAGCAAGGTTTACTTGCAAGTCTTCATCAGCGAACTGGTAAATTTGATCGGCTAGTCCACTAGTTGATACAGTAATCTTCCTTGCGCCGATAGCCAGCCCTTTCTGAGAATTGACGATACGGATGAAATCCAACGTATTATCGTAGTTATCGAACGGTTCTCCAATACCCATTACGACAATATGGCTGACACGGTCTCCTTCTCCCTTATCGTCCAATGCATGCTGGACATTCATGATCTGCTCTACAATTTCGCCACTGGTCAGATCGCGGCTTTTTTTCAATAATCCACTTGCACAGAATGAACAACCGATGTTACAGCCGACTTGTGTCGTAACACAAACAGATAAACCATAATGGAACCGCATCAATACGGTTTCAATTACATTCCCATCCTGCAATTTGAACAAAAATTTGATTGTCCCATCAGAAGATTCCTGTTTGATCTCTTGTTGCAGCGTCTGGATCACGAAATTTTCTTCAAGCAATTGGATACAATCTTTATTAACATTATTCATTTCGGAAAAGCTTTTGACTCGTTTGTTATACAGCCAGTCCCAAACTTGTGATGCACGGAATTTTTTATGTCCGCGTTCCATCAGCCAGTCGGTCAACTGGTCGAACGTCATTCCATATATAGATTGTTTCATTTATAACCCTCTTTTCAATTTTAACCATTCAGTCCTACAATACTAGAAGTGTTGCCATTTCGCAACTGTTTAATCAGTTTGCCCATATATAACCAGCGTTGTTTAGCTCTAAAAATAAAAAAGGCAGGGTTAGTTAGCCTCCCTACCTTTCACCTATTATTGCTTACACTTCCTTTAAATCAATTGAAATAATTCGATCGGTATTTGGGTTATAAACAACAGTTCCTTCAATATTGATTGTTTCTTGTGGAGAACGCAGGACATATTTATAGGTTTCTGTCATTTGGTTGGCATTCTGCTGAGTTTTACTGATTCTATTATAATCTGTTACATTATAGTTCGAGTACGCTGATTGAACGATTTCGAGCAGATACTTTCCCCATTTTTCCTCTTCCAGCTGAATACCAGTAGTGATCTCTACATTGATAACCCCTAAATCGACATTAGCTCCTAATGCTTCGAATGCTCTCTTGTGTAAATTCACTTTATTTGCACCATAGCCGGCAACCTGATCTGCCACGGTTACTAGCACTTCTCTGCCATTGGCTAAATTTTTGATTTTTAATGTATCCCCACACTTGTATGGCGTGTTCTGACCAACAGCTACTGTCATATAGAGATTAGCCGACCACGGAATCCCGCATTGGGTTACTGCTCCTCCTTCTGTCCATGTCGCCTGGCCACGGACCGGCTGCCTGACATCCTGATAGGATTGGTAACTTCCATAATAATGGCTATAAGGATAGCGGACATATGGTGCCTGGTATGGATTCGTCACATATGGATATACATAGGGCATGTGAAAATAGTTAGAATGCATGAATCTTCCTCCTGTATTTTCATAACTGTCTTTCATAACCTATGCTTCAAATAGGTTGACCTGTGACAAGTGTCCAATCCCTTCACAAATAAAAACAGATAGCATCAGCTATCTGCTTTTATTATCATTATTCACCGTACTCACCGTATTTTCGCGGGGTCATCTTTTTCCAAAATTCCTTGGCAACCGCCTGATAGCCCTCTTCACTTAAATGGACATCAGCATGAGGAAGATACGTATCATAATCCTTAGCGATCACTTTGAATGTCGGTACGAATACCGCATCAGCCGATTCTGTTACTTCTTTTATGCTGTCGTTGAAATGTTGTAAAAGTGGCAGAATTTTATACTCTAAGTCCCTATATCTTTCATAAGGCTCAATCGCATTATAATACCCCATCACATAGATATCTACATCTTCGTTCAAATTCCTGATTTCACTTAAAATCTTATCAATATTATCAACTGCTGTAGTCGAAGCACTTTGCAAGCCTGCCAGATCCCCCACAAAAAAGTGAGCAAGTAAATCATTAGCACCAATATCGATCGTTAAAATATCTGCTTCTTTAATATCTTTTTGTATATCTTCATCCTCTAAATCCGTTAATACATCTGCTGTGGTATGTCCATTTTCACCATGGTTACTTAATGAGATATCGTAATTAGACTGTTCAAATCGTTCGGCTATATATTCTGGGTAACCATTTCCATTCTCTTCACTAGGATATGGGGGTTTTCCTGCTGCCAGTGAATCTCCTAATGCCACATAGTTAATCACTTTCCCATCTGGAAATTTCGCATCGCCTTCCAACGGTATGCCAAGGAATACAATAAATAAGCTCAAAATGGAAATTAATAATAATCGAAACCGTTCCAATCGTGTATCCCTCCTCGATAGTATGCTTTCCGTTTATTAATTCCCTATTACGAACGAAATTTCCTTTATTTAATCGAAAAATATGTAGAAATAGTTGTTATTGTTTCGGGTGACTCGATATAATGAAACCATCATACTAAAGGGAGTATTTCTCATGAATCGAAAAGAAATCGAAGAACAAGTCATCCGCAACTACCAACAGGATGAAGAGATGATGATCCTTGTCTTTGCCCAGTGGTGCATCAACCATGATTTAGACCCTGCTGACGTATATGCGCGCGCATATCCAGCTCAAAAATCGAATGATGCCTTAAACCGTGCTTTAGAGTTGACGGTCCCTAAAAGTGAAGCAGATGAAATCATAGATGAAACGCTTTTAGGTGTACTTTCCTTATTCGGAAATGACGATCTTGCATTTGTAGTTAGTGAAGAAATGGAAAAACAAAATAAGAAATAAATATCATCATAATCAACTAACATGTGGGAAATAATAAGGTTGGAGGTGGTCAACATGTCTAACCCATACTTATGCCCCAATTGTAAAACCAATCGTTCCCGATTTAATTTAATTCAACAGCTTCCTTCATCCGTGAAGTTGGATCCTGGGACTGGGATTATTATGGAGGAGTATACAGATAACAATCTGGAAGCCTTTCATTTGAGCTATAATGGACCAGACAAGAAGGTTCAATGTGCTTCTTGCGGGTTGATTGAGGATGAAACGACCTTTGTAAAATTTGCCGAGCATAATCCAAGGGAATAACAAGAACAAAAGCGCAAGCGACTTGCTTACCCCCGACAAGCTTCAGTCAAACCTCGCCGTGACGGTTTTTGTACTTTAAAACCATTTAACTTGTTAGGGATTCGTAGTATTAGAAAAACCTGGCTTTCGCCATAATGGGCGATAAGCCAAGTTTTTCTAATCACAGAGAGGATTGACTTAAGAACTCAATGAAGCGCTGGCCGATGAAATCGCCACGTCCTCAAAAAAAGACTTAGTCTTTTTCTGCAAAGTACTTTCAAAGAAGTAGTTCTAGTGTGGCAACATCGGCACAAGCACTTCCTATACGTCGGAGCTGGATGCAGCCCATCACAAAATATTATTTACAACCATCAATTTTTATAAATTCCTAGGTAGTAAAAAAAGCACGCCAACGGAAATTTAAATTTTTCCACTGCGCGTGCTTTTTCTTTAATAGAAAAACGGGAAAAACAGCCTTCTGACATGAAAGAATGGGAAACGCCGTCGTCTGAATCTCCGGAATCGCCTTGGATAACCATATCCGCCTCCAAAAGGGTAACCGCCGTATCCGCCGTACCCTCCAAAGCCTCCATAGCCACTGTAGCCGAATTGCCTCTGATCCGCCTCTCCCATTTCATCTCCCACTGGCACAAGCATATAGACATGATCTTCATCAGTTCCATCAATAATCCCATCCACAAGTGATCCATCTGATAATTGAATTTGAACAAAATAGTAGTGATTGGTCTGGCACATCTCTTTTACCTCAGATGGATTTTGTCGATCCGTATCCAACTGGTCTGGATATCCATGATAATAGTTATACATTTTTCTATCCAACCTCCTCCCAAAGGCAGGATATTCATATAGCCCATCATCTGTGAAAGTTTTTCACAAAAAAGACGATATCTTTGAGAAGATACCGTCTTTGTGCATGATCATTGCTCCATTGTATCTGTCAAAATCGTTTTGCCATCCTGCTGAATAACTTTTCCTTCTTTCATCAATTTCCCCAGGGCTCGTTTAAAAGCAGCTTTACTGATTCGGAAAGTCTTCCTAATTTCATCCGGATCACTTTTATCATGGAAGGGGATACTGCCGCCACGCTCGATTAAATATTCCATAATAACCTCAGCATCTTCTTTCATTCCTTCTTGCTTAAGCGGACGCAAAGAGACGTTGATAGACCCATCTTCTTTTATATCAATTACTCTTCCGGTTACCGTTTCACCGACACGGGGTTCTTCTTTTCGTTCCGAGGGGTGGATAAACCCTCGGTAGCCCTCTTCTGTCAGAAGGAAAGAACCAGCTTTAGTGGAACGGTAGATTCTCCCTGTAATATCGCTTTTCAATAATGATTCTGGAGCGGGCTCTAAGTCTTCTTGTACTGCTCCTTCAGTTATCGGTTTCGCCAGCAGGCGTCCTTTCTTATCTAGTTCCAGACTGACAAACAGCCAATCTCCTTGTTTTGGCCATACCCTTTCAAACAAAGGCAGATCATCTAAAGATACAAGGATTTCTTTTTCTATGCCAATATCAACGAACACGCCCAGATTTTTGACTACTTCCACGACTTCCACCCACCCGTATGTCTCGAGATCCACTTCAGGTATGGTCATAGTCGCTAACGTGTTTCCCCTCTTATCCTGGTAAAGAAAAACCTCTATTTCCTTATCCAATTCGATATCATCACGTGCCTGCTCGTCCGGCAGCATAACTTCCTGATTACCATCTGAAAGCACGAATCCTTCTGTTTTTTTCTTAACAACATTCATCTTTATAACGTTTCCAATATTTAGATTACTCATTACGATGTCCCCGTTCCTTTCCTTATTCGTAGTGTATTTTATTATAGCGGATTAAAACCTTCATGAAAAACTTTTACTATAAGCATGTGCATAAATCATCTACTAATCATTTTGATATAATGAAATGGATTGCAACCTTACATTTGGAGGATGAACATGACAACGGGACTATACCAAAAAGCAGAAGATTTCATATATAAATGCTATCAGGAATTAGGAAAGTCACCAGAAGAAACAGCACAAAGACTTCAAACCATTTCCGCCGAAATTAAGTGTACGGGTACTTATCAGCATACCTATGAAGAGTTGACACATGGCGCCCGTATGGCTTGGAGAAACAGCAACCGGTGCATCGGACGGCTTTTTTGGAATAGCTTACAAGTGATAGATGCCCGATCTGTGACAGATGAAGCTAGAATAATCGAAGCTTTGTTCCACCACATTGATTTTGCTATCAATGAAGGAAGAATTCGACCGACCATTACAATTTTCAGACCAAGTTCCACTAAAATATGGAATCACCAATTATTTCGTTACGCCGGCTATCAAAATTCGGACGGATCTACTACAGGAGATCCTGCTTCTATATCATTCACTGAAAAATGTATGGAACTTGGATGGCAGTCTCAAAAAAGTGATTTTGATTTACTTCCACTTGTAATTCAAGTGAATGATCGAGCTCCCTATATACAAGAACTGCCAAAAGATCTTGTTAAAGAAGTCCCTATTGAACACCCAGATTATCCGTGGTTCTCTAAACTCGGGCTGCGATGGTATGCTGTCCCGATTATTTCTGATATGATCCTTGAAATTGGTGTTATAGAATATCAGGCCTCCCCTTTTAATGGCTGGTATATGGAAACTGAAATAGGGGCTAGAAACTTTGCGGATCAGTTTCGTTACAATCTCCTGCCGATGATTGGAGAGAAAATGGGTTTGAACACCAAAGAGAATCGTTCTTTATGGAAAGACAGAACGTTAATTGAATTTAATACGGCAGTCCTCTATTCTTTTAAGCGAGATGGAGTAAGCATTGTCGATCATCACACTGCAGCAGAACAATTTCAATTATTTGAAGAACAGGAACTAAAGCAAGGGAGAGAATATACGGGTGATTGGAGCTGGCTGATACCACCTTTATCACCTGCTTCTACCCATATTTTTCATACCTCCTATGATTCCAAAGAACAAACACCTAATTTCTTTTATCGAAAAAAATTACCTTACTGATCACTGTTCCATTGAAACACAGTGTTGTCCACCCATGTTATATCCTGGGCATCTTTTAAATCGTTGACTAAGCGAAACAAAGCTTCATCTTTCTGTTTTGCTTCAATCATACAATCAATTTGTGGAATCGTACCACTCACGTTTTTAACAAAATCCAGGAACATCTCAGGGTCGATAAAGTCAGCGTGACTCTTAAACTTTTCTTCACTTTTAGGGGTGGATATATGCATTTTGAGCGGCAAAGGGGATGATTTCCATGTATTAACGACACGACTCCACGCGTTAACCCAGTTTTTATCGCTATGGTTTGCCAGGTGGTGATGCAAATCAAATACAAGCGGAATATTTAGTTTTTCACAAACATAGAGGCAATCCTCTAGCGTAAATGATTTATCGTCATTTTCAATCATGATCATCTTTTGCAGACTGGAAGGTACCAGCGCCCAGTTTTCAATGAAACTTTCTAACGCCTGTTCTTTATCCTGATACCGTCCGCCTAAATGCAATACACATCGGTGAGTAGGATCAATACCCATACCATGCAGGAGCATAAAATGGTATTTCAAAACGATCATAGCCCTTTGAAAAATTTCTTTATCATGTGTATTGATCACCACAAAGTGATCGGGGTGGAAGTCAACGCGCATCTCATTGGCTTTAGCATAATCGCCGATCGCTTTCAGTTCCTCTGTCAGTGCTGAAATATACCGCCAATTTCGTAAATCTTCATGAGTTGCTAACGGAACAAGTTTCGAACTCATACGAAAAAAACTGATATCATGTGCTAGATTATGCTTTAACAGCCGTAAAGTATTATGTAAGTTGGAGCGGGCGATTGCTTCTAATTTTCTTATAGCTGCCTCTCTGTCCGGAATCGTTTGAAAACGCGTATGCGTCATCGTTTGGGATGGCGAGGCATTTTTAAGCGTTTTACTCATCGCCACATAACCAAGTCGGAATATTGTCATAACGTCCACCTTATCCTTGTAAATAAGATTAGTTTGTACCTTCTTTCCATTAGTTATGTAACATGGAAATAAAACAAGAGGGAGGTTCCCCTCCCTCTTTACTGTTTGATGCTTATACAATTTCACGGTCCCAGTGACGGTGCTCGGCAATTGCTGCAACAAACTCTTTTACAAAGGATTTCAAGTCATCATTGAAAACGACTCCTAGTCCATCATCGATTCCTGCTTTCTTCAACAAATCGACACCCTCATGCGTGGCACCGATCGGTTTATAATGAGCAAATGCTTCTTTCAGGAAATATAAAGCATTCTGTTGGAACTTCTTATCTGCCGAAGTACTTCCTACTGCATATAGTGCATCAAACAAGACAGATTCTCCCGTTAAGAACGTATGATCTGCTTCCAATTCTTCCCCATCTGTCCCTTTTACTGTGCCAAGTTTGTCACTGATAATTTCCGGTTCTACCTCTGCTTTTTTAAGTGCCTCCATTACGGAAGTAACCTCTGATCCATGGAAACCTTCTGCGACAATCACACCTACTTTACGGGTGTGGGGCAGTTTGTTGGTATTTTCCTGACTCAAAGCCGGGGATGACTTAGTTACATTGGAGCCTCCCTCTTCCGGCACTTTGACACCAACATTTTGTGCTACTTCTCGAGCCAGTTCCAGACTGACATTAGCGAACATGTCTACCACCTGCTGCTGGACGGATTCACTGGATAGTTTACCAAGCTCAAAACTGAAGGCTTCTTTGATATGCTCTTTTTCCGGATCGCTCATACTATTCCAGAATAAAGTCGCCTGTGAGAAGTGATCTTTGAAGCTGTCACTACGTTTACGTACTTTCTTTCCTTCCACTTTTTCTTGATAATGTTCAAAACCGCCTTCTTCCGGAGCGGCAGTTTCTGGTGTATTATCAGCCATGGAATTCTTATGATAAGCAACTGGCCCTTTATTGATCGTCATACGTCCATAGCCATCGCGCTGATTGTTATGGAAAGGGCATACAGGACGGTTGATCGGCAGCTCATGGAAGTTAGGGCCGCCCAGGCGGATCAACTGTGTGTCCGTATAAGAGAACAATCGACCTTGCAGTAGCGGATCATTCGTAAAGTCAATTCCCGGCACTACATGGCCTGGATGGAAAGCAACCTGCTCCGTTTCAGCGAACACGTTATCGACGTTTCTATTCAGCGTCATTTTACCGATTTTCTTGACTGGGACATCTTCTTCGGGCCAGATTTTTGTAGGATCAAGAATATCAAAATCAAATTTGAATTCATCTTCCTCTTTAATGATTTGCACACCTAATTCAAATTCCGGATAATCTCCGTTCTCAATTGAATTATAAAGATCCCCACGGTGGAAGTCAGGGTCTTTACCGGAAATTTTTTGGGCTTCATCCCATACCAGTGAATGAGTACCTAATACTGGCTTCCAATGCCATTTGATGAAATGAGCTTCACCTTTGTCATTAACAAAGCGGAAGGTATGGACACCGAATCCTTCCATCATACGAAAACTTCGTGGTATAGCACGATCAGACATCGCCCACATGACCATATGTGCAGATTCCTGGTTATTGGCAATAAAGTCCCAGAATGTATCATGGGCGGTAGCTCCCTGCGGCATTTCATTGTGTGGTTCTGGTTTCAGGGCATGTACTAAATCAGGGAATTTAATGGCATCTTGTATGAAAAAAACAGGTATGTTGTTTCCAACTAGGTCAAAATTTCCTTCGTCGGTATAAAATTTAGTAGCAAAACCACGAGCGTCGCGGACGGTTTCTGCTGAACCTTTGGAGCCTTGTACCGTAGAAAAACGGACAAATACAGGGGTTTTCTTAGAGGGGTCCTGTAAGAAATCAGCTTTCGTAATTTCCTTCATGGATTCATATGGCTGGAATTCACCATGAGCGGCAAACCCGCGTGCGTGAACAATACGCTCAGGTATACGTTCATGGTCGAAATGGGTCATCTTTTCGCGAAAGTGAAAGTCTTCCATTAAGGTGGGACCACGTTCACCGGCTTTTAAAGAGAATTCATCCTCCGATACTTTCGTTCCTTGATTAGTGGTCATCTTCTTGTTTCTATCATCAGTACGAAACTGCTCGAGCTGTTCGTTTTTACGATTTTCATCACTCATGTATGATTTCCTCCTTTTTTATGGTATGTAAATGCTTTCCGTAAAACTTCTACCCTTGTAATTTTGTTGTAAAACATTTGCCGACAAAAAAGAGTACTCTAATGAGTACTCATATAGGTAATTACAAAAGCGATTCTGCACCATCAATATACATTTCTGTGCCTGTAATATGGCTCGATTGCTCGGACGCTAAGAAGTAAACCAGGTCCGCCACCTGCTCCGGAGTTCCTGGTGCGTGTTCAAGCGGCTGGCTGCCCTCTGGATATTTAACCGGAATTTGCACCTTTTCCAAGCTTTTTGTTTTCTCGGTATTTTGGCCAATATTCGTATCAATAGCTCCAGGACAGATAGCATTCACGCGGATATGGTAGCGGGCCAATTCCAGTGCAGCCATTTTCATAAAAGCTACTTGTCCTGCTTTTGATGTACTGTAAGCTGACATGCCTATTCCAGAAAAGGTCCGATTTCCATTGATAGAACTGGTAATGATGATGCTTCCCCCTGACTCTTTCATGTAGGGAATGCTATGCTTAACGAATAGGAAAGTACTTTTTAAATTGGTATGGATTGTCTGTTCCCAATCCTCCGTCTTCATATCTTCAATCGGTGCGAAAGTGCCATTGATGCCAGCATTATCAAACACGACATCGATACTGCCCCATTGCTCATTTACCTGGGCAAGTCCTTCCTGCACCCTGGATTCATCGGATACATCAATATCATATACATGTGCTTGCCCGCGATCCTCTATAATTGCTTCTTGAACGGCTTTTGCTCGATTTTCCTTCAAATCCATTAAAGCGACTGCGTAACCTTCCTTTGCGAGCCTGATGGCTGCTGCCTTTCCTATACCGGATCCTGCACCCGTTACTACGGCTGTTTTGGAAGATCCACCTTTCATCATCATCACCATCCTGTAAGTTTAGTTATTCGACGTTTATTTTATTCAGCGGTTGAGTAGCCGGCCCTTCAATTACTTCTCCCTGCACGGTGAACCTGGAACCATGACATGGGCAGTCCCAGGAGCGCTCTGCATTATTCCAGGCAAGCTCACAGCCCATGTGGGTGCAGGTGGTATCTACCACGCTTACATTCCCGTTCTCATCTTTGTAAGCCCCCGCACTCTTTCCCTCAACTTTTACAATGGCACCCTGATCTGGTTCCAGGTCTTTCACATCCTTTTTACTCTTTGTCGGTAATTTTCCTTTAACAAACTCTTTAGCCACATCGGCATTTTCTTTTGTAAAACTCTTCACGCCACTGCTCTTTTTAAATCTTGATGGAGAATATAAGTCTTCAAATGGATTTTTCCTTCCGGTTATCATGTCATGGACAACATCAGCCGCAATTGTCCCTTGGGTCATTCCCCATTTGGCAAAACCGGTGGCGACGTAGATGTTTGGCTGATTAGACGTAATTGTTCCAATATAAGGCACCATATCCAGTGTACTCATATCCTGGGATGACCAGCGATATGGTACATCATGGATCGTATAATGTTCTTTTGTAAATTCCACCAGGTTAGTGTAATGTTGAAACGTATCTTCGCTTTGCCCGCTTGTATGTCCTTCTCCACCGACAAGCAGTACCTTTTCCCCATTCGTATCTAATGCCTTACGTATGGAACGTTTTGGCTCCTCCACATTCAAATACATGCCTTGCGGGATAGGCTGATCTGTCTTAACAGCAAGGGAATAAGAACGCTCGACGTGGAGCCTGGAGAAATACAGACCATCCATGTCCTTGAAAGGAAAATGGGAGGCAATTACCACATGATTGGAAGTGATGGTATGACCATCCTTCGTAACTACTTTTGGCTGATCTCCTTTTTCGATATCTACAGCTCTGGTATTTTCATAGATGTTGGTCTGGTTCTTCTTTAGAAAATCAATTAGAGGCAGTAGGTACTTTACGGGATGGAACTGAGCCTGTTTTTTCATTCTGATAGCGGCTGTCACAGGGAATGGTAAATCTACCCTGTCTGTCTTCTCCCCGTCAATATCCAGTCTTTCATACAGCTCTGCTTCTTTTTCGATCATTTTTTTCGCTCTTTCAGTTTCTCCGTATACAAATGCGTCCTGGTATGAAAAATCGCACGCTATATTATGTTCGTTGATGTTTTGCTCTATCGCCTGGATAGCAGCCTGATTAGCCTGATAATATAACTTAGCATTTTCTTGTCCGATTGTTTTTTCTAGCTGCTGATAGATCAAACCATGCTGAGCTGATATTTTTGCTGTGGTATAACCAGTTGTCCCTTCTAATATCCTGCCGGCTTCTACCAAAGTCACCTGGTAGCCTGACTTGACGAGCCGGTAAGCAGTAGTGATACCAGCAATACCGGATCCTACCACCGTGATATCAGAAGCTATATTTTCAGAAAGTGCCGGAAATGTCTCTATCTGCAGCTCTCTCCATAAAGAAGTTGGCTTGCTTGGAATAAGATGTTCACCCATGAAACGGTACGCCCTCCTTAATGCTTGATATAGGTACATACCCATATGGTGGAATTTCATGCATCTTCAAAATGTTATATCTGCAATCAATTGATAGGACCTGAGTTTAGCATTAAAATCGTAGATATTAGTGATGATTAAAAACTCATCCGTTTGATATAACTCCTCCAGCTTAAGCAACTCTTGCTTCACTTTTGCTTGAGAACCTACAATCATGCGTCTCCGGTTTTTCCTGATTTTCTCTATTTCTTTTAATGTAAACGTATGGTTCTTTACTTCTTCTACCGACGGCACACGTGTATCCAGCCCTTTCTCTACTTGCAGCAGCCACATATCCTGACTAAGAGCCAGTTGTTCAGCTTCTTCATCCGTGTCGGCACACACAACAAACACACAAACATTTACCTGGGGAGAACTTTTATCGTACGCAGGTTTAAAATGCGTTCTGTAAGTATCAATCGCTTCTTCCCCATGAGCAGGATCAATGAAATGGCCAAAAGTGAAACCAGTGCCGTTGTTAGCAGCATGCCGAGCCCCACGGGAAGATAAACCGAGCACCCACACATCCGGATTACTGTTGGTATAAGGAGTCGCCTTAACACCGAAGGAAGAGTGCTCTTTCGGTATATCTCCATGGAGAAATTGCTGTAGTTCTTGAACCTGCCTGGGAAACGCGCTTAAGGTTTTATTAATACCATCTGTAAGAGCCAGGCGTGTTTTTTGTGACCCGCCCGGTGACCTTCCAAGCCCTAAATCTATTCGGTTTGGGAAAAGTGCTTCCAACATCTTAAAGTTTTCTGCTACCTTCAGCGGGCTGTACTGCGGAAGTAAGACACCACCTGAGCCTATACGTATCCTGCCGGTGGAAGCTCCGATTCTGGTTATCATTATTTCAGGAGAAGAACATGCCAATCCATTCGTATTATGGTGTTCTGCCATCCAATAACGGTGATACCCCAGCTTTTCTGCTGTTTGAGCAAGCATTAAACTATTATTCAGCGTTTCGGTCGCTGTATTCCCTTTGGATATTGGTGACTGATCTAAAACGCTAAGTTGCATAAAGCGGACGCTCCCTTTAACATATCTCGTGCTGTTATTTATAAATTTCTTTCATTATTTTATTAAGTATGTCTAGCTGCTCTTCAAATAATAACCGGTAACGTTTTTTCAACACATCGAATTCTTCTTTCCCCTTATCCGTGAGAGAATACCAATATACCTTCTGCCTCTTCCTGTCATGGGATTTATAGTCTTCCCTTCTGGACAATAATCCCTCTTCAGTCATGTCGTGTAATGTATCCAGTAAGGTTGAGGGTGCTGGTATCCAGTTCGTTGTCAGTTTTTGAAATTCTTTTTTAAATTGTTCGCTGATCATCGGAGGATGTACTTGTAGGAGATGCATGATATAAAACTTAGTAAACTGGGCAGCACTCATATTCAATGCAAATTTTTTTGGATTATTCTTATGAGACATTCCGACACCACTCCTGTTCTTTTATAAGTAAATGTTTCCTATATTACTAGATTTATCTTCTATTTTACAATACAATGGTGTCTGTCTGTCGAATGAGGCGCGTTTCCCTGTTCAAAAATTTTTATTGCCATGCGCCGTGTATCATGGAGCAAAAAATTCTATAAATTTAAGCCTAATAATGGATTTATGAAATAGATTTTTGTAAGCTTGTTGCTGATAATTGTGTTTAAGGATATTTCGGAGTTGCTACTAAGTTTCAAGTAGAATTCTTTTTACTTACTTATATATAGAGGGTTTTTGTTTTTTTAAAAAAAGAGACCGGGTAAGTTTCCCGGCCCCTAGGATTTCTTATAGCTTTTCTTCAAACCATCTCATCAGATGCTGCAACCGCTCCAAACGAAGCGAAGGTTTGCCTGTCCGTGATAAGTTGTGATCAGCATCTGGTATACGTACAAATTCCGTATCCTTCTCCTGCCGCTTCAAAGCGATGAATAGCTGCTCCGATTGTTCAATTGGACAACGCAGATCGTTTTCACTATGGATGATCAATAATGGCGTTTCCATATTATCCACATAGGCCAATGGGGAATGCTTCCATAGCTTTTCGAAGTCATGAAGATCCGCTTGTATCTGCCACTCACTGAAGTAATAACCAATGTCACTGACACCGTAGAAACTGATCCAATTAGAGATACAACGTTGCGTCACAGCCGCTTTAAAACGATCCGTGTGACCCACAATCCAGTTGGTCATGAACCCCCCATAACTTCCTCCGGTCAATCCAAGCCGCTCCCCATCAATGAAATCATACGCCTCGAGTAAATAGTCGAGACCGTTCATGACATCTACGTAGTCGTTGCCGCCATAATCGCCCCGCACGGCATTGACGAATTCCTGATGATAGCTATGCGAACCACGCGGGTTGACATAAGCTACTACATAGCCTTGAGCAGCGAGCAATTGCATTTCGTGGAAGAACGTATTGCCATACATAGCATGAGGACCACCATGGACCTGATAAATCAATGGATATTTTTCACCTTCAACGAAATCCACTGGTTTCATCACCCATCCGTGGACATCCCAGCTGTCTACACTTCTTAAAATAAAATCCTCCGGTTCAGAGAGTTTTGTGTTACGAAGCCATTTCCCATTAAAATCTGTCACTTTTCTACATGCTTGTTGATCAGTATCAAATAAGTAAAGCTCTCCTGGGCTCGTCGTAGTCGAAACCACAGCAGCTACTTCTTTTGTTTTCACATCGACATCAAATCCATACATATGGTGCTTTTCATTCCACACCCGCCTCAGCTTCCCCCACGTATTCCCTTGATATAACACCACATTCCCATATTCGCTTACAGGGAAATAAAATGATTCATCATCCAGCCAGACGATCCCAGGCAGCTGTGCCCCTTGTTGAATATCGCCTGCGGTGAAGTCACCTACGGGGAGGTCCAACTGATCGGTTACATTAGTTGTTTCTCCACTCTCCCGATCAAGGATATAAATATCAGGATGAGAGGCATTCTTATAAACCAGGCCATGAAAGATGAATGCAAGTTTGCTGCCATCCGGCGACCACTTTGCGTCAGAAACATAACCTTTCTCTGTGTCAATAGTTGTACGCTCTCTACTTTCCACATCATATAAGAACAAATCAGCACTAAATGAAAAATCCTTGTTTTCCGCTTCATCTCCAGTAAAAACGAGAGTCTTTCCGTCCGGTGACCAGGAAAGCAATGCATAGCTATGTCCGTTATCTGTCAACTGAGCGATCTCTCTGCTGGTTATATCCACGATACCAATTTGTTGCTCCTGATCTTCAACAAAGCCCACACCATCGGCTTTATATTTCATTTTTGTAATGACTCGTACTTTGTCTTTCTTATCATCCTCTTTTTCTTCTTTCTTCAGCTCATCAAAACCCTCCTCTGCATTCAAGAGAGCCTGAAAAGCGATCCGCTTACCGTCTGGCGACCATTCAAAATCATTGACACCGTTCGGGCAAGTCGTAATTTGTTGTGCTTCTCCTCCTATTAAGGGAAGCACGTGAAGCTGGCTCTTTTTTTCCCTCGTTGATAAAAACGCAACCTTATTACCATCAGGGGACCATTTCGGCTGAAAATTTTTAGATTCCCCATAGGTCCATTGATTCACCTCTGCTGTTGTTTTATCAAAATAAAACAAATTAGATATGTATTTGTCTTCCTCTTTATCGATATGGTTTTTTACGAATACAACCCCTTTCCCGTCGGGCGACCATTTAGGATTGGTGACCGATTGAATGTTGAAAATATCATCTTTGGTGACAGGTCTTTTATCTTCAGACATATTACTCCTCCTTTTGATGTCGTACTTAATTTCTATATTTGAAATAATTCTTCCTTCTTATTATTACAATTTTTTCATATTATTGGCATGTTAGTGGTTTTCTCTTATATTATTACACGAACCGACAAGAAAAACCCCGTGGATGTCTAGTGTGCACCCCTTAAAATAGACGTTGAAAAAACCCCCGGTTACAACGTACGATTTTTAAGGGGTGCATTTTTATGGCTTTAAAAGGACAAA
>NZ_FNQR01000024.1 GCF_900107755.1 Thalassobacillus cyri | reverse complement strand
TCGACTTGCATGTATTAGGCACGCCGCCAGCGTTCGTCCTGAGCCAGGATCAAACTCTCCATAAAAGTTGAGTCTGTCTTGCTCATGTTTGCACTACTAAAGTGCGTTGTTTTATTTCCTCATATAATGAAGAAATTAATTTGACGTACTGGTTGGTTCGTTCAGTTTTCAAAGATCAAATCATGGTGGGCCTGAGTGGACTTGAACCACCGACCTCACGCTTATCAGGCGTGCGCTCTGACCAACTGAGCTACAGGCCCCAATTAATTCAATAAGAAATAATGGAGCGGGTGATGGGAATCGAACCCACATCATCAGCTTGGAAGGCTGAGGTTTTACCACTAAACTACACCCGCATATATGATTGGAATTGTTACATCGATGGTCGGGAAGACAGGATTCGAACCTGCGACCCCTTGGTCCCAAACCAAGTGCTCTACCAAGCTGAGCTACTTCCCGTAGAATGGCGCGCCCGAGAGGAGTCGAACCCCTAACCTTCTGATCCGTAGTCAGACGCTCTATCCAATTGAGCTACGGGCGCTTAATAAAGCGACATCTTCTAATATAACATGATGTTATTTGTTAGTCAATACTTTTTATGGTGCGGCCGAGAGGACTTGAACCTCCACGGGGTGAACCCCCACTAGGCCCTCAACCTAGCGCGTCTGCCGATTCCGCCACGACCGCATGTTTTAACGAAACGGAAACAAAATTAAAATGCTGTGCATGACAGCAATAAATGAAATGGTGCGGGTGGAGGGAGTCGAACCCCCACGCCGTAAGGCACTAGATCCTAAGTCTAGCGTGTCTGCCAGTTCCACCACACCCGCATTAAATGGTGAGCCATGAAGGATTCGAACCTTCGACCCTCTGATTAAAAGTCAGATGCTCTACCAACTGAGCTAATGGCTCATTAAGTTAACAAGCATTACAACCAACTGAGCTAATGGTTCCTTACTTTATTTTATTGATTGCTGTTAAGAGACAGCAAGAATCATTATATAACTCATCGCTTTTAAAGTCAATGGTAATTTTGAAATAAAAAATGGCTGGGCCAGCTGGATTCGAACCAGCGCATGACGGAATCAAAATCCGCTGCCTTACCGCTTGGCTATGGCCCAAACACAAAATGGCGGTCCGGACGGGACTCGAACCCGCGACCTCCTGCGTGACAGGCAGGCATTCTAACCAACTGAACTACCGGACCTATGTAATTTTCAAAAATAAAAGTGACCCGTACGGGATTCGAACCCGTGTTACCGCCGTGAAAGGGCGGTGTCTTAACCACTTGACCAACGGGCCATTCTGGCAAAAAATAAAATGGCGGAGAAGGAGGGATTTGAACCCTCGCGCCGCTTACGCGACCTACACCCTTAGCAGGGGCGCCTCTTCAGCCACTTGAGTACTTCTCCACTGGCTCCACCGGTAGGATTCGAACCTACGACCAATCGGTTAACAGCCGATTGCTCTACCACTGAGCTACGGTGGAATAATGTTATTGAGTGATATCATTGCGCTTCAATCTTAAGGGTTGTGCTCGTCATTCACCGCTTTTGCATGTCTTTCTTTATGAAAGAGTACTGGTGAATTCCTCGCAAAGCTTGCTTCGAAGTTTTCTCAAAGAAGTCGGCTTCGCTACGGTGGAATAATGTTATTGAGTTATATCATTGAGCTACAATCTTAATGTTGTGCTCGTCATTCAACCCTATCATTCATCTTTCTGGCTAAATCAGTGATGTTGAATTCCTCGCAAAGCTTGCTTCGAAGATCATTCGATGAGGTAGGCTTCGCTACGGGGAAAGAATTGTATGCCTCGCTGTGTTAAAACGAAACAACAGCGACGTTAAATATATTATAATATTTCACCAAGCTTGTCAAACACTTTTTCGAAATCAATCATGTGTTTTTTGGCTTGTTTTTTTAAGGCTTATTTAATTTAACACGGGTGATAGATTTCGTCAATATTTCTTGTCATGTTTTTTTAATTTTCCACGACATTTTCCACAGCGGTACCGTTTTGTGTCGACTCTTCTCACTCTCGCATAAGATTGACCACATTTTTCACAATAATAATGATGTTTTCTTTTAGGACTTTGGGAAGGCAGTGGTGAGCAGAAACGTGGAGATCCGGTACGTTTCAGCAACTGGCGGAACTCAGGGTCCCGATGCTTGTATCCTTTCCCTTCAATATGCAAATGATAATGGCACAGCTCGTGCTTGATGATTCCAATGAACTCTTCTTCCCCTATTTCCTGTAAGAACTTCGGATTCAATTCGATCGTACGCTTGGCAGGAATATACCTTCCTCCAGTAGTCCGGAGCCTGGTATTGAAACATACATGATCAAGAAACGGTTTGTTAAAGTATTTCTCTGATATTTGATGGGTCAATTCTTCCAATTCAGCTTGTTCTAATTCCACCATATAGTCACACCACCTATACTACTTGCATATCTTATCATAGCAACTTTTATTTTTTCATCAAGGAGGTCTGCAAACCAAATGCCTGGCTGGTTAAAAAAACAGATGGCAAATGCTTTTTATCATAAAGATAAGTATCAAATAAAAATGCTCAATCAATGTTGGTTCTTTTATAAAAAAGAATATAAATAAAAGATACCAGAAATGGATACATCCTGGTATCTTTTACGTTTAACTTTGTTAAAGGAAAGAACACGAAGGCTTCCCTATTAGGACTTGGCGACAAGCCAGGTTTTTCTATGTTATTTATTAACCATTGTCAACGCAATCCTCTGTTTATCGACATCTACTTTTTCCACCCAGACGGTTACTACGTCTCCAACTGAGATCACATCCATCGGATGCTTGACAAACTTATTGGCAAGCTTGGATATATGGACAAGCCCATCTTGTTTGACTCCGATATCTACGAAAGCACCAAAATCCACTACATTACGAACCGTACCCTCTAATTCCATTCCTTCTTCCAAATCCTCCATGGCGAGTACATTCTTCTTCAGCAATGGTTTAGGCAAATCATCTCGAGGGTCCCGGCCAGGCTGAGCCAGTGCTTTGATGATATCTTGCAATGTAGGCAAACCGATATTCAGCTTTTCTGCTGTTTCCTCCGTTTCCATCCCTCTCAAATCATCGGCAAGCTGCTTCGTACCTAAATCCTTTTCACTGCTTTCGACCATTTGTAGTAAATCCCGGGCTGCCTGATAACTTTCCGGGTGGATCGGTGTACGGTCCAGGGGTTCATCACCATCCAGCACTCGCAAGAAACCGATACCTTGTTCATATGTTTTGGCTCCAAGCCTGGGGATTTTCTTCAGTTGTTTTCTGTTCGTAAACTTTCCAAGCTCCTCCCGCTGTTTCACTACATTATTTGCTACTGTCTTGCTTAAACCAGAAACATATTGAAGCAAGGAGCTTGAAGCGGTATTCACATTCACACCTACCTGGTTTACTGCTGTTTCTACAACAAAGGTCAATGACCCTTTCAGTTTTTTCTGTGTGACGTCGTGCTGGTATTGGCCGACACCAATTGATTGAGGATCGATCTTCACCAGCTCCGCCAATGGGTCTTGTACACGACGGGCGATAGAAATCGCACTTCGTTCTTCCACCTGCAGCTCCGGAAACTCTTCCCGTGCCAATGGGGAAGCAGAATAGACACTTGCTCCCGCTTCATTGACAATCATATAAGCAATGTTGAGATTATGTTTTTGAATCATATCGGCAATGAACTGTTCCGTTTCTCTGGAAGCTGTTCCATTTCCGATTGCGATCAATTCAATTGGATGCTTCTCTAAAAACGAGAGCAATATTTTTTCTGCCCCTTTTGTGTCGTTCTTTGGTGGTGTAGGGTACATGACAGAAACTCCATGGACCTTCCCGGTTTCGTCAATGACCCCCAGCTTACACCCCGTACGATAGGCTGGGTCCACACCCAGAACTGTTTTACCCTTTAACGGCGGCTGCAGCAGTAAGCTTCGCAAATTTTGGGAAAAGACTTCAATCGCTTGTTCTTCCGCTTTTTCAGAAAGGCTGTTGCGGATCTCCCTTTCCACCGAAGGCTCGATCAGGCGTTTATACCCGTCCTGGATAGCAGAAGCTAAAAAGTCACGTAAATCCTGTGCTGTAGAATTACGAATGACTTTACGTTCAAGATAAGTGATGATGCTTTCTTCGGGAGGATTTATAGATACTTTGATAATCCCTTCTTTTTCTCCCCGGTTCAAAGCCAGCACACGGTGGGAAACGATTGCTCGCACCGGTTCCTGATAATCATAATACATTTCGAAGACGCCTTTTTCATCCGCTTCCGCATCCTTTGCTGCGGACTTGATCGTACCTGACTGAAAGGTTTTTTGACGGATATTCTCCCGATATTCAGGATCATCAGCCATCCACTCTGCAATGATGTCATTGACTCCTGCCAGGACGTCTTCCGCCGTATGTAGCTCGTTTTCTTCAGAGATATATGCCGCAGCTTCTCCCGCAAGGTCCATTACTTTTTGCGTACATACTTGTTCCGCTAATCGTTCCAACCCTTTTTCTTTAGCAACAGTAGCACGTGTGCGGCGTTTTTGTTTATAAGGACGGTATAAGTCCTCTACCTTTTGAAGCTGTGATGCTTTTTCTATATCTTTGCGCAATTCGTCTGTAAGTTTTCCTTGTTCTTCGACCAGACGAATTACTTCCTCTTTACGCTGGTTTAAATTCTGAACATAGTTCCACTTATCTTCAATGGTTTTAATTTGAACTTCATCCAGCCCGCCAGTCATTTCTTTTCGATATCTGGCTATGAATGGTACGGTGTTTCCATCAGCAAGCATATCAATTACTTGCTGTACAGCTTTTTCAGCAACATTTGCTTCTTTGGCCACCCATTGCGCCGGTGACGTTTTTACACTTTGTTCACTCAACGTGCAACCTCCTCAAACAATACATATCTTCTCTATTCTAACAAACTTTAGCGATAAGTTTCTGCATTGACTAAAAAGGACCCTATCCCTGGAAAAAGTGAGATAAGGCCCCTTCAATCATATTTCATGGCAATTAACGTCGTATCATCATCCCTGACATCGCCATTTTCATTTTCATACTGTTTCACAATGCGATCCACGTTGAAATCATGAAATAGTTTAGATGAAAGCTGTCGTTCATTCACACCATCGGAGAACATAATGAACACTAAACCGCGTTCCAGTTTTCCGTAGACGACACGCATTTTTTTCGGATAACCAGTGAGGTAACCGGCTAACGGTATGTTACGTTTCTTTCGGCCTTCACTTGTCACCGTCATGATTCCAATATTACCAATCGAGGAATAGGAATAGGTCTCGGTAGGAAAATCAATCTTCAATATGCCCAGGACTACCCCCCGCTTACTCATAAGCGCTTCGTTGCATTTTTTAATCAAGGCTTCGATAGACAAGTCTGGAAAGTCTTCAATGACATCCATGACAGCCTGGGAAGATTCTTTGGCTAGTTCCCCACTGCCAAGCCCGTCAGCTATCGCGCAAACAAATGATTTATCCGTTTCTTTATAGTAATAACTGTCCCCGCAATAATAGTTTCCCTTTTTAGGCTTTTGATACGCTGCAATTTTTACACGACGTACTTCATTACTCAATAGAAAGCCTCCGAAGATTCGGATTGCAGGGCTTCACGGAGTTTCCTTAGCGCTCGGCGCTGTAGCCTGGATACATGCATCTGCGAAATCCCTAATTGCTCACCGGTATCCTTCTGGCTCATATTTTCAAAATAGGTACACTGAAGAATTTCTTGTTCGCGTTCGGATAAGATAGGAAGCACTTTCTCTAAAAGCATCTGCTGGTCAATTTGATCATAACCAGACTCCTGATTGCCGATCAAATCTAAAATCGTCACGGTGCTGCCGTCCGAATCTGCTTCAATTTTCCGGTCAACAGACAATGCTTTGTAGCTCTTGCCCATTTCCATCGTTTCCAACACGTCTTCTTCAGATACTTCTAAATATTCAGCGATCTCTAACACAGAAGGTGAACGCTGTAATTGAGTGGTTAATTCTTCTGCTGCTTTTTTAATTTTCGGTCCTAATTCTTTAATTCGTCTCGGTACATGCACACTCCAGGTTTTATCTCGGATAAAACGCTTGATTTCACCAATAATCGTTGGAATGGCGAAGGATTCAAATGATTTCCCGAAAGACGGATCATACCTGCGAATAGCTGCCAAAAGACCTAACATCCCAACTTGAGCAAGGTCTTCATGAATCGAGCTGTTTTTTGAATATTTTCTAGCTATGGATTCAACCAGGTCCTTATATGCTAATACCACTTTTTCCTGGACTTCTTCATCTCTAGGGTTTTCCTGGAGATAAGCAATCCATTGGTATACTTCATCTTCCCCTTTATTGTGTTGTTGAGATCTGGTCGCCATCTTGACCCACCTCATTCTCAGATAGATACTTTGTCATAAGTACTATGACTCCATATCTGCTGCTGATCTCCACCTTATCCATCAAGGCGTCAATCAAAAACAACCCGAAGCCTCCTTCGCGCAGGTCTTCGATAGCATCATTTTGTTGGTAAGGACCGATATCTTTTTTAACATTGGAAAGATCAAAGCTTCCACCATGGTCTGCCACCATAATTTCCAGACGATCACTATAAACGCCGAATCCAATAGTGATTTCTCCTTCATCTGTTTCCTTGTATGCATGTTTAACAGCATTCGTAATCGCTTCTGAAATGGCGACTTTCAAATCTTCAATATCTTCATAGGAAAAACCCATACGATTGGCTATACCAGAAGTGCTCAACCTCACCACACCTACATACTCAGGCTTAGCAGGCACCTTCACTTCAACAAAATCAAATGGTTCCATAGTTAAATTCCACCTTGTACTGTAGAGTCGATGTTCATGATCTCGGTAAGCCCGGTGATTTTGAAAAGACGGTGCACACGCTCTTGCATATGAACCAGTTTCAATTCGGAATCATGTTCTTTGGTTGACTTCAAAGCACTGATGAAAACACCAAGACCGGTACTATCCATATAGTTGACATTATTCAGGTCAACTTCCACTGTTTTACCTTCTTCTTTTGTCAGGGGTAACAGTTCTTCCTTCAGTTTCGGAGCGGTAAACGCATCGATTTCTCCTGAAAGGCTGACCACTGATTTATGTTCTTTATTCGTTACATCTATCGTTAAGTTCAATTAACTCATCCTCCTATTTAGAAAATGGTGCATCAGATGACATTTACCCACTATAAATGTGTGTTAAACATCTCTTCTAAGTACCACGAGGGTAAAATCGTCCCTTAACTGAAAATCCTGTAACTTTTCAAAATGCTTGTACACTTGTTCCACCATTTCCTGAGCAGGTAAATGCATATATTCCTTAATGATTTCAAGAACTTCTTCCGGCTCTATGAATCGGTCGCCCTGACGACATTCCGTTACGCCATCGGTCAACATGATGATCATATCACCAGGATCAACCTGCTTTTCATTTTGTGGATATTCTGCATCTTTGGTAACCCCGAGCACAAGTCCCGGAGCATCCATTTCGGAGAACTCTCCTTGTTCATGGTGGTAATAATACCCTGGCTCATGCCCAGCAGATGAATAATAGAACTTATGGTCTTTTGGATCATACAATCCATAAAACATAGTGATGAACATGCTGGAATCGACATTACGTTCCACCACTCGGTTCAAGCTTTCTAAAATAACACTAGGTTCCATACGCTTATGCGGAAAACTGTCCATGGAATATTTGATCATAGACATACATAGCGCTGCTGGAACCCCTTTACCAATTACATCCGCTATACCGATTCCCAAGGAACCTTCCTGGTCCTGGACAAAATGATGATAATCTCCATTCATCTGTTTCGCAGGTACGCTGATAGCTCCAATATCTATCCCATCGAAATCGGGTTTGTTTGTAGAAAGCAATGTCTTTTGCATATTAGCAGCTACCGATAATTCGGATTTCAACTCAAGCTGCTTTTCTCTTAAAGCTTGATGTTCTTGATATGCCAGCCCATAAGAAATCATAGTTTCAAGAAGGAAATTCATTGAAGCCTGGATATCAGCAGGCATTTCAGGGTATATTTCCTGTAACGACTGTACATGAATATTAATGATTTCTTCTGGCGAAATATTGTGCTGCATCGAGTGTTTACTGAATTGTTCAGCTTGATATAAGGCTTGTTCATCCTTAGTTCTGATATATTCTTTCAATAATTCCTTATAATTTTCAAGGTCAAGCTTCAAGGTGCTCATCGTTTAAACCTCCTTTAACGGAGCCATTTTACAACTTTAATTTCTGTGCCTCTTCCTTGCTCTGAGACAATATCAAATTCATCCATCAATCTTTTGACACCAGGAAGTCCTGCTCCGAGTCCCCCAGAGGTGGAAAAACCGTCTTCCATTACCTGGCTCAACTCTTCGATGCCAGGCCCCTCATCTACAGCGATGATACTCAACCCTTTATGGTTCATATCATCAATGGCCTCAAAACAAACCTTCCCACTTCCTGCATATAAATATATATTTCTTGCTAATTCTGAAATGGCAGTCGCGATACGCGCTTGGTCGACCGTACCGAAGCCGATCTTTTTAGCGATGTCCCGTCCCAATTGACGAGCCCCGACTATATCCCATTCCTTTTTAATATTGACACAGGATTGGAAGTCCATGCGCTTATTCCTCCAATTCCTGACGAAGTTTGATCAACCCTTGTTCTAAGTCTAATGCCGTCGGTACATCCTGCATGTGAATACCAAGGTCGATCAACGTCATCGCAACAGCTGGCTGAATACCAGTCAATACAACTTTGGCGCCCATCAGATCTGACATGGTAACTACATCCCCTAGCACCTTCGCGATGAATGAGTCGATGATATCTACAGAAGTCAGATCGATGACAACACCCGTAGCCCCACTGGAGTGGATTTTATTTAGTAGATCTTCTTGAAATTGAATGGCTGTCTGGTCATCCAAATCAATCTGAATCGAGATCAGCAAGTAATTATGAAGCTTTAAAATAGGAATTCTCACAGCCTTCACTCCCCATCTAGTGAATCGATTAGTTTTTCAATGCTTTCGTCCTTTTCCTCTGTGGTGACTATCTTACGGTTGGTAAGTTCAAGCGCCGATTGGAACCCCTTGCGCAAAGAACTTTTTGTAGGGAACTTCGTCAAATCAATCCCTAGGTTTACAATTGTCTGGGCAATCTCAGGACGGATACCCACTAAAATACAAGTAGATCCAATCAGCCTTACCGCTTCGGCTGCCTGGATGATATGGTGGGCAACCATAGTGTCTACCACTGGCACCCCTGTAATATCAATCAGCACGACATCTGCATGGTGTTTGATGACTCCATCCAATAAGTTCTCCATAATCAGCTTCGCGCGTTCTGTATCAATCGTACCGATCAATGGCATGACCGTAATGTTTTCCATAACAGGAATCAACGGGGCAGATAACTCTTGCAGAGCCACACGCTGCAGGGAAACAATATGTTCCCAGCTTCCGGAATATTCGTTGACCAGTCTATTGATGATTGGCCCTACCCAGGCATCCACCTTTTGCATCACTCTGGATAAGTATTCCGAGTCGACTTTGTCTGATTGGCTAAGTATAAAATCAATAGTCACTCTGCGAAACACTTGCATTCCGTCTGTCAAATAACTCAATGGCCAGCCCAAGTTGATCAGCCGTTCTGAAAAATCATCCAACTCCGAGCTTAACCCCTGGTTTTCAATGCTGGAAAAAATGACGTTCACAAACTCTCGGTTTGTACTTTCGAATAATTCATCAGAGATAGTAGAAGTGTATTCCTTATTTTTATTGCTTTGAACCTCTTCCAGCCACATCTTGACAATATCATTACTATTTTCAAGCACAAGGCTCTTTAATTTGGCATCCATGTTAAACCCCCGCAAAATTCACCATTATATTTTAGTTTATTAAACATTTTCCCATGAATCGTACCCTTAATCAAATAAAAACACCTTTTTACCCTTTTTTGGCATATATGCAACTTGGTTCGACAGAATTCCAAACAACTTATTATGTATCCCTATACTACTATAAACTCGCATAAAATAGAGTTGATTTATAATAAATGAAAAAAAGGAGTCAATTATATACGAAAAAACCGCCCGTTTACGGAGCGGTTTCATCAAAACGCTATCAAACCAAGACTGATCTGCAACGCCTCATCCACGCGTTTCATCATCTTTTCATCTAATTGCGTTATTTTATCTGTGAGCCTTTGTTTATCAATTGTCCGTATCTGTTCCAGTAATATTACTGAATCTCTTTCAAAACCATATTTTTCAGCATTAATTTCGACATGTGTCGGGAGTTTGGCTTTTTGTATTTGCGCTGTGATGGCAGCCACGATGACTGTAGGACTGAAACGATTGCCGATATCGTTCTGGAGAATGAGCACAGGGCGGACGCCGCCTTGTTCTGACCCCACCACAGGGGATAAATCAGCGAAATATACGTCGCCGCGTTTGACTATCAAATCTTCACACCCCGCTCACTAGGCGTTCTAGGGTGTTCTCCGCCTCCTCTTCAGCCTGAAAAGCTTCCGAAGCTATATTAAGATTGATTTTTGCCATCTCCACGTAGCCGTTTCGCATGGATTCTCTGATATGGCGCTTTTTCTTCTCCCGCAAATACATTTTCGTTGCTTGATACATGAAATCGCTCCAATCCCCGTTCTCGAGTTGCACTACCCCATCCACTTCATTCAACATGCTTTGAGGAAGTTTGATTGTGATTTCCTGCAGATTGTCGGACAAGACCATCCACCTCCACCATCCACTTTTGTAAAAAACCAGTCTATAATTCCATTATCATATTACCACTCTATCGGTAGCATTGCAAAGGGCTTCCGGTATTTTTTCCTAAAAATGTGTTTTCCTAATTGTGATCGAGGGTATAGGAATATATTGCCACAATGCATCGATTTAACTCGTCACTGCGTTTTTTACCTCAATGAGCTCCCCGCTGTCATAATAAATTCTTGGAACACGTGAACTGATGATGCATGGTATCTCATAATTGATGGTGTCCAAATAAGCTGCTACTTCATCCATGGAAATTTCTTCATTTCCCTGCCTGCCAATCAACGTAACCTTCTCACCTGTCTCATACGGCTGATCAAGTTTGACCATAAACTGATCCATGCAAATTCTACCTACAATGGGCATACGTTTGCCGTCAATGAGTACATCTATCCCTTGCAACTGTCTGATCCACCCATCTGCATAACCCAGCGGAACCGTACCGATCCATTCATCTTCTTCCGCACAATAGGTGGCTCCATAACTGATGCAGTCTCCCTTTTTCACCTGCTTGACATGGACAAGGCTGCTATGGAGGGAAAAGGCAGGTTGAAGCTCAATCGGCCGTTCGGCTTTTACCACTGGCGATGGATATAAGCCATATAAACTGATTCCAAAGCGGAGCATATCTTCTTGCTGCCCCGGAAATCGTAAGCTTGTTGCACTATTACTCGAATGGAAGACAATCGGCTTTGGCCAAACCCCTTCTAAATATGCCCTCATATCTTTATATAAACGCCGCTGACGCTCAAAATAAACAAAATCTTCCTCATCTGCAGTAGCAAAGTGGGTAAATACCCCTTCTAGTACTAAACGATCATCATCAAGCTCCGCTAATAAGCTTTCCAATTCATCCAGGGTACGTATTCCTACCCTTCCCATCCCTGTATCCCATTTCATGTGCAATTTCAGGGGGCAAGGCAATTCCACCCTTTTCACTTCCTGTACCCATTCCTTTTGAAAAAAGGTCACTGCAATATCATGCGCAGCGGCGAGGGGGGCATCCTTGCTTCGAATCCATCCCATAACCAATATCGGAGCGGTGATGCCATGCTCCCTGAGCCGCAACGCTTCATCAAGCAGTGATACTGCCAGGGCGTCGGCTCCAGCTTCTAGAGCCGCATTGGCAACTTGGACATCACCGTGCCCATATGCGTTAGCTTTAACGACGGCAAATATCTTTTTTTCTTTCGGAATATGCTTTCTTAATTTTTGGATATTATGCGAAATCGCGTCCAGGCGGATTTCCACCCAGGAATCACGATAAAAAGTTTCGATTGCCAAGGCTGTGTTCTCCTCTCAAATTCCTTTCATCTATTATTGAATGATGACACCGCCCTGTCAAACCTATCGTACTATTCCCATTTCTTGACTCTCCCTCAAAAAAATAAAAGCAGACCCACTGAGCCTGCCCAACACAAATTATTTTTCTGCCTGCTCATAGACAGAGCTTGCCACTGCAATCATTTCTTCTTTCGTCAATGATTCACTGGCTAAGCGGAAGTTCATCCCTTTATAATTCCATTCCAGCATATTTTCACTTTGTGCCCCGACGGTAAAACCTAAATTGACAGGTTCTCCTTGAACGGGAACAACATCCGAAGTGCTCACCGTTTGTACTTCTGCTTGTTCCTCAATCAGAGTGAAATTCCTCTCTCCTTCAAAAGTCATGATGATGCGTTTTCCATTCTCAAGATCCACTTCTTGCTTTTCTGTCATCTTTGCCCCTAGCTGCTCCGATGGATACCGTACAGTGAACGTTTGATCTTCTTCCATATTCATTACTGGCACTTCACTTTGGACAGCAGCCATGTTCTTTTGCACTTCGAAGTCTTCTTCCTTGAATGATGGGTCTTTCGTGAAATTAGAGAATTGGACTTCTACCAACGCTTGCATATCCTGATCATAGACTTTTACAAGCACAGGCTGATAGGATTTCTTCTCAAAATAGATTTCCTGATAAGGAAGGGATTTGCTATTTTGATAGTTTGTTTTCGTCTTGAACACGTAATAGTCATCCATAACCGTAAACGTAGATTCCGGATCTTTCATGATGTCCTGGACTAAAGATTCATATAAATAAGGCTGACTGCTGTTTTGCGGCCAATCACTTTGGAATTTAAAGCTTTTATTCAGTGCTGGAGTCAATACATAAACACCATCTTTATTCTTCAATATGACTTGACTGCCTTCTTCATCCTGATCGTGCTGCAGCTTTACACGGTAGAAATCTTTTTTCTTATGCCATACTTCTATATGATATTTTTGTTCCTCTTTCCCCGTATTCATCGTCATGGTGGCGTTTGTTTTGTAGCCGCTCATCTTCTCGACTTGCTCTTCCAGATTTTGGACCACATCTTCTTTTGATTTTTCTCCACATGCAGTGAGCAGGATGAAGAACAGTGAAGCGAATATGATCAATGCACTACGTTTCTTCATGAATTCAACTCCTTTGTCTCATTTCGAGGACAAAGGGAACGCGCTCACCCGATTAAATTGAAAATGTACGAAAAGATTGGGATAGACCCTCAATAAGGTCAGTTGCTAACAAGTCTGATTGGGAATACCTTTCCCCTGTAAGCAGTTCAGCTGTTTTTCCATGCAGGAAACACCCATTGCACAACGCTTCGGAAATGGACTCTGATTGCATAACCAGCGCAAGCAGAATACCGGACAAGACATCGCCGCTGCCTCCCTTAGCCAATCCTGCGTTTCCAGAACTTTCCACCACCTGTGTGCCATCAGGTGCCGTAATAATGGTTGCCGGCCCTTTTAAAACTAAATAAACCCCATGGCTGCAAGCAAATCGCCGCCCCCTTTCAAAGGGCCTTGCCAGCAATTCAGGTACCGTAATTCCTAACAGACCAGCCATCTCACCAGGATGTGGCGTAAGGATCGTAGGTCGATTTCGATTCTTTAAGACCTCTAAAAATTCTTTCAAATGGTGGAGACCGTCCGCGTCAATCAGTACGGGAACATCGGCTTCTTCCATCACTTGTCTTACGATCTCCTGCGAAGCGTTTGACCTGCCCATCCCCATCCCAAGGGCAATTGCATCAAAGTTGGAGAAATCCACATCCAGCCTTCCCGCCAACATACCATTGACTTCTTTAGCATCAACAGCAGTAGCTTCTGGTATATGGGAAGAAACCGATGGCCAGGCGCTACCAGGAGATGCCACCGTTGCCAGTCCAGCTCCAGACCGAAGCGCGGCCCGCGCAGAAAGAGCTATCGAACCTGGCATCAGGTAGGAACCTCCGATTAACAGTCCTTTGCCATGTGTTCCTTTATGGGAAAAAGGATTCCGCTTTGGAAGAGATGCTATTGCTTTATATCTTTCCCATAGCGATTGAGAAGGCTTATTCAGTTTCAGAGGCGGCAGACCGATTTCTACGACCTCCCATTCTCCATAAAATGGAGCGGTGTGCTGCAAAAATACACTCATCTTTGGGGCAGCAATAATGCAAGTATAGTCCGCTTGTAAGCCATCAAATTCAGTTACGCCTTCGTCAGCCGGTACTCCTGTCGGAATATCGACAGCGATTTTATAAGCTTGCGTTTGATTGACGTAGGCCACAACTTGATCGAATGGGGACTTCAGTTTACCTTCGACTCCAATTCCAAGCATGGCATCAATCACCACATCTGCCTGATCCAGCTCGCGGAACAATTGATTCACTTCTGTGAGGTGGTCAAGTTCATAACCCGCCCCCAGATACAATTGCTTATGGGCCAGAGCATCCCCTTTGATTTTTTCATCAGGGACAAGCTGCCAGGCTTTAACCGCATACCCTTTGTTCAATAATGTCCGGGCGATGACGAAACCGTCTCCTCCATTATTGCCTGCACCAATCAGCACGATAATGTACTGGTCGCTTCGTACCTGCTTTTCTACTTGTCCAGCTACTGCCCTGCCGGCATTTTCCATCAAAAGCTTTCCGTCCATTCCGGCTTCTTCTATTGATTTTCGATCCCAATCGTACATTTCTTTTGCGGTGACAATATACACTATCGTTCCCTCCTACCCGCATTAAACTATATGAGACAACCTATTCATTTATGCAGAACGCTTCTACTCTTCTAAAACAACCTGAGCTATGGCATGATGGCGGCTATGTGAAATAGAAACCCAGATATTCAAATGCTCATATCCACTTACACTCATTTTAGGAGCCCCTTGTTCTGTGCGGAAAATTTCAATATCTTGAAAGCTCACTTTTCCAATCCCCGTACCCAAAGCTTTTCCAACTGCTTCTTTGGCAGCGAAACGTCCGGCTATGAATTCTACCTTCCGTGCTCCGTTTTTATACGAGGCTAACTGCAATTGCTCCTTTTCAGTCAATATCCTTTGTACAAACCGGTCATTACGCATTATAATTTCATTAATTCGTTTCAACTCTATAAGGTCGATTCCGATTCCTTTAATCATTGTACTCTTCCTTTTTCCCTTGATGATTTCAGTATAACCGAAATAGTGAAAGGGAAAAAATATAACCCCGTCCAGGCTTGCATAGTCTATAATAATGTCACTAACAAAAAAAGGGGATGGAACATGTTTCTTCGTACTGAAAGTTTTAAAGAATTTCTGCGTTTTTATCCGATCGTCTCCACCCTGGTGGCCATCCACCTTATTTTATGGATGCTGATCGACCTGTTTCAATTCGGCTTCGCCCTGGATTGGCTTCATGCAGGTATAGGACTTAATATCGCTATATCTTCAGGAGAATACTGGAGGTTGGTGACTCCCATCTTTTTACACAACGGTCTTGGACATGCGTTTTTCAATTCCTTTTCACTGGTGTTGTTCGGTCCGGCACTTGAACAAATGCTCGGCAAAACCAAATTCATCGTCACCTACTTGTTTGCAGGGATCATCGGTAATGCAGCTACATACTTATTCAATCCGGATTCGTATATCCCTCACCTCGGAGCTTCAGGAGCGATTTTCGGCATCTTCGGTGTCTACTTATTCATGGTTGCCTATCGGAAAAACATGATCGACCAGGCTAATTCTCAGATTGTCATGGTCATTTTCGTCATCGGTCTTGTCATGACATTCGTACGCCCGAACATAAATATTCTTGGTCATATCGGCGGTCTGGCCGGTGGCTTTTTTCTCGCACCGTTCGTGTTGAAAAATGCCCGTCCTTTTTCTATCTGGAGAAACAGCAGAACCACTAATCAGGGAGATGTTTCATTCAATCCGAATCGCTGGAAAAAGAGCCGCTTTCCATGGAAGAAAATACTCACCTATTTATTATGGGGCGGCATCATTATCCTGGTGATATTCGGACTGCTCGGTAGAATGACTTGAAAAAGGCAGCCTGTTATGGCTGCCTTTTGTTTGAGGTTTAAAAATCTTCTCCTGTCATCGTACACATGAAACTTTTATAAAACGAAAAATAATCGAATTGAAAGGCGATCCGGTGCCGCTTTTTACTTGATGGAAATGTTACATAAGACCGTATGTCCGCAATGGTTTGCCCCCGATGGATCCCTTCCCGAGCTGTCACCACATTCACCGGCAGCACACGGTAACTGAACATAGTATCATCATTCGCGGCCATGACCGGAAGTAAGTCATGGATGGGACTTCCAATTATTCCCGGATCTCTGTTTTTATAAAAATCATAATAATAATCCACTAAGGTTTTAACAATTTTCGTCTTTCCTTTATAGGCTATGTAATCAGACATCGCAGGCGTAATAATCGCATAGTCGGTGACATTCAATGGAAAAATGGTGACATTATCGGCATAAGTGAAAACAATATCAGCCGCAATCGGATCAGCATGAATGTTGGCCTCAGAGACTGCAGTGACATTTCCCGGTACCCAAAAAGCTCCGCCCATTATATAGTAATTCTTCACTTTTTCCATCAGCGATTGATACAAGATGAACATGGTTGCCAATGAGGTCAACCTTCCGACATTAATAATCACTAATTCATCCTCATACTTTTCGATCAAACGGACGATCTCAAAAAAATTTTCTATAATACCTTCATAAACCCCTGGAATAATAGGTCCTAACCCATACTCTCCATGAATTTCCTGATAAAAAGTGGGCTGTTCGCCGGTCATTGGCGTTTCTGCTCCTCCGATAACTTTTATCTTTCCCTTCAAGTCGAATAGATCCAGTAGGTAATGGACACTGGAAATCGCCGCTTCCCTGGGTACATTACCATAATCAGCTACAACTCCTACCAGTTCAACTTCTTCATTCAAATGTGAATAAATAAGAGCCACAGCATCATCAATTCCTATGTCCCCAAAAAATAAAGCTTTCACTGACATCCAGCTCACCCCTTATCTGGTTAATTCAGGAAACCCTTATACCATTTCATGTAGGCTGGATTCATTTTATGTATAATTAATGGAAAATTAGGCATAAAGACAGACAAGTCAGGGTCTTTCCCCCCTGCCTGCAACCAGTCCATTATTCCCGGGAAGCTACTCACTTTTTTCTGTATAGAAGCTATGGCACCTTGCTGGTAATGAAGTTCGACTAAAACGTTACGTCCTCAAATATCCTGTCATTTTCTGTGAAAGTACATCCCCAAAAAAAGTGCTAGTGTGCCAACCGCACAACAAGAAAAAGACCTGCCGAGCGCTATGCCGGCAGGTCTTTAAAGATTCTATTTCTGATTTTGGTTGCGGCCGCCGCGTTTTTGGTTGAATTTACGGTTACGTGAATTCTTACGGTTGAAGTCGCGCTTTTTATCATTTCGGTTATAAGGCTTTTTCTTGCCTTTATCATACTGTGCCTTTTTCACACTGATCGGCTGGACACCAGACAGACGGACTGGTGTTTCACGACGTTCTTTCGTCATCATTTTCAATGCTGCTGCTACAATGTCCATAGAATCATGCTGTTGCAGTAATTCGTTGGCTGCCTGGTGGTAAGCCTTGAGATCACTGCTTTCCATAGTTTTAAGCAGCTTATCAACAGCTACCTGCTGCTGACCACGCTGAGCTTCATCATTTGAAGGAACATCAAGACGATCCACTTTTTTCTTTGTCAACTTCTCGATTAAATGCAATTGAGCTTTTTCACGATGCGTGATGAAAGAAATTGCTTTACCTTGGCGTCCAGCGCGTCCTGTTCTACCGATACGGTGGACGTAACTTTCCGGATCTTGTGGAATGTCGAAGTTATACACATGGGATACTTCAGAAATATCCAGTCCACGAGCTGCAACATCGGTTGCGACTAGAATTTCAACTCTTCCTTGTTTGAACTTATTCAATACGGACATACGCTTTCCTTGAGTCAAATCACCATGGATTCCTTCTGCACGGAAACCGCGTGTTTGCAAGCCATCAGTCAACTCATCAACACGGCGTTTTGTCCGACCGAAGACAATAGCCAGTGCCGGAGCCTGGATGTCTAACAAGCGAGTAAGCGCGTCGAACTTTTGGCGCTCCTGCAGTTCTACAAAGTACTGCTCAATGTTTTCCACAGTCATCTCTTTCGCCTTCACCTTAACCTCTTCAGGTTTCTTCATCAAGGTAGAAGCGATATCACGAATCGCTTTTGGCATGGTAGCTGAGAACAACAACGTCTGTCTTTGTTCCGGGATAGCTTTCAGGATATCTTTGATATCATCAATAAATCCCATGTTCAGCATTTCATCCGCTTCATCCAGTACGGCTGTATGCACGTTAGCCAGTTTGATGGTTCTGCGACGGATATGATCCAACAGGCGTCCTGGAGTCGCTACCACAATCTGATTTTGGTCTTTCAACGCACGAATTTGACGATCCATGTGCTGTCCGCCATAGATTGGCAGGGCACGGACCCCTTTGAATTTACCAAGACGGTTGATTTCTTCCGCTACCTGGATAGCAAGTTCACGGGTAGGCGCAACAACAAGCCCCTGGATATCGTTACGATCCTGATCGATTTTTTCGATCATCGGAATACCGAAAGCTGCTGTTTTACCTGTACCTGTCTGCGCCTGCCCGATGACATCCCGGCCTTGCATAGCGAGTGGTATTGTTTCAGACTGTATCGGTGTAGTTTCTTCAAAACCCATCTGGTCTAAAGATTTCAACACCGGTTTAGTTAATCCTAATGAATAAAATGTAGTCACGTTCTTTTCATACTCCTTTAATGTAAAATCTTTTGTACTATTTCTATTGTAAGTCACGTAAAAAAAGCCTTTCCCCCTTACGGAAGAGGCTGCCGCTCCACTTGTCCGATAGATTCATCCATCATAACATACGACCATTTTTTATTCTACCTATTTTTCAGATGCTTTTCAAACAGATGAATGATAAAATGGTAAAAAAAATGATGTAACAAGGAGGGGTCCAATGGATAAGCCTCCATTTAATCCATATATTGCTGTTTTTATCGGGGTTATTTCCGTTTCCACAGCAGCAATTTTTGTAAAGTTGGCGGCAGGAGCTCCAGCTTCTATTATTGCTAATTATCGCCTGTTATTCGCTGTTTTAATCATGAGTCCCTATGTACTATGGAAATATAGGGATGAGTTTCGCAAGATTTCTAAACTGGACTGGCTATTAGCATGCTTTGCTGGTATTTTTCTCGCTCTCCACTTCATTTTGTGGTTTGAGTCACTAAGTTATACATCAGTAGCCAGCTCGGTTGTTCTGGTGACCATGCAGCCGATCTTCGCTTTTCTCGGAACTTTTATCTTTTTTCAGGAAAGATTCACCGCCGGCGCTCTTTTAAGCATGGTAATCACCCTGACAGGAAGCGTGATCATCGGATGGGGTGATTTCCAAATCAGCGGAATGGCATTACTTGGAGATATTCTCGCACTGCTTGGCGGCGCGATGGTTACAGGTTATTTCCTTTTAGGTCAAAACTTACGCAAACGTTTATCCCTAATGACTTATACCTTTGTTGTCTATGCGATGGCATCGGCAGTATTAATTATCTACAACCTGCTTTTACAGCATCCATTCACCGGATATCCGGCTGGTCATTGGTGGATCTTCCTGGCCCTCGCCATCATCCCGACCTTTTTTGGACACACCATGTTCAATTGGGCACTGAAATGGCTGAGCACTTCAACGATATCGATGAGTATTCTGTTCGAACCACTAGGCGCAACCATACTGGCCTATATCATATTAGGTGAAATGATTACCTGGGCTCAATGGCTTGGCGGTACAATCGTCATATTTGGCTTGATGATGTTCATTTTCAGCACCACTAAAAAAGTAGCCCCAAAATTGACACGATTAAGTAAAAATAACCAAACGAATCAATAATTAACTGGAGAGCGGGTGTTAAGATGACTATTCAAATGATCATTGATGGAGGAGCAGATGTTCCTAAAAGCTTGATCGAAAAATACAAGCTGAAAATCGTTCCATTGAATCTACATTTTGGAGATGAACAATATAAGACGGGAGAAACCCTGGATCTCTCGCTCTTTTATGAAAAGCTAAAACAATCGGAGGAATTGCCGCGTTCTTCTGCACCAAGCCCTTATGACTTTTATCAAGCTTGCAAAAAAGTGGGTAAAGACCGCCCTATCCTCGTGCTGGCAATGACGAAAGGTTTGAGCAGTACTTACGAGAGCGCTGTTATGGGTAAGGATATGCTATTAGACGAGGAACCCGAACGGCAAATAATCGTATTGAATACAAAAACCGCTTCTTGTGGGGTAGCACTGCTCGTACAAGAAGCAGGAAAGAAAATCGAAGAAGGATCTGGCCTGCAGCAGCTTGCCTCCCATATGGAAGAACGGATAGAAAAAACAACTACACTTTTTATCCTGCAGACGCTCGAAAACGTCATCAAAGGTGGCCGACTCGACAAAGTAAGAGGTACCATTGCTAAAACATTGAATATTAAACTATTGTTGAAAGCAAGCGATGATAAAGGTGACATTGAAGTGATTGAAAAGGTCCGCGGAAACAAAAAAGCATTCCGGAGATTCGTTGAGCAAATCGGTGAATATGCCAACAACTTTGAGGATCGTGTAATCTCCCTCTCTCACTGTAACAGTGCAGAATCGGGTCGCTCGACCTTGAACGATATTAAAACCAAGTATAATTTCAAAGACAGCCTTTTTATGGAGACCGGGCCTTTGATCTCCACTTATGCTGGCGAAGGCGGACTCGTCATCGCGTTCTTCAAAGACTAATATTAAAAAAGCCTGGCTGATGGGCAATATACCCAACAGCCAGGCTTTATCATTAATTTCGATTAGCTTTTTTCGGTTCCATGGTATCGTTCATAATCCGGCTGGGGAGATAGCAATGCGAATATACCTGCAGTAATTGGGAAAATCATTGTCAAAATGATAACTTCCTGATACCCGCCAAGCCAATCATAAAATATCCCGAAGGGTAACGGACCTAATGCCGATCCGGTGACCATTACGGTCTGTGCCAACCCTTTGATACTGCCCAGATGCTCGCGGCCAAAGTAATTTGGCCAGACTATATTCAGTACAATACGTTCAAATCCGTTGACAATTCCCCACATCACCCCAAAAGCGATTGCAAGCCACCAGGCATCTGTAAAATACAAAATGCCGAGGGTCAACAGGTGACCCAAAAAGGTGATGGCTAAAATATAATGCACCTGAAACCGGTCAACCAGATAACCTACAATAAAGGTGATAGGGAAACCGACCACAGCCATCAACGTAAGAACTGTAGCCGCGATTTCAGGTGATTGGCCTTTTTGCCCCATAATGGAAACAATATGGAAGGTTACGGCAGTATTTACAAGCGCAGGCACACTGACACAAAATAAAATGAACCAGAACGCCCTCGTTTTCATCGCTTCACTGATCGTCCAGCTTTTCTCGTTGACATCCACATTCGGATTCAAATCTTTGTTCTTTTCTCTCGCTCTCGGGTTTCCATCAGGAATTTCACCAATCATTTTCGGCTGGTTCCGGACGAAGAAGAAAGCTGCCGGTACAAATATCACCAATACCAGCACTCCCCATAACGTCCAGGTCGAACGCCACCCAATCGACTCGATCAAAAAGGCATTGACCGGCGGAAATGCTGCTGAACTGGCGAATCCCCCGATGGCCATGACACTCAGAGCCCGTCCCCTTTTTCCAATGAACCATTGCGGGACTAACGTATTAGGAACTAATGTCATCGATCCTTGTCCGAACAGACGAATCATAAAAAAGCCGAGAAACATCATAATCGGCCCAATTAACATCGCATTCCAGAAGGCAGCAAATGCAAGCAGGATCCCTATCGCTGTCATCATATAACGCTGTCCGAAGCGATCCACAAGTCGCCCCATCATAAAAAGTGTGAAGCCTGCTAATAAAGTGGCTCCTGAATAAATACCTGACACGGTTGAACGTGAGTAGCCAAAATCTTCTATGTAATAATCAATGAATATCGATATCGAATACGTTTGTCCAGGTCCCGAGAAAAACACACCCATAGCTGCTACAAAAACAATAATCCAGCCATAGAAAAAAGGTGGATTTACCGGAGCTTGATCATTACTCCATTTCATCATGCTCCCCCTTGATTATCGTGTTAAGAATGAAATCACTGTCTCGAATAACTCCTCTTTATCTTTACCATGGCAAATCAAATGCTTCGATTCATTTAAAAAAACGAGCTGCTTATCTTCGGAGGGAATTTCCTGTTCCAAGTAAATTGCCGCTTTATCGGGGACCATCTCATCCTGCTTCCCTTGGACGATCAAAACCGGATTGTGGATGTCCTTTAAAAAAGGCCTGGTAAACTGAACGCATTTAACAAACTCTACCGACGACGGAAAAGGCGTCTGTTTCAATTTATTCTGATAGTGGAGGAACAGTTCATTTTCTTCCAAACTCCCCCTGAAAGCCTCTGTTAGAAAGCCAGTAAGATCCTTATACATTTGCGGTACGCTGATATATTTTCCTGCAGCTGATAATAAAACGAGACGATCCACTTCATGTTTGGCTGACAGATAAGAAGCAATCATGCCTCCCATTGAAAAACCGATAATATATACTTTATCACAAGTTTTCTTTAGTTCAAGATAAGCAAGTTCAGCTGTTGCGATCCATTCCTGGTAATAGTGACCTTTCAAATCCAGCTCTCTGCCATGACCTGGGAGCGTAGGGACTTCAAATTTCCAATCGGTCCTTTGCTCCAGGTAATCCACTAATGGCTGTACTTCATATGGCCCTCCTGTGTAACCGTGAATACATAAACAACCGATCATGTTTGTCCCTCCTTCTGATAAATAAAAAAAGTAAAATAAGTAAGCGTACAAGGCCTTGCCCTGCACGCTTTTAGCGCATTCCTTTAATGAACCCGCCTATACCTTTCATCAACGGGGAGAGCTGATTGGCAGTTTGTGCTACTTGGCCGACAGTCTTCATCATTTTATCCATATCAATCTGCCCATTTTGATCCTGAAAGTAACCGATCATGTTCTTAGGATTTACGCCGTTGTTATAGAAAAAAGGCTGACTGCCGTATCCACTTTGCATATGATTCTGCTGCTGCGGAAACATCGGCTTGGTGTAATATTCAAAAGGGTTTCCCGGCGCATGAGGCATATTCCAGCTTTGCGGGTAACCATATGGGTTTTCTCCCATCATCGGCTGTTGCTGGTAAGGATACGGGTAGAATGGTTGCTGTTGATAATTTCTGTCCGAATAGGAAAACATAAAATCACCTTCTTCCTTCTTTCTAACAACAGCCTATGTTTACTTAGCAGAAAGGTGATTGGGAGAGGTTGAAATCATGTTTTCTACAAAAAAAAGACAAGTGATGAACAATCACTTGTAATACAAACATATCGTATTGTCATCGTTGAGGATTAAAAGAAATATCATTATATATTCCAAGCTTCCTTTGCAACTTCCCTTTTTGGAAACCAAGGACTTGTTCTCCATCTATGAAAGTTGCAGGCGTGCCATAGATTTTCTGACTTTGCAGTTCTTTAAAATGCTCCTTATTTTCTGATACATTCTTTTCCCTGAAATTAACGTTCCATTCTTTCAACTTTGAAACAACTTTTTCACAGTGTGAACAATTATTGCTGACGTAAACGACAACATCATGCTTCGTCATCGGTGTGCCCCCTATAATTCCGAGTAGTACTATATCACTGCTCTAATGCAGTGCCTAGTATATAATACATATCTACCCCGTTTCAACAGAGGCTAAACCTTTTCCAGAAATTTTTAATATAAAAATAATACCCGTCATCCTACCGTTACAAAAGGCTGCTCCTAAAAAGGAACAGCCCCTTTTGTGTTGGTCTTTTTATTAATAGGCCAATACTTCTTCCAGCTGCGTGTCTCCTTCTAATATTTCAAAGGTTTCATTCTCAGCTCGTGGCACGCTTAACAAATATGCCAGCGTTTCCGCTACATCTTCACGGGAAATATTTCCGAATTTGTGCAGTTTTTCATCCAAGCTGATTTTTCCTGTTCCAGGATTATTCGTCAAACCACCCGGTCGTACGATGGTGTAGTTCAACCCGGAATTTCTCAAATGTTCATCCGCCCGATGTTTTGCAAATAAATAATGTTTCATTCCTTCTGGTCCTGCGTCCGGCTGGTCAGCTCCCATCGAGCTCAATAGGATGTAACGCTGTACTCCAAACCGTCTGGCCAGATCAATGGATTTTATCGCACCTTCCTGGTCGATCAGCACCGTTTTATCCGGGCCGGTATGCGGGCCGGAACCTGCTGCAAAGATCACTGCATCCACACCGTAATAGGCAGAAGTAAAGTCCCCTTCTAAGTCACCTAGTACCGTATCTACTCCTGCTTCTTCAAATTGGGGCACTTGATTGGTATCTCGCACCATCGCTACAGGTACATGTTCTGAATCCTTCAATTTATCGATAAGTAACTTGCCAACCTTTCCATTGGCACCAATAACTAATACACGCATAATAACGTCCTCCTTCGAAAAATGACTCACATCTATACTTCCCCTCTTAAAAATTAAATAAACAAACAGGAAAAATCCGGGAATCTATCGAATTATAACGAAAGAAAAGAGGAAGGAGACGTTTAAATGGCCAACACCTATTTCTTTACAGGCTTTCCTGGATTTCTTGCTTCCCATCTGATAGATGAAATCATCCATCAAGGTTATCCAGTAGACAAAATATATTTGTTATTCGTTAAAACAACAAAAAAACAAGCAGAAGCATCACTCCAGAGGCTTATTAAAGAAACCTACTTGACCGAAGATAAGTTTCATTTGATCGAAGGGGACATCACTGACCCTGGACTTGGAATCGATGATGACAAGTCCGCACAGTTAAAAAATGAAGTGACCCATTTTTTTCACTTAGCCGCTATCTATGATCTATCCGTACCGTTAACTCCAGCATGGCAGGTAAATGTGAATGGAACGAGACATGTCAGTGAGTGGGTGAAACAGGCAAAGAACTTAGAACGCTATATTTATTACAGTACAGCCTATGTATCAGGTAAACGCTCAGGTGTCATTTACGAAAAAGAACTGGAGCATGAAGCTGGTTTTAAAAATCATTATGAGTACACTAAATATGAAGCAGAACGTTTAGTTCAATCAGTGAAGCATGAGGTTCCAACTACAATCATCCGTCCCGGTATCGTCGTAGGTGATTCAAAAGAAGGTACCACCGCTAAATTCGATGGACCATATTTCATCCTTAATATGCTCGCACATATGAGTTACGCTCCCCTACTTCCTTACTTCGGAAAAGGGCAGGTAGAGGTGAACCTGGTGCCATGGGATTATGTAGTCCGTGCAACTATTCATCTTAGCCATCATAATGTCGGTTCAGGGAAAACCTATCATCTGACCGATCCATCGCCATTGACAGCCAGAGCTATCTATAAGCTCTTAGCCAAATCTTACCTTTCCAAAGAGCCGAGCTTTACCGTACCGCTAGGATGGGCCGGAAATACGTTAAAACTGCCTATTTTCCGCAAGTGGTTAGGCATGCCAAGGGAAGCTTTAGACTATTTCACTTGCGATAGTCATTATGATGCTTCACAAGCTCTAAGAGATCTGGAAGGCACTCCTATCAAATGCCCTGACTTCACGAGTATTCAGGAACAGCTTGTCAAGTACTATAAAGACAATAGAAATGCTCCCGGTAAACAAGTATCTATACACTGACAGGGCTATTAGAAAAACTCAGCTTGTCACCAAGCATTTATGGTGAAAGCCTTAGTATTTACTAATAATTCAACCCTTTAACAAAGTTAAATTTCCTTAAAGTACAAAAAGGCCGACACAGAAACTGTGGCGGCCTTTAGCTAATGAACTTCATCTTGTTAACTTGCATTTTTCACTATCCTGCGAATCTGCCTCACTTGTTTGAAAGGAAAAGCGAGCGAGGGCATGTAGATCGAAAATGGAAGCATTACTAGCCCGATAAAAAATATTGGTACTTGGATTTGCTGCATGCCTGAGCTTGGCGCGATAGCATTTGCATCAGGCTGGAATGTTAGAAAATCCCGATACCACCCCAGCCAGTGAACTCCTTCGCTGTAAAAAAGTCCGACCAATAGAATTCCATTCATAATCAGCAAGGAAATCATGGGGATATGATACATCATGGGTACCTGCCTCTTTTTCGCACCTTCCTCATATTTCCATATCATTCCCATTAGAAATACAGCAACAGAGACATACGGGAAAATCATCCATATCACAAGACCAGATAAGTTCATGTCGGCCACGATACCCTCTCCCTTTCAAAGGTTTTTACTATTTATATAGTAAATTCTTTTTGAAAGGCTAACTATGATATTTGTCACAGATTGTTCATTTTTTTCAAACTTTCATCCACTGCTCATAAAGCGCAGTTATTTTTGTTTCCAGACGCTTTTTTTGTCGATTCAGCTCCTCCCACTCAGGCTGCTCCTGCTTTTCCAACATTCTTTTTTCAAGCTTTTCCAGATTTGCTTCTTCCAAAGTAATCAACTGTTCATAATCTTTTTCTTCTGAATCACTTTGTTTCGTATGGCTATTGAAAGACTTTTCCTGTTTTTCACCTTTAATCGTTTGCAGTTCTTTCCACTTATGTTGTGTTTCCTGGTAGCTGCCAGGGTAACGGTATAAGCGTCCATCTAATAAATAGGCAGTCTCCGTGAAACACTGGTTAAGAAAATATCTATCGTGAGAAACGCCTAGCACGGTTCCGGAAAACTCAGCCAGTGCCTCTTCAAGCACTTCCTGTGATTCGATATCCAAATGGTTGGTCGGCTCATCCAACAACAATATATTTATTCCCTGATGCATAAATACAGCAAGCTTCAAACGCATCCGTTCTCCCCCGCTTAACTGACCTATTTTATTAAAGACGGTATAACCATAAAACATGAAATTGGCAAGGATTTGGCGAGCCCGGCCCTCTGTTACAGTAACCTCCGACCTAAAATAATCAATCATACGCGTATCTGTTGGCACATTCTGAAGCGGATGTTGGGGCAGATATCCTACTTTCATCGAACTTCCAGTTTGAACCAGCCCACTATCAGCACTCAGCTGACCTAAAAGAAGTTTGATCAACGTTGATTTCCCACTGCCATTCGCCCCGACTACAGCCAGTCGGTCCTGGTGCCTAAGGTGAAGATCAACCTCTTTTAATATTTCTCTCCCCTGGAAAGTCTTACGCAAATTTTCCACCCGAAAGACATCAGTCCCGCTTCGTCCATCAGAATCTAGGGAGAGGTTCATCTTTTTTGGATCAATCAGCGGCTTCTTCTTTTTTTCCATTCGTTCTAAAGCTTTTTCCATGCTCTTAGCTTTTTTAAATAGTTTTGGGTTGGGAGGGGTGGCCTCATTTGCCCACTGTCTCAATCTCCTGATGGCTTCTTTCATCTTTTTGATTTTTTTCTGCTGTTCCTGATATTGATGGAAATCGGCCAGTAATTTCTCTTCTTTTTGTCGTTCAAAAGAAGAGAAGTTTCCTGAATATCTGGTGATCTCTCCAGATTCCAAATTAGCGATCGAATTAACCGTTTGATCCAGGAACTCACGATCATGAGAGATGATACAAACAGTTCCTTCATACTGGCTCAAATAGCTTTCCAGCCATTCAATAGCTTGCAGATCAAGATGATTCGTCGGTTCATCTAAAAGCAGCACATCAGGAGCTGTAATTAATAACTTCGCCAAACCTATTTTGGTCTTTTCTCCACCGCTCAACTGCATGAATGGATAGTTTAATAACTTTTCCACTCCCAATCCAGTAGCTACTCTTTTAATGGTCGCATCCATTTCATACCCACCCTTTCGGGAGAATTCTTCTTGAAGCTGACCGTATTTTTCTAAGCACTGGTCCATTTTATCAGCATGCTGCATTTCAACTTCCAATGCCTTCATTTCGTTTGCTATATGCAATAAAGAGTCAAAACTTGCTTCTAAAAAAGCCCGGCCGGAACCTTGCCAATTCTCGGGTATTTGCCGTAAATAACCAATCGTGGTGCCTTTACGGATGAATACACCCCCGTCTTCTACCGGTTCTTCTTGTGTAATCAGTTTGAATAAAGTCGATTTCCCACTGCCGTTACGGCCGACTAAGCCCACTTTATCCTGGGCATTCAATTCAAAAGAAAGCGATTCAAACAATATACTGCCACCGACTATTTTTTTGATATCTTTTAATGTAATAATCAATTTTCTTCCTCCTAAAGACAAAAAAAGCCAAAGGTCCCCAGACCTCTGACTTTTTCAGATAAAGTTTATATATTCAATCTGTCAGGTATGAGACACTATACATTTTCATTATTCAACTGCCTAAAAAAGGACACACTTGTCCCTTGGACAGCAAAATCATGAAAAAGCGCACGATTGATGTATAGCAATTCACAATCAATCATACATTTCTGACCGTATAGCATCGTCATACCTCCTTTGTCTTCAGGATTTTTATTACTATCAATTATATCTTAATTTTCTGATTAAATCTAGCCCTTCAACTGATCTGCGTGCTTACCGAGTTTTTTCAGCAGTTCAATCGCCTGGATCTTCTCTTCTTCCGACAACCCATTAGTGATCTGCTTGATCTGCTTCCAATGATCAGGAAAGATTTTATTAAGCATTTCTTCCCCTTTAGGCGTAATGGATGCATACGTTATACGGCGATCATTAGGGCAGGGAATTCTTTCTAAATAAGCTTTCTTTTCTAATTTATCTACCACATAGGTAATACTTCCACTGGCCAACAAGATCTTTTCTCCGATTTTTTGAAGCGGCTGCTCCCCTTGATGATATAGTAATTCCAATACACCAAATTCTGTGGCATTTAGGCCATAGCGTTGAATATCTTTTTTTACCAGATCTTCAATCGACCGTTCTGCTTTTGACAAAACTACAAACAACTTTAAGGAAGGATCCTCTTTTTTCTGTTGATATTGTTCTTTTTCATCCATAGGGTTTCTTCCTCTCATTAATCATCTCGAATTTAAAATAATTATAAATCGCTGATAAAAGCCTGTCAAATCACTCCGGTGTTGGTGAATATGCAAAATTTATGGCATACTTTATGAAGATGATTCATTTTTATAGAAAGCGGTGAAGATAAAGTGGTTGAGGATACGGGCGAACGTGTTATTCCAGCGTACATGAAGCCTTCCAACAGGATGCTGCTTGAACATATGGCACGTTATCAATTTGCCATGCCATATACAAAAGGAAGAGTATTGGATTTGTCGTGCGGTGCTGGTTATGGCACTCATATGATAGCAAAAGAGCGAAAAAAAGAAGTAGATGAAGTCATCGGTGTCGATATTGATCCCGACATCATCGAATACGCTAAAGCGACTTATTATCATACGAAAACGAGTTATAAAGTTATGGATGCTGTCGACCCGGAACTCCCGAAAAAATTAGGTACCTTCGATACGATTGTTAGCTTTGAAACATATGAACATATTGAAAACGAAACACAACTGTTAGCCAATTACTACCATTTATTAAAAGATGGCGGAACACTGGTAGTATCCACCCCATTCGGCCAGGGACGCGGCAAACCAAGTAGTTCGCCATTTCATATTCATCAGTTGACACCGGAAGAATTCCAGGACTTATTTACTGATTATAGTTCCAAAGAATTCTTTTACCAAAAAGGAGTTTTAATCGAGCCTCCACGGGATACAGTTCATTACCCCCTTGGAATTGCCGTCTCACATAAATAAGAGGAGCTTTCATAGTTGAAAGCTCCTCTTATTTTTCTATATCTCCTGCCCAGGCATTCATACCTCCAGTTACATTGACAAGGTTCTCAAATCCTTGTTCTTCTAATATTGCCACCGCTTGAGAGGAACGATTTCCGCTCTGACAAATGACAAAATAGGTTTCAGAACGATCTAAATCCTGATAGGAAGATTCATTTTGCTGAATATCCTGCAATGGCAATAGTTCAGCCCCAGGCACATGCCCCGCCGAGAATTCTGTGGGTGTACGCACATCCAGAATTCTTCCTTCCTCCAATCGGGTTTCCAGTTCTTCTGCGGAAATCTCTGTCGTTCCGTTTGTATCTCCCTGGCATGCCGCAAGGGCAAATGCCATGAAAACAAACAAAAAAATAGTAATTTTCTTCATAGCTGTCCCCTCTGTCTATCAAGATGGAATGTTGCCACAAATCATGACGACATTCTTATCGGGGTCTTCGATGTTGAACCAGCCGAAATCCCCATGTTTCTCTATATCACGCACTATCATTATACCTTTTTCTTTCACCCACTGGTAGCTTTTTGCAAGGTCTGAAGAGCAAAAATTAAATACGGGGGTACGTACTGGTTCAAATTTGTAATCCGGATCAAAAGTATGGTCATCCAACGTCATATAAACTTCTCCTTTGAGGGGCATGTTATAAACAGGAGACTCTACCTTGCTGCTATCAAAAGGCACTCCCAGCAAGTCGCTGTACCATTCTGCAGCCCTTGTAAGGTTCTTTGTATGTACAAACACAGCATGGATTTTCGGTTCAAAACCGCTCTTTGTCATTCTGATCCCTCCTTTATTCCTATCTTACTTATTTTAGATAAACCCTTTAAAATCCTTCCTATTGTATTGAGCTTTTCATATGGAGATATGTATAAGCCCTTTTGCGGGATGCAAACTAAACCTAATCAGGAGGTGGATTAAATTATGGAGAAAAATAGAAATCAAACCCAAAAAAATGTGACACGTGCAGCCAAAACGATTAAAGACGGTGCAGATGCTGCTTTTGATGCGGTGCAGGGAGCAACAGAAGCTGTCGAAAGTGCTGCCATGAATACGGTGGATAAAACCGCAGATGCTGTCAATAAAGCTGCAGAAGACGATGATGAAGACCCAAAACGCCCCGTCAACACTTACTTCTAAAGGTAAAAACACAAGCTCTTTTTAGTTACAAAAAAAGCCGCACGAATATCTCGTGCGGTCATTTATTGCGCATGCAGAAATGTGAGATGGTTAGGAAGGACTTCAATGGAGGAAGGAGTCTTGAAATTTATTTCGCCATCCATGTCCACTTCTTGTTGGGGAGAAGCAGTAATTTCAATATGTTCCCCTTTTGTATAGGCCAACTCCTGAAAGCTGTCGGTTTCAGCCCATGGCTGATCCACAGACATCAACTCCTTGAATAAAGTAAGATTGGAATTTTTAATAACTAAAACATCCAGCTGACCATCCGAAGCATTGATTGACTCAATCGGTATTTGTCTGGTGCCCAAATACTTTCCGTTCATCACCAAAATCATGATTGCTTCGTCTTCTATCACTTTTCCGTCTATCGTCATACGGAATGAAAAAGAATCAGCCTGATTGATCGTTTTTAACGCACTGATAAAGTAACTCAGCACACCCAACCTGCTTTTCTGGTTTTTATCAATATTAAAAGACGTTTCAGTCACCAGTCCTATTCCCCAAAAATTCAAGAAATAGCATTCATCCAGTTTCCCTACATCTATCGGAGTCTCCCGGCCATTAACCAGGGTTTTTGCTGCCTGGTTTAAGTTTTGCGGAATTTCCATCATCCTGCTGAAGTCATTGCTCGTCCCGCCGGGAAGAACACCGATGACAGGCCGTTTATCCAGCCTGGAAATAGTATTGATACACGCATGCAATGTTCCATCCCCACCTAAAATAAGGAGCAGGTCAACTTGTTCCCCGTAGTGCAGACAAGTCTCTTGCGCCTCTTCAATACTGAATGTTTGTATGACAATCAACTCTTTGATCGTTTGAGCAAGTACTGGCAGCGTCTCGGATAATTTCTGTTCTATATTGGCTGCACCGGCATTGCCATTGTATAAAAATAACGCTTTGTTATAACCAGGCATGGATAACCCTCGTTTCTTAAAATTTCTTTCAACTCATTCTATTTAATGGTATCTTACCCTTCATTATAGGAAACTTAGCATACAACCTAAAGAAAAAAGGCGCCTAATTTGGCTGCCTTTACATTACTTCTTTTATCCCCTTCTGTACAAGCCACCAGTTAGCGGGATAGCTTATAGCAAAACCGATAATCATAGCAATCTGCATCATGAACCAATACGTCACTTCCGTAGGCTTCGGTGGCTGGGTAAATAGCGGAAATTAATCCGATGGCTAATGCGATATAAGATATGATTCAAAGCCATTCCATATTGCTCTTCCTCCTTATAAACCCATCCAGTTATCGCTACCACGTAAATAGAAGCACTAAACGAAATTAGTAAGGGCGACTATCTCTCAATACTACTTGAGCAGTTCTCTATAAATAAGCCAGATGGCAGCGAATTAAGCTCGGGTCCTAAGTCATAATAAAGAATTTTGTCAAAAACAAATACAAGGCGCCAGCAAATATGTATACCTGCTGGCGCCTTGTTTAATATGTAATAAAATGTGATCCAAATTATAATATACCCATTCGATAATTCATTTATGACCTTTGTAATCATATTGTAATTATACTGTAATGTTACTCTGTAGGAATTATATGGTACTATGAGTTTAGCAAAAATTGCTAGAAACTAACTAACCTTTGGAGGTACATAAATATAATGAAAAACAACTTTTTTAAGAAGGCAATCGTTACTACTAGCTTTGTGGGTGCTCTAACTATCGGCGCAGGAGTTGCCAGCGCAGAAAGCGTTACTGTACAATCTGGTGATTCACTATGGAAGTTTTCACAACAATACGGTGTTTCTATATATAAAATCAAAGATCTTAACGGACTTTCTTCCGATATTATCTATCCTGGTCAAACTTTGAAAGTTTCAGAGGATTCCAGTTCCAGCAGCAAAGTGACTACAAGCTCTAACTCTACGACTTATACTGTTCAAGCAGGCGATTATCTGTCTAAAATCGGTGCTAAATATGGTGTAAGCTACCGGGATATCATGAAATGGAACAACCTGAACAGTACAATCATCTATGTTGGACAAACGTTGAAGCTTGAAGGTACAACCTCTACTCAAACAAGCAATGCTACTTCAAGTTCCAATTCATCCAGCAATGCTACCACTTACACTGTCCAATCCGGCGACTATCTGTCTAAAATCGGCGCTAAGTTCGGCGTAAGCTACCGGGATATCATGAAGTGGAATAACTTGAGCAGCACGGTCATCCATGTCGGACAAAAATTGAGTATTGATGGCTCCTCAAGCTCAGCCACTCAAACATCAACAAGCAGTAATGTTTCACAGACAAGCACAAGCTCAAGCTCAAATACATCTGGATTGATTTCCACTGCTAAACAGTATATGGGAGCACCTTATGTATGGGGTGGAACTTCTCCTAGTGGATTTGACTGCAGCGGCTACTTGAACTATGTATTTGCTAAAAACGGTACAGACCTACCAAGAACAGTGGCTCAAATCTATAATGCTGGTTCTTCTGTAAGCAGCCCTAAAGTAGGAGATCTTGTATTCTATGAAACTTACAAAGCTGGTCCTTCCCATGCGGGAATCTACCTTGGCAATGGACAATTCATCCATGCTGGAAGTAGCGGTGTAACTATCTCTGATATGAACATCTCTTACTGGAAAACTCGTTATCTTGGTGCTAAATCTTACTAATTAATAAAGATATTAGTGATATACCCAGCATTATGAAATGCTAAACCTAAAAATCACGTATTTTTCAAAAATACGTGATTTTTTTATTGATCTGCAAGTTATAACAAATTTCCACAAATTTTGGATATATATAGAAAGAGTGTCAAAATTCAGCTAGAATAGTAGACAGCATAATTTTTTTGAAGATTACAAGGGAAGGAACAATCCACCATGTATGCGATTAACTTATTTAAATTATTCTTCCGGCGTGACGATCAGCTATTCAAAATCCACCGCGCAGAAAAAGTATTTAACTTTTGGAAGTTACTGTTTTTATTATTCCTAGCCTCGATTCTTACTTACATATGGACAAGTTGGATCGGCCTTGGCACTGACCCGATTTCTGTCAATGCTACCGAATTCACCCATACAGAATACGAACTTCGGAAACTATGGTTCCTCATTGGAAGAGTTGCCTATGCTATTTTATTTGCTGCCTTCATTCTCTTTGCTTCTTCTTTCATTTGGTGGTTATTCAATGATGTACGCTACCGCAAGCTCATTATTATTCAGATGAATGTATTGCTTGTGCTGCTTTTTGAAAGAATCCTCTGGATTCCATTGATGGTCTATGCAGGAATCGATTGGTATGTTTCACCATTTTCTTTCGGAGTAGCTGCATCCTATATCACTGATATAGAATGGGTCATTTACTTTTTCGGGGCTATTTCTGTTTTTCAGCTTTGGATTATCTGGTACCAAATCAAATGCTTACAATACCTCTCCAACACGAAAAGATATTGGATTTGGCTTGGGGTCATCAGCTGGCACCTGCTTTTATGGGCAGGAACAGCTGCAATATCCCGTTATGATTTATTCTTGATTTATATTTTGAATAGTTAGAATGAGGGTGAAAATACATGCATAACAAAAGAAAAAAACGGTGGGTTTTCTTCCTGGCCTTTGCCTTCGTGCTTACCAATTCTTTACTGATTTTCTTTGACAGGGAAGATAAGGTTGAGCAAAAATCCTACATCAACGACTGGTCGGAAGCATTTACATATGACCTGATTGAAACCCTCTCCACTGATGGGGTATTCGCAGCTACAGAATCAAACCCGGTTTATTTTGATGATAGTCTTGGATCCTTTCAACGGTTTCTTATTGAAGAAGGCGAAGAAGTCCGGAAAGGTGACGACCTCTATGAATATGAAGTTACCGACTATTATACTCAACAATCCTCTTTGGAATCAGAGGTTTCCCGGTTGGAAGAGGAAATCAGCGCGATTGAAAGTTATTTGACGGAAATGGAAAGTTATGAAGTGCCAGAGCCTAACAACAATAGTGGAGGCGGCAGCTTTTTAACACCTGATGAGGAAGACGAAGAAAATTCGCCTTCTTATGCCGAGACTGAATTCAAGAAAGAACAAACGATTGCTGAGAAAGAAATGGAACTGGCACAAAAAGAAGCTATGCTGGACATGGTAGAATCCCAGCTGGATAATCTGGAATCCGAAGGCCAGATCATTACCGTCCAGAGTCCATTTAGTGGCGTGATCACGAAGGTATCAGAAGACCTTGACTCCCCCATCATCACCATGAAAGCTACTACCTTGCAAGTGGAAGGAGAATTGGAAGAATCAGAACGTAAGCGTGTGAAAGAAGATTTGAAAGCTGAAATCACTATCCCTGAGGAAGAAGAACTTCGAATCCAAGGTACGGTTTCTTCTGTCGCTCATTTTCCAGAGAACATTTCCGTGGACCAGGCCAGTGAGTATCCTTTCGTAGTATCTCTCGAAGTGGATTCAGCTGAAATGCTGCCAGGTTATCATGTGGCTGTCTCCATCATCACCGACCGGGCTGATGGGGCTGTAACTGCCTTCTCTCCCCTCTTATCTACGGAAGAAAACCTTTTTGCCTGGGTAATGGATGACACTGGAAAGTTAGTTCGCCGACCGATTAAAACTGGTTTGGAAGTCGATGGGCTCGTAGAAATAATGGAAGGGTTAGAAGCTGGGGAAATGCTGGCGCATACACCACACGGCCAATTCCGTAGAGGAGCAACCTTCTTCACTCCTATTCAATCGAATGAATTACGCCTCAAAGAAACGTTTGCCGTAGAAACACAAACGATGCTTAATTACGGTTTGATGGGGCTTGTGGCAAGATAAGTCAAGCCGGCAGCGACTTTAAAGAAGCGATGCCGGCTATTTTAATCGAATATTAAGCCAATCATTTTAGATAATTGGTGATCCAGCTCCTCAATGGGTACAAACCTCGCTTTTCTATCTACCTCTTTCCCATCAACAAAGATGATGACGACCGGCACAGTGAAAATCGTATACTCTCCAGCTACGGCCGGCACATCATCCGCTTCCAATTGATACGCATCCAATTCAGGGTATTTTTTCACCACTTCTTCTATCTGAGGCAACAGGGAATGGCATACCGAACAGTTGGCTCCGGATATATACAATAGTGCTATTTTACTCTCTGCAATTTTTACTTTGAGGGCTTCTAACTCATAAAAACGCTCCACCTTATCACTTCCTTACTATTTTCCTTTTAATTTGTATCTTCCACATTCAAGCCTTTTATATGCCGGGTTTATCAAAATGGCTCTGTTAAACGTTGCTGTTATTCCACAATAGGGCCGTTTAATGGGACACTCAGTTTCAAGGTAAAAGGGGTTCTTACCAAAAAAGAGTAAGGGATGGCCGGGAAATTGCGAGACTCCTCGAAAATGCTACGCATTTCCTTCGTACGGTGTTTATTCAAGATGCTTATTCAAAGTCCTATGGGATGAACATGATCGGTGAGATCCCGCAAGGCGAAGCCAGAGGAAGCTCACCACATGCCCACGGAAAGCGAGTGATTTCACGGACCTCCAAACGCTCACCACCGTAACGGAAACAGTTTCTCTCGAAACTGAGTCTTCATGTAAAGGGAGCTTAACTGTAAAATTCAACTGAGCCATCAAGATAAAAAAAGCGGATGGGTTGCATCCTGACAACAGTGATGGCAGGATGTACGTGAATAGTACGAAAGGAGAAAACCATGAGACTGAGCGTATTAGATCAATCACCTATTTTAACAAATACATCTCCAACTCAAGCATTACAGCAAACGACGGAACTGGCTCAATTCACCGATAGGCTTGGTTATCACCGGTTTTGGGTATCCGAACATCATAGTACGAAAAGCCTTGCAGGATCGGCTCCAGAAATCCTTATTGCGCACCTTGCCGCCCATACGAAGCAAATCCGGGTGGGCACAGGAGGTATCCTCCTCCCTCATTATAGCGCTTATAAAGTCGCAGAGTCGTTTCGGGTGCTTGAAACGCTTCACCCCAACCGCATCGATTTAGGGATCGGACGAGCACCCGGAGGCTTACCCAATGTAAACCTGGCACTGAATAATGGAAAGCATCCATCTATTGAGAGCTATCCCCAACAGGTTAAGGATCTTATGGCCTACCTTCATGGCCATGATCCTTATGAAATGAATGTGTACGCTACGCCTCTAGGTGAAACAGCTCCCCCTGTCTGGATGCTCGGATCCAGTGGTACAAGTGCCCGTCTTGCCTCGGATCTTGGTACTTCCTATTCTTTTGCGCATTTCATTAACGGTTATGGGGGAACGAGAGCAATGAAGCGTTATGAAGAACACTTCGCGCCTTCCCTGCAACAGTCTCATCCAGAAGGAAATGTCTCAGTTTTTGCCATCTGCGCGGATACGGAAGATAAAGCAGAATACCTGGCCTCCAGCCTCGATTTAGCCTTGCTTAAGATAGAACAAGGCGAGAAACGGGAGCATTTCCCCACAGCTGATGAGGCGGCACGTTATCCCTATACTTTTTTTGAAAAAGAACGGATTCAGGAAAACCGCCGCCGTATGGCAGTGGGGTCTCCATCTCAAGTGAAAAAAGAGCTGGAAACTCTAGCATCCGATTATGGTGTAAATGAACTAATTATCAACACTATTGTACATCCATTTGAAGAACGATTACGTTCCTATGAATTATTAGCTGATGAATTCGGCCTATCCAACTGAGGGGGTATATCTATGCTTGCTTTTGATCACTTGGTGATTGCGACCAATCATCCATTACAAGACCAAATGACCTTTGAAGAAAATTATAGAATAAAAGGGATTCCCGGGGGTCGGCATGATAGCTGGGGCACATTTAATCACCTGAGCCATCTTAAAAATCATTGCTATCTCGAATGGATCGGAATTGAAAATGAAAAGATAGCCAGCCAATCGGATAATCCTTTAATTCAACAGCTGGCACTTGCTTTATCTAGCGGAAGACAGGGACCGATTCAATTCGCTTTACGTACCACAGACATGAATCACTATATCGATACTTGGGATAAAAAAGGAATTTCTTATAAGGGACCTTTTCCCGGCAGCAGAGAGAAAACCGACGGATCCATCTTAAAGTGGCGAATGCTATTTCCTGAAGCTGCTGACCTTACCCTTCCCTTTTTAATCGAATGGGAAGGCAGTTACCGACCTGATGATGCATATCTAATCAACACCCAGTCATTCAACAAGATTCAGACAGGAGTTCCCGATATAGAACAAACCGTTGATTTATATCAGAAGATCTACTGTTTAGGTACACCTGAAAATCCTACAGAGAAAAGCCTCCCTTTCTCCTGGGATCTGGCGAACGGAAAGTTGGTACTTTCCAAAGACGAAGGTATCCACGTAGATTTGGAAGGTGCAAAAATATAGTATAGAAGACTGCCCTCGTAATTCAAACTGCGCGTCGAAACAGTAGAGACGGCAGGTTAAATCGAGTATGAAATCTCAAAGGTTTCATACTCGATTTTTTTGCTTGCAAGAATTCACCTTTTTGTCACTACCGAATTGATCGTACTTGCTGCTTCAAAAGCACGCCATTCTTGATAGGCATTTCGAGATAGTTGAATAAACCTCCTAAAGGACAGTTTTTTAAATTTCTTTTGACATTCAAATGGATATTTGAATACAATACATTCAAACGAAGATTAGAATAAGGAGTGAAACGATGGCGAAAGATACTTGCGATGTCACCTGTATCCATCGGGATAAAGTGGACCATGTTAAAAATAAAATCGAGGACCATTCATTTCCCAATGTCGGGCAGATTTTCAAAGCGCTGGCAGATGAAAAAAGGTTAAAAATCGCTTATGCGCTAAGAATAGAAACAGAATTATGCGTCTGTGATGTAGCTAATATTATCGATAGTTCCAACGCAACCGCTTCCCACCATCTCAGACATTTAAAAAATTCAGGGTTAGCAAAATATCGGAAAGAGGGAAAGCTTGCCTATTATAGTTTGAATGATGACCATGTCAGCCATTTAATCGATATGGCCTTCACTCATTCTAAGGAGGTGGCACACCATGAGTGAACAAACAGATAAACGAACTTATCGTGTTCAGGGATTCACCTGAGCAGGCTGTGCGCAAAAGTTCGAAAAGAACGTCCAACACCTGGAAGGTGTGGATCAAGCGAATGTAAATTTCGGTGCTTCCAAAATCACCGTATATGGAGACACTACCATTGAAGAACTAGAAAAAGCAGGAGCTTTTGAAAGTTTGCAGCTCGTCCCAGAAGATGCCCCGTTACCTGAAAAAGAGAAAAAAAGTTTCTGGAAGACCTACCAAAAAGAAGCTTTATCGATTTTATTCATCCTTTTAGGGTACGCGTCATTCTTTACGTATGGGGAAGAGCATGGATTTACCATTACGTCATTTGCCGCAGCCATCATCATTGGAGGTACTACCCTATTTATTACTGGTTTGAAAAATTTAAGCCGGCTGGACTTTGATATGCGGACATTGATGACAATCGCAGTTATCGGGGCTGCCATTATCGGGGAATGGGGCGAAGCAGCGGTTGTAGTTGTGTTGTTCGCCATAAGCGAAGCACTCGAAACATATTCCATGGATAAAGCCCGTGCTTCCATTCAATCCTTGATGGATATTGCACCTAATGAAGCCTTGATCAAACGTAATGGTCAAGAGGTGACGCTTCATGTCAAGGACATCCAAATAGGAGATATCATGGTAATCAAGCCAGGACAGAAAATAGCCATGGACGGTAAAATCACACAAGGGTCGTCCGCCATCAACCAGGCAGCCATCACTGGCGAATCACTCCCTATCAGCAAGGCGGAAGGTGATGAAGTATTCGCCGGCACGTTGAATGAAGAAGGCTATCTTGAGGTAGAGGTAACTAAAACTGTCCAGGATACAACACTTTCGAAAATTATTCATCTAGTCGAGGAAGCGCAAGCTGAGCGGGCACCGTCCCAACACTTTGTCGATAAGTTCGCCAAGTACTATACTCCCGTTATCATCCTGGTAGCTTTGCTCGTCGCATTGGTGCCTCCTCTATTATTCGGAGCAAGCTGGGGAACATGGGTATACCAAGGGCTGGCCGTTCTTGTTGTCGGCTGTCCTTGCGCATTAGTCATCTCGACTCCGGTAGCCATCGTTACGGCTATTGGTAATGCTGCGAAAAACGGCGTACTGATCAAAGGCGGTGTCTATTTAGAGGAAATGGGCGCGATCCGCTCGATCGCTTTTGACAAGACAGGTACGCTGACAAAAGGAACACCAGAAATGACTGAATATCACTTGGTCGCTTCAAACTCTCCCGATCCTATGGGTTGGATCGCAGCATTAGAGTATAAATCTCAGCATCCATTAGCAGCCGCTATTTTGCAGCGTGCAGATGAAAAGCAAATCGACTATAAACAAATAGAGGTGAGTGACTTCTCGGCACTTACCGGAAAAGGCATTACAGGTAAGATCGATGGAATCACCTACTATATCGGTTCTCCTTCCTTGTTCAAGAATAAAGCTGGTTATGATGAACAGATAACTGAACGGATTCATGACTGGCAGGCACAAGGAAATACAGTGATGCTGGCCGGGACGGATACTCACCTCCATGCTTTGATTGCCGTCCGTGATACCATTCGAAAAGAAAGCAGTACTATCATTAAACAGCTTTCAGAATTAGGGATCAACTATACAATCATGTTGACCGGAGACAACCAACGTACCGCAAATGCGATCGGTAATGAGATCGGCATCAGTCAAGCGAAAGCCGAGCTGCTCCCGCAGGATAAACTGGCATTCATCAAAAGCTACCGGGACCAATATGGAAGTGTCGCTATGGTTGGTGATGGAGTGAACGATGCCCCGGCACTAGCTTCGTCGACTGTCGGGATAGCGATGGGTGGCGCTGGTACGGATACAGCGCTTGAAACTGCAGATATAGCTTTAATGGGGGATGATCTTAACAAGCTGCCTTATACCGTAAAACTTAGTCGTAAGGCACTTGCCATCATTAAACAGAACATCACATTCTCGCTCGTTGTCAAACTGGCAGCACTTCTCCTGGTGATTCCAGGATGGCTCACACTCTGGATTGCCATTTTTGCAGACATGGGTGCGACCTTGCTCGTTACCCTGAACGGCCTTCGATTACTAAGAGTTAAAGATAACTAAATAATACTCCCACCTATTTTGGGTGGGAGTATTATTATTACCGATAAAAATTCCGACCGACAGGGCGCTCCAGCGCTAAGATATCTTCATCCAAATTCATTACCTTTTCTTCTACCAACCCTTTCGCATCACGAATCCCCTGATTATACATAAACGGACCGAGCTCTTTCATAAAGAAGTCCAGCAGCTGTTCAGCGGCGATGCTCCCTAGCTGTTCTCCTCTTTCAAGTTCAAAATACTCCTGAATGGCTGCTATTACCTGTTCACGGTCTTCTTTTTTCATTTTATTCATACATTCAACTCCTAACTATAATATCCCAGCCAGTTCAACCCACTTACCAATAACAAGGAAACAACTGCTCCGACTCCCAAGGCTGTAAAAAATAACCGCCAGCTTTTCTCTTGCCACTTCATTATAATGGCTACTATCAAGGTGAATACAAAACCAAAAAATAATCCTGCAGCAGGTGTAGTCGGCGTTATCCAATCATACCATTGAATTCCCATCCACCAATCCCCTTCCCTTGTATGTTATTTATTTGACTCCTTAGCCTTTATTCCTCCTTAAACCTCAATAATTCTCTTGACGCACCTCGAATTGTTCAGGACAATAGTTTCATACCCTTTCACACGGAGGTAACCATGGACACAATCAAAAAAACAATCAAAACTACTGAACAGTTGGAAGCGCTTCAAGGAAGCCCAAGTAAATTAGCTGCTAATAAGGTGATCAATCATATTGACCCTTTATGCCAGCATTTCATATCTTTATCCCCATTTTTAGTGATGTCAACCTCTGATCATGAAGGGAACTGTGACAGTTCTCCCCGAGGTGATGCCCCAGGCTTCGCTTACATTTTGACAAAAAAGTACTTACTTATTCCTGAACGACCCGGGAATCGAAGAATGGATTCACTTCGGAATATCCTTGAAAACCCTTCGATTGGACTCCTTTTCATCATTCCTGGGTTGGAAGAGACACTTCGTGTTAATGGGAAAGCCTCGTTGACCACCGATCCTGCTTTACTAGAAAGATTAAAATCAAATGGACATATGCCTGCCCTTGCCATCGCTGTTAAGGTAGAAGCATGCTATATTCATTGTGCCAAAGCATTCAAACGGTCTCATTTATGGGATGCGACAACATGGCCCGATCGTGAGCTAGTCCCCTCCCCTGCCAGAATGCTGTCCGAACATGCCAAGCTTCCTGAAATTAATGAAGATACTGTGAAAAGGCACCTGCAGGAAAGTTATACGAAGCGTTTGTATTAAAACATGAATCTACCTATCCAGGCATATGCTAGATAGGAGGTGTTGCCGTATGTATCATTACCCCGTACAGCGGAATACAACTGAAAAACCATGGACGATGAAGGTCACTGGCACAGGGACGGTGGCTGCCGCTCCTGACCAGGCGGTAATCATAACAGGAGTGGAAACAGAGGATATGAGTTTACAAGAGGCTCAATCTGCAAACAGTGCATCCATCCAGAGGATTATAGATGCCTTGATCAGGGCAGGGATACCAGAGTCCCAAATTCAAACCAGTGAATTCCGCATCAATCCGGTCTATGACTTTAAAGACGGTGAGCAAGTATTCCGAGGCTACAAAGTCACCAACCTATTGAAAATCACCCTTTATGATATGACTGTCATTGGGTCGATCATCGACACTGCTACAGCTAATGGAGCTAATATTGTCCGTGGAGTGGAATTTTCACTTCAGCATACGGATGTGATATACAACCAGGCTTTGACAGAAGCGTTGCGACAAGCAGAACAAAAAGCACAGACAATTGCCCGCTCTCTCCATGCTAACTTGAACGCTATCCCACAATCTGTCATTGAGAATCCTGACACCAGCCAGCCTTCTCCCTTCTTTACAGCGACTGCGCTGCAAGCCGCTCCTACCCCTATTGAACCCGGTCAGCTAATGATTAAAGCAGACGTCCTTGTCTCCTATCATTATTATCTATAGGGAACCTGATTAAAAAGAGTTCAGAAAATTTTTTTGCCCTTTGTTAAGGTTATGGGATTCGCTCCTTTATAGTAAATGGAGAGCAGTTGAAATTAAATGAGAGGCTGTTTATAGACAGCCTCTCTTTAATCGTTATGAAAATAATTCATGTAACTTTGATCAAGCTTGCTTCTTACTTTCCATGCTTGTTTGTTATGGACACTGACAGCCCCATATATGAGAAGGCCTTCTTGATCACCTGTAGAAAGTACGGAGTAAGAACGTTTTTGTGGCTGGATCTCTCCTAAAGGTGAATCATCCAAAGAACTGCAAATATTTTTCCATAATAACTCACCTTGTCTGACAGCATGCCCTTCACTGTCTGAATGTTTAAACTTACTTCCTATAGCTGTTCCATCCCCAACTGCAAATATATAAGGATGGTCTTTCACTTGAAGAGTAGGCAGGTTTTCTACAAACCCCTTCGCATTCACAGGGAGTTCCGAACGTTCATAGAGAGGACTGGGTGCTGGCCTGCCTTGCCAGAGTAAACCCGTATACCTGACTTTGTTATTTTTCTCTGTCAGAAGATGGTCGTCATGAATCGCCTGGACACTTTCATTTTCCCAAACCTGAACGTCATTTTTCTTCAGGATACGGAGAATCTTTTGCTGCGTCCACTGGGACTCGCTTTCACACAAGCGGTTCTCACTAAGCAAACGCACATGCCCTTTGTTCGATAAGCGTCGTTTATAAGCTTGAATTGCAAGTGCTAACTCGACTCCTAATGGATCCCCGCTCACAATTAACGGATAATGGCTTTCTCGCAGCGTATCGATTTGTTCTATAATATCTTCCTTCATTGAAGCGATTTCACCTGATAATTTTTGTGTGCTTTTAGCACCTATATCCAGACTGAGCATATCAAATGGGTAAACCGCGCCATCTTTACAAACAAGCTTGCGGCTGTTGGTGTTGATATAAGCTGCTTCCCTCTGAATAAAGGGAACATTCGCTTTGGAACAAAGCTTCCGTAGATCAATCTGTACCTGATCCTTTGTATAAGTACCTTCCGCGTAACCAGCAAGCATAGGAGAGTAAACTTGATAGGAAGAACGCGAGATCAAAAGCACCTCCACTTGATCGGCACGCTCTTCAATCATCGTGCGGAGGACATGCAAGTGTGCATGCCCACCGCCAACTAATATTACCTTTGTGGTCACAGTGTTCCTTCCTCCTCTCTATTACCTGCCAATGAATAAAAAGAGCCGTCTCAATAGGTATACTGAGACCGCCCCACAAAGTCATAGATTTGCATGTAAAAATGCTTGTACTTCTTCCGGTGTTTTTGCATCCACACTATGTAAATGTGCTTGCTTTTTACCGTTTTGGAACAATAGAATGCTAGGGATACCCATTACATCATAGCGGCTTGCGATATCAGGCAGCTCATCACGGTTCACCTTGTACCATTCATACTGTTGATATTCCTCGATTATTTCTCCAATAAACATATCCATCACGATACAATCCGGGCACCCAGCTCCCTCAACTTTGATGATGACTGGTTCATTTTTTTCAATAATCTCGTCGAAAACTTCTTCTGCCTTGATCGCTTCCATGTCTTTGCCTCCTCTACAGCATCTAGTACTAGTTGTATTCTACTCTACCAAGCAGATAGGCAGCCAGCAATCCTCCAATAAAAGCAACCACACTGACGGCCATCATCACTCCGCTTTCAGGTACTCCTGGAAAAATCACGAACACCGATCCAATGACTAATCCAATGATGACAGCGAACGTCCCAGCTGTATAATTTTCAAGAAAAAACTTTACGATCTTACTCATGATTACCACACCAATCACCAGCCCTACACCCACTACAGCGATAATATCCAATTTGAAGTTAGAAACACCACTGATTATGGTGGAATACACTCCGATGATCAATAAAATAAATGAGCCACTGATACCGGGAAGTACCATAGCACTGCTGGCGAGCCAGCCTGAAAAAAACAACAATATATAAGAGCTTAACGTCAGGTTTTGCATCGGCTCTGTTTCACCTGCCTGAAAAAAAGACAACGATGCGACAAAAACAGCACCAATTAACAACAGGCCGTAATGCTTCCCTTTGAAGGTATGTTTCATATCAGCCTTATGATATAAATATGGCAGGACACCAATAATCAAGCCCAGAAAGAAGAATTTGGTGGGGGCTGGATAATGCTCAAACAGCCACTCAATCAACCGGCTCAGTAAAATGATAGCCGTTCCTACCCCAATGAAGAGAGGGATCAAAAATCCTAGCTGCTCCTTCCATCTTCTGCTGAATATTCCATTGATCGCATCAATCAACCGGTCATATATCCCTAGTACAACTGCTATGGTCCCGCCACTGACTCCTGGTACTACGTCACTTGCACCCATTAGAATTCCGCGATAAATATTTTTCCATTCAAACCTCATGGTCCATGTTCCCCTTTTCTATGCACGATACATGCAATCATGTCTTCTATTCTACCAAAAAATTGCAATGAAGGAATACATTTTTCTGTTTAACATACTGTTCGGGTAAGCTTACAAATCTATGTACGCTTCTTCACAGAAGAAGCCCTTTTTATCAAGGGCGTTCTGATTCCATATATTGATCACATGCAATAGCCAGCTTATCTACTAACTGCTTATAATAATAGTAATCAAGCTCATCCAAAGCATCCTCATCTATAGCCGACCTCATATATTCAGCAAACTTCCAAACTTCTTTTTTTACAGGTTTTTTATTAACAACCGCTACCCTATATAATGCATCAAGTACAGCATTCATGACGGAAATATCATGCTTTCCGTAGATTCTAATTTGATAAAAACTTTTATACAGATAATCGCTGTAATGGATGGGCTCCATAATCAATCGAAGGTGCTCATCGTCATCCGCGTAATAGCGTATTTCTTTATATTGATCACCAAGCTCCGCCAGAATCGATCCAATTCTATTGATACAATTTACCGCGGTATGGGGGTCGTTGATTCCCGGTGAAATCGCCTTAACTGCAATTTCAACTAATTTCTGAATAGAAAACTCAATGTCCTGCAGGTCTGTGCGTTCATTTCCGATCAAAAGGAATTCGTTACATTGGCTTGTATCACAATCAATCTCTTCCTTTTGTCCCCAATAAGTAAATAACGGCATTCCTTTTTGGACATAATCACCAATAAAGAAATGGGCTTCTAACATAAGATAATTGTCTTTTGCCCAATGTACCAATTCTTTTATTTGCACATGTTGGATATAACCCGACCTGGATGCAAATATATACTGTCCCTTCCCTCCCTTTAATTGGGAGATATCAGCTTCCTTCCATTCGCTTGCATCCAAGTGGCTTTTCTTAGAAAATGTTTTATCGATGATGGCTGAGGTGTTTTTTCTTATTTCTCCAATCAGATTATTCACTTGGACAAACTTTGCCGAATGATGGATGAACAAAATAAAAAATGCTAAACAAACGATGGATACAACTACCGTAAAAAACGGACTTGCCAGCGCTTGTTTTTTATCTTCTGTAAGCAGAATCAAATTCAGTAAAGTAAAAATGAAACCAAAGGAATATACACCCAGCACATGCTGCGTCACCCTGCTCTGCATAAAATTCTGCAGTGTACGGGGTGAGAATTGAGTAGTATAAGTAGTCAGCACAACCATTATGGTTGAAAAACTGATCGTGGTCATTGTCAAAATCGCTGTGATCAAAGCACTATAAAGTGATTTGGCAATATCCTGATTGGTCAAGAAGAGATTCGGAATCGCTTTTGATATCATCGGCAGCAGCGCTTGATCGGCAAATGTTACTGCTGCTACCGCAAATAGTGATATTATTCCGTAAATAGTAGGGAGAAACCAAAAACTGTCTCTGATATTCACTTTTGCTTTTTTGGAGTTAGAAGTTGTATTCAACCTTTGTCAGCTCGATTCTATAAGATGTATTACAAGCACTCTATTGCCCTTCCTTACTTAAATTAAACTGGGGAAAAATGACACTAGTCAGAGCAGGAGTTTTTCCAGCCATGGATGATTAGGGTGACATTGGATCAACCCCTGCTTCAACCATTCCTTCTGCTGTTCATTCAACCTTGGGAAAATTTTCTCGAAATCCTGTTCATCCCTTTGCCTGGTTTCTTTTGCTTTATACAGTAAAACAATTTCTGGATTCAAATAGGGAAACCCTTGTTCTGAATGAAGATTCATATGAGAAATGGGAAAGGTGATTTCAGGCTCCCTCCGGTAGACCCAACGGTCACCACCTCTTTCATTCAATAAGATTTCCAGTTCTTGTACATCCGTTTTTGCATGGATTTCATGTACCGGCATTTCCAATTGTTCTAACTGATCCCAATCTCTCAATTGTTTATTCTCTATTACATGAACTCTCCAGCCTGACATCGTTTCTTTCAGGAGGGATTGATCTTCACGAAAAATAGCGACCTCGATATCCTGATGCTGACGTGTCTCTTCGCCAATATGGAGATCGATTGCCCAACCACCAGCAATGAACCATTTTCCTTCGAAAGCAGCCATCCATTGAGATACTTCCTGACATTTTTCAAACATAACTAACCCTCTTTTCTCTTGTAACACTACTCCCAACCATTCTTCTTTTCCCCTGTAACAGGTACAACCTAACCAGTTTTCTTAAATAATCATGTAGTCCAGCTTTTGACGGCTCCAAACTAAAAAAAGAAAGAAGCTGCGAACACTTCTTTCTTTATGGCTTTGTTAAGCGTTGTTGTTAATTTTCCAAAAGAGTCTTATTCAACTATTGGGTCGTAAAGTCGAAGACTTGATTTCAAGATATTGGAGGAGATTAGGGTCGTTGGGGGAGGATTCGCTTTCTAGCTCCATCACCTAGACACTCGCGACATAAGCAGTCTGCTTATGCGTGTCGTTTCTCCCAAGGTGATTACGCATTAATTTCTTTCCACGGGGAAGACGGCAAGCCTCCTCGAGCGAAAGCTCTGCAGGGTCTTGCCAGTCTATCCTTTCCCGCAGGAGTCTCACCCTTCCCCCCACAACCCTTGCCGAATAAGCATATCAAAATCACCTTGAATGTACTATTTAATTTCGAGAAGAAAGTTCCTGCCCTAATGCCGAATTGATTGTATTTTCTGCTTCATATACACATCATCTTTGAAGGAGCTTCGAGATTATAATCCTTGTATGGTGGCTGGTAAAAAGGTGAGACTCCTCGAAAATGCATCCACATTTTCTTCGTGCGTGGGAAGAATGTTCAATGTCCTGTGGGATGTACATGTTCGGTGAGATCCCGCAAGGCGAAGCCTGAGGAAGCTCACCACATGCCCACGGAAAACGATCCGTTTTCCCAGCCGCCATCATTGCAACCTAAAGTCTCGAAACTGATTCTTCAAGTAAAGGGAGCTTATCTGTAAAATCACCACTGAGGTTAACAGCGGCTTCTTTTTGTAAAGATCATTCGTCTGGAATTGGACTTGCAGCAGCTTATGAGTTTTCTTCTTCTTTGATATTTTCCTGTTCGTGCATATATTGATCATATTGGACGTTACGCTGAAAATCCACTTTTTCATCCCCCGTGTATCCTTCAATCCCTGTAGAAGCAAAGTTCTCATAGGTTTCCACGTAACCGGAGCCATCTTTATTGTCCATTAACGAAGAATCTTCATAGGTCATACTTGTATCATTAAACGAAGCTACCTGCTCATAAGCGTTCTGCTCATTATACTCGGTTTCTTCACTGCCTGTATAATACTCTTCCTCTGTTGTCTGCAGAACATCTTCCTCTGCCGGGCGGTCGTCCGAAGCACTTTGATTCGGGGATGCTTCTACTACTGTACGTGCTGTCGGTAAAGCTTCCAGCCGCTCCATCGGTATTTCTTTACCAGTGACCTCACATATCCCGTAGGTCCTGCCATCCATCTGCTTTAAGGAATAATTGATGTCTGCCAATTCTTCTTGCATATGGGTACTTAAGGCGATATCTTTTTCCCGTTCATAAAGCTCTGTTCCTGAATCTGCAGGATGGTTGTCATATTGGGATAATTCGCCGGAAGAAGTATCGCTGGCAAAACCACGATTGAACCCGAAGTGATCATTCTGTTCAAGCTCCTGCTCGATTTCCCGTTTACGTTCTTCCAGTTGTTTTCTTAAATGATCATACTTCATCTTTATACTTCCTTCCCTGTTGGTATTGTGCTTAGTTTGACCATTGGTTTCATTTTTACCACAATATTTGCAAGGGAAAGTTTAATGCAGGCCCACTTTCTTATGGACTTCAGCTAATTTTGCTTTAGCGATCGGTCGTACTTTTTCCGCTCCTTCTGAAAGCAATTGTTCAATTTTGGCTTTATTTTCCATTAAATTCTGATATTTCTTTCGCGGTTCGCTTAATTTCCGGTTCATGACAGAAAATAACTCTTTCTTGATCTCCCCGTAGCTTATCCCTTGTGTAAAAGCTTGTCGCATCTGTTCCGTTTCTTTATCTGTTGCAAACGATTGAAAAAGCGAAAACAGCGTTGATCCTTCTGTGTTTTTTGGGGCATCCGGCGCTGCAGAATCCGTAATTATCCGGTTCACCAGCTTGTTAAGCTTCTTTTCCTCTTCAAACAAAGGGATCGTATTTCCATAACTTTTGCTCATCTTACGACCGTCCAAACCAGGGATGACAGCTGTTTCTTCGGCAACAATAAAGTCAGGAAGCTTGAATGTATTCCCGTAAAAATGATTGAAGGAGCCAGCAATATCTCTGGCCATTTCGATATGTTGAATATTGTCTTTACCAACAGGCACTTCATCCGATTGGAAAAGAAGAATATCAGCAGCCATCATAATCGGGTAATTGAACAGACCCATGTTGACGCCATCATCTTCTGTTTTCCCTTGCGCAAGGTTATCATCCATTTTTGCTTTATACGCATGTGCTCGATTCATCAGTCCTTTACTGGTAACGGAGCTCAATATCCATTGCAGGTGCACCAACTCTTTCACATCCGATTGCCGGTAAAACATCGAGGTTTCCGGGTCAAGGCCTAAAGCAAGCCATGTTGCAGCTACCTCATAAGTCAATTGCTTCAATTGTGCTCCATCGTGAATCGAATTCAAAGCATGTAAATCAGCGATGAAATAGAAAGTTTCCCGTTGTTCATCTTCTGCCAGTTCCAAAGCGGGCTTGATCGCTCCGATATAGTTCCCGACATGTGGTGTTCCTGTAGGCTTTACACCTGTAATGGTACGCCGTAACATACTGATCCCTCCCTTTCCAAATAATTAGAAAACCTTGGCTTGTCGCCAAGTACTTATAGCGAAAGCTTTTTTTCTTATACTTTAATCCTTTAACAAAGTTAAACTTTCATAAATATAAAAAAGAGTTCTCATCCTTTGATTCAATCAAAGGACGAGAACTCTCGCGGTGCCACCTTCATTCGCATAAATCATGCGCACTTTTTCCATAGCAAACACAATGGACTTCCTTTTATCGGCGGAAGCTCCGTCGCACCTACTAAAACTTTCGGCACGAACGCTCCGAAGCCCATTCACTATCCCTGCCTTACTGATTCCCAGCAACCATCAGCTCTCTTAAAAGGAAGGGAATACCTACTTTTCTTCATCGCAGCGTAATTATTGAATTGTTAAAATATTACTCAATTTACTTATAAAAGTCAATAGGCTGCTGCTGATTAGATTAAGTAGCATTGATGATCAATACCCACACGTTATAAATCACCAACATCGTTACAATTGTTTTTTCTGTAACGGATCCTGTACGGAAGGTGAAAATAAACCGGAAATGCCGTTTCGATATAGGGTAAAATAACGGGATCCCTTTTTTGGTAACATAATCTCCAAGAAGATGGGATACAGCACCGGCGAGTAAGCCGTATAAATAGAACCAGGGCACATGCATCCATTCAACAATCACTTGGCAATACACCCACATTACTATTAAAAACAGAATCGAATGGGTCATTTTACGATGTCCACGAAGCATTACTAAAATGGGAATCATCATCATAACAAAAATCTTCAAGTCTTCCCGGTAGGTATTAAGCACGTGCGGGAAAAATAGATAGGCTAATAAAGTGATCAGAAAAAGTAAAATCAGTAATCGCCAGAACTTGCTTCCGAGCCGGGAGGTCGGTGTATCGATATCAGGCAGGAGCGCTCCGAAAAGGACGAATACAAAAAACAGTATGACATCCATCGTGTGGACAGGAGCTATGCCGAACTGCTGTAAAATCGTGATGGCAATCACCCCGAAGGTGAAGCCTAAGACTTGGTGTCCAGTTGCTAACATGATGTCTAACCTCTTTATTATGTAATGAGAAAAAGCCTCACAAGTGGAGGCCATTTCAATATTATCCTAAAAACACAGCGCCGTAAACAAGCGAAAGGAGGATGACGAAAGCCGGATGGACTTTCATTCGCTCAATCAGAAGGAAGCTGGAACCGGCAATCAGAATCAATTGCAGCCACCCTATTTGCATTTGCGCTTCAGCAAAAAACTGCCATGCCATGATACCAAGCAAAATAGCGATAGCAGGCCGGACATATAAGGTCATCCGTTGTACTTTAGGAGAATCTTTATACTTATATAGTAAACCCAGCAAGAAAACCATAACTAGCAAAGATGGGGCTACTGCACCAAAGACTCCAATAAATGCTCCAAGAACCCCTCCCTGCTCATAACCGATGTAGCCAGCCATCTTCGTGGCTATTGGTCCCGGGAGCGCATTTCCTAAAGCAAGCACTTCACTGAATTCCTGGACTGTCATCCAGCCATAGCGCTTGACCACTTCGTTTTCTACTAAAGGAATGGAAGCAGGTCCACCGCCATAACCAAGGATCCCAGGTATAAAGAACGACAGGAAGATTTGCCAGTATATCATCCTTCCTCCTCCTTTTTCTCTTCTTCCCTGGTATGGGAATGTTCTCTTCTCCCCACTGCGGCCAGCAATAAAAGTCCGATAATGATTCCCGGATGGAGGTTAAGATAAGTAAGCAATAGAAAGATGACGATAGACATAGCCAGAGTCTGAATCCATCCCATTCCTTGCTTAGCCTTATGGAAAAATTGCCAGGTCAACACTGCCAGCATGACAGCCACTACCGGCATGACAGCACTGGTCATTCCCTGTACCCATCCAGCGTCCTGGATAGTCGATAACGATGTCAATAAAATGATCATTAAAAAGATGGTGGGTATGATGGTAGACAGCACCGCATTGACAAGACCGAACCAGCCACTGACACGGTAGCCGATATATCCAGCCATCTTCGTAGCAATCGGACCTGGAAGCGTATTTGCTAATGCCAATAAATCACCGAATTCATTATCATCCATCCATTGATATTTATCTACCACTGCTTTATGTACCAAAGGGATGGATGCAGGGCCACCTCCGTACCCCAGCATACCAACCCTGAAAAAAGCTAAAAATAAATGCCATTGTGTCACGTTGTATCACCCTTCTCCCGCTCTACCAGACAGCGATCGCCCCATCTGTACGTGATTCTGTGCCGCCAGCTAAAACCCCGGTTTTGTTGATCACGGAGGATGACCTGGCCTCTGCCGAACGTCCCTGAGTCAAGTGCTACCTTGATATGGTGACCTTTTTTCTCCAAAGCTTGTGCCACTTCTTTTGGAAAGGCCGGCTCCACGATTACTTGTTTATCTTTGCCACCTCGGCGCATCTAAAGCCGCTTGTGAATTCAACTGATAATCGATTAAATGGTTTACTACTTGTATATGACCCTGGGACTGCACGAAGCCACCCATCACACCGAAGGGTCCTACTGCTTGATTTTCCTTTGTAAGAAATCAGGGAATAATCGTATGGAAAGTTCTTTTACCACCCTCAAGTGCGTTGACATGATTAGGGTCGAATGAAAAATTAAGACCTCTGTTTTGCAGAGCTATCCCTTTCCTTGTACCACTAACCAAATATTTTAGCAAAATAAAGTGTTTTTTCTACCCTCTCTTCTATTTTTGTCGAAAAAAACACAAGCGTTCGTATATTTGGTATAATATTGAAAATATAGAAAGGAGGGGGTTACCATTAAGGGAGTGTTAATCAAGCAACAGAGGATTAAACAGCAGATGACTCAGGAAGAACTTGCTTTTGGGATATGTTCGGTTTCTTACTTGAGCAAAATTGAACATGACTTGATCAAACCGAGTGATGAGATTTATGAACTGTTGGGTAAGCGGCTGGGACTTGAACTAAGTTCTCTCAACGACTCTTTCGATAGTGTCATTTACGATCGCCTGCATAGTTGGCATGAATCCATCAAGAACAATGATTTTACTACCATGTCAGATATTCACCAATCACTCACTGAATCGCTGGCAAAGAATTTTCATACTGAATTGAACAATTTGTTTATGATTTTTGAATTCCGATACGCCTTCACCCTCGGTAAATTAGATGACCCCTCTCAAAAAATAGCCATTCTACAGAATATCGCAGAAACTTCAAATCTGGAATATCACTATTACTTCCATAAAATACTTGGATATTATTACTTGCTGGAAAATGAATGGAATTGCTCCATAAAAGAGTTGAAGCAAGCCAAAAAGACGATTGCAGATCTGCCATTGGATGATAGCGAGCTTTACTATCATATGGGATATGTATATAGCAGACTCGGAAACTTCGCAGAATCCATCTTATACGCAGAAAAAGCATTGGATATGTACCAGACTACCCTCAACTACACAAAAGTAATCGAATGCTGTATGTTGATTGCCATTAACTATAATTTGCTCCATGTCTATGATATAGCCAAAGAATACTTTCAAAAAATACTCCATTCGGCTAACGGCTATTTAACAAACGTGGTCAGGGCAAAAGTGTATCATAACCTTGGCTATATTTGCATAAATAATAAACAACATGAGGAAGCTGTAGATTACTTAGAAGCAGCGCTGTGTTTAAAAGAAAATGAACAAACGAACCCTGCCAACACGCTGTATTTACTTGCGCTCACCCACTATTCTGTCAAAAACATACCAAAAGCGAAATTCTATGCTGAAAAAGGTCATAAAGTAGCCGCGGAATTTGAAGATCTCAAATACCTGTATAAACACTTTATCTTACTTCACCAAATAGAAGGGACGCTATTACAAGAGATTTTTATAGAAACATTAAAAGAAGAAATCATCCCTTACTTTGAAAAAGCGAATGAAATTGCGGAATATCAAGACGCTTTAAAGTTATTGGGGGAAATCTACTTTGAGAATAAGAAATATAAACTTTCCGCCCAGTACTTTAAAATAGCTGCTCAATCAGATTTTCAGGGGAAGGAGGTCTTAATATGAAGAAGCTGTTTTTGGTATTAGGTGTCTTGTTTTTAGTCTCCACAGCTGGGTATGCCTCCCATGACATGGCAGGAAATGATTCTGATTATCCCGAGGTAAAGTCCATGGGTAATGTTTAATTCATGTTTAATCTTACCGTCTTAATCAAGACGGTTTTTCTCTTGCCCTTTCTCTCCCTTCCTTCCTATGTTGATAATTTTCCCAACCTCGTCCAAAATCAGCTATTTTTCAACACCTTCCCTTCTCTTCTTTCCCAATAATATTGTCAGAATTTTGTGATATATTTATAGTATAACAATTAAAGGGAGGTCTAGAAATGACGATGAAAACATTTCTCGTTGCTGTCTCTTTAGGTACAGGCCTGATTGTAAGCGGAATGGTTACTCACGCTGATCAAACTTCCAAAAGCCTGAACGCCGATGTCCAAGCATCTGACCAGTCTCCCGTCCCCCTTTCCAAAAGCGATGAACCGCCACAAACGTCCGAAGGTGACTCATCTGGATCAAACGCCTTAAAGGTTGACAAGTCTATAGACAAAGAAAGTGAGATCAATACAGATAGGGCTGTCACATCCAACCACACATCATCTAATCAATCTGCTTATTCCGTGCAAACTCCATCCTCTCCCCCTCACTCCCAAAATGTACCTGCTATCAGCCCGGCCACTTATTATCCAATCGTAAAAGATCCCATCTACTTACTGTACGATAAAGCATTGAACCAACTTTTTAAGGAAGGACAACTCAACTCCTTAACGATTGTATTAGTGATCATCATAGGCTATATGATCCGGAATAAGCAACAGCCGCAAATGAACGAAACATTCCAGCAGACAGCAGATCATACTGCTAGTTTTCTAAAAAAATATATTCAACATTTTCTGATGATTCTCACCATCATTTGCTTACTCGTTGCCCTGTTTATCGCCAAACAATTACTGGTCTTGTTGATTTGAAATAGGGGGACAGAAGGAGACCAGCTCAAGCTGGTCTCCTTCCCTGCGGTTAAGGCATTGGCGGTCTTTGTTGATGACGATCCTTTTCCATATCTTTCTCAGCCTCCACCTCATGTGCCGTGCTTTTTCGTTTGGAACGAACCATCCAGCTGATGCTCGCTACAAGTAATATCAATATTACTAATACGACGATGATGCTTTCCATCACTCGTTCCCTCCTTTAAATTCAATCACATGGCCGAAGTGTTCACGCTTATTCCCTTCCAGGACAATTCCACTCCCATCAGGGCAGGCATAGGTTTTTTTCCTGTTTCTTTTAATGCCTTTACTGCTTCCATTTGCCGAGAATCTCCCTGCCAATGCGGATAAAAGTGAAAACCAGCCAGTGCTGCCCCTCCATACTCGGATGGATGTAAGGTTGAACCTGCTACATACTTGGCATCCACATAGTCAGCTGCCAGAATGTTTTCTGTCAAAATCATGGCACCCGCACTTACACCGATCAACACCCCTCCATTTTTCGCATAGTCACGGAGCCAGCTAAGCATGTTCCGTTCTCTTAATCTACTTAAGAAATGAAAAGTATTACCACCAGATAAAAATATTGCATCACAGTTACCTAAATTCCCCAATAGCTTCTTTTCAAACGCTTCGTCAACATCAAAATATAGATAATCAACAAAACCAACTTGATCAAGCTGCTGTTTTGCAGGGTAAAAGTATGTACGTTCCGGATCTGTTTGGGATGGAATATAACCTAACTTGGGTTTATCCTTACCAACCAGAGTCATAATTCTCTGCTCTAGATCACTTGGAAGAGATTTTTTCCACTCACTCAGTAACACTAGACGTATCATTTCTTATCACCTCTATTAACTAACGCTCTTAGTTAAACGTTGTAGTTATTTTTCATAAAAGCCTTATTCAATAATTGGGCAGAAAAGTCGAAGACTTGATTTCGAGATAATTTGGGTCCGTCGCCTAATTGGGAGAAGGGAGGCTGGGAAACGGTTCGCCCTTTCCTGTGGGGGAACTGGCAAGCCTCCTCAGACTTCCTCTTCCGGGGTCTTGCCTAGCTCCTTCTCCCACGGGAGTCTCACCGTTTCCCCGCCACCCTATCCGTTTTTTTTGATGAAGGAACCCTACATTGTAAGAAGATATCTCCCACATTCGCTGCATGACAAGGCCCAATGATTCAGGAAACAAGCCCTCTTTGTAGCTGTTACTATGGTTGAATGATTCTACCTACCGATGTTTCCGTTTCTCTTATAAAAGCAAGGAGGTCCGGGAAATTGCGAGACTCCTATGGGATTAAAGTACATGGTGAGATCCCGCAGGGCTTCAGCCCGAGGAAGCTCACCGTACTCCCATGGAAAGCGAGTGATTTCCCGGATCTCCAGAGAACCTCAACCGTACCGGAAACAGTTTCTCTCGAAACTGAGTCTTCAGCAAAAGAGAGCTTAACTGTAAAGAGATTTTACAGAGCGAACTTAATAAAGAAGGTCTTAAGTCACAGAATGACTCAAGACCTTGCCTTCCTTAATTATACCGCTTTCGGTTTTAACTGCACATCCACATTTCCTCGGGTAGCTTTAGAATATGGACAAACCTGGTGGGCTGATTGTGCTAATGACTCCGCCTCTTCCTGAGTTACACCTTTGATTTCTATATTCAAGACAACCCCTATTTTAAATCCATTATCTTCAGGGTCTTTCATTAAACTGACATCAGCCTTTAATGTTGACTCTATCTCTTTCTTCTCTTTACTTGCCACAAGATTCAAAGCTCCATCATAGCAAGCGGCATAAGCAGCTGCAAAAAGCTGCTCTGGGTTCGTGCCTTTTTCATCTTTTTCTTCATTAGGCATCACCACATTTAAGTCGATCATTCCATCATCTGATTTCACATGTCCATCACGCCCGCCTTTCGCGGTAGCATGGGCAGTAAATAATACATCACTCATCTTATTATCACTCCTCTACTTATTATTCGAGCATTATTTGTTATTCCTTCTTTTCAAGTCTTTCAAACGCTTCTAAGCCCATATTTATCCTTCAATGACTCTGGTGCCATTTTTACTAGTTGCTGCAGTATGAAAGCAAGTACTGATAAATCATCTATAATTCCAAGCCCCATAATAAAGTCCGGTATCAAATCAAACGGAAAAACCAAGTAAGTCAGGAATAATACTACCGATAACCCTTTATGAGAGCGCTTGACTTCCTCTGAGGTAAAAAAATCCTTTAAAAAAGGAAGTGATTTCCGAACTTGAAAAATGAACTTTAAACGTCTCCATAAGCTTAACCTCACACATTCATCTCCTTCTCATATAATAGGTATGTTCCCAATTTCTCACTCAATTTATCTTAAATGCGATGCGCTCAGAGTCGATAATTGCTAATTTCTAGCGAATGATTTAACATTATCAATGGATTGAGAAAACATTAAACTAATGGCAGGCACTTTCTGATAAAGGAGATGAAAAGGGATGAGAATTGCATTAATCAACGGCACCATCGTTGGTAATAAGACTAAAACCCTTCTAGAAGAAACAGAAAAATTCATTAAAGAAGTATCTGATAAATATGAGACAGACATCATCAACCTGGAAGATTTTGATATGCAATTCATCGATGGTCGGCCGAATGATCAGTATAATGATGATATGCAAAAACTGATAAAGCAAATCGAAGAAGCAGATGCTTATATTATAGCTACTCCGATTTTCCAAGGATCGATCCCAGGGACTCTTAAAAACTTATTTGATGGCTTATCTCCACGAGCAATGCGGTATAAGCCGGTTTCCATCGTGGCTAATGGAGGTACAATTCAACATCACCTTGTAATCGAAAATCAATTGAAACCTATTCTTAACTATTTCCGTTGCCTGGTAACACCAAATTACGTCTACACCCATACGAATCATTTTTCAACTCAGGGTGAATTGATTGACGAAGATGTCATCAATCGTTTGAAAGTGTTGGCAAACGTCTTTATAGAGTACATGGAAATGAGCAAGAATCTTCCATCTGAAGACTGATCAAAAAGACTGCAGTGAGAGATGAATCTTTCCACTGCGGTCTTTTTTCATACCTTCGATAAAACTTTGCGTACATAATTCTGTGTTTCTTTAAAAGGTGGTATACCCCCATATTTATCTACATTTCCCGGCCCCGCATTGTAGGCGGCCAAAGCAAGTTCATTATTTCCCTCATAGCGATCAAGCATTTGTTTCAAATATTTAGTTCCGCCCATAATATTTTGCTGCGGATCAAATGCATCCGTGACCCCAAGCGCTTTTGCGGTATTCGGCATCAGCTGCATAAGTCCTTGCGCCCCCACATGACTGACCGCTGATGCATTAAAGCCTGATTCATGCTGGATGACGGAACGAAGCAAGTTTTCTTCCACTCCAAATGTCTTTGAAGCCTTTTCAATCAACTGGTCAATAGATTCCCTTTCTGTACTGGGGGATTTAGATGAAGTATTTAATGAAAAGGTCGCAGGATTTGGCTGATCCGGGAAAGCAGTAACCGTATTCACCGGCTCAGCAGATGGTGATTTTTGTTCAGAATTTGTTGACATAGCTGCCTGCAAAAGACTTTGGAAAGCCATATCCATCAAACTGTCCGCCATGGAACTTCTTCTACCGTTCATTGCTGACATCGCTTGCATCTGTATTACTTGCTGCATACTTCTTATATCCATCTCTCCACCCGCTTCTTCCGTTATTAGTTACTAACATTTTACAATTATTTTCACCATTCAACAATATTCCCCAGGAAATATTTATTTTCATACCATTAGCCACTTTTATATCAGTACCACCTTTATTTTTTCCCAAAATAGAAGATTCCGGTAAGAACACCGATGGTTGACATAATTGCAGAGACTACGAGCATAGGAACCGCTCCGAATTGAGCGACTATCGGTACAGACAGTGCTGTCACTAGTCCGCCGCCGAGTAAAGGCTCATATACAAGCTGTTTATACCCAAAGGCTTCAAATGCCGGTGAATCATTATCAGGATCTGTAATTCTCATAAGTAATAGCCCGGTTGCTGTGACCCCCATGGATTGTCCAAAATCCCCGATTCCACGTTCAAACCAGTACTTTGGAATAATACGAGGAGCTAAAATCAGAAATCCGGCAATATTCCATGCGATACCAGCAACTGCCAGTACAAGGAATGGAACAAGGTATTCTCCGATCACATCAATCGATACAGAAGCTATTGCAGTAAGAATAAGGACATCCAGCGCAAAACCTTGAATACGTGCAATCATTCTGCGATCGACCACTTCATGACGATCTGTCTTATCAAAAATAAGTTGCAATAGAATTCCACCTATCATAGCGATAGGGAATAATGGAACATAAGTCATCACTTCACTGTTTGTCCAGGCGCCCCAAGTCACACTTTCAAGCCAGATTAACCCTTGTAATAATACATAACCGATTAAAACAGCCAAAGAGACGATTGCAAAGTGGAACGACAAAGGTTCGATCGATTCCGGACGCACCGTCATACTTGCTGCTGGCTCACGGTTCTGGAATTCCATAATTCCTTGTTTCTTCAAGCGTGAAAATTCTTTTGCACTTTTAACAAGTTTTGTTTTACCACTGCGGATCCCCCAGTTGATTAAAATGATACCGAAAATAACCCCCGATAAGATACCGACCGTCGCAAGGCCGATCGCCAGATCAAAGGCTTCCGGGAAACCAAGCTCTTCAAAAGTTCCTGCCATACCGGCAGCTGTCCCATGGCCACCTTCAAAAGCAACTTCAATGAGAGCACCTGCCATAGGGGGAATATCGTAAAACGGAACTAAAATCAATAATACGACCAATAAACCAATTACATACTGACCCCAGCCAATCGCCCAGCCAAAAGCTAACTGCGGCCCACCATAATTCCATATTTTCTTTAGTGTAGGTGTGGTAGCACCAAGGAATAATGCTGCAAAAACAATATTGATCATAAGTCCAGGTAACGCTTCCCATACCTGAAGAATCCCTTCTGTCATTACCCCATTTGCAAGGAAATCATCACCAGAAAAAAACTTCCCTAAAACTTGAGGGCCTAAAATAAGTGCTAAGAATCCCCCAATGATGGATGAAGGTAAGAATAAATTCTGAAAAAGCACGATTTTGATACGTATCAATTTTCCTAATAATAAAAAGATGGATATATAAATCAATGCAAAACCTATCTGATCTGGTGACATAAGAATATCTCCTTTACTTTATAAATCTTGCAGAAATATACCCTCTTCTATTAATCTCTAAAACATAGAAAACATTCTGTATATTGTGAAAAAACATCATTCAGTTATCACAAATTTAACGGCTTTATGCTATTTGTTTCATTAAATTAAAGTTTCCTTAATAGTCTTAAAGGTAATGAAGTATTATAATTGAGTTTAAAAAGTCTTAGTTATTGGAGTGTTGTTGGAATGGAAGCATTAATCATTTTTGTTGCCCAGTTAGTACTGGTGCCAATTGTAACGATCCGCACCATCTTAGTCGTTAAAGGAATTCGCAATGTCGCTGCCTTCATTGGAATTTTTGAAGGGTTTATTTATGTTATTTCTTTAGGGCTGGTATTTAGTGATTTATCAAATATATGGAATATGGTCGCGTATGCTTTCGGTTTCGGTATCGGGCTTTTCTTAGGGAGTCTTCTGGAGACCAAACTGCAAATCGGCTATGTCACTTTCCAGGTTAATTTAATGAATCGAAACGAGGAATTGGTCCGAACACTGCGCGCATCCGGGTTCGGTGTTACCACCTATGTCGGTGAAGGGATTGAAGACCACCGTTATCGACTGGATGTATTGGCGAAAAGAAACCGTGAAAAAGAGTTTATGGAAATTATTGATCACATGGATCCTAAAGCTTTTGTCGTTTCGTACGAACCACGTACCTTCAAAGGCGGCTTCTTGACCAAGCGAATGAAAAAACGTCAGGAACAGGCGGAGTCGAACGCCTGAATAGAGGGTGGCCAGACAATCCAAAGGGTTTCACAAAAACATCAGTGATTTAGCAGCAAATTTGATTTTCCTGACCAAAAGCAGATAGTTATTAACCACTAGTGGACTTGAATATCTGGAATAAATACAAACGAAGCCCCCATAGCGGTATATCGCCTGCTGGTCAAGCCCCAAAACTGTAGACATTGAAAAAACACCGGGGTTATGCAACCGCCTGATTTCTGTATTCGACAGGAGTCAGGCGGTTTAGTTTT
>NZ_FNQR01000017.1 GCF_900107755.1 Thalassobacillus cyri | reverse complement strand
CACAGGAAAGCGAACCGTTTCCCAGCCTCCCTTCTCCTAATTAGGCGACGGACCCAAATTATCTCGAAATCAAGTCTTCGACTTTTCGGCCCTATAATTGAATAGCAGGATATACTTTAATCATACTTATCAGTATTGTATTTTATTTCTAAACTTTTACGGAGCAGTTCTGTGAATCAACCCGGTTTCTTGTTCCGTTGCTTAGGGACATAAATTTTGGGAAAGTAGATCGCTTTTCCAAAATTATTTATCCCTAGAATAGAAGATGAACCGTTCTTTGGTACTTAGAAGCTTCATAAAAAAACGTCCAGGCAGAAACCCTGGACGTTTTTGATATTTTGCTTTCTCAGAATTCTAACAATCAGCAAGCTAGAAAAAGTCGAGAAACGCCGGTTGATTATTCGGTATCCAGCCGGATAAGCGTGCAAGGCTGCTTGGATCTCCCGTTAATTTGTTCATGAAAATTGCCTTTTCTATTGGCAGGCTGCCTAAAAGTAGAGCTGATAGTGTCTTTACATCGGTTTCTATATCTGCCTCATCGCTTGTCTGCTCAACCACCATACCTTCTTTTTTCGGGATACATTGCCATACGCCATCATTCCAAGGCGCATATTTATCGTATACCTTTATGTTCAAGGGAGCATTGTCTAATGAATCAGCAAAAGGATATAGCTTGAAGAAGTTTTCAATATCCACAATTCTTGCCATGAAATAAGGCTGCTTTACTTCTTTGAATCTTGGATTCGCAAAATGGAAGGCATCTAAATCACCGGGAAGCATGGAAATCTCAATTTGTTCTGTCATAGAATCATGGTTCTTCATCCATTGAAGCAATGCCTGAAATGCTGGTTTGGTTTGGTAGATAAATTCATCTATGACTAAACGGTCTTTTTTCATTTCGGCCAATAGATACCCTTGCATGTGACCTTGTGATTCATAAGCAATGATTTGGGTGTCATCGGTAAGGACACGACGTTCCCACCACCATGGTTCTCTTGCCAGCATTAACGTATAAGCTGAAGCTGCTTTTTCATAGACATCATTCAGAAGGCTTGGTGCCTCCTCTTTATTTACACGTACCAACTTCCCGTCATAGGAAGGGTGCTCGACGATCAAATTGGAAATGCTGCCCTGGTATGTATAGGTGTACTGGGTCAGTTCATATCCATAGTTGCGATAAAATGGGATGGAGAAGGGATGCAGTAATGATAAGGAATAACCCTTTTCACGTATGGTCTTCAATGCTTCCTTCATCAGTTGACCAACATAACCTTTTCGTCGATGCTCAGGCCAGGTCGCTACCCCGGCAATGCCTCCCATATCGACTTTCTTGTCATTCAGGAATATTTGCAGTGGAAGGAGATGGAGTTTAGCCGCCATTCTATCACCTTCATATACTGCAAATATATCCTGCTTGTCCATCTGCCATTTTCTATTTTTGATTTGTTCCTGAGTCAGCTTGTAATTAAAAGCATTTTCACCCAATTTCAAACATGCATCATATTCTCCGTCCGTAACTTTTTTCACATCACTCATGTCGATTCCTCTCTTTCTTGAACAATAAAATAGTTCCTTCTTTTCCATAAAGTCTGTAGCCGCATTTTTTCAATACTTGGAGAGAAGGGGTATTATATCGGTCACACTGAGCAGTAATTAAGGAGATATGCTGGTTAAATGCCCAGGCTGTAAGCGCGCTGACTGCTTCCTGCGCATATCCTCTCCCCCGTTTAGACGCTACTACCGAATAACTAATCTCCCTTTGTTCTTTATAAAAAGATACAGCTTTGAAGCCAATATCCCCTACTAAGGCAGTGCCGGACCGTACTGTCGTATACCAGGGGCCAAAACCAAACTCCTGATTGTCCGCCTCTAATGACTCCACATATAAAGGGAGCCAGGCAAGGAGTCCATCGCTTGGCCATTCCTTCGTATAATTAATTTTTTTTTCTAGAAAAAACCTACTTTTATTTTCCATCAACAGCTGAGCATCTTGCAGCGTAAATGTGCGGATATGTAACCTTTCTGTTTCAATGAACACCGAACCCCTCCACTCCTGGTACCCCAGTTAGTAAAAAATCGCATGAAATCGGTTATGACTTCATGCGATACCTTGGTTAGAAACCGAAAATAGCTCGGAAGACGTTTGTCGTTTCTCCAGGTTCGTAGATGATATATAAAAGAAAATAAACGATGACACCGGTAACAGCTGAGAAAAACCAAATCACACTGGTTACAGGTCCTATCTTCCTATGTTTAGTAATTTTACGTTTCAGAGCGAGCCTTAGCGTAACTATACCGAATATCGCTCCTGTAGTAGCCAGGATAATATGAAAAATCATATAGATGGTATAATAAATTTCTACATCTTCAGGTCCTCCGAAGCTCGTATTCCCAACCAGGATCGTTCTCGTCAAATAAATAATAAAAAATAAGAGCGCACTGATTGCCGCAGTCAGCATCACTTGTCTGTGACGGCGGCGATGCCCTTTTACAATCAACACCCAGCCGATTGCTACAAGTGTCCCGCTAAGCGCAATAAAAAAAGTGCTGATCGTAGGTAACAAAAGCATGGACGGTCATTCCCTTCAAGCAATATCCTAATTCTCTTTCATACTAATAAAGTTATCTGATTTAGACAAGCACCCTATTTAAAATAAAAGCTTTCCTGACAAGTCAGGAAAGCTCGCATGGCCATCAAGAATCTTGTTGAACATTAGCTGGCAACGGATCGATGATATCACGCTCTTTGTTGAACCATGTAAAGAATATTTTAGCGATGATTGTACCGAAAATGATTTCCTGTGCCACTTTCATAATGATCCCAGCTGTTTGCTGATCATCTAAAAGAGAAAGTGGTGAGAATAATTCCGGACCACTCATGCGAAGCCCGGCCATACCATTCAACACGTCCTGGGGAACACAAAGGCTCAAAGCCTGAACCCATGGTCCGCCTTCTGTAAACGTCGCATACATCGGTGCCTCAGCAAAAATGATCAATGCACAAGCTGGTGTAATCAGCACGCCATTGGCAAAGATATAGCCAATCTTCATAATTTCACTTAGACGGTCCAATTCTTCCAACGGAGGAAAAACAGACATCCACATTAAAAATGCAGTTATTAAGATGACGATAGTAATCCCGGCGTGTACAAACTCACCTGTTTTAGCATAATCGAATACAGACGGCAGGTGATACAGCGAAAACAAGCCATTGAAAAGCAATATAGCAATCAAGGGTTTAGTTAATAGTAATAATACCGGACGTACTACCGGCAGATTAAACAGTTTCTTCCACATCCACTTTGGTATCCCCTTTATGATTAAAATCGGGAATAGCAAGTAGTAAAGCGCCATTTGTGTCATATGAGCTGTAAAAACAATATGGGCTAACAAATCTATTGGGGAGCCCTTGATGAGATATAAGACAAGTAATCCTGTATAGAACATGGCTTGTTGTTTGCCTGACGGACGCCCTTCCTTTGTGAACCTATGACGGCCAGGACCAGTCAAATAGAAATATATACCCGCGACGAGCAATAAAAACAAGAAGTAATAAGGACTCCACATCGCACGGAATCCGAAAATCTGCAATTCTAACCACATAACTGTTCACTCCATCTTGGTCGTTATATAACCTATTTTAACTTAAACTGTCAAAATTCTCGACTTTTAAATCCTAACCTCACAAAAGTTCACAAAAGCGACAAAAAATCCAGTTAATTGAAGAAAGAGATCGGAACAACATGCTCCGACCTCTCTTTTACATAAATTTTACCACCAAATGATTGTAGTGAATGTAAGAATAGTCATGAACGCGACCGCGAGCCCGCCATAAATCATCAATGCAGGTGTTTCATGACCTTTATTTTTCATGTGCATGAAATAATAAAGCTGGAAAATGACTTGCACGACCGCTAACAATAGAATAATCGGAATAGCGAAGTATTTACCAATTGCATCGGTAGCCACAACAGCGAAAGCAGCAATAGTGAAAATGATCATCATGACGAAACTGATTACCTGATGTTTCATTTCTTCTTTGTGTTCTGCTTTTTCAAATTCATTATGAGGTGTGGAATTGGTGTCTTTTGTCATGGATTAACCCACCTTTCCCATTAGGTAGACAACTGTAAAGATGAATACCCATACTACGTCGATAAAGTGCCAATACAAGCTGGCAACATAAAATTTAGGCGCATTATAAAGGTTTAAACCACGCTTAGCATTCCGCGCCATCAAGGTGACTATCCATAGAAGACCGAAAAGCACGTGTCCTCCGTGGAAACCAACTAGCGTGTAGAACGCTGAACCTAACGCAGAAGAGCGAAAGGTAAATTCGTATTCATGAATGTAATGATAGAACTCATAAAGCTCGAAACCTAAGAAGCTGAAACCTAAGGCGACTGTGACGCCAAGCCATACCATCATTTTAGAGAAGTTATTGTTCTTCATATGATACATGGCATACACACTTGTCAATGAACTTGTTAAAAGGAGCATCGTCATTACGAATACAAGCTCAAGACCGAATAGCTCTTCTGTACCTGGTCCCCCTGCTGTCGAGTCCTTCAAAGCCAGGAAAGTACCGAACAGACTGGCGAATAATACGGTTTCTCCCCCAAGGAAGAACCAGAAACCAAGGAATTTATTTTTGCCTTCAAGGGTGGCTTTTTCTGGTTCATGTGGCATTTGTTTCGGATTCAATATATCTTCGTTACTCATAGCTGGCCATCCCCCTTTTCTAAATCTTCTTTATGGATATGATAGCCAAGGTCGTCTTTGACAGAACGTACAAACATGGCACCTAAAGTAATACCCATACCGATGAATACAAGAGATAACCAGACAGGATTATCGACTTGGTAGATAAAGCCGAATCCGGCGATGAACAGTCCCAGTGACATGACAAACGGTAAGATAGAACCGTAAGGCATATGGATATCTCCAAGCGGTTCAGCTGGCGTCATAGCCTTCTTACCTTCTGATTTTTCGATCCATAGTGCATCTAAACCACGTACCAATGGAGTCTGTTTAAAGTTATAGAACGGCGGTGGTGATGGAATTGACCATTCCAGCGTTCGTCCATCAAATGGATCCGCAGATGCTTTTGGCTCTTTAAACGCTGTATAGATGACATTCCATAGAAAGATGATGACACCAAGCGCCATGAAGAAAGCACCAATTGTACTGATCAAGTTACCTGTATCAAGCCCTTGGCCTTCAAGGAACTTCCAGTAACGTCTAGGCATCCCCATCAGACCCAGGAAGTGCTGGATGAAGAATGTCAGATGGAAACCGATGAAAAATGGCCAGAACGTCCATTTTCCTAGCTTTTCGTTCAATACTTTACCGAACATCTTCGGCCACCAGTAATGCAGGGCAGCAAAGATACCGAATACCACACCACCAACGATAACGTAGTGGAAGTGGGCTACTACGAAATAAGTATCATGGTATTGATAGTCAGCTGCTGCTGCTGCAAGCATGACACCAGTCATACCACCAATAGTGAATGTTGGAATAAATGCGACCGACCAAAGCATCGCTGTTGTCATTTGGATAGTTCCACCCCACATGGTGAACAACCAGTTGAAAATCTTGATACCTGTTGGTACGGCGATTGCCATAGTGGTTACTGCGAAAATCGAGTTGGCTACTGGTCCCATCCCTGTTGTGAACATGTGGTGAGCCCATACCATGAAACCCAAGAAACCGATTAATACGGTCGCAAAAACCATGGCTGAGTAACCGAAAAGTCGTTTTCTTGAAAATGTAGAGAAAACTTCACTAAAGACACCGAATACAGGAAGAATCAAAATATACACTTCCGGGTGTCCGAAAATCCAGAATAAGTGCTCCCAGATAATGACGTTACCACCTGCTGCAACATCAAAGAATACAGAACCGAACATGCGGTCAAACATCATAAGGAACAAACCGACAGTCAATGCCGGGAATGCAAACAAAATCAAGGTACTGGTTACAAATACCGTCCACGTGAACAATGGCATACGCATGTAGCTCATGCCTGGCGCGCGCATGTTTACGATGGTTACCAGGAAGTTAATACCACCAATTAAAGTACCGGCACCAGAAATCTGTAAGCCCATGACATAGAAGTCTACCCCATGTCCAGGGGATGTAGTTGATAACGGAGCATAAGCTGTCCATCCAGCATCAGGAGCTCCACCCATAAACCAAGAAAAGTTAAGGATCAGGCCACCAAAAAAGAACAGCCAGAAACCTAAAGAGTTAAGAAACGGGAATGCTACGTCCCGAGCACCGATTTGTAATGGTACGACGGCATTCATTAAAGCGAATAACAATGGCATGGCTGCCAGAAAGATCATAGTCGTACCATGCATCGTAATCATTTCGTTGTAAAGACCGGCACTGATGAATTCGTTGTCCGGTTTCATCAATTGGATCCGGATAATCATTGCTTCTAGACCGCCCATTAGGAAAAACAAGCCGCCGGCGACGAGATAAAGATGTGCGATTTTCTTATGGTCGACGGTAGTCAGGTAATCCCAGATAAAAGCGCCGAAGCCTTTCTTTTGCGCTACTGCAGTACTCACGCTTTTAACCTCCCTCTAAACTTCATACATATCTCACATAGCATTTATTTATTGTGCACTTTCAGGTGTAATTTCTGAAGGCTTCAATTGCATCAGGTATTCAGCAACTTTGCCAGCTTCTTCTTCATTAACCAGATTCGCTGGCATGGTGTTGCCAGGTTTATATTCATTCGGATTCAGAATCCAGTTTTTTATATTTTCTTTCGTAGGTTCTAAAATTCCTGCAACTTTGGCACGGTCACCGAAGTTAGTCAAGTTAGGACCTACGCCTTTAGGCTGCGCGCCAATTGCGTGACAGCTCATGCAGTTGTTTTGGAAAATTTCCTGTCCTTCTTGTGCTACTTGCGTATCTGGCGTAGCTTCAGGATCCGCATTCTTCATGTCGTTCACCCATTGTTCATACTCTTCCGGGCTGACGACAACGACGCGGAAGTCCATCAGTGAATGGGAAGGTCCGCACAATTCAGTACATTGCCCCCAGTAAACGCCTTCTTCTTTTGCTTCAAGGTACATCGTATTTTCATTATCTCCTGGGTTGGTGTCCATCTTACCTGCGATGGAAGGTACCCAGAAGGAGTGGATGACGTCTGCTGACTTCATCGTTAAGTACACGCGTTCCCCTTTAGGGATATAAAGTTCCTGACTGGTAGAAATCTCTTCACCAGCATAATCAAACTGCCACCAGAACTGAGCTGAAGTTACATCGATTCTGATATCGGCTTCATCTGAAGATGTTTCAGCCAAATCGAAGACAGCCTGAACTGTAGGTACTGCTAACACTAACAATAGGATAATCGGAATGACTGTCCAGATAATTTCAAGAACTTTGTTACCTTCTGTTTGTTTAGGAATAAAATCCTCCTGGCCTTTTTTCCGACGGTAACGAATCAGAACAAATGTATAAATGGCCATTACGACGATGAATACAAAGATCATGATTGCAATACTAAGTATCATCAAATCGTATAATAGTTCCGCTCCATATCCATCAGGTTTAAGCGCGCTTAACTTATCAACCCCGCAGCCTGATAGAATCAAGGAGAGCGATCCGAGCAAGAACAGAGCACGGAATTTTCCCATCCATCCTTTCATGAATACTACCTCTCTTTCTCTTTTTAGCTTTACTTTTATTTCATAATCGGATGAAGGCGGTTCAGCCCGCATCCGATTAGATTAATATGGTAAGGTGACAATCACCATCAATGGGAAGATAATTGTCAGGTATAACAAGGAATAAAGGAACATCCATGTTGCCCATTTGATATCGTTCTTCATTTTAAAGCCTGCGATTGCGAGTACTAACCAGCCTGCGGTCAGCAAACCACTCACTATCATGAAAATGGATCCTAAAGAAGCTAGATAGATTGGTAATGGCAATAGGCACGCCACATAGACAACCATCTGACGCTTGGTGATTCCGAAGCCATAAACTACAGGAAGCATCGGAATATTGGCTGCCTTGTATTCATCCTTTTTCTTCATAGCCAAAGCCAGAAAGTGTGGAGGCTGCCAAATAAACATGATCAAAAACAGGATAAGAGCTTCTAAGCGAAGACCAGGTTCAATAGCTGCCCAGCCAATGAGCGGAGGAACCGCTCCGGAGAAACTGCCGATTACCGTGTTGATCGTATACCTTCTTTTTGACCACATCGTGTAAAGGAATACATATACAGACCATCCGAAGGCACCAAGAAGTGCTGCTTCGATAGTGGTAAATAACAATAGGATAAAACCAAGTGCGGAAACTACGATCCCCATTGTCTTGATGTGAGACAGTGAGATAGAACCAGTTACCGTAGGACGTGTTTTCGTCCGGGTCATGATTGGATCGATATCCCGATCATACCAGTTATTGAGGATACAACCGCCAGCTATGATTGCAGCGGACCCGACCATCGTAAGCAAAAATGTCGGCCAATGAGCTATGAAGGATGACCCAGTAAAGTAGATGGCCAGCCAAAATCCAGCGAATGTCGTAATCAAATTGGAATTGATGATTCCGATTTTGATCAGACTCATGATATCAGCCCAAAGTGATGATTTGCTGACAGTCGAATGGTTAATGACCTGGGACGATGCAGCTTCGACTGTTCTTGTATTATTCATCAATTTATCTTCCTCCTTCTACCTCCCTCATAAAACAATTGTTCGACATTTATGGAAGCTGTGTTTTTTTCGGGTGGTGTATCAAAAAGGTCTATAAAGGCTGTACAGCCCTTAAATAGCCCATGGGGCATCAACGCCATTGTATCATGGAATTTATTTTCAATCTATTTAATCACACTTTTTTATATGGAATGTGACAAATTTGTGAAAATACCCTCCATAATAAAATAAAAGGCAGATAAGCCTTTCTCATCTTCTGCCTTATTTTGTTGAAAATGCCTATGCAATAGGGGTTTTACGAATTGATTACAATAATTATCCCCTATATATTTCTAGCAAACAACAGCTTCGTTTGCAAGTGTTTTTTACATTTCAATGCTGTTAATACTACAAATTAAACGAAATTGTAACAGCCATGTTTCTTCTTTTTTACCGGCTGTCTTATTTCCATAATTGAGGCTGGCCATTATATACGTAGCGGCCAGCCCTTATTTTTACCAATTATTCAAATTCAATCAGTAAATCACCCACGTGGATTGCTTCATTGTTTTTGACGTAAATATCTTTGATTTGCCCAGCGAATGGTGCCTGGACAGTTGTTTCCATCTTCATGGCTTCTGTAATCATCAAATGGTCGCCTTTTTCAACCTTCTCCCCTTTTTCAGAAAGAACTTTGATGACCGTACCAGGCATGCTCGCCCCGATATGCTTTTCATTTGTTTTATCAGCTTTCGGTCGTTCCTGGACTGTTGACTTGATGCTGTTGTCTTTGACAACCACTTCACGCGGCTGACCATTCAATTCAAAGTAGACGGTCCGGGTCCCATCTGCCTGAGCTTCACCGATGGATACCAGCTTCACAATCAGCGTCTTCCCCTGCTCGATCTCCACCTCGATTTCTTCTCCTAGACGCATACCATAGAAGAATGTTGGCGTATCGAGTACGGACATGTCACCGTATTGCTCATGGAAACGATGATGATCCATGAACACTTTAGGATAAAGCGCATAGGTGATCATATCGAAGCTGGTGACTTGACGATCGAGTGAATGGAACAAAGTATCGCGCAATTCGTTGAAATCTACTGGAGGTAATAATTCACCAGGACGTACCTCGATCGGCTTCCTGCCTTTCAGCACGATACGCTGAAGTTCAGAAGGAAAACCTTGATACGGCTGCCCTAGATACCCTTCAAAGAACTCGACGACTGAGTCAGGGAATGCTAGTGAATCTCCCTGGTCGTAGACATCATCTTCTGTCAAATCATTCTGTACCATGAAGAGCGCCATATCACCGACAACCTTGGACGAAGGTGTTACTTTTACAATGTCTCCAAACATATCATTGACTTTCCGATACATCTTCTTGACTTCATCCCAGCGGGCCCCAAGTCCGACTGCTTTCGCCTGCTGCTGCAGATTGCTGTATTGACCGCCTGGCATTTCATGCTCATATACTTCCGTATGCGGAGACATCATACCGCTTTCGAAATCGAAATAGTATTTACGGATGTCTTCCCAGTAATGACCTAACTCCTCGTATGCTTTGATGTCGACATTCGGCTTACGATCATTGCCTTCCAAGGCATAATAGAGACTGTTTGCACTTGGCTGGGAGGTCAAGCCTGCCATTGTACCTGTCGCTACATCAACGACATCCACTCCAGCTTCCACCGCACGGGCATAGGTGAAAATACCATTGCCGCTCGTATCATGGGTATGAAGGTGAATCGGTATATCGATCGAATCTTTCAGGCTTGAAACAAGCTGGTAAGCAGCTTCCGGTTTCAGCAGCCCTGCCATATCTTTGATTCCCAGAATATGTGCTCCGGCACTTTGTAATTCCTTCGCCATACGTACATAATAGTCCAAATCATATTTCGGGCGGGATGAATCCAAAATATCCCCAGTGTAACAAAGAGCCGCTTCCGCTACTTTTTCATTTTCACGAACAGAATCGATCGCAAGTTTCATTCCATCGATCCAATTGAGACTGTCAAAAATCCGGAAGACATCGATGCCTGCTGTCGCACTCTTTTCAACGAACTCACGGATCAGGTTATCCGGGTAATTTTTATAACCGACTGCGTTGCTGGCACGCAAAAGCATCTGGAACAATACGTTCGGCATCTTTTCACGGAGTTTCAACAAACGCTGCCACGGATCTTCCTTCAAAAAACGGGATGCCACATCAAATGTAGCTCCTCCCCACATCTCGACGGAAAACAAGTCAGGCAATAGACGTGCGGTCGGTTCTGCAATCATATCCAAATCTTTGGTACGTACTCTTGTAGCCAATAACGACTGATGGGCATCACGGAACGTAGTATCAGTCAGCAATACCTCATTTTGGTCTTTCAGCCAATTCGCTAACCCTTCCGGTCCCTGCTGATCCAAAATCTGTTTGGTTCCTTCAGGTAATGGTTCTGAATATCTGACCTTCGGAATCCTCGGTTTATCAAATACTGGTTTCTTTTTATTTTCGATTCCTTCAAAACCGTTGACGGTTCTGTCCGCGATATAATTAAGCATTTTTGTACCGCGGTCTTTCCGTTTCGGAAATACGAACAATTCAGGGGAACGATCAATGAAGGTCGTATCATATTCTCCCGACAAGAACTGGTTATGCTGGATGACGTTCTCTAAGAACGGTATGTTCGTTTTGATACCCCTTATCCGAAATTCTCTCAGGTTCCGGACCATCTTTTTGGCTGCCTGATCAAAGGTCAGCGCCCAAGTCGACACTTTGACAAGCAAAGAGTCATAGTAAGGAGAAATGACAGCCCCCTGAAAGCCGTTCCCAGCATCCAAACGGACACCGAACCCTCCGCCGGAACGGTAAGCCATGATTTTACCTGTATCAGGCATGAAATTATTTAATGGATCCTCTGTAGTTACACGAGACTGTATCGCATATCCATGGGTGCGGATTTCTGTTTGTTTAGGAATACCTACGTAGTCATCATGCAGCGAATAACCTTCTGCTATTTTAAGCTGGGTTTGTACAATGTCGACACCGGTAATCAATTCCGTAATGGTGTGCTCTACCTGAACACGTGGATTGACTTCAATAAAGAAATATTCATTGTCTGTAACAAGAAATTCCACAGTCCCGGCGTTGATATAGTCGACGTTCTTCATCAATTTCACTGCAGCGTCACAGATTTCTTCCCGTAACTGATCAGTCAGTGATACACTAGGCGCAACTTCGACAACTTTTTGGTGACGGCGCTGAACTGAACAGTCCCGCTCATATAAATGGATAATATTTTTATCGACATCTCCTAAAATCTGAACTTCAATATGCTTCGGTTCTTCAATCAATCGCTCGACATAGACATCATCATTCCCGAAAGCAGCTTTTGCTTCTGATTTTGCACGGTCATAGGCTTCATGCACATTATCAGGGTTACGTACGATCCGCATACCACGACCGCCGCCTCCTAACGCTGCTTTGATAATGATCGGATAGCCATGCTTCTCTCCGAATTCTTTTACTTCCTCAAAGCTTGATACGGGGCCGTCACTTCCTGGAATGACAGGAATCCCAGCTTGTACCGCCTGCTCACGGGCTTTGACTTTATCCCCGAACATATTCAAATGCTCACTGCTGGGTCCGATAAATATGATTCCTTCTTCTTCACAGCGGCGTGCAAAGTGAATGTTCTCTGATAAAAAACCATACCCAGGGTGAATAGCATCAACCCCGACACTTTTTGCTATTTCAATAATCCCCTCAATGTCTAAATACGCATCAATCGGTTTTTTGCCCTCACCGACAAGATATGCTTCATCCGCTTTGTAACGGTGGAATGCGCCGGTATCTTCTTTCGAATAAACAGCCACTGTACGAATGTTCAATTCCGTACAGGCACGAAAAACCCGAATAGCGATTTCCCCGCGATTAGCTACTAAAACTTTGTTGATCTTCTTTGTTTCAGTCATGATCTCACTCCTTGTCGTTCTAGTTGATTGCTGGTACCTTGATTACTATTATTGACTGGTAATGGCTGCCGTTCTTTTGTTCCCTGCTCTTCTTTCACCCGGACCGTAAGTGCGACGTTATTCAATATACCAACTGATATCATCATGATTACCAGTGAGGATCCGCCATAGCTGACAAAAGGCAGGGGTACACCAGTTATCGGAAGCATTCCTGACATTGCACCAAGATTGATGAATGCCTGGATGCCAATCATTGCGGAAATGCCAAGGGCTAGCAATGCCCCAAAGGTATCCTTGCAACGTCTGGATATGTATAATCCCCGTAAAACTAAACCGCCAATTAGCCCTATAACGATGACCACCCCGATGAACCCTAATTCTTCAGCAATGACGGCCATAATAAAATCAGTATGCGGCTCAGGAAGATAGCCAAGCTTCTGGACTCCCTGACCGAGCCCCTCGCCAAGCAAGCCGCCTGTCCCGATGGCTACATAGGATTGAATCAAATGATAACCATCTCCATCTGGAGTTTCGAATGGATTAAAGGCGCCCGAAAACCTTGCAAGGCGTTCTTCCGTTACCATCTGAGGGGCAGCCAGAAGGATGAATGCAAAGGTAACACCAACCAGGAGGGCTATATGCTTCCCCTTTATACCGGAACTTGCGATAACCAAACTGGCAATCAATCCAATAATGGCTGCTGTACCGATGTCAGGCTGAAGAAGAATAAGACCGAGAATCAAGCTTGTCAGAATCAGCGGCGGGATTACTGCCCTGCCAAACTCCCCAATGTACTGCTGTTTCTTAGCATAGACGGAAGACAAGTATATGATCAGGCCGATTTTTACAAATTCAGCCGGCTGGAAACTCATAACTCCCAAGTCATACCAGGAAACCGAATTGTTAACATTTTTACCAAAAAAGAACAATCCCCCTAGCAGCGTGACCATTGCTAAGACAATCATCTTTGTCATCCGCTGCAGGTGACGATATGGAAATATGGTAAAAAAACACATGACAATGAATCCCATTGTCCCCCACATCAGCTGTTTTTTCAAAAAGTGGTAACTCGTGGTATCCATTACCACTGGGGCATAAACCATGCTGGCACTGTATATCATTACAGCGCCAAAACCCGTCAAAAGAATTGGTATGATAAATAAGGTAAAGTCGATATTTTTCAATTTTTGTCGCATCACGTTTCATCCCTCTATAATATTTTACTAGATTCATCGTTAAAGTCCTGCTTTATACAATAAATATTTTTTCACTTTAGTATGTAGAATCTGGATAAGGTGATATAAAAAAACCCAAATTACAACATTAGCTGTCGCAATTTGAGCTTATATATCAAGATTTCTGTGCAGCTTCATGTAATACATTCAACTGTTGTTCCAAGTTATCGAGCAAGGCTTTTCCTTCTTCCTCGGTAACCAGATTAAGGCGAACCGCGAAATCGATTTCTCGGGACAACCCAAACATTTGTGTATCTAAAACTTCTTCATATAATGGACACTGTGGCATGGTCAAATTATCCATTTGAACCTTGATTAACTTTAAGATCTTATCTGCATCAGCCTTGAGAAGGGCATAGGCTTTTTCGCGATGATCCACAGCCAGATCAGATAACATCAACATCCCCTCCAATAACAGACTTCTATTTATTATATTAGCGTCTGTCCCAGGAAATTGCAACATAAGATATATGTCAAACTTCAAAACCCTTTGCCTATTCCCCCATATGTTGCTACTATGATCCACTACTATAGTTAGACTAACGGATTATGGGAACTGCTTTACGCGAGGAAGACGGGAAGACTTTCTGAGCCCCCGCAACGAAGTGAGGAGACTTGGCTGGTAGTCCGCGGAAAGGCCCACACAATCATTTAGTTCATACATCAACTTGTTAAAACGGTGGAATTTAAAAAATGGATAAATCATAGCGGTTGGCGAGGAGTTCCAGTAGTTTTAGGCCGACGACGCTGTTTCCTTTTTCATCAAGGGCGGCTCCGTACACGGCAATGCCTCCATATCCATTGACTGCGCCGACTACTGCCCCTGATACCCCACTCTTTGCAGGTATGCCTACGCGTATGGCGAAAGACCCGGATGCATCATACATGCCACAAGTAACCATGAAGGTTTTGCAAATACGCGCTAAATGCCTCGGTAGGATCTGCCTGCCGGAATCCAGGTCTCTTCCATCGTTTGCAAATATAGCTCCAATACGTGCCAGGTGCTGGATGTTGACTTCGATGGCACATTGCTTCGTATAAGCATCCAATGTGTCTTCTACGCTGCCTTCGATTACCCCGTGCTGCTTCATGTAATAACTCAGAGACCGGTTCAGGTAAGCGGTTTTGAATTCAGAGTCGGCAACTTCTTCGTTGTAACGGATCGATTGATCATCCGTCATTTCATGGATAAAGCTGAGTAACCTGCCTACCTTCTCGTCCGGGTTAGCTCCATGGATCATGTTTGTTACAGCAAGGGCTCCGGCATTAATCATGGGGTTCAAGGGTTTCGATGGTGCATGCTGCTCCAGGCGATAAATCGAATGGAAAGGGTCTCCTGTTGGTTCCATCCCTACTCGGTCAAATACAAAATCTTCCCCATTGTCCATCAATGCTAATGCAAGGGACAATACCTTAGAAATACTTTGCAGTGTGAAACAACACTCCAGGTTCCCTGCGCTGATACACTCTCCGTCCAGATCATACACTGCTACAGCTAATTCTTCTGGATCCTGTTTGGCAAGTGCAGGGATATAGTCAGCTACTTTCCCGTCATGCGCCAGCGGTCTTACATTCTCTAACCAATCTTCCAACGTTTCTTTTGTCAAATTCTTTGCCACTTAAATGACCTCCTTCGGGTGCAATGATTGCAATTTTTTGCTATTCTGAATTATGGTGATTAATTTATTGAAAGGTGGCCCATGCCATGATTGTTCAAATAGCAGGAAATGTTAAATATCCAATCACACTTGATCCGACCGTGTGGATTTTTGATGACCGCAAAGTGACCTATGACGAAGCATTCGGGACAGGCGAAAAGGAACAAGACGAAGAGGATGAGCTCCAGAAAGCTTCTATGCGGTGGGATCGTGAGATTTACCAACAAAAAATTGATCCGCCAGTTAATAGAAGTATTTCCCGTTTTGAGAGAGAAAAAATCCTAAAAGAGACATATTTAATGGATTTAAAACCTTTTATCTCAACCAGCGAGCCTGCCAGTGACCTCAGCGGCGTTACATTGGAGACCACGGATGGCGATGTGGAAGTGACTGTAGAAAAGATGCGGCAAGCCCTGGCGTTGTTTTCAGTAGAAGGCCGCCCTTTGAAAGAAGATGGCCCGCTTCATCTATATTGGGAAGACGGCAGCAATAAAGATGAACCGATCAAAGGCGTTAAAAAGATCATTTTCCGTTAAAGCACAAAACGCCGACGCTTTGTCAGTAATCACACTTGACTAACTATCCAGTACAACCGTGCATAACGAAAAAGCTGGCTGGGCAGGTATGTTGGACATCCTCCCAGTCAGCTTTTTTATGCAACGACTTTTTTATGCAACGAATTACAAATAATCGGCTGCCAGTTGGGCTAATGGCGAACGTTCGCCCTTGATCAGTTTCACATGGCCGCTCAACGCATGGTGTTTGAATTTTTCAACCACATGCATGAGACCGTTATTATATTCATCCAAATAAGGGTGATCGATTTGCTGAGTGTCCCCCAGAAGTACGATCTTACTACCTTCACCAATCCTCGTCAGTATCGTCTTCACTTCATGCCGGGTGAGATTCTGCGCCTCATCAATCAATATCAACTGATCAGGTATGCTTCTCCCACGGATGTAGGTAAGGGCTTCAACCTGGATAGATCCGAGCCCCGACAAAATACCATCTAACTCTCCTGGCTTTTTCACGTCGAAAAGGTGTTCCAGATTGTCATAAATCGGCTGAACCCACGGTCTCAATTTCTCATCTTTCTCCCCTGGCAAATAGCCGAGATCTTTACCAAGCGGAACAATTGGTCGCGCAACCAGCATCTTTTTATAAAGCCCGAGATCCTCGATTTGCATCAAGCCGGCAGCAAGAGCCAGTAGGGTTTTTCCAGTCCCTGCTTTTCCTGTCAATGTTACCAGAGGTATGTCCCTTCTTAATAGCAGTTCGAGCGCCATCACCTGCTGGGCATTCCTGGGCTTTATCCCCCACACATGTTCATTTGAAAATTTGCATGGTTTGAGCACTCCGTTATGATCGACAATTCCCATCGCTGACTGGGAAGGGTTCGCACGGTTTTTGATAATAAAGAATTGATTAGGATAGTACGTGAGCGTCAATTCCTGGATAGACAGTTGACCTTCCTTATAAAAACGATCCAGCGTTTCCTTACTGGCATACAATTCTTCAAATCCTGCATATATTTCATCTTTATGGATCGCTCGCTCATTCAGATAATCTTCCGCAGGAATTCCCATTGCGTCTGCTTTTACCCGCATTAACATATCCTTTGACACTAAGATGACTTGCTTTCCATTTTTCTTTTGCTTCTCTTCCTCGTGCAAATTGTGGGCCACCGCTAATATCCTGTTATCATTTGTTTTTTCCACAAAAATTTCCTCCATCTTTTGATAAGAGCGGTGGTTCAGTTCTATTTTCAATTTTCCCCCATTACGAAGCAGAATCCCTTTGTGCAGTTCACCTTTCCCACGAAGCCTATCGATGATTCGGGATACCTGCCTTGCGTTTCGTCCAATTTCTTCCATGATCCTCTTTTTCGTGTCTACTTCTTCTAAAACCACAGCTGGTATGATCACTTCATTATCTTCAAAAGTGTAAATCGCGTTTGGATCCTGCAGCAAAACGTTGGTATCCAATACATAGATTTTTTTCAAAAGGTACGCCTCCTATATTAGGATGAATGGTTCCAAGGGTTCTTAACTCATTTATATGTTTCAATGCATAAGGATAGACGACCTGACAAACGCTAGTAAAAAAAGTAGGTGAACTTACGATGCAAAAACCCATCCTCAACACATTCTTGTTAATCGCTTTACTAATGATTACTGCCTGCCAGGGAGAGGACCCCGAGACGCTGCAGCAAGAAAGAGAAGGATCCGAACCATTGATGGTAAAGGATTCTGATCCAATTGAAAAAGAAGATAAGACAATCCAGCAAGCTGCAGAGCATCTCGCTAAATTAGCAACAGAAGTTCCGAATGTCCATGATGCTACGGCAATCGTTCTAGGCCCCTATGTGGTGGTCGGTATTGATGTAGATAAAGAACTTGATCGTTCACGTGTTGGAACAATCAAATACTCTGTCGGTGAATCCTTGAAACACGATCCATTCGGTAAACGGGCGGTGGTTGTTGCTGATGCTGACGGCGCTGAGAGAATCCGGCAGTTGAGAAACAAACTGCAAGAAGGTCATCCAATCCAGGCAGTAACAGAAGAATTAAGTGCCATAGTAGGGCGTTACATGCCAGAGATGCCGATCGATGACGACCGCGCAGAAGAACCTGATCAAAATAAAGAATCTGTCCCAGAACAAGAAGAACAAAAACTTGATGAAATTGAAGAAGAACAATCCAATGAACATTTGAACCGAAAAAAGAACAGCTAAATCCTTTTCAGGATTTAGCTGTTTGCTTTTTCAAGTATTTCGCGTTCTTTTTCTGTCAGTTCATTATAATACTGTACTCCAAATTGGGAGCCTTCGGAAACCATTTTAGTGTTTTCGTGATTGTCTTCCTGCGGATTGCCAGCAGCTTCGACTGGCAGATCGCTTCCTTCTGCTTTGGAGAAAAGCGACTGTGCTTTTCCTTTCCATTGTCCTCGGCGTTCTTCATCCTTCAGCATATAAGCTAGAGTGCCAGCGCCTAGTGCACCAACCGTTGAAAAAATCCATCTTTTCTTCAAAGAAATCATCCTTTCTTGGTCTTCCTATAGATACACTTCCCTTATTGAATTTATTTGAAACAGCATTTTCTTGGTTATTTTTGTAATGCAGACATGACTTGACGGTCTAATTTGGCAGCTGCCTGCTTATCATAAGTTTTGTCATAATCAGGACCTTTGGAGATTTTCGCTCCATAAAACATGACATCCCTCACCTCTTCAATGTCCACTTCGATTTTGGCTAGTTTCAACGGGATTTCTCCAATTCTCTCTGTCAGAATTCGGGCCTTCCCTTTAATAGAATAAGTCGATTCGGCATCTATTAGTGTCAGTACGACGTTTGGGGAGGTATTGATGTTCCTGACAATAACGGATCGATTATCAACAGCAAACAATAGCGAATGTTTATCTTTCGCATATACCCAGCTGATGGCATTCACCATGGGGGATTGATTTTCTTGACTATACGTAGACAACAACATAAACGTTTCCTCTTGCAGCAGTTCATATTGCGTATCATTCAACAGGTGCTCTACTTGGTTCGCCATACGGACTCCTCCTTTACAAAATACAGGAACTCTGAATTACAATGGAAACAATCCAAAAATGCGTGATGCCATGGATTATGTTATACTTTTTTTATATTATAGCTATTACTATTATCTGAGGTGAAACTATGCGTGTCCAATGCGTAATATGCGATGAAATAAACAGCATAGACAGTAATTGTCTGCAAGCGAAGCGGCTGAGAAACCGCCGGCTTACCACCTACATGTGTCCAAGCTGTCATCAACGTATTGGGGAAAAGACGAAAAAAAGACTGGCAACTGGCGATTTCCGCGTCTACAAAGAGCGAAAAAGTGAACAATATTTATCTTAACCCAATACGTATTACAAAGAGGCTGACCAGTTAATAAAGGTCAGCCTTTTGTTATACTTAAAGAAAGTTTTAACTTTGTTGAAGGATCAAAGTATAAGAAAAGACAAAGGCTTTCGACATAAGTACTTGGCGACAAGCCAAGTTTTTCTAATGGTTTCAGCTGTAGTTTTTGAACTTATGCGGTTCGTCCTTGATTTGGACGAGCATCAAGTCAATCAGCTCGGCAGGAAAGCGAAGCTTACGCACTTCTTCTGAGGTGTGGCAGGTGACTTGATATAATTCATTCTCACAATTGACCTCTATTTCCTTTACTTGATGATCACTTTGCAGCATCTCATAAAAGAAATCAGCTGTTTCATTAGCTGAAGCATCATCCGGACGATAATCTGCTACTACCTGGATCGTTAACCAATTATATACAGCATCTTGCAATGAGCGCATACGCTTCACCTCTCCTTTTTCTATGAGCTTTCATTTCGGGACTCTCGTTCCCGGTGAAGCCGGATACGATAAATCCCCAATACAATGGCGGAAGCCAGTAAACTTTCAGCGATTGGCAAGTTCAAACCTAAAATTAGAGTTAAAAAGAAAGTACCAATCACCAAAACACCATATACGATCAAATTCTGCAACAATGGCAGTTTTCTGGCAAAACCAAGCTTGAAAGTGATAATAGCAAGAGTGACGACTGTCAAATACAATAAAAAGAAGCCACGGAATAACAAGGCCACTTCATCTTCATTATTCATATTCACTTCTGTACCCAGTCCCTGGAAGAACATATCTGCAATTGGCCACAGATCATTGGGTACGTTCAAAACATTTTCCTCGTTCATGATGTTCCCCCTTGTTCTCTCTTGTCTCCATGATACTAAACAATAAGGAATGGCGCTACAAGAAAATCTCAGAATATCATTGTGGATTCGACCGTTTTCAACAAAGGAAATGTCGGCTATACTGGATAGGTACATATAAAAGAGGTGATTGAAATGAATAAAATAGACTGGAAAAGGATGTTCGTCGCTTTTTTAGCTATCCTTTGTTTCGTATTTGTCGGTTTTGCATTAGGGATAAGGAATTTTTGGCTGGCAGGATTATTTCTGCTTCTTGGTTTTGCCATCATGGGGTTCGGGATTGCCGGAAAGAGAAAACGATCGTGAAGTCTCATAGGGCTGTCGCTTGATGCGCCAGCCTTTTCGGGGAATCTTTGTTCTTTAATCGTACAGGGAGGATCAGGTGAGGGCAATATACTGTTAAGAGCGCCTATTCTCCCACGAAAAAACAAAAAAGCTTGTAGAAAACATGAAGTTTCTCTACAAGCTTTTTTAGTTACAAGAACGGATGTCCCTATATTTTCAATTCCACATATTCGTTGACGATTTCCTGATGGATATCACGGTGCGATGTCAAAATAGAATTTTTCTCCAGCATATTGACCGGCTGACCATTTGCCTGCGTGGTGATGCCGCCGACTTCTTCAACAATGACAATACCTGCTGCGATATCCCATGGCATCAGGCTCATCGTCAAATAACCATCGATAATTCCTTCAGCGACGAAGGCGAATTCCAGGGCAGCGGAGCCAAAGGAACGGGTGCCTCTTACCTTCTCCACCAATCGATGGATCCCTTCTTCCCCTACTCGTTTATTACGGAGCGCCCAAAACGAATTGATCGCAAGAATCGATTTATCCAATTCCTGCGGCTCCTCAAGTCTTTCTAGAGGCTCACCATTTTTGTATGCACCTTCCCCCCTAATGGCTGTATAAAGAACATCGGCCATGACATCATAAATCAGCCCGATTTCGCCGATGCCATCGTAATATATTCCGATAGAAATAGCGAAGTTCCTTTTTTGATGAACGAAATTCATCGTGCCATCGATCGGGTCGACAATCCACACGGTGCCATCGAGGGTCTGAATATCATCACCGAACCCTTCTTCGCCGAACAGCTGGTGTTCCGGGTAATGACTGCGGATTTTTTCTACAAAAAACCTTTCTGTATCCTTATCCAATTCTGTAACCAGATCATTCGGGTTTGATTTCGTTTCAACTTTAAACGGCTGTTCCATCCGCTTTCTGATTTGTTCACCTGCTTCAAGCACCCACACTTTTGCCTGCTCAAATATTTGCTGTCTTGCTTGTTTTTCCATGACAAGAACCCCTTTTACATAAATACGTAATTGTTGTTGTTGTTTCAGCCTAACAGAGTTTTTGCCTGGTTTCACGCTCCCATAGTTAGGCAAAGCAATGTCTCTGTTTCATTATATACAAAAACAGAGCAACTTATCAGCTGCTCTGTTTATGCCATCCATTGGATAAGTTCGGTACGTAACTCATTCAAGCGTTGCTTACTGTTGGCTATTTGCTCTTCATCTTCCTCCATCATCGCGTCATATAAGGTCATCAATTCGTAATCTATCTCCAACCGGATGACGGGGAGTCTTTCTTCAGCCTCACGGCGCCTTAACGCTTCCATTACACGCTTCATTTAGTCTTCCCTCCCTTATATAAACCCTCGTTTGTCTATTTATATGAGCAGTTTGCTTGATCGGTATGTGTTTTTATTACTTTTATTTAACCAAAATTACAGAGTTTCAAACCAAAAGAACGTATTATTTAGAAGATGGATCTGACTATGGTAAACTTTCTACTAGCAGAACGATTAGGAGTTGATGGTTAATGGAGCAATTCAATGGTTTTTCAGAGAAAGACTTTGACGTCTTTAATATTCCAGGTCTGGATGAACGCATGGAGGTACTGAAAGCTCAGGTTTCTCCTAAGCTCGAAGCGATTGCTACAGAACTCGCCCCCGACCTAACTGCGTTGACTGGAGATGAAATGTTCGTCCATGTCGCAAAACATGCAAGGCGTACAAAAAATCCACCTAATGATACATGGGCCGCTCTTGCCAACAGCAACCGTGGTTATAAAAAACTTCCTCATTTTCAAATTGGATTATGGGAGTCGCATGTGTTCGTCTGGTTTGCCGTGATTTATGAAAGTCCGGTGAAACAGGGCTTCGCAAAAGCAATTAAGAAAGAAGACTACCAAATTCGAAAAGAAATACCAGAAGACTTCGTCTGGTCCATCGATCATATGACACCGGATGCTATCCCTCAAAAAGAATTGACGGAAGAAAAATTCAGCGAGATGGTCGATCGCCTGGAAAATGTAAAAAAAGCTGAGCTGCTTTGCGGGCTTAACATAGACCGAAACGATCCTATTTTGAAAGATGCTGATAAATTTCTCGCTCGATGCAAAGGCGCATTCGAAACTCTCGAATCCCTTTACCGCATGGCAAAACAGGCTTGATTCCAATGCTCTACTAAGAGAATTGGATCAGATAAAAAAATTGTCTTCCCACAAAAAAAGTCTGCTCCTCACCAGAAGTGGCAAGGGGCAGACTTTTTTAAATTACATACTCACTTTATCTTCGGTACCCATTTCTTTCGCTTTTTTCACAGTCCGGTAACAGGAGTAGCCGGATTCTTTCTCGAACTTACCGCATAATTGTTTTTCTTCACTTTTAGAAGGAACGATCTGCTTGAACCTGGTATAGGCAAGCATCAATTCATCCCGCTTTACATTTTTCTCATACGCCTGTTCTACTAATGAGTAGAAATTGACAACATCAATGATTTCTTGTTTTGACCATGTTTCGTCGATTGGATAGGTATAATTCATATTCATGACCCCTTTCGTTCACTGGCTCCATTTGTTCCGGATTTCTTCTGCTTCCGAAAGCATACTTGTAAATAAAGCTTGCACGGAAGGCACATCCTTTATTCTGCCTGCAACCTGGCCAGCCCAGGCAAAGCCATTATCTATTTCGCCTTGATAAATATATCGTTTATTCGCTTCCCCGCTGATAAAAGACTTTAAACCTTCATAGCCCGGGTTACCGGTTTCTAATTGAAGAATTTCATCGGTCCATTTATTTTTCAAGGCTCTTGCGGGAGCTTTCAACGTTTTTTTGATTACAGCGGTACTCATTTCATCTGCTTCCACTAATGCTTGTTTATACTTTTCGTGGGCATGGATGCATTCTTTCGTCGCAATGAACCTGGTGCCCATTTCGATTCCTTCCGCTCCAAGGCTTAAAGCAGCCATTAGACCGCGGCCATCGCCAATACCTCCGGATGCAATGACAGGAATTGAAACGGCATCGACTACTTGTGGGGTAAGTACGAATGTTCCGATGTCATCCCGGCCGATATGTCCTCCTCCTTCATGGCCTACGACCATGACGGCATCTGCACCGAGTTCTTCCGCTTTCTCTGCCTGTCTTCTGGCGGCAACGAGCACTAATTTTTTTATAGAGGTGCCCTCGACCATCTCGAGTACTGGTTTAGGATTGCCTCCTGTTACGGAAATAACCGGTACTTCTTCCTTGATAGCAGCTTCGACCATATGCTCAAACGGCCGGCCGTGCTGGCCGATGGCAAAGTTCACCCCGACGGGTTTTTCAGTCATTGTTTTGACACGCCTGATTTCCTTTGTTAGGTGTTCTGGTCCATCCATGCTCATAGCAGTGATCTGACCAAGGCCACCTGCTTTAGAAACAGCTGCAGCAAGATCAGCGTAGGCAAGATGAGCCAAGCCGCCCTGGATAATCGGATATGTAATTCCCAGCAAATCTGTTACTCTTGTTTCCCAATTCATTTTTCCTTCCTCCTTTTTTACATTCTATCATGATAGTTCGATACGGCTTCAACTAATATCCTTACCTGCAAAAATGCTAGCCACAATTGCCCGCATCTGCTATAATTCATATGTTTTATACGATTTTATGAAGAGGTGTAGCAATTGTCTCAAGACAAAACTCCATTGTTTTCGGGTTTGTTAGCTCATATGGAAAAGAACCCGATTCCATTTCATATTCCCGGCCATAAAAAAGGAAAAGGGATGGATGAAGAATTCCGTCACTTTATCGGTGACAATGCTCTATCAATCGACCTGATCAATATCGAGCCATTGGATGATCTTCACCATCCACACGGGATCATCAAAGAAGCCCAGGATCTTGCTGCTGAAGCTTTCGGGGCTGATTATACATTTTTCTCTGTACAAGGAACCAGTGGGGCAATCATGACCATGGTAATGAGTGTCTGCCATCCCGGAGATAAAATTATTGTACCAAGAAACGTCCATAAGTCGGTCACAACGGCTATCATTTTTTCAGGTGCGACTCCGATATTCATCCATCCGGAGCTGGATAAGCGGTTAGGTATTTCTCACGGTATCACCCCAGAAGCGGTAAACCGGGCGCTTGAAGCCCACCCTGACGCTAAAGGAGTACTCGTTATCAATCCTACTTATTTTGGGATTGCTGCTGATTTAAAGAAAATTGTCGAGGTGGCACATGATTATGACGTACCTGTATTAGTTGATGAGGCACATGGTGTCCATATTCATTTTCATGATACACTCCCATTATCGGCCATGCAGGCAGGAGCGGATCTGGCGGCAACAAGTGTTCATAAGCTCGGCGGCTCGATGACACAGAGTTCCGTCTTAAATTTAAAAGAAGGTCTGGTTTCCCATGAACGTGTTCAGGCGATATTATCGATGCTGACGACGACATCGACATCTTACCTGCTGCTCGCTTCTCTCGATACCGCCCGGAGACAATTAGCTGTTAAAGGAAAAGATATGATTGACGAGACGATTATCCTGGCAGAACGTACACGTAAGTCAATCAATCAACTGTCCGGACTGTATTGTGTGGGAAGAGAAATTATCGGCAGCGACGCGACCTTCGATTATGATCCTACAAAGCTGATCATTTCGGTCAAAGACTTGGGAGTGACAGGCTACGATGTGGAAGTATGGCTGCGCCAGCATTACAACATTGAAGTGGAATTATCTGACTTATATAACATCCTCTGTCTTGTAACACCAGGAGATACAATAGAAGAAACCGGTTTGCTGGTACATGCTTTGAAAGAGTTGGCATCCAGCCGGCCTGTCCTGGAAGCGAATGAGGAGATCAAGGTCAAAGTTCCGGAAATTCCATTGCTTGCTTTATCGCCGAGGGAAGCATTTTATTCGGAGACCGAAGTCGTTGCTCTTGACGAAGGTATCGGCCGGATCAGTGCTGAATCGCTGATGATCTACCCGCCTGGTATCCCGATTTTTATCCCAGGCGAAATCATTACAAAAGAAAATGTGGCTTATATACGAGAAAACCTGGAAGCAGGCTTGCCAGTACAGGGACCAGAGGATGAAACGCTTGAAACTATCCGTGTCATCAAAGAACATCGGGCTTTCAAGTAAATACACGATTATTCAAAAAACTTGGCTTTTCGCCAAGTACGTATGGCGAATGCCTTAGTATGTTCTTATACTTGAATCCTTTAACAAAGGTAAACTTTAATATAGTATAAAAAATGAACCCCACCAGATATCCGGTGGGGTTTTCATTATGTCACACTATTTTATTTTTTCTCTTTCGGATTGCATGACGGACAAGTACTATAAAGAGTGGAAACCTTCTCATCCTCATAATGTTCAATAATTCTTTGGCAATCTTGACATACAATTGTACCCATCTGAACATCCAGCTCCTTTACAAGTATTTTTGTAATCGTTTTCAGGTTATGTTCTCATTTTAATATGACACATTTAAAAAATCAAGCCTAAAAAGTATGTCACATTAATAATTCTTTTCCCACTTAAGTCATCCTGTAAACGAACTGGGGGTAATTTTACTCGTAAGAAGCTTCCATCAGCTCTGCCGGAGGTACAACTTCATCAAGAAAATCTGCTAAATCAATCGCTACACCCTGGTTAGGAAGCCGGAATTTCTTTTGCAGGAAATCTAAATCTTTAACATCCGCACTATCGAACAAAGCGGATTGTCCTGTCTGCATGCACACAATTAACGGTTTCCCGAAAAATTGACTGGTATAGATGATACCGAAATCATACCTCCCTTCCTTGGTGGTAAATCCGACAAACCTGACATTAGACTGTTCCATTTCATCATACAATTTCTCCATATACATAGTTTACCTCCTTTTATTTTTAAGCCGTTTCGGCTTTTTCACCTCATTAAATCTTTGAACGTGACAAATGTTATTGAGCAGGGGACTATGAAAGTGCTAACATGAAATTAGAAACTAATGACAGGAGTTGGAAAAATGGGAAAAAGCGCATTCATTCATCTGGTAAAAGAAAGTGTCCAACAGACAATTTCGTTGAAAGAAATTCAGGATTTGCTTAACTATTATCAGGAAATAACGTCAAAAACCGGCGAACAACTCGATTGGAGCTACAGCGGTCATGCTTTTCCTTACTTAATTACGGAGAAGAAAGACGACAACGGCAACTACCTGCATTTGAAAGGAAGAGACCCTAATTATCAACATCTACTAATCGGAGTAGGAAGTACAAAGGGAGTAACAGAAGATGATGAACAATATTTCATTCAAATCACGTTGCCTGAAGCTTCGACACATGGAGATAAAAACAAAGGAAATGAGTTGGCTAAATTCTTTGCGAAGAAATTAGAAGGAAAATTACAGTTATTCAACGAGCGTATTATGTATTATTATAAACGAAAACTTTCATAAATAGAATAAAAATGCATTACATTGTATCCGATTGAACCTTATTACGTAGTGAAAAGCGCTGGCAAAAATTAACCTTCATTGATTGTCGAATGAAATGGATGTTAAGTCCACTACAGTCATAATAATAAAAAATACCATCACACAAGTTTATCTACTTGATGATGGTATTTTTATTATGGCCGCTTGATTAAAGCTGGATCTAACAGCTCATATCCTTTTTCCTCAAGCCCGGTGACAATCTCCTCCAATCCATTTGCTGTCCATTCACGATCATGCATCAGCAGGTTGGCTCCGTCTGTCAACAGCGGGGTTTCTACCATAATTTGTGCTATTGCGGATGCACTCTGGTAATCTTTCTCCCAGTCATAGCCATAAGTCCAGTTCATCAGCAGCATTCCTTCCTCTTCCGCCAGCTGCTTTGTGTAATCGGTATTTTGGCCAAATGGTGCTCGAAAAAATTCCGGTCTCTCCCCGATGATTTCTTCCACCCGATCATTCAAACCAATTATTTCTTCATATTGCTGCTCTTTAGTCAGAGCAGGCAAAGAGGAATGACTATAGGTATGGTTTCCGATAGGGAATCCCAATTCATGAATCTGTTTCAACTTTTTTTCTTCCTCTGGAGTATCTAAGAAATGACCATTAACAAAAAATATTGCTGGCGCTCCTAATTCTTTCAATGTTTTTGCCATTTCCACACTATATTTATCTGGAGCATCATCAATGGTAATCAAAGCTACTTTTTCGTTCGCCTGCCCATCTATCGGTTGAAAAGCCCAGTTTCCTGATAATTCGTAAACAGGCTCTATTACAATCTCTTCCGCTTGTTTCGCTAAAGCACCTGAAGCTTCTTCCTCAGATCCTTCAGCTTTTTTACTTGTACTTTGATTATCTGCTTCTTTCGTCTCCCCCTCTTCCGTCTTTGGAGCTTCTGTTCCTTCCTTTGATTCTGCTTTGACTGTCTCATCCTGGGACACATTTTCACTCGTACTGCAGGCGCCCAAAAGCCCAATCATAACCATTGCCAATAAAGATACCAACTTTTTGTTCATGTAAAGACCCCCAGATGTTATTTTTTTCTATGTATTTCCAACAATTACATTATATATGATTTATTATAGTTTTTACTATGGTTTCCCGTTAATTTATACTATAATTAGAAATCGTGGCTGGAGCCAAAGAAAATGTAGGGTGATTCAAGATGATGGAACGTCTGCTGCAATTCAAGCTTTTTGGAAGCAGGACACTTAAAACCGGTATCTCCGTCTTTATAACCGCACTGATCTGCGGTTATTTTGGTTGGCCGGTTATTTTTGCGGTGATCACAGCGATTGTAACTATTGAACATACGGCGGCAGATTCCATCCGGAAAGCAGCGATAAGGTTTCCCGCTTCTGCCATTGGAGCGTTGATTGCCACTTCCTTATATGGGGTGTTCGGTAAAGGTGCTCTGACTTATGCGCTCGTAGCAATTTTGACGATTGCTGTCTGCCATAAACTTAACCTACAGGATGGCATACTGGTCGCTACGATAACCGCAACAGCAATGATTCCTGATTTCCAGGAAAATTACATTGTTTCGTTCTTTATCAGATTGGGTACTACATCTATTGGTATAGTAGTTTCTTCCCTAGTCAATTTTTTCCTGTTGCCGCCAAATTATTTTAGCAGTATCCAACGCAATATCGATCGGTTATATTCACTGTCTGCTGACCTGCTGGAGTTGATTTTAAAAGAAGTCATTGGAGAAAAACATAAAAAAAGAGCTCTCATTAATAAAAAATACCGTGAACTGACACAAAGTATCGAAAGGACACATCAACTTTCCCATTATCAGCGTGAAGAATGGTCCTATCATAAGCATACGAACATTGATATGCGCGCATTCCAATATACCCAAAAGCGCCTTGATCTATTGCAGCAGATCATCTACCACTTAGGAAACTTGCAGTATATTCAAACGGATAGTGGAGACTTCAATCACAGGGAAGAACATTTAATTGAAAGAATGATTCCTTCATTTGTGGCAATATTAAAAGCACCAAGACATCACATACCTGAAAAGCATTTTCAACATATCCATGAGCTGGATCATGTTTTTTGGGAGTGGAAGCATGAACATATCGAACAAGAAAGTCGCTACCGTCACCATTTGCCACCTCAAACGGTATTATTATATGAGTTACTCTGTTTACATGACGTAATAGAAGAGCTTAATCAACTTTCCAACTCGAAGCATGCAGACATTTATTTTCGTTACGTTAACGAACAGGAACACGTGAAGTGACCGTCAATCAATTGCTACAGAATTCTTAGAAAGGATGATGAGATTGAAACAAGTTACAAGAGTTTTTTACATCTCGGTAGTAATTGCCTTTCTCTTTATCGGATGGGGAATCATACCGGACTCGACATTACCGACATGGAACCTGAATAACATCACGACAAACATTCAAAGTTTTATAACTGACAAATTTGGATGGTTCTACTTACTTTCAGCAACTGGATTCTTAGTATTTGCTATCTTTTTAATATTTTCCAGGTACGGAAAAATCAAACTGGGTAAACCAGATGATGAACCGGAATATCCGTACATCACCTGGTTTGCGATGCTATTCAGTGCAGGTATGGGTATTGGACTGGTGTTCTGGGGTGCTGCAGAACCACTTTCACATTTCCATACCCCACCTACGGCGGAACCTGGCACACAGGAGGCTGCTAAAGAAGCGATGCGTTACAGCTTCTTTCACTGGGGATTCCACCCATGGGCTATCTATGCGGTCATCGCCCTGGCACTGGCTTATTTCAAATTCAGAAAAAATGCGCCTGGTGTTTTTAGTGCAGCATTAGCGCCATTGCTTGGTGAAGAACGAATTAAGGGACCAATTGGAACAATAATCGATTCCATTGCCGTATTCGCAACCATTTTCGGGGTGGCTACATCTCTTGGTTTCGGAGCCTTACAGATCTCGAGTGGTCTTGCTTATTTGGTTCCAGGGTTGAATGATAATTTTACCCTTCAGTTATCTATAATTGCTGTTGTAACCGTCCTGTTCATGGTTTCGGCCATGACTGGTTTGAATAAAGGGATCAAGTACTTGAGTAATACGAATATCGTATTAGCCCTTTTATTAATGTTCTTCCTGTTATTTGCAGGACCGACCAACTTTATCATGGATTACTTTACAACAACGTTTGGGTCTTACATTTCAAACCTGCCACAAATGAGTTTGCGTATGACTCCGTTCTCGGAAGAAAGCAACACCTGGGTTCAGGGCTGGACAATCTTCTACTGGGCCTGGTGGATTTCATGGGCACCATTCGTCGGAACGTTTATTGCTCGTGTTTCCCGCGGCCGTACCGTCCGTGAATTCATTCTTGGCGTCCTGCTGGTACCGACTATATTCGGTGCTCTTTGGTTCTCTGTATTCGGTGGTACAACGATTCACCTTGAATTCTTCCAGGGCATGGATATCCAGTCTGCGGTGAGTGAACTAGGGACAGAAGTTGCTCTATTTGCGATGTTAGAAAATGTCCCGCTTGGCATGGTGATGTCAATCATCGGACTGACCTTGATCAGTACGTTCTTTGTCACATCGGCTGACTCAGCAACCTTCGTACTTGGAATGCAGACGACAGGCGGCAGCTTAAACCCTCGTAACCAGGTTAAGTTTACGTGGGGAATTATCCAGTCTAGTGCAGCTGCTGTACTATTGTGGCAAGGCGGTTTAGGCGCTCTGCAAACAGCTGCTATCATCGCTGCCTTCCCATTCACGGTTATCATGATTATGCTATGCTTCTCACTCGTCAAATCATTCGCAGAAGAAGATAGAAAAATCGGATTGAAAAAGAAACAATAAGCCAAGATCAAAAACCTGCCCTTCATTGGGCAGGTCTTTTTAATGATTTTTATTACCCTCATCTTATCTTCTATTTCACACTTTTCATTTAAACTTCGACGGTTTTTCACTTCCGTGACATTTTGATAACATTCGATTCTTTTAAATCTTTATTTGTTAGAATGAAATCAGCTTCCAAGAACAGAAAGAGAGTGGTATTCCATTGACTAAAACAGTTCTACCAATCGGAATTATTTTCTTGTTGTTTACGGGATGTTTCCCGGAACTGAAAAAAATAGAAGTGATTAGTGCCAAGCCGAGTGGTTATGAAATACAGCTGGTCACAGAAGAAAGAGAACTAGAGACTGAAAAAGCCTACATGGATGCCTTCATTGCGTTTAAAAATCAATACCAGGAACAACCACTGGAGTTTTTTAAGAGCTCTTCCTCTTTATACAGCATCGAAGATAAAATAACGCAGCTCCCTACCTTATTGATCAGGAAAGAAGGTAAAACCATCGCCAAAATATCTGGTGAACGTAACAGTAAGGAAATTGTCGATCAATTAAAGAATACCATTAAATAAACATAGACTTTGTTTTAAAAAACTTTCACATCCCGCTTCACCTTTTATGAAGGCACGGGTGAATTCTTAATGTTGATCCTCAAGTAAAGCTCCCTTTAGTTGAAGACTCAGTTTCGAGAGAAAATGTTTCCGTTATGTTGATGAGCGTTTGGAGGTCCGGGAAATCACTCGCTTTCCATGGGCGTACGGTGAGCTTCCTCGGGTTAAAGCCCTGCGGGATCTCACCATGTACTATTCTCCCATAGGACTTTGAATAAGCTTCTTGAAAAAACACCGCACGAAGGAAATGCGTAGCATTTTCGAGGAGTCTCGCAATTTCCCGGACCTCCTTGCGTTGGTAAGGCAAACGGAAACATCTTTATACGTCCTCCAACATAAGAAGAGCTACTCATAAAAACACAAAAACGGCTTATTACGTGCATCATAGTTCCATATGATTTGTGGAAGGCATCTTCATCTATGGCAGGGATTCGTTTCTCTCATCCTTCAGATGGGGTATGGTTGGGAAACTTCGAGACTCCCGTGGGAGAAGGAGCTAGGCAAGACCCCGGAAGACGAAGTCTGAGGAGGCTTCCCAGTTCCCCCACAGGAAAGAAATGAATGCATAATCGCCTTGGGAGATACGACACGCATAAGCAGAACAGCAAAAGGGTTCTTTCTTCCCGTTGATGGACTGCTTATGTCGCGAGTGTCTAGGCGATGAAGCTGGAAAGCAAGTAGTTTCCAAGCCACCCCTGACACTATTTTGTTAAAGAAGCCCCTCTATCTTGAAACTGAGTCTTCCACAATTCGGCCCTATAATTGAGGAGTCCTCTTATGAAAAAGCAACTACCAGTTTAACAGCGCCCTTTTAATAGGAAATAAAAAAATCCTGAACCGCAATGGTTCAGGATTTTTTGAATCATAATTATTTAATGTGAATTGGAGTTCCTAGTGCAACTTCTGCTGTTTCCATCGTAATTTCACCTAGAGATGGGTGTGCATGAATGGTTAATGCAAGGTCTTCCGCTGTCATACCAGTTTCGATAGCCAATCCTAATTCAGCAATCATGTCGCTGGCATTCGCACCGGCAACTTGAGCACCGATGACAAGCCCGTCATCTTTACGTGTGACCATTTTGACAAAGCCATCTGTATCATTCAAAGAAAGTGCACGGCCATTAGCTGCGAATGGGAACTTAGAAGCCTTGACATCATAGCCAGCTTCTTTTGCTTCTTTTTCCGTGTAACCGACAGAAGCAAGTTCCGGATCAGAGAATACGACCATTGGGATGCCAAGGTAGTCGATTTCTGATTTTTCACCAGCAATGACTTCTGCTGCAATTTTACCTTCATAGGAAGCTTTATGAGCTAGTGGAGGTCCTTCCACGATGTCACCGATAGCAAAAATGTTGTCCACATTTGTACGGCACTGTTTATCGATTTTAATCAGACCTTTATCATCCATCTCAACACCAACTTGCTCAAGACCAAGTTCTTCGGTATTTGGCTTACGGCCGACAGTGACAAGCAGGTAGTCTGCTTCGATGGTCTTCTCTTCACCTTTTACTTCATAAGTGACTTTCACACCATCTTTAGTCTCTTCAACACCTTGGGCCATAGCGTTGGTGACAACGTCGACACCTTTTTTCTTGAGACGTTTTTTAACAAGCTGAGTCATTTGCTTTTCAAAACCGCCAAGAATGTCTTTCGTTCCTTCCAGGATGGTTACTTCTGTATCGAAGTCAGCGTAAGCTGTACCAAGCTCAGTGCCGATATAGCCTCCACCTATGACAACCATCTTTTTAGGGATTTCTTTCAAGTTCAATGCGCCAGTAGAGTCTAGTACACGCTCAGAATACTTGAAGTTAGGAAGTTCAATCGGGCTGGATCCTGTTGCAATAATGCAGTTATTGAACGTGTAAGTCTGAGAGTTCTTGTCATCCATGACACGGACGGTGTTTTTGTCTACAAAGTAAACTTCACCTTTTACGATGTCCACTTCGTTACCTTTCAATAACCCTTCCACGCCGCCAGTCAATTTATCAACGACTTTTCCTTTCCATTCCTGTACTTTGGAAAAATCGACGGTCGTGTTTTCAGATTTGATACCCATATCGTCGGCGCCTTTTGCATGTGCAAAACGGTGGCCAGCCTGAATCAGGGCTTTAGAGGGGATACACCCTACGTTCAGGCACACCCCGCCAAGAACTCCTTTGTCTACGATTGTTACCTTTTGACCCGTTTGTGCGGCACGGATGGCAGCTACATAGCCACCAGGACCCGCACCTACTACTAACGTATCAAGTTCAATTGGGAAATCTCCTACTACCATACTTTACGCCTCCATCATAATTAGTTGTGGATCGTTCAGTAAACGCTTGATGTGGTTCATTGCAAGTTGAGCTGTCGCACCATCAATAATACGGTGGTCAAAACTTAGTGATACTGCAAGAACTGGAGCGACTACAATTTCACCATCACGTACGACTGGTTTTTCAGCAATACGTCCGATACCAAGGATAGCTACTTCCGGATGATTGATGACCGGAGTGAACCATTGTCCACCTGCTGAACCGATATTGGTGATTGTAGTAGAACCACCCTTCATGTCTTCAGATGATAGTTTACCGTCACGAGCTTTCACAGCAAGTTCATTGATTTCACTTGAAATAGCGAAAATGGATTTGCGATCAGCGTCTTTTACGACTGGTACAAGCAATCCTTTGTCAGTATCTGCTGCGATACCAATATTATAGTAGTGTTTCTGAATAATTTCATCCGTTTCATCATCAACTTGCGTATTTAGTGCAGGATATTTTCTTAGTGCTGATACTAAAGCCTTTGCGACATATGGCAGATATGTCAGCTTAATATCCTGTTCGGCGGCAACTGCTTTGAACTTCTTACGATGAGCAACAAGTTCTGTAACATCTACTTCGTCCATCAAGGTTACATGTGGTGCAGTATGCTTGGAATTGACCATCGCTTTAGCGATTGCTTTACGGATACCGCTCATCTTCTCACGTGTTTCTGGATATTGTCCTTCCAGTACAGGCTGTTGTTTTTCTGTAGAAGCAGCAGCTTGCTGATCTTGTGCTTCTTCTTCTTTTGCTTCACCAGCATCAGCTGCCGGTTTCTGATCGCCGCTTAAGTATGCATCGACATCTTCTTTAGTCACGCGGCCATTTTTTCCAGACCCTTGGACTTTACGGATATCTACATCATTGTCGCGGGCATGCTTACGGACAGACGGCATAGCGATGACACGCTTGCTTTCATCTACTTCCTCATCGTCTGCAGCTGGAGCTTCTTCTTTAGATGCACCTTTATCTTCTGCAGCCGGTTCTTCTGATTTTGTTTCTTCTTGTTTTTCTTCTTTTGGTGCTTCTTCTTGCTTATCGTCTCCGCTATCGTCAGACTCATAGCCTTCTGCGTCGAATGTAATGATGGTTGTGCCGACAGTAGTAGTGGTACCTTCATCAACCAGTACCTCTTTAACCGTTCCTTCCACAGGTGATGGAATCTCTACTACTGCTTTATCATTTTGTACTTCACAAAGTACATCGTCTTCTTTTACTTCGTCACCAGGTTTGACAAACCACTTTGCAATTTCACCTTCATGGATGCCTTCGCCGATATCCGGCAGTTTAAATTCGAAAGCCACGAATATTGCCTCCCTTTTCTAGGTTTCAATTAAAAGTTCATTACTTTATTGACTTTCTCTACAACGTCATTATGGTTTGGAAGCCATACTGTTTCCGCTTGAGAGAATGGGTAAACCGTATCTGGAGCTGCTACGCGTAGTACCGGCGCTTCCAGATACAGGATCGCTTTTTCCTGGATTTCTGATACGACATGCGCAGCAATACCTGCTTGCTTCTGCGCTTCCTGAAGTACGACAGCACGATTTGTCTTTTTGACAGATTCTACAATCGTTTCATAATCGATTGGAGCTACAGTACGCAAGTCGATTACTTCCGCTGATACGCCGTTTTCTCCCAGTTCGTCAGCAGCTTTCAATGCCGTGTGGACCATTGCACCGTATGCTATCAATGTTACATCCTTACCTTCACGTTTCACTTCCGCTTTCCCTAGCTCGATGGCATATTCCTCTTCAGGAACTTCTTCACGGAAAGAACGATAAAGTTTCATGTGTTCAAGGAAAATAACCGGATCGTTATCACGAATGGATTGGATTAATAATCCTTTCGCATCGTAAGGATTAGAAGGAATGACTACCTTTAGGCCTGGCTGCTGTGCCATCAACCCTTCCAGGCTATCCGCGTGAAGTTCTGGCGTGTGTACACCGCCGCCGAATGGAGAACGAACGGTAATCGGCATAGTGCGAGTACCACCGGAACGGTAACGGTAACGGGCCATTTGTCCGCTAATCGCATCCATCGTTTCAAAAACGAAACCGAAGAACTGAATTTCAGGTACTGGACGGAATCCTTGAAGAGCAAGTCCAATTGACATGCCGCCGATTCCGGATTCAGCTAGTGGTGTGTCAAATACACGATCTTCACCGAATTCTTTTTGTAAGCCTTCAGTTGCTCGGAAAACACCGCCGTTTTGGCCGACGTCTTCACCGAAGACTAGCACATTTTCATCATTTTTTAATTCTGTGCGCATCGCATCAGTGATGGCTTGGATCATTGTCATTTGTGCCATGGTTTACTTCGACTCCTTTGCCTCGTATTCTTCCCTTTGCTCTTTCAGGCTGGCAGGAAGTTCTTCATACATGATGTCCATAAGTTCAGTGACTTTCTGTTTTGGCTGCTCGTCCGCTTTCTTGATCGCAGCTTTGACATCTTCTTTCGCCTGTTCAATCACTTCATTTTCTTCTTCTTCAGACCATAAGTCTTTATTTTCAAGGAACGTACGGAAACGGACAATCGGGTCTTTCGCTTCCCATTCGTTGTCAGTTTCTTCTGTACGGTAACGTGTCGGATCATCCCCGGCCATTGTATGTGGACCATAGCGGTAAGTAAGTGTCTCGATCAATGTCGGACCTTCACCGTTGATAGCACGTTCACGCGCATCTTTTGTAGCAGCATAAACAGCTAATACGTCCATACCATCCACCTGGACTCCTTCGATACCGGCAGCAACTGCTTTTTGTGCAATTGTTTGTGCTGCAGATTGCTTTTCGACTGGTACGGAAATCGCATAACGGTTGTTTTGGACAACGAATACTGCTTGAGCGTTGAATGCACCAGCAAAGTTGATTCCTTCGTAGAAATCACCCTGAGAGGCACCGCCATCTCCAGTGTAAGTAATAGCAATAGCGTCTTTACCACGTTTCTTCATTCCGATTCCAACACCAGCTGCTTGTGTGATCTGTGCTCCAATGATGATTTGCGGGCTGACAGCATTCACACCTTCTGGCATTTGGTTACCATGGAAATGACCACGTGAGAAAAGAAATGCCTGGTACAATGGAAGACCATGCCAGATCAATTGTGGTACATCACGATACCCTGGTAAAATGAAGTCTTCTTTTTCAAGTGCAAAATGGCTTCCTAGCTGGGAAGCTTCCTGTCCTGCTGTTGGAGCATAGAATCCCAAACGGCCTTGACGATTCAAGGCAATCGAACGTTGGTCTAAAATACGTGTGTAAACCATCCGACGCATAATCTCTTTCAAATCATCGTCTGAAAGTTCAGGCATCGCATCTTCGTTTACTATTTCGCCTTTTTCATTCAGAATTTGAAACATTTCGAACTGATTTTCAATGTTTTCAAGTGAGCGTTTCAAACTGATTCACCTCTTCCTTCCTATTAAAAAAATGGTTACTTTCCTTAGCTTTCCCAAAAGCTGCAAAAACCTGTACCGATTTGCTCTTATTCTTTTACCCTTAAGCCATTTATATTAATCATAAGCCTTATACAACGGAAACTGTTACAATAAGAACACAAAAACAATTGGTACAATGAAATGTTCTGTATGTAGTTTAGCTCATGTAACTAGGGAACGTCAAACAGTTTGTATTAAATTAAATTAGCCTTTTAGAAAAACAGCTTACAAAACATGGGTGAAACAGGATGGAGAGCTGTTTGCACCGTCCCCCCCCCTGTTTCAGATTTTCCTATTAGCTGTATCATTCAGAAAGACAAAGAAAAACTTAGCTTAAACTTTCTTTAAGAATAAAAAAAACCGCCGTGGGCGGTCTTTTTATTCTTCACTATTTTGTTCGTCGTTCTCCGCATTCTCTTCTTTCTTGGGTTCATTGGATTCTGAGCCGGAAACGTCTTTTTCATCTTCACTATATTCGACATTCAAGTCTGTCGCTTCATAGAATGCTTTTTTCTGTTGATTATATTCTTCGGTATACTTATTGAAAGTTTCGTTCGACTTAATCACCTTATCATAACTATCATTGATCTTTTCGATGTGCTTCTGTAACGTTTCTTCTTCTAAATCTTCTTTCTGTAATAATTGATATAATTCTTTATCAAGCGCAATGGCTGCCTGATAATCTTCATATAGTTGCTGATATGCATCATAGCGATTGTTCATCGTTTTAACAAGAACCTTTGCTTTCTCTATGGCTTCCGCCTGTTCTTCTTCATCTAAATCGTCGATCAAGGGTTCGATTTTATCAAACTCCTCTTTAGCAGCATCGATACTTTCTTTCTCCAGCTCGATCTTTTGCTGACGCTCTTCCACTAAATCAGCTGCCTCTTTAGAGTATTCTTTAATTTGATCAAACTCTTCCATACTGAGGTTGATGATTTTGTTATACAATTCCTGCTCTTTACGTTCCAACTCTACGATCGGCTGTTGTTGTTTACGGAACTCTTCCTCTAATGATACGGCTTTTTCCAAGTGTTCATAAATCTGTTCTTCCGGGGCTGGACCATTATTACACGCTGCCAACACTACTAAGATGAGGGTTAATGGTATGTATAGCTTTCTCAATGACACGAAACTTCCTCCTTAAGGGGTATGGATAAATCCATACTTTCATCATAGTTTTAATAGTATAATAAATGATTTTAAATTGGAAGGATATTTTATCCAATCCTAAATAGCCGACTGTATCATCATTTAACCTTTCCAATGTTATCTATGTTAAACTAAATGAAGATATTCGAAGATAGAGAGAAAGGGTGGACTTTGGAATGATTACTATGAAGGATATTATCCGCGAAGGGGATCCAATCCTGAGAGAGGTTGCGAGCGAAGTTGACCTCCCCCCGTCCGAAGAAAATAAAGAAACGTTAGAAGAAATGCTGCAATATTTAAAAAACAGCCAGGATGAGCAAATTTGCGACCGATATAACCTCCGGCCTGGCGTAGGATTGGCAGCTCCTCAAATCGGATTGTCCAAGCGCATGCTTGCTGTCCATTTTACTGACTTCAATGAAAAGTTATATAGTTATGGGTTATTCAATCCAAGAATCGTCAGTCATTCAGTAGAAAAAGCCTATCTAACCAGTGGAGAAGGCTGCCTTTCTGTTGACCGGGAAGTCCCAGGCTATGTCCCGCGCTATGCCCGTGTTACTATCAAGGCAACTGACCTGGAAGGAAATGAAGTGAAGTTACGCCTTCGGGACTTCGCAGCCATTGTCTTCCAGCATGAAATCGATCATCTGAATGGGGTAATGTTTTACGATCATATCGATCCCGATAATCCATTCAAAGAACCGGAAAATGCCAAGCCGCTGGATCATTAAGAAACAGCACCCTCATTTAAATGAATAACAAAATAATAAGTAACAAAAAAGCTTAGAGTAACTATGGGACTCTAAGCTTTTTATATAGGTGTTTAGTTTTTCAGAAGGCCGACTTCCTGAATTGCTTTGACTAATCCGCCTTCGTCAACGTCATCGGTGACATAATCGGCAAGTGATTTAAGCTCCGGGATGGAGTTTCCCATTGCTACTGCTGTACCGACCACTTGCATCATTTCTTTATCATTAGGTCCGTCACCGAATCCATAGGAATCTTCGATGCGCAGTCCTGCGGCTTCTATCACCTTCTTGATTCCTTCTGCTTTGGAACCTCCTCCTGGCAGCACGTCACAGGCTTTTGGATGCCAGCGGATAAAATCAAAAGACTCATGTTCTCCACTATATTCTTCGATTTCATCCCCTTCACAGAATAGCAAGGATTGATAAATATTTTTATCCTCATAAAATGCATCATCAATATCTGGGTATTCGAAGTGCAGGGATCCCATACTCTCAGAAATATGCTCGTGATCTGGTTCAGTCGCTTTCATCTCTTCGTGGTTCATGAAGACCATTGGGTGGCCTGTTCGTTTAGCATGCTCGACCAATGTCGTCAATTCTTCAGTAGCAAGCGGGTTTTCATAGATAACTTCCCCTTCGAAAACGACATATTGTCCATTGAAACTGACGAAGGATTCTATCCCTAGCTTTTTTCTGATATCTTCAAACATGAATGGAGCACGGCCTGTTGCAATAGCGCAGTATACTCCCTCTTCTTGCAGCCGCTTGATGGCCAGCACCGTTTCTTTGGGCAGCTGTTTATGGTGATCAAGTAAGGTGCCGTCGATATCAAAAAAGGCAATTTTTTTATTCATGTATTTCATCCTCCTGCTGTTGCGAGCTATTCTCTCTGCATTTCTCATTTTTCATCAATGAATACACAATAGCATGACTGAAACAAGATGAGAAGGGAAAAACTATAAGCAACTAAAGCTTTCGAAAGCCCCAATATTGGGCTCTGATGGATAATAAATCCTTTATATCAATAGTTCTTTGTTTCATTATTCATCAAACCGTATTATACTATTAGTAACGGGATTGGGTCGGTTGAACGTTTTGCTTGTTTTCTTCATCACCTTGAAAGGAGATGAGTGCTATGCTGAAGCGCTTAAGAAGAAAGCTCAAGAAACGTTGGAAAGATTTTTGGAAGCGGAAAACATTAGCCTGAGACGGTCTTCTCCTACGATTTAGGAGCAGAAACAGTAATCGATTAGAAATACCATCCGATAAAAAAACATGCTATCATTGTTGCTAGGACAAGAATGTGGAAATTACTACTAGTTAGGAGAGATATTAGAAAATGGTATATAAAGTTTTATACCAGGAACTTCCAGACGAAGTTCCTGTTCGAGAACGTACAAAATCAATGTACGTGGAAGCAGAAACAGAAAGAAAAGTACGTGAACAACTGTCCGATCGTGGGATCAATATTGAATATATTCAGGTGTTAGATGAGGACCACCTGAATTATGAACAACAAACTAAAGATGATTTCAAAGTGGAGAACAGCTGATCATGAAGTTTGTTAAAAACGATCAAACCGCTGTTTTTGCACTGGGCGGATTAGGTGAAATCGGGAAAAACACATACGGAGTCCAATTCCAGGATGAAATCATTCTGATTGATGCGGGTATCAAATTCCCGGAAGATGAATTGCTTGGAATCGACTATGTCATTCCTGATTATACCTATTTAGTACAAAACCAGGATAAAATCAAAGGTCTTATCATCACCCACGGACATGAAGACCATATTGGCGGCATTCCTTATCTTCTACGTGAAATCAATGTGCCAATTTATGCTGGAAAATTAGCGATCGGACTAATCAAAAATAAATTAGATGAACATGGATTATTGCGTAATGCAAAGTTGAACATCATTCAGGAAGACGATGTCATCAAATTCCGCAAAACATCTGTATCCTTTTTCCGGACAACGCACAGTATCCCGGATTCTTTCGGAGTAGTAGTCAAAACTCCTCCAGGGAACATTGTGCATACAGGTGATTTCAAATTTGATTTCACCCCCGTTGGAGAGCCAGCTGACCTAGCAAAAATGGCTGAAATCGGAAAAGAAGGCGTTTTAGCATTATTATCGGATAGTACGAATAGTGAAGTCCCAGGTTTTACAAAGTCTGAGAGTGTCGTCGGACAAAGCATCCAGGATATTTTCGGCCGTGTTAACGGACGTGTGATTTTTGCGACATTCGCTTCGAATATCTACCGTTTGCAGCAAGCGGTAGAAGCAGCGGTTAAGCATAACCGTAAAGTTGCCGTTTTTGGGCGCAGCATGGAATCGTCCATCCGTATCGGGCAAGAGCTTGGCTATATCCAGGCTCCTAAGGATACTTTCATTGATGCCCACCAAATCAACCGTCTTCCAGCACATGAAGTGATGATTCTGTGTACCGGTTCCCAAGGGGAGCCAATGGCAGCTCTATCCCGTATTGCCAACGGTACACACCGTCAAATTCAAATCATGCCTGGAGATACGGTCGTGTTCTCGTCTTCCCCAATCCCTGGGAACACGCTTAGTGTATCTAAAACAATCAATATGCTTTACCGTAACGGAGCAGATGTTATTCACGGCCCATTGAATGATATCCATACTTCCGGCCATGGCAGTCAGGAAGAAATGAAATTGATGCTTCGTCTGATTCAGCCGAAATACTTCATGCCAATCCACGGTGAATACCGTATGTTGAAAGAACATACGAAATTGGCTCAGCAATGCAATCTGGATCCAAGTGATTGCTTCGTTATGGATAATGGTGATGTCCTTGCACTCGGTAAAGACAATGCCATGATCGCCGGCAAGATTCCATCCGGCTCCGTCTACGTGGATGGAAGTGGTATCGGGGACATCGGAAATATCGTATTGCGTGACCGCCGGATTCTTTCTGAAGAAGGGCTGGTTATCGTGGTCGTAAGCATTAATATGAAGGAGTTCAAGATTGCTTCCGGACCAGACATCATTTCACGCGGTTTCGTCTATATGCGTGAATCCGAGGATCTTATCAAAGAAGCTCAGAAGCTTGTCTCTAATCATGTGGAAAAAGTAATGGAACGTCGTACGACTCAATGGTCCGAGATAAAAAATGAAATCACGGATACCATCGCACCGTTCTTATTCGACAAAACCAAACGCCGTCCGATGATCCTTCCGATCATCATGGAGGTATAATGAAAAAGCCCGGACTTAACTGTCCGGGCTTTATTACTTGTTACAGAAAAGGAGCCAGCTTTATGTGCTGGGCTCCTTTTTCATTTGATTCAGCCAGCTGAACTTCTTCCCTAGCGTAGACATGTTCTATCTTAACGCCATCATGTTCTACCCTAACTGTTCCTCCCTAATTCACCATGTTCTGCCCCAGCGGTAAAAACTTCTGCCCTAACTTTATCCGTACAGCGTTACGATATCGTCAGAATAGACGGTCGATGGCTTTTTTCATATCAGGCAGCTCGATTTTTCCACTGTCGAAGAATTCTTTTATCAAAAATTTGCTGTAATTGACAGCCTGGGTGTAATTGATATGACCTGGTAATGGTGCCTGTTCTTTAATGACAACGTCAATGATGGCGGGTTTGTCGCTGGCAAAGGCTCGTCTCATGCTGCTTTCCAGTTCTTCATACTTTTCCACGCGGTATCCTTCTCCTCCGCATGCTTCCGCAAACTTGGCAAAATCCATTTCTCCAAGATCTGTTTGATACGTCTGGTGCCCCATTTGCTGCTGTTCATATTTAATCATACCGATGGATTTGTTGTTCAAGATAACCACTTTAACTGGCAGTTCATATTTTACAGCGGTTACAAAGTCCTGGGATACCATAGTAAAGCCTCCATCCCCGCATATGGCAATCGCCTGTCTGGGTACGCAAGCTGAGCGGCAATAGCTCCTGGCAGGCCGCTCCCCATGGTAGCCAGCCAGCCGGATATGATGAAGTCCTGTTGTAATAAGGGTAAAAATCGTGTCACCCATACCGTTACATTTCCTACATCGCAGGAGATGACCGCGTTCTTCTCCATCACTTGTTCCAGATGGTACATAACCTGCGGGGCGTGCATTGGATTTTGTTCCAGCTTTTTTTCTTCAAGCAGCTTGGTATGCCATTCTTTCATTTTTCCTTGATACTCTTTTAAAAAAGAATCATCCTTCTTTTCACTCATATGGGCAGTCAGATAAGCCAGTGTTTCCTTTGCATCACCTGCCAACCCTACCTCAACTGGATACATTTTACCGAGATGTTCAGGCTTATTATCAATTTGAATCGCCCTTACCCCATCAGGGAGAAAATCGCGGTATGGGAACTGCGTACCGATCAAAACAATTAAATCCGCGTCCATCATCGCGTGATAAGCTGGCTTTGTGCCGATTTGTCCGTGCTGTCCAAGGCAAAGTGGATGCTGATCCGGGATGACCCCTTTTGCTAACAAGCTGAGAATGATTGGTGCTTTGATATGTTCGGCAAACGACACCAGCTCCTCACTCGCGTTCTTCACACCTTTTCCTGCTAAAATAATAGGCTTTTTCGCACCATCCAGAAGTGACCTTGCTTCTTTCAATGATTTTTCTGAAGGGAAGACTTCGGGCCGGTAATAGCCTTGGGATGTCAGTCTGCTTTCATTTTTGAACTTTTTCGCGAATAGGTCATCCGGCACAATCAGTACAGAAACCCCTTTATTTACATAAGCCTCGCGGATTGCTTGATTCAACAGATCAGGAAGCTGTGCTTCGGTTGCTGCGCGTTTGTTGAAGACTGCGACATCATCAAACATACGCTCTAAATTAATTTCCTGAAAGGCATCCGTCCCGATTTCTTCGCTTTGCACCTGTCCTACAATCGCCAGTACAGGAGCTCTGTCCGCTTTGGCGTCATACAGCCCATTCATCAGGTGGATTGCTCCGGGACCTGCGATAGACATACATACACCAATCTTCCCGGTGAGCTTTGCATAGGAAGCTGCTGCAAGAGCCCCCACTTCTTCATGACGAACCTGTATGAATTTCAAGTTCTCTTCCTGCTTTCTAAGATCGTCGATCAGTTCATTGATCGAATCTCCAGGCATGCCGTAAACATGGTTTATACCCCATTCTAATAACATCTCGGTCATTACCGTACCGGTTCGTTTCTCTAACAATACCATCATCCTTTCGTTGCAAAATTGTCTTATACAATGGATTATTTCCCTAAACTCAAAAAGCAAACCTATGGAAGCCAATGGCCAAAAAGATATTAGCGGGAGATTTGACAAATTGCCCAGAAAATGATGAACGCGTGAAAACTCTGATAACGGAGAAAATAATAATTGCGGACACATCAAAAAACAGCTGAGCTTTACTGCTCAGCTGTTTGATAACTAAATCAATCATCTTCTACCACAAGGTTTTTCTCGAACCGGGAGATATCTTTGTCTGCGCCGATGACAATCAATATGTCGCCCTCCTGGATCATTTCGGTTGCCATTGGAGAAACGATGACATCTTTCTGACGCTTGATGGCCACCACGTTACATCCATATTGGGCGCGGATGTCTAGATCGACGAGTGATTGGCCGCTCATCTTACTTCCTGCTTTAACCTCGACTACACTGTGATCATCCGAGAGCTCAATGTAATCTAATATATTATTGGACATGATATTATGAGCAATTCGTTTACCCATGTCACGTTCCGGGTGGATCACATGGTCTGCCCCGATTTTGCTTAATATTTTTTCATGGTAATCATTTTGAGCTTTCACGGTTATTTTTTTAATTCCGAGCTCTTCTAGTATGACAGTGGTCAACAGGCTCGCCTGGATATTGTCACCAATGGCAACGATAACATGATCGATGTTCCGGATTCCAAGCTCCCTTAACACTGTTTCGTCCGTAGAATCGGCAATAACAGCATGGGAAGCGATTTCTTTGTACTCATTGACCTTATCTTCATCCAGGTCGATCGCTAATACCTCCAGCCCCTCCTGGCTCAGTTCCCGGCAGATACTTCCGCCAAAACGGCCCAAACCTATGACTGCATATTCCTTTTTCATCTCGAATCCTCCATTTTTGCTGACATCAGATAGAAGTAATTTTATCATAATTCCGGCTAACGTACGACAAAAAACATAAAGCGCAAGCGCTGGTGCTGGTGCTGGATGCAGCCCGTTACAAAAGATTATACATAATTACTTACTTAGACAGTGTAAAAAACAGCCCCCGCTTGCTTGGGGGCTGTGTGTGTTTATTTTTTACCTTTTACATAATCGGCATCAAACAGGAACATTCTCATCAACAATACAAGCGATGGAATTAGAAGGAACAATCCCGCAATGAAGGCGATGACTAGCGCAAGCCCCATGGCGTCATTGACCACTCCTTCTGAGAGAGTCACATAAGGATAAAGCAGGTAAGGCAAATGGGAAGCTCCATAACCGAAAAAGGCAGTCAGGAATTGAAACATTACCGCTATGAAAGCCCATCCATAGTATTTTCCTTGATAGATTAAAAAGATAGCGATCATGAAAAATCCTACAGACAGTCCGAATACCCACCATAATTCCATCATGCGATTGAAGTGCTCCTGGTTATGCTGACTCATCGCAATGAATGTCGTCAAACTCGCAATGATGGTTGGAGAACTCCAAAATAGTGCGTACTTCCGTACTAAATCCAATGCTCCCCTGTCATCAGCACGGTGTGCATAAAAGCTTAAGAATGCCGAGCTGATATAGAGTACGGATACGATCGCAAGAAATACAACACTCCAGGAGTAAGGGCTTTTCAATAGTGCCCCGGTAAGGAGATGGACGCCCTCTGAAGTTTCTTCGATGAATCCTCCCTCGGAAATAGTAAGGGCAGTAGACAAGGAAGCAGGAATCAGCAGGCCGGTCGCACCGTACAAGAATAAGTAGACACTGCTTTGTTTTGACCCGTAATTTTCAAAAGCGTAGAAAGAGCCACGGATAGCAATTAATACGATTGCGATACTTCCCGGTACCAGCAAGGTTTGCCCGAAATAGTACGCTGAATCCGGGAAAAAACCGACCAGACCGACGAAGAAGAAAACGAAAAATACGTTAGTCACTTCCCAAACAGGTGACAAATAGCGGGATATCAATTTGTTGATCAAGTGGTTTTTTTTGGTAATTTTTGCATAATAAGCAAAGAAACCTGCCCCGAAGTCGATAGAGGCTACGATTAAATAACCGTATAAAAAGATCCACAAGACTGTTATTCCAATCAGTTCGTATGCCATCAGCGCTCCTCCCCTTCAGTTTTAAAATCTGGATAGTGACGTTCCAGTTCCGATTCTGCCGGGTTGTTCTTAAACAATTTGCGCAGCACAGTGATGACACCAATTCCTAATACCGTATACAGGAGAATGAATAACAACAGCATCCAGCCGACATTAGGGGATGTCGTGGCGCCTTCTGCCACTTTCATGTATCCGCGTAGAATCCATGGCTGACGCCCGACCTCAGCATAGATCCAGCCGAATTCGATTGCCAGCATCGCCAATGGGCCATTGAGGAAAATCAGCCACAGCAGCAATTTATTGTTTTCATTCCATTTTTTTATTTTAGCAACAATCAAATACAGCAAGGAGACGCCCAGGGAATAAAAGCCGATCAGAACCATCAGGTCGAACATATAGTGGACCCAAAATGGTGCGATTTCATCTTCAGGAAACTGGTCCAAGCCGACCACTTTCCCATTGAAATCACCCGTAGCTAAAAAGCTCAGCGCATTTGGCAGCCGGAGGGCATTTTCCACTTCATTCTCTTCATTAAGATGGCCGAACAGGATCAGATCCGCCCCCTCTTCCGTTTCAAAATGCCATTCGGCGACCGCCAGTTTTTCCGGCTGCTCATGAGCCAGGAATTTAGCGGATAAGTCGCCAGCCACCGCTGTCAGCAAGGCGAAAATGAAAATCGAACCTACCGTGAGTTTTAGTGCTTTCTTATGGTAATCACTGTTTTTATTTCTAATGATATAAAAAGCTGTAATCGCAGCGAGAATCGCTGCGGAAGTTAAATGAGCAGTGGAAAGCACATGGAATACTTTTGTCGGTGTCGCCGGGTTGAACATGGCGACAAGCGGCTCGACATTAACGAGCGCCCCATCCTTGAATTCGAATCCTTGCGGCGTATTCATGAACGCATTCACTGTAGTGATGAAAAATGCGGACATCCCGGCTCCAATAACCACTGGAATAGATAATAACCAGTGATAAATCGGGTTTTTGAATCTGTCCCAAGTATATAAATATGCACCTAAAAAAATCGCTTCAAAAAAGAATGCGAATGTTTCCAGGAATAACGGCAAACTGATGACATTTCCCGCCACCTGCATAAAGCTTGGCCATAATAAAGATAATTGCAATCCGATAGCCGTGCCCGTCACAACCCCGACTGCAACAAGGATGATGAATCCTCTTGTCCAGCGACGGGCCAATAATGTATAGTTCGGATCTTTCTTTTTGATTCCCATAAACTCCGCGATGGAGATCATCAATGGGACGCCTACCCCGATAGTGGCAAAAATGATATGAAAGCCAAGCGTCAACGAAGTCAATAACCTGCTCAGCAGAACATTATCTAATTCAAACAAACACGTTCCCTCCCCATGTAACAATAAATACCTTTCTATGGTTACTCTACCCTAAAAAATACTAAGACTAGTATAATACGTGAAATCGTTTTAATTCTATTAAAATAACGACTATTTTGTGACAGACTTCACATACTTACTGATAATTTTATCTTATACTATTTATTGGGGATATGTCTAAAGAAAAACCTCTGCGGCTTAAATTAGTGGGAGTCTTGCCTTTTGAAACTAATGTTCCACAAACGGTACTTAATTTTTACCAGACCATGCAAAAACGCTTGGATATCAAAATCCAAGCGTGTTTTGCTATTTCTATATGGCGTCGAGCATCTGGAATTGTGTTTTGACTAAGTCGTAATATTCCCCTTTTTGCTCCATCAGTTCATCATGACTTCCTTGCTCGAGGATTTTACCATGCTCAAGAACGATGATGTTATCCGCTTCCCGGATCGTAGACAGACGGTGAGCGATAATGATCGCCGTCCTTCCTTTCAACAACCTGCGGAGTGCGGATTGAATTTTCACCTCGGTTTCTGTATCGATGCTTGCTGTCGCTTCATCTAAGATAAGAATTCGCGGATCTGCAAGCAAGGCGCGTGCGAAGGACAACAATTGACGTTCCCCTGCCGAAAGGACGTTTCCTCTCTCTTCCACTTCGGTTTGATAGCCTTCGGAAAGCCGTTGGATGAATTCGTCTGCACCTACGACCTTCGCAGCATCGATGACTTCCTCATCGCCCGCATCCGGGCGGCCGAACCGGATATTTTCCATGATGGTACCGGAAAAAATGAAGGTATCCTGAAGGACGACACTGATTTGCTGACGGACACTGTCAATGGTCACATCCCGAAGGTCGGTTCCATCAATTTTCACAGCACCTTTGGTAGGGTCATAGAAACGACTAATTAGATTGGCAATGGTAGATTTACCAGAACCAGTATGACCGACCAGTGCGACTGTCTGGCCTTGCTTCATCTCCAGTGATATTTCGTGTAAGGCGATCCTTTTTTCATCATAAGAAAACTGGACGCGATCGAATTCGATGTGGCCTTTGATTTGCTTTAAACCTTTCGCATCAGGCTTCTCAGCCACATTCGGCTGCTCGTCGAGAAACTCAAATATTCGCTCCGATGCCGCCATCGCCATCAACAACTGGTTATACATCTGTCCGAGACGTGAAATCGGTTCCCAGAACATTCCCAGGAAAAATGCAAAGGAGACAAAGGTACCAACTTCAATCCCCCCGTTCGCAGGGCCCTGGATGATAAGCCACGCCCCATAAGAGATAAGGATAACCGTTCCGATCGCGTTACTCATTTCAACAAACGGACGAAACATGGCACTTTTTTTCGTGGCATTGCGCCAAGCTTCAAAACTATCGGTATTGACACCATCAAAGAACTCAGCGTTTTCTTTTTCCTGTGAAAACGACTGGGTAATGCGGATGCCCTGGATGCTTTCATTCAAATGAGAATTCAAGCGGGATTGTTGGATTCTCACCCGCTGCCAGGAGCGGCGAATATTCCGGCGAAGTTTAGTAGAAATATAGAACATGATCGGCAGGATGACCATGATTGCCAATGCCAGCTTCGGACTAAGCACGAACAAAATGATGATGATGCCCAGCAATGTCACGATGTCCATCAGTAGATTGATGATTCCATTCGTGAACAGCTCCTGCAAAGAATTGATGTCATTCATGATCCGGACTAGTATTGAACCAGCTGACCGTGAGTCAAAGAACCGGTGGGATAGTCGCTGAACATGGGAAAACAAATGCTGGCGCAAATCGTAAATGACGTTTTGCCCGAGGATGTTTACCCATTTGATCCGGAACACATTTCCGAGATAACTGAACAAGTAAAGGATACCGATTCCGACAACCAGTTGGATCAGCATGTTGACATCCTGGTTTGCGATAGCAATATCAATGGCTACTTTACCTATTAAGATTGGTACCACCAATCGGATGATTGTCGATACCAGCATGGCGATGATCGCTGCCGGTAATAGGGTTTTTGCGTATGGTTTCAAATATTTCATTAACCGGACCATCTGTTCCCAGTTGAACGGTTTCTCAATCGCCTGATCAATGGTGTAATGGAAACGGTTCAAGTGTTTATTTTCTTGTGGCTTCTTTTTTTGCCTTCGTGCCAAGGTGACTCCCCCCTTTTCTATTTCAAATATTGGATGCGTTCATAATTTGTTCTTTATCCTGGTATTGAATATCATAAATCCGCTGATATGGACCGCCATTGGAAAGCAGGAAGTCGTGGGTTCCACGTTCTTTCACTTCTCCATCTTCCAGTACCAGAATTTCATCGGCATGTTTCAAGGAAGAGATACGGTGAGCGATGATGAAGGTCGTTCTGCCTTCCATCACTTCCTTCAACGCTTTTTGGATTTTGAATTCGGTTTCCATATCGACAGCAGAAGTCGCATCATCTAATACGAGGATACTCGGGTCGATGAGAATGGCCCGTGCTATTGCGATCCGCTGCTTCTGTCCACCGGATAGGCCCATGCCGCGCTCACCGAGCAAGGTATCATAACCGTCAGGCATATCCATGATAAACTCATGGGCCTGTGCCCGCTTGGCAGCATCGATCACTTCTTCCGGTGTAGCATCCGGGTTTCCATAAGCGATATTTTCCTTGATCGTTGTCGAAAACAGGAACGATTCCTGCAGAACGAATCCGATATTGCGTCTCAATGTTTTTAAGGAATAATGATCAACCGGTTTGCTATCGATCAGGACTTCTCCTTGTTCCGGTTCATAGAAACGGGTGATCAACTGAGTGATACTCGTTTTTCCGGAACCGGTCGCCCCGATCAAACCAATCACCTTGCCTGGAGGGGCGTCAAAACTGATATGTTTCAATGCCGAATCATCATCTTCCGTGTAGGTGAGTGTGACATCCTGGAAAGTGACATGCCCGTTCAAACGCTTCAGGGTTATCGGGTCTTCTTTTTCCTGAATATCTTCTTTGGCTTCCAAGATTTCAAGGAGACGTTCACCGGAAGCTTTCGATTGAGAAAATAGGTTGATGACAAAGCCGAGGTTCATCAATGGGCCAAGGATGTACCATACCAGACTGAAAAATGCGACTAGTTCACCGAGGCCAAGCTGGCCGTTGACGACCATTCTTCCTCCGTAAGCCAGCAATGCGACGACGGAAACATTTCCGATGAACTCCATCAATGGGAAATACTTCGCCCAAATATTGGCGGTTGTCAGGTAATTCTGCCGGTAGTCCTGGTTCCGGTCCGAGAATCTGCCAATTTCAAAGCCTTCCCTTGACAGCGATTTGACTGTTGTCATCCCGCTGATATTTTCCTGCACGCGTGTATTCAGTTTTCCGAACGATTTACGAATCCCCCGGAAAGCTGGATGGACACGTTTATCGAACTGAAAAACGACAACAGCCAGAAATGGCATGGCCGCCATTGTCACAAGCGCTAATGGTACAGAGAAATAGAACATGACGCTGAGACTGATGACAATCAATAAGGTGATACGGATCAGCTCGGCAATACCGAAGGAAAGGAAAAAACGAAAACCTTCCACATCTGCTGTCAGACGGGACATCAAATCTCCTGTTTTTGCATTGTCATAGTACTTGAACGGGAGACGCTGCAATTTTTTATAAAGCTCATCTCTCAATTTATAGACAGAGGTTATTCCAAATAAATCACCTAAGTATTGATGTAAGTATGTGGCAATCCCTTTGATAGCCATCAGGATGATGAAGGCTCCTCCCAGGTAAGGGATCAGGTTATAACGTTCATCTGCTACGACATCATCGATCGTAATTTTCAAAATGATTGGATATACCACGGTGATTGCTGTCACAAAGAATAAAAACAACAGCGACCAGAAGAAAAACTTTTTATAAGGCCAGTAGAACTCTTTCAGCTTTTTGAAGGTATCCAAATGTCTCCCTCCTCTTTCTGTAAAATTTTTACGTAATTATAAATATATCGGGTTACGAAATAAATATCCACCTTTTTGAGCTAATTTTTTAAAAATTCTACTGCTAAATTTTATGTTGGAAAGTGATGTAAAAGTGGGTAATACTACTGTTCATGGCAGGTGGATTTTATCATTAGAAAAACTTGGCATATCGCCAAGTCCTTATGTCGAAAGCCTAAGTGATTCTTATACTTTAACCCTTTAACAAAGTTAAGTATAAAAAAACCACCAGCTTCAACTGGTGGTTCAGATAACTCTTATTTATCTTTAACGCCAAGGACACGGTTGACACGCTTGCGGAGCATTTTCATACCGCCGCCCCCTGCCTGGAAGTGACGCAAGTTGCCTTCTTCATCAAATACATAGTAGGCAGGTACATATTGATTTTCAAAGGCATCAGTAAGTGCGTGTTTATTGTCTACGAAAATCGGCTGTGTAATGTCATGCTCAGCTGCCACTTCTTTTATTTTATCCAAATCAAGGTCTTTTTCAGAGCGTGGCATATGAACAGCAACCACGTTCAAATCGTCTTTATATTCTTCACGAAATTCATTGACATTCGGCATTGCTTCTTTACATAGGCCGCAGCTGACAGACCAGAAATGGATCAATGTCGGTTTATTTCCTAATAGATCACTTTTAGAAACTTCCCCATTCAACCATTCGGTTGCGCCTTGCAGCTCTGGCATCGGTTCTCTTAAACGCATGCTAATTCCTCCTTCATTAATGTACATGAACAATTGCCGTAGATATAAAAGGGTCTAACATGTAGTTAGACCCTTGTGAATAGCTTGTCCTTTTATGACTCGATTATAGAGTCTCTTGACCTGGCTTCCAGTTTGCAGGGCAAAGTCCGCCAGTTTGAAGTGCTTGAAGTACACGAAGTGTTTCGTCAACGTCACGACCAATGTTGTTGTGGTTGACTACCTGATACATCAATTCGCCTTCTGGGCTGATGATGAATAGGCCGCGAAGTGCTACACCTTCATCTTCGATTAGCACACCATAGTCTTGAGCGACTTTATGGTTAGTGTCAGCAGCCAATGGGTAAGCTAGGTCACCCAGGCCATTGTCGTCACGGGAAGTGTTGATCCAGGCTAAGTGGGTGTGGATAGTATCTGTAGATACGCCCACTACTTCTGTATCAAGATCTTCGAATTCATCGAAACGATCAGATACTGCAGTGATTTCTGTAGGACATACGAATGTGAAGTCCATTGGATAGAAGAAAAGCACTGTCCATTTGTCATTCTTCATGTTTTCCTCTAAAGATACTTTTCCGAATTCTTTGTTCGGAAGTACCGCGTCCATTTCAAAGCGCGGAGCTTGTTTTGCTACCATACGTTCTGCCATGAAAATCCCTCCAAAATTAATAAATTAATTTGTAATAATCACTCACAAGTTATATTATAACGAGCAGCTTTTTTAAAGTCAATATCAAATTATAATAAATTTAATCTAGCATTTTTGACTTTCACAATCAAGCATGCCCCAATAATATAACCCTTACACATTCTCATTAAACATTAATGAATGATGAAAGTAAAATGATAGGCTTTACATCTAACCCTCCTCCTCATTTTAACTCTGGCATATGACAATCACCCGTTTGATTTGATAATTTCTGACAAAATCCGCTATTCTAGTACATGGGATTTTATTTGAATAGGAGTTGTTATTATGAATTTGTTTGAAGAAGGTTTTGAATTCAACCTGGCAGAGTTTACTGAACTGCTGATATCGGTAGGACTTAAAGTTCTGGTGCTGATTATCATATTCGCCATCATATCTCCAATCGGGCGCAGGGCGATCAGTGGAGCGATCAACAAAATAAGTAAACATCGCAAAATTCCAGAAGCACGGACAAAGACCCTGGAACGATTATGTGTCAACATTTTTTCTTATATATTGATGTTCGTGTTCGTTGTCATGCTGCTGGAAATGATCGGGATTCCAATCGGTCCTTTGCTCGCCGGGGCCGGTATCGTCGGCCTGGCCATCGGTTTCGGTGCCCAGGGACTTGTCAGCGACATCGTTACTGGTTTCTTCATTTTGATCGAACGCCAAGTAGACGTTGATGACTATGTGACAGCAGCTGGGTATGACGGTGTGGTTGAGGAAGTAGGGCTGCGAACCACGAAGTTAAGAGGTTTTGATGGTACCCTGCATTATATACCCAACCGGGAAATTTCAGGCGTCAGTAACCACTCCCGCGGCAATATGCGTGCGATGATCGATATCGGTATTGCCTATGATGAAAATATCGAGGAAGCACTCACCGTCCTGCAGCGTGTCTGTGATGAGTTTTCCATCACGGATGAACGGATCAAAGAAGGTCCGGACGTTTTAGGGGTGCAGAGTCTTGGGTCTTCTGATGTCGTCTTGCGCGTTCTCGGCAGGACAGCTAATATGGAGCAATGGGCTGTAGAAAGGGATCTACGGAGAGCAATGAAAGAAGCTCTGGACGAAGCAGGTATTGAAATCCCGTTCCCTCATCAAGTATATGTGGAGAAGAAATATGGAGCGGAAGCTTAAGTATTATGGCACGGCCGCTTTGTCTCAGTTCTGCAAATTATATCTCGTAAGATTTCACTTTTGTCACTTAACATCCCGATTTTGTCTCATTAAGTTAAAAAGGATGCCCGGGTGCTTGCCCGGGCATCTCTGTTAATCTTTCCATACTTCCACTTTTCTGATTTGTCCATTAACCATGTCGACGATTTTGAAATGGTAGCTGCCATGCGTGACCTCTGTTCCTTCTGCTGCGTCAATGTCATTGGTATATATGAATCCGGCTATGGTGTCATAATCTTCGTTATCAAGGTCAAGATCGAAATATTCATTCATGTCCTGGATGGATACTTTGCCTTCCACAAGAAAGTGTCCATTTTTCAATCGTTTGATCGCCCGCTCTTCTTCATGGTCGAATTCATCACGGATCTCCCCGACAATCTCTTCAATGATATCTTCTATCGTGACAATTCCGGAGGTACCACCATACTCGTCAATCAAGACAGCCAGGTGTGTCCGCTCTTTTTGCATTCGCACTAACAAATCGTGGATAGGGACGTTTTCAAACACTTTGAAAGCAGGTCGGATAAACGGATCTAAGGTATCCAACTCTTCAAAATCACTGTAGAATAATTCCTTCAGATGGATGACTCCTAAAATATGATCTTTATCACCATCGATGACCGGGTACCTTGTGAATCGTTCCTGATGGATATACCTGCTGATCGCTTTGATGGAATCATTGATATCAATGACAGCGACTTCAGTCCGAGGAATCATGATCTCTTTTGCAGTCCGGTTATCGAATTCGAAGATTCGATCCACATATGTGAATTCGGAGCGGTTGATTTCCCCTTTTTGGTAACTTTCTGATAGAATATGCCGCAGTTCTTCTTCGGAGTGTACCTCTTCAGACTCTTTTGCCGCATGTAGACCGAACATACGGACCAGCACATTGGCAGATCCGTTCAGGAGCCAGATCAATGGGTACATCATTTTACTATAGAGGATCAATGGCTTTGCTAAAACGAGCGTGATTGCTTCCGCTTTTTGGATGGCAACTGTCTTTGGAGCAAGTTCTCCTAAAACCACATGTAAAAAGGTAATAACAAAAAAAGCGATACCAAACGAAATGGCATGACTGATTCCGGCGGGTAGCTCAAACCCTTCTATCAACGGGTCAATGAGCACGACCAGAGTAGGTTCCCCGAGCCAACCTAAACCTAAGGCTGTGATCGTGATGCCAAGCTGACACGCCGATAAGTAGTAGTCTAAGTTATTTGTCAGCCGCAAAACACTTTCCGCTTTTTTATCCCCTGCAGCTGCCCTTGCTTCCATCTTTGTTTTTCTGACCTTGACGATTGCAAACTCACTTGCGACGAAAAACGCGGTCAAAATAATTAGCAAGGCAACTGCCAAAAGCTTTAATGTGATTTCCATCCAATCTCTCCTCTAGCAACTATGTAACGGGGCGTTATAGCCCCTCCTGTCAGCGCAAACGCTGTTCTACCTGTTGGCAGACTTCTTCTGCCGTAGACCCATCGGCATTGATTACCGACTGTTGTGTTGAAGCATCCGCCATCCCCATGACGTTTTTATCCTGACCGGAAATGACACAGCAGTCACATCCTTGTACGTCCTGCTCATTTTTCAGGGTTATTACATCATACCCTTTTTGCTGTAAAGCAGAACTGATGTCTGACAAACTTTCTTCTACTGCAATTTTACTCATTGTCGTCATCCTCCTTGAATAGGGTAATATCTACTTCCCTATTGTTACCAACGTACAAAGAGGTATGCAGACTGAAGATCACTTACCAGCCTCTTATCATAGCTTCTACGGTATCCACTCCGGTGGTCAGAGCTTGTTCATCTGGTGTCAGCCTGGCGTGGTGAAGTCCATATTCTGATTCCACTCCAAGCCAAAACATAAACCCGGGTATTTCTTTCAGCATATAGCCGAAGTCCTCTCCAGTCATCGCTGATGGAGCTTCTTGAAAGTCAACGTCTTTCAGTTCTGCAACAACCCTACGGAAGGATTCGACATGGTTCCCGTCATTATAGACCTGATGATAATTTGCACCATAATCAATGGAGACCTCACAATCATGGCCAAGTTCCAGACCTTTTGCCAGCCTTTCGATATTCTCCTTCACTTCTTCCATCGCCTTCGGGGACATTGTCCGGATTGTACCTTCTAACCTGGCGTGTTCAGCAATCACGTTCTGTACGGTTCCACCTGTTATTTTGCCGATGGTCACGACTGCGCTGTCCAAAGGGTCGACTCTTCGTGCCACAATTTGCTGAAGCTGTGTGACAAAATAGCTGGCAGCAACCACCATATCATGGGTGTGATGAGGATAAGCGGCATGCCCTCCCTTCCCTTTCAGATCGATGAACAATTCACTGGTGTTGGCGAACAACAGACCTTTCCGGGAGGAGACAGTGCCGACCGGTAAATCAGGGGCGATGTGCAAAGCAAAAATGACGTCCGGACGCCAGAATTGAAATTCTTCACTTTCCAGTAACGGCTTGGCTCCTCCCGGCCCTTCCTCTGCCGGCTGGAAAATGAATAGACAGTTATCTTGTGCCGGGTTCCCGGCTAATCGTGACAAGGCACCCAGCGCTATAGTCATATGAAAATCATGACCGCAGGCATGCATTTTCCCTTTATGGCGGGAGTGGAAATCAAAACCTGTTTTCTCTGTAATCGGCAGCCCATCAATATCCGCACGGTAGCCAATGGTTTTGGACGGATGCTTACCTTTGACAAAAACCAAAATGCCTGTTCGCCATGTTTTTATTTCGATATGCTCCTGTGGCATTCTCCCAATTTCATCTAAGAGATACTGTTGCGTTTTGAACTCTTCAAACCCCAACTCAGGGATCTGGTGCAGCTCTCTTCTAATTGTTTGGAGTTGTTTTCTATCCAAGCTTTCTCACCTCTTTTTCCTTATGGCTCTATTAAACGTAATTGTTAATTTTTCGTAAGGGACTCATTCAACTATCAAACCGGAAAGTCGAAGACTTTATTTCGAGATGCTTTAGGTCCGTTGCCGAGCAGGAGGAAGGGCGGCTGGGAAACGGTTCGCTTTCCTGTGGGGGAACTGGCAAGCCTCCTTAGACTTCGTCTTCCGGGGTCTTGCCTAAATCCTTCTCCCACGGGAGTCTCACCGTTTCCCCGCAGCCCATCTGTTATTGAGATTAACGGACCCAGGTATGATGAGAAAGAAGGTGTATACATAAAAACTCCTCTTAAGATTTTTGCTAAAACTTGTGGTACAGAAAGTAATTAGCCACTTTTGTAAGAACTTCTTTAGTCATTTGTGAACTGCAAATCTGTAGGGTTTCCGTTTGCCTCACCACTGCCCACGGAAAGCGATCCGTTTTCCCACCCACCATCTTCTCCCCCATAAGCCTCGAAACTGAGTATTCTGGAAAAGGGAGCTTGACTGTAAAATCAACATGAAGTTTAAATAGAGATTTTCTTATAGAAAAGGCCCTGCAAAAGCAAGGCCTCCAATGATTGATCAGTTATCCAGTTTACGCAATTCCTGCTTGATTTCTGTTTTGGATTTCGTTTGATCATCAATGTCTTTGATTTTTTTCGCTGGTGTACCTGCCACAAGCGTATTCGGTGGTACATCTTCTGTTACGATCGATCCTGCCGCTACGACAGATCCTTCGCCTACAGTTACGCCTTCAAGGATAACTGCGTTTGCACCGATGACTACCCCGTCTTCAATGACTACCGGGCTTGCGGATGGTGGCTCAATGACACCGGCAAGAACAGCACCTGCACCGATGTGGCAGTTTTTACCGACCGTAGCACGACCGCCAAGTACAACGTTCATATCAATCATCGTTCCCTCACCGACTACCGATCCGATATTGATCATGGAACCCATCATGATGACACAGCCATCACCAATTTCTACCTGGTCGCGAATAACGGCTCCTGGTTCAATTCGAGCATTAATATTTTTCAAGTCAAGCAACGGAATAGCAGAGTTTCTGCGATCATTTTCCACTACATAATCCGCAATGGCATCTTTGTTATTTTCAAGAAGCTGTTCGATGTCTTTCCATTCACCGAACAGGACACCGCTTTTTTCTTCGACAAAATCCTGGACGCTTTCCCCGAAGTCGATGCTCTTCAAGTTTTCCCCTTTCAAGTAAACCTTGACTGGAGTTGACTTGGTACTATTAGAAATAAACGAAATAATTTCGTTGGCATCCATTTGTTTCATAATGACTATTCCTCCTTTATGGTATGTAGCATACTGCTTCATTTACTTTATCAAAGTGAAATCCTTGTGACAAGAATTTCACGTCTATCTCTATCATTTCTTCAGCCTGCTCTTTTCCCCTTTCGGCAAAAGAGTAATCAGTAAGAAACTGATGATTGCCAGGACCAGCAGCCCCAAATAAACGAGATGCAGCCCGGATGTCAAAGCATCCTGTAATACCTCCAGTGCGTTCGGTGAAAGATCGTCCCGTTTTTCCGCATCCAGCAGCAAGTTGGTAGAATCGACATTTAATTCCTTGTCGAGATCCGCTTCGTTGATGGCAGACTGAATTCTGCTGTTGAGCATTCCTCCAAGTAATGCGGCTCCTACGGCGCTTCCTAACGAACGCATGAACATGTTAGAAGCTGTTGCGATTCCCCTTGTTTTCCAGTCGACCGTGCTTTGAATCGAAACGATGAAGGATGTCGTCGACAGTCCCATCCCGACACCGATGAAGAATGAGCCAGTGGCTGCCCACACTGGTCCTTTTTCCGGTGATAATAAAAAGAAAAAGATGCCACCAATAATTAATGAAACGCCGCCGATCAGAGAAGTTGTCCGAAATCCGATCCGCAGCAGCAGTTTACCCGCTAATGCAGATGAAATCGGCCAGCCGATCGACATGGTTGTCAAGGTGAACCCGGCTATGATGGCAGGCTTTTCCATTACACCCTGGACAAATGCCGGCAGATAACTGGACACCCCGATCAAAATCATTCCTGTCGTTAATGAAGTGATGTTTGCGACAGATATCGAACGATGCTTCCAGATTTCAAATGGCATCATCGGAGCACTTACCCTTGTTTCCTGTAAGAAAAACAGGATGAACCCGATGAGCGACAGACCAGAGAGTAACAGCATCAACTGGGAATCCCAGGCGATCCTCACCCCTCCTTCTACGAGGATCAACATTAACGTACTGACGGCGATGAACATAAACACGGCACCGCCATAGTCGATTTTCCTATCTGTCTTGTCCAGGTCTTCATGAAAGAAAATGATGATGCCGGCCATCGCCAGCAACCCTAAAGGAATATTCATCCAGAACACATATGGCCAGCTTAGTACGTCTACGAAAAAGCCCCCGAGCGCTGGTCCGGTAACAGCAGAAATACCCCAGACACTGGACAGGTATCCCTGGATATTAGCACGTTCTTCCTTCGTATAGATATCACCGACAATCGTTGTCGCAATCGGCATCAGTGCGCCAGCTCCAAGTCCCTGGATCAACCGGGCGAAAATCAACATTTCCATCGAGACAGCAAACCCGCTAAGTGTAGAACCTAGCAGGAAAACGGAAATTCCAATCATAAAAATCGGCTTCCTGCCGAAAATATCAGACAGCTTACCGAAAATTAGCACCGTAGCAGCATTTGTCAATAAGTAGGCTGAAAACACCCAACTATATAAACTGAACCCGCCTAAATCAGCTACGATACTCGGCATAGCAGTGGAGACAATCGTAGCCTCAATCGCAGCCAGAAACATCGCGAGCATGATTGATGCTAATACCAGTGGTCGTTTAAGCTTTTTTTTATGTATAACCGGTTCTTCCATAAAACCCCTTCTCTTTTTTATTTTATATAAAAGAGGGGCTGACCCATGGGAGAGTCGAGCCCCGCTAATCCCTATACCTTTGTTTTACCTCTCCACTTTGTCTCGAAAGAGGTGTGTTTGTGTGTGCAGATATCGATTCAACTGCTTTAAAATAGCCCTTCGCGTCAAAATGCCATCAAAAGAACCTTCTTCATCGGCTACGCATACAAATGGATTATCAATGACAGACTTTAACGCTTTTTCAAACGAATCTTCCTTGTGAAGTGTGGGAATATCTGTTTTCATTACGGTATTGACACACATCTCTGAGAGGTTGTCAAATTCGAATTGTTCGATTCCTAATGTTTGTTCAATGATTGCCGCCTTGCTGATCGTCCCTTTAAGCATGTAGGCAGGATCCAGTACAGGCACCGCAGAATAACCTGTCTTTACCAAAACCAATAAAGCATGCTCTAATGGATTGCCAACCTGGACGTGTGCAACTTTATCGGCAGGTATCATAAGTTCATTTACTGTCGTTTGTATCAACTGATCGTTTGGTACATTAATCATTTTTTCAACACTCCCTTATCATCCAACAGTTGAAGGAGTATACAGAGTATGCACAGCACAAAGCAAACTAAACTTTCCTTTACCAAAGCCTTAAATCACGCTTTTCATGTGTAGACTTTTAGGCCACGAAATATGCTACCTCCATTATTTTAACATAATCCAGCAAAGCAAAAACTAATTTGGCACAGAAAACTTATAATTTCACATGTCTGACATCTCTTTGTAATTCTGGCGAAGGTTTTCTTTTTCTACATTAATGGTGATTTCGACTAATGTAATTTTATTACATTTATCACAATACCCCGGCTCCCTATAAAGCAAACAACATTTCGGACATTTATAAAACATACGAACACCCTTTTTCATAGCTTATGATAAACGATGAGGTTGGGTGAGTCTCTAGCCATAACGGACAAAAGATGAGATAATTGATAGAAAATTGATTGAAATTAAGGAGATGTCCTTTAAAAATGACTACTCACACGTTTACGAAACCGGAAGAAATTGCCAATACGATTACACATGGGATCGGAGCTATACTTAGTGTAGCTGCACTCGTCCTGCTGCTTGTATATGCCGGTATGGAAGGGAATCCGTGGCACATTGTCTCAGTCGCCATATATGGTGCTACTATGGTACTCATGTATGTGTCTTCCACTCTCTGTCACGGATTTCCAAAAGGAAAGATGAAAGATCTCTTTGAAATTTTCGACCACTCCGCGATCTATCTATTTATTGCCGGAACATATACACCTATCATGCTGGTTCCTTTAAGAGGGACATTAGGATGGACGTTGTTCGGCATCGTTTGGGGAATTGCCATTCTCGGAATCGTCTTCAAAGTATTTTTTGTCAAACGATTCGTGATGCTATCGACCTTGTTCTATATTCTGATGGGTTGGCTGATCATATTAGCCTGGGGTCCTTTAACTTCCGAACTGCCAGCTAAAGGGATTACCTACCTTGTAGTCGGCGGGGTACTGTACTCAATCGGAAGTATCTTCTATGTCTGGCGGAGCTTTCCGTTCCACCATATGGTATGGCACCTGTTCGTCCTGGGCGGCTCGATTTTCCACTTCTTCACGATTTTCTTTTATATCCAATAGAATATACACTCACACTATTTCTACCAGCTACACTAAAAAGACAACAGTGAGCATAGCTTCTTTACTATGCCCTCTGTTGTCTTTTTTCAATGCTGTGCTAAACGTTGTTGCTTATTTTTTCATAACAGACTAATTCAACTTTAGGGTCGTAAAGTCGAAGACTTGATTTCCAGATGTTTGAGGGAGTTTAGGTCGTTGGGGAAGGATTCGCTTTCCTGCGGGGGACCTGGCGAGCTTCCTCGGGCTATTGAAATGACCCCTTTAATATTGGACACTCTATAATTCCAGCAGTTAACTGGGCACGTTCCCGTATTTGACGGGACTCATGCCAGTTAACCTGGATTTGATTCTTTCATGGTTGTAGTAGTCCATGTATTCTTTCAGCTCCTGCACTACAATGCTAATTTGAATGTGCTTTCTGTTCCAAAAGCATACTATTCTTGATAGGCGTTTCGAGATTATAATCCTTGTATGGTGGCTAAAGTCTCGAAACTGTGTCTTCAATTAAAGGGGGCTTATATGAAAAATCAACATTGAAATTCAACTGACTTCCCAATGTATAGAGTTAGAGTTAAAAAGGGAATTGGTTGAGCCATTGACCACCGTCGAGGGTGACGACTTCGCCATTCATATAAGAGGCTTTCTCTGACAAGATAAAATGGGCGAGGTCGGCTATTTCCTCAGGTGTACCAAGTCTTCGCAGCGGAACTGATTGAAGTGTCCGCTTGGCAGCTGCTTCCGATTCGAACAGTTTATCAGCGCCTCCGGTCCGTTCGATTGGTCCCGGGGCGATGGCGTTAACCCGGATTCCATATTTCGAACCCCATTCGACAGCAAGCGTCCGCGTCATGCTAAGAACACCGGCTTTTGCAGCAGCTGAATGAATGACTCCTGCCCCTGCATTCCATGCATAAGTGGCGACCATATTCAGAATAGAACCCTTGGTATCATTTTCAATCCAATAGTTCCCGACTGCGTGACTACAATAGAACGTGCCATTCAATACGATATCGATAACGGTTTTCCAACCATTTGCGGATAGCTTCTCTGCCGGAGCGATAAAGTTGCCCGCCGCATTGTTGACTAAATGATCAATTCTTCCGAATGCAGACTCTGTTTCCATTACCATACGCTCTGCATCTTCCATTTTTCTTACATCCATCACAATCGTTAATACTTGAGCGGGATCTTCCCCGCTGATTTCCTGCTTTGCCGCTTCCAGCCGTTCTTCATTACGTCCGGTTATGACCACATTTGCGCCTTCCTGGACGAACTTTTTCGCCATGTATTTTCCCATGCCGCTGGAACCGCCTGTTACTATCACTACTTGACCTTCCATTACAACTCCTCCTTCACTATGTATCTATTCCATATTAAAAAACTGAATTCCTGTTCATTTTTCAAAATATATCAATCTATTTTCATTTTCGAGTTAAATCTAGCACATATCAGCCCGCATGCTATAATAACCTAGACTGAACGAAAACCTTTTTGTCGTTCTATGGAACGTACATGCAGTAGAAAGGAAATCGATATGAGAATGAACCGGCGAAGTTTTATTAAACGAACACTAGGAAGCCTGCTTGCCTTATTCGGATTGAGCGGCGGAACCTATTACTATGCCAGATATATGGAACCGGATATGTTAACGATTCAGGAAGAAACGATTCGAAATGTAAAAATACCCGATAGTTTCCAGAACTTTAAAGTCGTGCAATTTTCTGATACCCATGTCGGATTTCACTATAGTCTGGAACAATTAGAGAAAGTAGTTGACCGAATCAATGGGCTTGAACCAGATTTAATCCTTTTTACCGGCGATCTTGTCGATAAACCGAACGCCTATGAATGGGATGGCAGAATTGTAGAAGTCTTGAAGAAACTGCATGCACCAAACGGCAAGTTTTGGATTTATGGCAACCATGATCATGGGGGTTACGGAACCGATGTCGTCAAAAAGAAAATGGATCAAAGTGGATTCAAGTTATTAAAAAATGAAAATACCGCCATAAAAAAAGGCCAGGATTCGTTCATCCTGGCCGGGGTAGACGATATTATGCTGGGTAAACCAGATATGGCTAAGACGCTTGAAGAAGTATATGAACGGGAATTTGTATTATTAATGGTGCATGAACCTGATTATGCCGATCATGCAGCCGCCTACCCTGTCGATGTGCAATTGTCCGGTCATAGTCATGGAGGCCAGATTCAGATTCCTTTCATCGGCTACCTGGTCACCCCTCCCCATGCTGAAAAATATGTAGAAGGACGCCATACCATCGGTGGACTTGAATTATACGTAAGCCGGGGACTCGGTACCACACGGCTCCCCTACCGCTTTTTGTGTAAACCAGAAATCACACTCCATACACTCACTAATTCTTAATTGTGAGTTTCGACATTTTTGTGACAAGTCTGCAAGCAATAGAAACCCTCCACCCTTCGTGTTACAATTAATGTCGGAATAACAAAGGAAGAAAATTCACCTAATTCCAAGCAACAATGCTGGAGGTTACAAAGATGAAAAAAATTTATACGTTGGCAATCCCCTTTTTCGCCGTGTTGCTATTCCTGTCAGCTTGCAGCCAGGAAATCGAAAGCAACATGTCACGTGACGTGCAGGAATTTTCTGCGGTTAACCAGGATGGCGAAAAAAGAAGCCTGGAAGACTATAAAGGTCAATATTGGATAGCGGATTTCATTTTCACCAACTGCGATACGGTATGTCCACCGATGACCGCTAATATGGCCCGTCTTCAAACGATGATGGAAGATGAAAATATTACAGATGTGCAACTCGTTTCCTTCAGTGTCGATCCAGAAAACGACACCCCAGAAGCACTGACAGAATTCGGAGACAAGTTCTCGGCGAATTCTGACAACTGGGACTTTTTAACAGGGTATGAATTTAAAGAAGTGCGCGAGCTTTCCATCAAATCATTCCAATCCATGCTCGAAGATGTTCCAGATTCTGACCAGATGAGCCATGGAACACGCTTTTATCTCGTAAACCCGGAAGGTGAAGTGATCAAACATTATAAAGGGACACAAGCAGACTCAATGAAAGATATCCTTGAAGATTTAAAGAAAATTCAATAAATATACAAAAGCGCAAGCGCCTTGCTCACCCCCTCGAGGTCTTAAGTCAAGCCTCGCCTTGACGTTCTCTGTCACAGAGAGGCTTGACTTAAGACCTCGAGGGGGTAGGCGCTGGAGCTGGATGCAGCTCACTGCTATAAGTTGTCCATAAGCAATGAATTTTTATTGTTTCCTAAGGCGCACCACTTTGTGCGCCTTTCTGTTTATGGATAATAAAATACAAAAGAAAGGAGTGCGTGGAATGAAAGAAAAACACACGCTTACCGACCAGGAACTTGCTGAGTCTTTATTCATCATTAACCGGCATGCAAAAACCGCTCCGGATCCAAAAGAATTATATGACTTAAAAAAGCACACCATCCAAAAGCTTCTGAAGCATAATCGTGCAAAAAAAGTTGGTTTACACTATTCAGATCATCCAAAACTAAGCCAGCAACATTCCACTTTGCTGATTCAGGTTGCCAATTATTATTTTCATATCCCCGCCCAGAAGAAGGATTTTCAGGGGGTTCGACACTTAGGAAAACTAGACCAGAACTATCGTAACCCTAAGCCCCGGCTGTCGCTTTCACGAGCCAAAAAGAACCTTTACCGGTATTTGAATTGGAAGCCAGCTGCATCAAAAGCTGATCCACGGCCCCGTCCTAACTCCTATACTCCATCCTCCTACCTTGGCAGCATGAATTTCAAGCCATGGAACCAACGAGGTAAACGAACCAGGTGAATATCTCCCCTATTGTGATGATCACCTGCTTTATTCCCACCGACAGGAAAACTTCCAATCTTTGCGATTGGAAGTTTTTTTATTTTTTTGAACCTCAGATTTACCAGTTTCAGTAAAAAGCAAAACCTGCTGCAGCCCTCTGAGTAGGCATTCACCCACGTTTTAAAATCTTTGGTCGAAATTTTTTTAAAAAAATTTTAATAATCAAAATGCTGGCATCTCAATAATGTAAGCGTTTACTATTTATCTGATTTATCTAAACTATCAGAAAATTCGTTTTTTGCCTGTTGACGACCTTCAAATAAGGGAGTATAGTAATCGTCAAATTCAAAAAAAATTAGTTGTTTAAAGCTAATCAATTAAGAAAGTGAAACAATATCCCGGGCCCTCAAACTAAACACATATTTTCTTCGATGGGCTCATAAATTTCACAAAAATACTTTATGAATTTTAAACATTAATTAGTTAAAGAGAGGAGTGCAAAAGAATGAGTAACCAATGGATTTACCTCAACGGCGAATATGTCACGAAACAAGACGCAGTCGTATCTGTATACGATCATGGTTTTCTTTACGGAGATGGGGTGTTCGAAGGTATTCGCGTCTACAGCGGAAACATCTTCAAATTGGATGAACATCTTAGCCGGTTATACGACTCAGCAAAGTCCATTATGCTGAATATCCCTTATACGAAAGAGGAGTTCCAGGACATTATTGTCGAGACTGTCCGTAAGAATCAGTTAGAAACAGCTTATATTCGCGTCGTTGTATCCCGCGGTCCAGGAGATCTCGGATTGGATCCAAATAAGTGCTCAGAGCCTCGGATTGTAGTCATCGCGGAAGCACTCGCTCTCTTCCCGAAAGAACTTTATGAACGAGGTGTCAGGCTGGCATCGGTCGCAAGCCGAAGGAACCGTGCTGATGTATTGCCACCACAAGTGAAATCATTGAACTATTTGAATAATATTTTAGTGAAAATGGAAGCAAACCAGGCAGGAGTCGATGAAGCTTTGATGCTGAATGACCAAGGTTATGTCACGGAAGGATCAGCAGATAACGTCTTCATCGTCAAGAATGGAGTGATTAAAACTCCTCCGGTATACCTGGGAGCATTAGAAGGCATTACGAGAAACACAATCATCGATTTAGCGAAGCAATTAGGCTATGAGGTGCAGGAACAGCCATTTACCCGCCATGATGTCTATGTAGCAGATGAAGTTTTCCTTACAGGAACCGCTGCAGAAGTTATCGCTGTCAATGAAGTGGATTCCCGGATAATCAACAACCGTAAACCTGGAAAAGTCACCAATCACCTCCTTTCCGAATTCCGAAAGCTAACGACAGAAGATGGCGTGAAAGTCTATGACTCAAAAGAGAAAGTCCAAGTAAGCTGATAAAAGACAAATCCATACCGTTAACTCCATGACGGGAACAAAGGAATAAGCCACTGTATTCACAGAGAGCCGGGGTTGCTGGAAGCCCGGAAATACACCTTATTCCGACATCCTCCCTGAGTGTCGGACTGAACGATTTTCTACTAGGTCCGGCCGGGTGCCTTCCTGGCACCTGTTACTAAAAGAAGCTGTACTGGTTCAAAATGCAGCTTCACAAGGCAGTGTTTGCAAAGATACTGTAAACGAGGGTGGTACCGTGAAAAGCGAAAGTCTTTTCTCCCCTCTTGATCCACATGATAGTTCGACGTGGAAACAAGAGTTGGGGGAAAAGGCTTTTTTCATTGCTTATAAAACCCAAATTTCAATTAGGAGGGATTTAAAAAATGAAGGTAGAAGCGAAGCCGCACCACGAAAGTCAAACCAAACCAAAATCAGGTGCGGACCTGCTCGTGGATGCATTGATCCAGGAAGAAGTCAAAACCATTTTCGGATATCCAGGAGGTGCCGTGTTACCAATTTACGACGCCCTATATCGCTCAGGAGATGCTTTCCATCACGTTCTTGCCCGGCATGAACAAGGTTCCATCCATGCTGCTGAGGGATATGCACGAGTTACAGGTAAGCCCGGCGTCGTCATTGCAACATCCGGCCCGGGAGCAACGAATCTGATTACCGGTATCGCTGATGCCATGATGGATTCCCTCCCTGTTGTCGTATTCACCGGTCAGGTAGCACGCGGTGTCATCGGTACAGACGCTTTTCAGGAAGCGGATGTCATGGGCATAACTACCCCGATCACCAAACACAATTATCAGGTCCAGGCACTATCAGACCTTCCGAGAATCGTTAAGGAAGCTTTTCATATTGCATCTACTGGTCGTCCTGGCCCAGTTGTCGTCGATATACCAAAAGATATTTCAACAGAAGTCGATGAAAATCCGCCAAATGTGGATTTCTCACTTCCTGGCTATCAGCCTAATTTGAAACCGAATCCGCTGCAAATCAAAAAGTTGACAGATGCCATGGCACAGGCAAAGAAACCAGTATTGCTCGCTGGAGCCGGTGTCCATCATGGGAGAGCTTCCGAGGAACTGAAAGCTTTTGCGGAAAAGCATTCCCTCCCTGTTGTACACACGTTACACGGGCTCGGTACCTTCCCTGGCAGCCACTCCCTCTCATTCGGAATGGCTGGGATGCATGGTACCTATGCAGCCAACATGGCATTGTACGAATGCGACTTGCTCATCAATATCGGTTCCCGTTTCGATGACCGTTTAACTGGTAAATTGGAACATTTCGCTCCTAATGCGACAGTCGCCCATATTGATGTCGACCCAGCGGAAATCGGGAAAAACGTACCGACTCAAATACCGATCGTATCCGACTCCAAGGCAGCATTGGAAGCTTTGCTTAAGAACACTGTCTCTTCCCCGGCAGCGGAAGAATGGTACAAAAAGCTGGATAACTATCGGGATGAATATCCGCTCTGGTACAACAATCCAGATAGCGATATGGTACCGCAATGGCTGATGGAAAAGATCCACAGTTATACGCAAGGAGACGCAATTGTTACAACGGATGTCGGCCAGCACCAAATGTGGGCAGCTCAGTACTACAAGCTGGAAAAACCGAACCGCTGGGTCACATCAGGAGGACTTGGAACCATGGGGTTCGGCTTTCCAGCAGCAATAGGGGCTCAGCTAGCTGCTCCGGACGATAAAGTCGTAGCTGTCGTCGGCGATGGCGGCTTCCAAATGACGCTGCAGGAGCTTTCGCTTCTTCAGGAAATGAAGCTTCCAGTAAAAGTGATCATCGTCAACAACCAGGCGCTAGGAATGGTGCGCCAGTGGCAGGAAAGCTTTTATGAAAAACGCTATTCCGAATCCTTGATGGCGACACAGCCTGACTTCGTAAAACTTGCAGAAAGCTACAATGTGCAGGGCATAAAAATCGAATCGCAACAAGACCTGAAAGCTAGATTACCTGATGCACTGGCTAGTGATGAACCAGTCGTCGTTGACTGCCGGGTGCTGCAGCAGGAAAACGTCTATCCGATGATCGCTCCAGGCAAAGGAATCCACGAAATGATCGGGGTGAAACCATGAGAAGAATCGTAACAGCCACCGTACAAAACCGAAGCGGCGTATTGAACCGTGTGACCGGCTTGCTGGCTAAACGTCAGTTCAATATCGAAAGTATCTCTGTCGGTCGTACGGAAGCGGAAGGCATTTCAAAAATGACGTTCGTCGTCGACGTCGAGGACGAACGGAAACTGGAACAGCTGACTAAGCAACTGAACAAACAGATTGATGTCCTCAAGGTTTCAGACATTACCGATAAAGCGATTGTGGCCAGTGAATTAGCTCTCATAAGGGTGGTTAGCAACGCACAGATAAGAAATGAAATCCAGGGTATCATCGAGCCTTTCCGGGCTTCAATCATTGATATCAGCAAAGACAGCCTGACAGTCCAGGTTACAGGTAAACACGAAAAAATCGAAGCATTGATTGATCTGCTTCGCCCTTACGGCATAAAAGAACTGGCACGGACTGGGCTTACAGCCTTCCTTCGTGGCCAGCAGCCACAAGTAGCAGAAATGAAAAACTACTCAATATTGAAGTAACGCAAGGTTATGTCTTACCAGGTTCCATTACCGTGTAAGTAGAATCAGGTGAGGGAAACGACCCGCTTTCCACAGGAAAGGGAGTGAATTCCATCTCCATCAATAGCAAGATAAATAAATGAATGAAAACAAATTTGGAAGGATGATTAATCATGGCAAAGGTACTTTATCACAACGACATTAACGAAGAGGTATTGATGAACAAGAAAGTAGCAGTTGTAGGCTACGGCTCTCAAGGTCACGCACATGCACAAAACCTGAAAGAAAGCGGACATCAGGTAGTGGTAGGGTTAAGAAAAGGTAAGTCCTGGGACAAAGCGGAACAAGACGGCCAGGAAGTAAAAACCGTACCGGAAGCAGTCGAAGAAGCAGATGTTGTCATGGTGCTACTGCCAGACGAACACCAGCCGAAAGTTTTCGAAGAACAAATCAAACCTAATTTGCAGGCAGGAAACGCACTTGTTTTTGCTCACGGTTTCAATGTCCATTTCAACCAGGTCGTCCCTCCTGCTGACGTCGATGTATTCCTTGTCGCTCCAAAAGGACCAGGACACCTGGTACGCCGGACTTTTGAAGAAGGCGCAGGCGTACCGGCATTAATCGGTGTTGAACAGGATTATACCGGCGAGGCAAAAGAATTGGCACTTGCCTACGCGAAAGGCATCGGCGCTGGCCGTGCTGGAGTACTGGAAACAACCTTCCAGGAAGAAACGGAAACAGATCTGTTCGGAGAGCAAGCAGTCCTTTGCGGTGGCCTTTCCAACCTTGTCAAATCCGGTTTTGAAACTCTTACAGAAGCAGGCTATCAGCCTGAAGTCGCTTACTTCGAATGTATGCACGAACTGAAACTGATCGTCGATTTGATGTATGAAGGCGGACTTGAAGGCATGCGTTACTCCATTTCCGACACAGCACAATGGGGCGACTTCGTATCCGGACCGCGTGTCATCAATGAAGAAACAAAAGCCCGCATGCAAGAAGTGCTAAGCGATATCCAGACAGGTAAATTCGCGAAAGGCTGGATCATGGAAAACCAGGTCAACCGTCCAGAATTCAATGCCACTAATAACCTGGAAAACAACCATCAAATTGAAAAAGTGGGACGTGAATTACGCGAATTGATGCCGTTCGTCAAGCAGCAGAAGAAACAAAAACAGGAGGTGTAAGCTCATGACCCATGTGAAGGTGTTTGATACCACCCTTCGTGATGGTGAACAATCAGCCGGAGTCAACCTGAATAAACTTGAAAAAATCGAGATTGCCAAACAACTGGAACGTTTTGGCGTAGATATCATGGAAGCAGGCTTCCCTGCCTCTTCCGAAGGTGAATTTGAAGCGGTACGACAAATCGCTCGTACGATCAAGCATGTTTCTGTCGCAGGATTGGCCCGCGCAGTAAAAAGTGATATCGATACAGCATGGGAAGCTTTAAAGGATGGTGTGGAGCCTCGTCTCCATATCTTCCTTGCCACCTCCCCCATTCACATGACCTATAAATTGAAGAAAACACCGGAAGAAGTATTACAGACAGCGGTCGAGACAGTCGCTTACGCCAAACAGAAATTCCACCATATCGAATGGTCGGCTGAAGATGCTACCCGTACGGACATCGATTTTCTTGTCAAAATCGTAGAGGCCGTGATTGATGCCGGGGCTACGGTCATCAATATCCCAGATACGGTTGGCTATACGACTCCAGATGAATACGGAAAGCTATTTCGTCATTTGAAAGAAAATGTACCGAATATCGACAAGGTAACCCTTTCCGCCCATTGCCATGATGATCTTGGCATGGCAGTCGCCAACTCCATCGCAGCCATCGAAAATGGAGCGACCCAGGTGGAAGGTACGATCAACGGCATCGGCGAACGGGCCGGCAATGCCTCCCTTGAAGAAATTGCAGTCGCCATGAAAATTCGCCAGGACGTCTATCCGTATACAAATGGTTTAAACCTGAAAGAAATCAAACGGACGAGTGACATGGTCAGTAAGCTTACCGGGATGATGATTCCAGGAAATAAAGCAGTCGTCGGCCGTAATGCTTTCGCCCATGAGTCCGGTATCCATCAGGATGGTGTTTTGAAGGAAGCTTCCACTTATGAAATCATCACACCGGAAATGGTCGGGGTAAAATCAAACAGCATGGTACTAGGCAAGCATTCCGGGAGCCATGCGTTCAAAGAAAAAGTTCATGAACTGGGTTATAAATTCAACGATGCCAAAATGAAAGAAGCATTCATGGCTTTTAAGCAATTGACAGCGAAGAAGAAAGAAGTTACGGATGATGACCTGTTCACCATTCTCATGGAAACACAAGTAGACAGTATCACCATCAAGAAATATCAGTTGGAAGCCTTCCAGGTACAATACGGATCTGCCAATCTGCCGACAGCTACTGTGGCATTGACGACACCGGAAGGAAAGAGACTGGAGCATGCCGGCACTGGCCAAGGTAGTGTGGAAGCAATCTACAATACACTCGAAAGTCTGGTTCACGAAGAAATACACTTGGAAGATTACCAATTGAGTTCCATTGGTAAAGGACGCGATGCACTTGCAGAAGTTCATGTAAAAATGACGGTTAATGGTAAGGAAACCGGCGGACGTGGTACTGCCCAGGATGTCTTAGAAGCTTCCGCTAACGCATTTTTAAATGCAGTCAACCGTGTTTTCGTTACCCAGCATGTCGAAGAACAATCACAAGCGCACGTATAAGGATCACTACTATTACTGAGGGAGGAAATTTTATGAAAAAGCATATCGTACTACTTCCTGGTGATGGAATCGGCCAGGAGATCATCGGTTCAGCTCGTGCGGTTTTAGAAGAAATTGCAGAAAAGTTCGGTCATACGTTCACATTTGAAACGCATGCCATCGGCGGTACAGCAGTTGATGAGCATGGTACTCCCCTTCCGGAAGAAACCGTTACGGCCTGTAAACAGGCAGATGCGGTACTTTTAGGGGCAGTCGGAGGTCCGAAATGGGATGACCTCCCTTCCCACCTCCGTCCCGAAAAAGGACTGCTGGGTATCCGAAAAGAGCTTGGCTTATTTGCCAACCTTCGACCGGTCAAGGGGTTCAAGAAGCTGCTCGGCTCCTCCCCACTTAAGGAAGAATTAGTAGAAGACAGTGACCTGTTGATCGTGCGCGAACTGACCGGAGGCCTTTATTTTGGAACACCAAGTGAACGCCAGGAAAATGGGCAGTCTGTTGTCGATACCCTTTACTATGAACGACATGAAATCGAACGAATCGTTGACAAAGCGTTTCAAAGTGCCCGCCTGCGCCGGAACCATTTAACTTCCGTCGATAAAGCGAATGTACTGGAGTCCAGTAAGTTGTGGCGCGAAGTTGTAGAAGAGAAAAAAACAGATTACCCGGATGTCACTGTCGAGCATATGCTGGTCGACGCTGCAGCTATGAAACTGATTCAGAATCCAGCCCAGTTTGACGTTATCGTGACAGAGAATATGTTCGGTGACATTTTGAGTGATGAAGCTTCTGTGTTGACTGGATCCCTTGGCATGCTGCCATCTGCCAGTCTTCGCAGCGATGGCGTGGGACTATATGAACCGGTTCACGGTTCTGCCCCGGACATCGCCGGACAGAATATCGCCAACCCACTGGCAATGATTCTATCCACCGCTTTGATGCTACGTCATTCATTCGGAATGGATGAAGAAGCGTCCTGCATTGAAAAAGCGGTCGAAGAGGTAGTTGACCTTGGCTATCATACCAAAGACTTGAAGATAACCAATGGCATTGAAACCAATACGACCAACATGACCCATAAGGTCGTGGAATATATGTCACAAAATGATGCGTGCAGCTGTATCATGAGTGCCTACGCCTGATTACACAATGTGAGGAGTGAAAACATGACCCAGCCGAAAACGATTATTGAAAAAATTTGGAACAATCATATCGTCCATCAGGAGCCCGGCAAACCTGATCTTCTATATATCGACCTGCATTTGATCCATGAAGTCACTTCTCCCCAGGCTTTTGAAGGACTAAGAATGAAGGGGCGGAAAGTACGCCGCCCTGAATTGACTTTTGCGACCATGGATCATAACGTTCCGACGAAGCAGCGTCATATCATCAAGGATGAAGTCTCGAAAAAACAAATGCACACATTAAAAGAAAACTGTGAAGAGTTCGGTGTGCCGCTCGCTGATATCGACCATCCCGACCAAGGGATCGTCCACGTCATCGGACCCGAACTTGGTTTGACGCAGCCTGGTAAAACAATTGTCTGCGGGGACAGCCATACTTCTACGCATGGCGCTTTCGGTGCCCTTGCGTTTGGTATCGGAACAAGTGAAGTCGAACATGTCCTCTCTACTCAGACACTTGGGCAGGCACGTCCGAAAACGTTGCAAGTGAAAGTAAATGGCAAACTTGGCACCGGCGTCACGGCGAAGGATTTGATTTTAGCAATCATCGCAAAATACGGTGTTCGCTTCGGTACCGGATACGTCATCGAATATACGGGTGAAGCTATCCGTGATCTATCTATGGAGCAGCGGATGACTGTTTGCAACATGTCAATTGAAGCCGGTGCACGTGCCGGTTTAATTTCACCGGATGATACGACCATTGAATATCTCCGCGGCAAACGCCATGTACCGGATGGAGAAGCTTTTGAACAGGCTGCAGCAGAATGGCGTGCCCTTGCCACCGATGAAGGGGCCAGCTACGATGCAACGGTGGAAATCGATGCGGATAAAGTCGAGCCGCAGGTCACATGGGGCACCAACCCTGCCATGTGTGTCCCTGTCAGCGCTAATGTCCCTGATCCTGCCAGTCAGGAAAAAGATTATGAACAGGACGAAGTACAACGGGCCCTGGATTATATGGGACTTGAAGCCAATCAGTCGATTGATTCCGTTGAAATCGAACATGTATTCATCGGTTCCTGTACCAACTCACGTTTGAGCGATTTGAAAAAGGCAGCTGACATCGTTCGTGGTAAGCAAGTGCATGAAAAAGTGACCGCTCTCGTCGTCCCAGGCTCCAAAACGGTTAAAGAACAGGCAGAAGCTGAAGGCCTGGATGTCATTTTTAAAACCGCAGGGTTTGAATGGCGGGATGCAGGATGCAGCATGTGTCTGGCGATGAATGATGATATTATTCCGCCGGGAGAACGCTGCGCCTCGACTTCCAACCGGAACTTCGAAGGCCGGCAAGGAAACGGTGCCCGTACCCACCTGGTCAGCCCGGAAATGGCAGCAGCCGCTGCTCTCGAAGGACATTTTGTGGATGTCCGCCAATATACCAAAACAGCACTGAATGGATAGGAGGTTATTTCCATGGAACCGATACGCGTACATTCCGGTCTTGTCTATCCGATGAACCGGGCCAATGTCGATACCGATCAGATCATCCCCAAACAATTTTTGAAACGGATCGAACGGCAAGGCTTCGGCCAGTTCCTTTTCTATCATTGGCGTTTCGATGAAGAAGGAGAAAAACGCGACAGCTTTTCGATGAATGATAAAAAATACACAGATGCTTCGATTCTGGTGGCCGGCGACAACTTTGGCTGTGGCTCTTCACGCGAACATGCGCCGTGGGCAATCCTGGATTATGGTTTCAGAGTCGTGATTGCTCCTAGTTTCGCTGATATCTTTTATAACAACTGCGTCAAAAATGGAATTCTTCCAGTACAATTAAGTGAAGATGAAACACAGGCGATCATCAAAAAAGCCGAACAACAAAAGCTTGAATTGACCATCGATTTAGAAAAGCAGCTGGTCGTTGAGGAGGAAGAATTCAATTTCAGCTTCGATATCTCTGATTATCACAAGCAGATGCTGTTGAATGGCTGGGATGAAATCGCCGTCACATTGACACATGAAGACAAAATTACCGCCTATGAAGAACGCCAGCATCTTACTGGATAAATAAAATTTTTTAACGAATAACTGGAAGGATGGTAAGGGAAACGATGAGACTCCTGCGGGAAAAGTAAGGTTGGCGAGACCCACAGGGCTGAGCCCGAGGAGGCTTGCCGTCTTACCCGGGAAAGCGAGTCGTTTCCCTGACCCGCAATTCTCGGTAATGGACCGAGAAGCAACAATTGATTTTATTAAATAACAAATTTTTAAGGAGTGTGAAGACATTGGGAATTCGTTATTATTAACCAAGGTGGCGGATGCAATGGAACAGCTATCCTCTGTTGTGCATCGTACCCCGCTCACCACTTCAGCGACATTAAATGAACAAACAGGAAAAAAAGTGTTTATGAAGATGGAGAACCAGCAAAAGACAGGCGCTTTCAAAATCAGAGGCGCCAGCTATAAAATCTCACAATTGACGCAACATGAAATGAAGCGAGGGGTGATTGCTGCTTCCGCCGGCAATCATGCCCAGGGGGTTGCCCTGGCAGCCGCTAAACGCGGCATTGAGGCTAAAATCTTTATGCCAGCCAATACGCCAAAAGCAAAAACGAAAGCAACAGAAGGCTACGGGGCAAAAATCGTGTTGACTGGAGAATCGTTCCAGGAAGCTTACGAAGCGGCCATCCAGGAACAAAAACGATCACAAGCTGTTTTCATCCACCCTTTCGATGATCCCGATGTCATGGCAGGACAAGGAACCATCGCCATCGAGATGCTGCAGGAGCAGCCTTCCCTTGATACACTGATCGTCCCTGTAGGAGGCGGCGGTCTGATCAGCGGGATCGCTTTTGCAGCAAAAAATATCAATCCGACCATCAAGGTGATCGGCGTCCAGGCAGAAAGAGCAAGTGCGACCTACAATCAATTTCATTCTAAAGGGGCGACTTCCCTTGCTTCTGTATCCACCATTGCTGATGGAATCGCCGTCAAACGCCCTGGTGAGCTGACCTATCCGATCATCCGCAAATATGTCGACCACATCGTGACCGTCTCTGACCAACAATTAGCGGCAACCATGGTCCATATGCTGGAACGGGAAAAGACGATGGTAGAAGGTGCCGGTGCTGCAGCACTCGCTGCTCTCCTTTCCTATCATAAAAAAATCAACACTAAACAATGCGGTGTGGTGGTAAGCGGTGGTAATATGGACATTGCTAAATTACCATCGATACAATCGTTATCGCAGAAACATAACTATCAGGTAGTGTAATTGTACAGGCAGCCATAACATTGGCTGCCTGTTTTGCTGAGCTATTTTACCTATTTTTAATGATTAGTAGATTAACACCTGCTTTCTTGTGGTATGTACAACACTAAAGGAGGCATTCGATTATGTTAAAATACATTCTAGCAGTATTGCTGCCGCCTTTAGCAGTATTCATGGCAGGCAGACCAATGACAGCATTATTGAATTTGATTCTTACAGCGATTTTCTGGATTCCAGGTGCGATCCACGCTGTCTTAGTTGTTCGTAACAAAGAGCTCGGCACCGTATAATAGGAGAAACATGGCCCCTGTTTTCAGGGGCTTTTTCCTTTTACATAGGGGCGGCGAATGCATACAATGGAAACCAGGAAGCATAGACTAGCTTATCAGGAAAAAGGAGCGTGGAACATGAGGACAGCAAACCCGACGTTGAATGACAATATATTTGGCAGGCAGCGGGTCAAATCAGGTAAACGGATGATGACACTAGCAGGAACCGTGAATAAAGTATTTATCCTTCTCTTTATCTTGATGGCGACTGCTTATTATACATGGAACCTCTATTACAACAATCAACCGGTAACGACTTATATCTGGATCGGTATTATCGGCTCGTTGATTTTTGCATTGATCACCGCGTTCATCCCGAAAGCTGCTCCAGTTACGGCACCGATCTATGCTGCACTGGAAGGATTATTTATCGGAGCTATTTCAGCGCAATACGCAAATCTTTATGAAGGTATCGTGATCCAAGCAGCAATGCTTACAATGATGACCTTATTCGCTTTGCTGATCGCTTATAAGCTGCGGATCATCAAAGTTACGAAGAATTTCCGCTTAGGCGTTTTTGCTGCCACGCTCGGCATTTTCCTCGTCTATTTGCTGGATATTATCCTTAGAAGCTTTACATCGATCCAGGTTCCGCTGCTGCATGAATCAAGCCTGCTAGGGATCGGAATCAGTTTATTCATCGTGGCAGTCGCTGCATTGAACCTCGTCCTTGATTTCGATTTTATTGAACGGGCCTCCAACCGCGGCGTGCCGAAGCACATGGAGTGGTATGGAGCTTTCGGATTAGTTGTCACCCTTGTCTGGCTGTACATCGAAATGCTCCGGCTGCTGGCTAAATTAAGAAACCGTTGAGTCGTTCCAGCAACCAGTTTCTGCCTGGTTGCAGGTTTTAATTTTTCTATTAAGAGGAAGATAGTTGGTAGAGGAGGTAGATTAAAAATGGATGAACTAAACGATTTTCTCTATCAACTGAAACGGCATATGCAATATACAAGTGAACTTAGGGATGCCTATGAAAAGCTACCTGTTCACCAGCAGGAGATTGTCAAGAATGCTTCCCCAAGGCATGAATCGCCGGAAGACCTTTCGAAACACGCCTACCAGTGGCACGACAACCTGTTCAAAGTAGTCGAAAAATAAACAATCACAAAGTAAATTCAGCAAAGGCTGTGCCCTATAGGGCACAGCCTTTTGATTATGTATCATATGGTTTTCTGGACAGGATGCCTGTTTACTAGAAATGAGGTATAGCTTACTAGACAATTCATTGCATTTACTAGACATTTTTTGAAATTCACAAGACGATACTTGAATTTTACTGGACATTCCTTAAGATTTTCTAGACAGGCTGCACGGTTACTAGACAATTAGAAAAAATCATCCATCATTCCGGATGATCAAATAAATGATCAGTCCGATGATTGGAAAAAATAAAGTACCAATCAGGATGATAAGAGCATACTCCTGGCTCTTCCCTTTTCTCTGAGAATCACGATAGGCCCAAATGCTGGTTACAATATTCAACACGAATAACAGGAGTACGAAGAACACTCCGAAAAACAGAAAGCCACCCATTTCCATCATTTATTACTCCCCCCTTTTCTCTCCCATCCTATTATCGGTTACTTGGAAGTATGTTTCAATATAAGAAAAAACACGTCTTAGATGACAGACGTGTTTAGGTGACGCGTTTCTCTTCAAACCAGCGATCTTCTAACAGCTTGACTTCCCAATCCTTGATCATGTCCAGTCCTTCATGAAATGTAGAACATTTTTTTTCGAACAAGGCTTTCGCATTAAAATCGTAGATACCTTCCGGATTAGAAGTCAGTAGCGATACCTTCCAAACCCAGTGCCCCCCTTCTAAATCTACGACTTTCATAACTACGAGCCAGTGATCATCCATTGTTCGATTCCTTGTCAGCGTGCGCAATACCTGTAAGTCTTTTTTTCCGATAATGATTGGTTGACGTGGATAGTACTCCACAAAATTCATCATCCCGCTCCCGCCTTTCAGGATATTTTAATTTTCCTCTTTTTTCTAAATTTTCTGATAACAAAAACGTTAAATAAAGTGTTATCCCACCTAATGACCCTTTTTACAGCACTGTGGGATAACACAGGAATTATGCCAACTGGAAGATGACTCCATGGCCTCCTTTCGGGTATTTCCATTCGATATTATTTTGTGGGCAGCCAATGCGACAGCTGCCGCATTCATGGCATCCTTCGTAGCCGACTTGGATCCGGTTGCCTTCGAATTTGTATACTTCTCCCGGACAAAAATACGTACAAGGCTTATCCGGACAGTTTTCCAGGCAGATGGACTGATCGGTTATTTTCAAGTGGGATTCTTTATCTGCTTTAAACCTGACGAGATACTGTTTTTCTTCAATCGTAGCTTTCGTCATTATTTCATCACCTTCCATGCCCGGTACATGTCCTGCACGGTGCGGATTTTACCACGTTCCATGAACATGTTGAAGATTCCCTTCTGTTTTTCACGTTTACTGGTGCCATCCACTGTAAAAAATGCACGGGCTGCCCGGTTCATCATCGGGATATATTCCTTCAGGTACTGCGGGTGGTTTTCCAATGTTTCCGTCGCATCCTTATATTTTTTCAAATCCTGTCCAATGAAGCTTTCGTATACTTTTTCACGATAGATAGCCAGTACTTCCTCTGTAAACCGCCCCTTTTGTTTAGCCAGTAAAATTGCTTCTGCTGCATAAGATCCGGATTTCATGGCCATGTTGGACCCTTCCCGGTGGATTCCATTGACAAGCTGGGCAGCATCTCCGGCAACAATAACTCCATCACCCACCAGTTTAGGGATAGCGTGGTAACCCCCTTCAGGTATCAGATGAGCAAGATACTCTGCTTCCTCAGCTCCCTGGATCAACGGTTTTACAATCGGGTGGTTTTTAACATATTCCAGCAATTCATATGGTTTTATCTTTTCCTTCACTATACTGGATAATGTTGCTCCTACACCGATATTCAAGCTTTCTTTATTCGTATATAGAAAAGCAGTCCCTAAGTGACCTTTGGTAGAATCTCCGAACATTTCAATCGTACAGCCCTGGCCATCTTCAATGTTGAACCTTTCATTGATCGTTTCTGCAGGCAGTTTCAGTACTTCCATCACCGTAAGGGCTACTTGAGCAGGCTCGATGTCCTGATGGAATCCCAGTTGTTTTGCGAGCAAAGAATTGACACCATCAGCTAACACGACGACATCAGCCAGTACCTCTCCTTCAGGGCGATCCGTCCGAACACCGATCACTTTTCCATTCTCGACGAGACATTCTTCTACTACCGTTTCATTGATTAACGTGACTCCTAGTTCTTGAGCTTTCCTGGCAAACCATTGATCGAACTTCGCTCGTAAGATTGTAAAATTATTATAGCTGGCTTCGTTTGCCCACGCTCGCCCTTTAAAACCGAGTGTCATCGCCGATTCTTCATCCAGCAGCCACATTCTTTGTTCGACAATCGGACGTTCGATCGGTGCCTCCTTCCAAAACTCTGGAATGATTTCTTCTAATTGTTGTTTATACAGAACGCCGCCCATAACATTTTTAGCTCCTGGATATTCACCACGTTCAATCTGAAGTACCTTCAGCCCGTTTTTAGCACATTGATAGGCACAGCTGGTCCCTGCCGGTCCTGCTCCGACAACAATGACGTCAAATTTTTCAGGCATGGGAAATCACCTCATTTTCTCTCAGCAGTTCCTCGAAGGCTTTGATCATCACAGGTACAGTCTCCCTGGCATCACCAACAATTCCATAGGTTGCAACATCGAAAATAGGTGCATCTGGATCTTTATTGATGGCAATGATCAATTCCGAATTCTTCATGCCAACTGTATGCTGGATGGCACCAGACACGCCGATGGCAAAATAAATTTTCGGTGTCACTGTTTCTCCAGTCTGACCGACCTGATGGTCATGAGAGATCCATCTAGCTTCAACTGCATCCCGTGTACCTCCAACAGAGGCACCGATCGTATCCGCTAATTGATGGATCAGTTGAAACGCTTGTTCGTCACCCATCCCTTTCCCGCCACATACGATGACATCTGCGCCTTCAAGGTCTACTGATTTGCCTGGGCCTTTTATGATTTCCAAAACTTTGGTGCGAATTTCTGCTTCCTTCATTTCCAGTTTTTCTTTGAGCACCATGCCTTTTCGAGCAGGATCCGGTTGTAATGCCTTCATTACTTTCGGACGGACTGTCGCCATTTGGGGGCGATGCTTTTTACAAAGGATGGTAGCCATGATATTTCCCCCGAATGCCGGTCTGCTTGCCTCCAGCAAACGATTTTCAATATCCACACCCAACATGGTGCAATCGGCAGTCAGCCCTGTCTTCAAGTCAGTAGCAATAGCTGAGGCGATATCTTTTCCATTCGGAGTAGCTCCATATAAAATGATTTCCGGCACATACATCCGTGCCAGTTTCCCCATACCGGCTAAAAAAGGCTCGGTCCGATAATCTTTTAAAACAGGGTCATCTATGATGTAGACTTCGTCAGCCCCATAAGGAATCAACTGTTCGGATAAATGGGTGATGTTCTCCCCTAATAATACGCCTGCCAACGGCACATCAAGCTTATCCGCCAACTCTCTGCCAGCTCCCAGTAATTCGAGTGATACCCCGGCGATTGCGCCATCGATCACTTCAGCGAATACCCATATTCCCCGATGTTCTTCGCTCATTCCTGCACCTCCTCCTTCCCATGTTAGAGAAACTTGGCTTATCGCCAAGTACTTATGGCAAAAGCCTTCGTATTATCTTATACTTTAATCCTTAAACAAAGTTAACCTTTATTAAAATGGAACAAATACTGCTTTTCTTTCAAAACTTCCACCAGTTGTACCACTTGTTCCTCAGGCGTCCCTTCCAAGCGGTGGCCGCCTTCTTGTTTCGGAGGCGCAAACATTTTTCCGACAACCGTCGGTGAGCCTTTCAAACCAAGCTGTTTTCGATCGACATCCTCTAAATGATCGATACTCCAAACTACCGGCTGATAATTGACTGCTTTCAACATGTTCGGAAATGGTGCATATTCAATTTCGTTGATTTCTTTTTCAATGGTAATTAAACACGGCAGTGTGCTGCGGATGTGGGCATAACCGTCTTGAAGTTTACGTTGGAGTTCCACATAGTCTTTGGTGACTTTGGTGATGGCAGATATGTTCGTGATTGGTGGTATGTCCAGGCGTTTTGCTATCCCGGGACCTACCTGACCTGTATCCCCGTCAATGGCATGTTTTCCACAAAAAACCATATCTATCGGGGAGGTTTTGCTGATTTTTTCCAGCGCTTTGGTAAGGGCGTAACTTGTAGCTAGTGTATCAGCCCCTGCAAATGCCCTGTCAGATATCAAATATCCTTCGTCTGCTCCAATTTCAATACTTTTTTTAATGACCGCAGTTGCTTGCGGAGGCCCCATAGACAATACAGAAACCTTTCCTCCATGCTGTCGTTTCAGATGTACAGCTTCCTGAACCGCATGAGCATCATACGGGTTGATGATCGATGGCACTCCTCTTCGATCTAATGTATTCGTTTTGGGATTGATTTTAATTACTTTCGTATCAGGCACCTGTTTTACACAAACAACAATATGCATGTAATATCACCCCCCTTTCCTTAAAAATAGATTCCCCGCCACCGATCTTTCTTAAAGTAAGCGTTTGCAAATTTGGGTGAACAGGCGAATGTTCCCAAGAGCAAGACTTACATTGGGGATGAAGTCCAATCACTTACGATCAGTAAAAACAATGGCAGAAAACCCACTTTTCACCTTGATACTAGCAAAGAAGGAACCGCACGCTCTATGACATACGTCACAGTTCAGCAAAGTGAACTCGCACGCTTTGCAGTATCTTCAATTTGTTAGGAAGCACAGGAAAAATAAAAAAACCTGCTGCCCTCTGGCAACAGGTTAAAAGTTTACCACCGCTTCACGGCTGGTCTGGAATTTTTGCTGAAATAACGGAAAATTTGTCTTACCAACGCATACAACGTGTAACAGGCCCCAAAACAAATTACTGCAAGCAATTGGAAAGCCAGCGCCTCTTCGGCTATGCTTCCGTTCATCTTCACTACCTGATACAGCTGGATGCTGATCAATAGGTTGGTTACTGCAAGACTGATGACAAGAAAAGTCAAAAGCCGTTTCCAATTCGCGTTGATCAGCCATAACATGACTGGCTCAAACAGCCACACCCCGGCAGCCAATAATAAAAATGACAGCAGGAAATGTACATAAGAAGGATCAATGCCAAGGATTGCAAAGGTGCCAATATCAAACTCCAGCCATTTGCTGATAACGTTCCAATCTACCCACTCTTTCATTCCACCACGTCCTCTCCGATTTTATTCCCAAGTCTTTCCCATGCAAGGCAAATTTAAACCTGTACAATCTGCAAGAAGTCATAGCCTCCCCCCTTTTTATTCTGATATAATTCGATTCATCAGGGGGAGTTGCCATTGAAAAAAGCGATCTTATTAGTTTTGACAGGAGCTGCACTTTGGGGAACCATCGGAATATATGTAAAAATGCTGGAACAGGCGGGCTTCACTCCGATGGAAATCGTGACCGTCCGGGTATTTTTTGCAACCGTATTTCTGCTCGGATACATGGTGTTACGGCATAGGAAGAACCTCAAACTGAAAAGCTGGAAAGATATGCGATATTTTATTGGTACAGGAATCGGCAGCATCGTGTTTTTTAATTATTGTCTATTTGCCAGCATGTCAGAAACGAATATTCCGATTGCGACAGCCTTACTTTACACCGGGCCTGCTTTTGTCATGATTCTATCGATTATTTTATTCCATGAACCATTCAATGGAAAAAAAGGGCTTGCGCTCGGACTTACACTGGTGGGCGCCGCGTTTGCCGTAGGGGCATTCCCGACACCTGATGCCAGTCTGTCTACCATCGGGATTTTGTTAGGAATCGGCTCTGGTTTTGGTTATGCGCTTTACAGCATTTTCAGCAAGTTCGCTTTTCTTAAATATGACAGTCTGACAATCACCTTTTATACGTTCCTTACTGCAACAGCAGCCTTACTTCCATTTTTTCCTTACCAGCAAAAACTCGACCAGCTGTTGAGCCCGGGACCCCTGCTGCTTGGTATCGGGCTCGGCCTATTGCCGACAGCTGTTGCCTATATCGCTTATACACTAGGTTTATATGAAATGGAAGCTTCGAAGGCATCGATATTGAGCACGATCGAACCAGTTGTTGCAATAATTATTGGAATAAGTATTTTCCAAGAGTCGTTCAATCTATGGCAGATGGCAGGAATGATGGCGATCCTTGCTGCAGTTGTTGTTATTGCGAAAAGTCATAAACGTGTAAAAATCACAGGCAGGGTGTGATTTATATCATTATCTCTATAGTGGAAACCTTGTATGATAAAGGTAACCAAACAAGGAGGTTGATGAAATGAGCCCTTTTACCAGAGAACATACACCTGCAGATATTGTGAATATATACCCGAAAGCGAGCGACTTGTTTAAAAAGAACCGAATTGATTTTTGCTGTGGCGGAGATAGGCCACTAGGCGAATTATTTGATGAGAAGAAAATCGATGAAAGCATGATTTTGCATCAGTTGAATGAAGAATACACAGATTGGAAGACAAAAGGAAATGAAAGTCCTTCCTGGGATTCCGTTTCCAACACAGAACTTGTCGACCATATCGTTTATACCCATCATGCTTTCCTGAATGACGAACTGCCTGCATTGGGACAATTCGTAACGAAGATTTACCGGGTCCATGGCGCTAATCACCCACATTTAAAAGAGCTTCACCGCCTATATAATGAATTGAAAGTCGAGTTGGAATCCCATCTGATCAAAGAAGAAATGGAAGTCTTCCCTCTCGTAAAACAATATGATCGTGAGCCTAGTGAAGAATTGTGTCAACGGATCCATGAGGCTAACGGGGGGCTTGAGGAGGAACATGATCAGGCCGGCGATCTACTTAAGGAGATCCATAATTTAACGAACGGTTTCGAACTTCCTGAGGGCGCCTGCAATTCGTATCAAATTACTTATAAACGATTGGCAGAACTCGAAGCAGACACGTTCCAGCACATTCATTTGGAAAATAACATTTTGTTCAAGAGAATTTAACTCGCTATTAACTTTTAAAAATCCACCCGTATTTACGCCGGGTGGATTTTTTACGACTTCAAAAAGTCTTCTATTGCTTTTTCCTGATTCTTCATTTCCTCATAACCTTGCATGTAGACATGATGCAATTTCTGTTTATTGCGCTCGATCCTGCCGATAGCAAGCTGCTCTTCTGGCCGTATAATGAAGACCTTCCCCTCTTTTTCCAACTCGTGGAGGCGTTTAGTCAAGTGATTATATTTATCATGGCGGGTCAGCAAGCTTTCCACAAACTTTGGATACTGCTTGAATTTCCGCTGTAAATACCACCCTAGCCGCATACGTTTTTTGATATATCCCTGGTTTCTCGTCAATATGACGACATGTTTCCCGTTGCCATGCCGGATCGATTGTTCGATTGGAACCGGATCGGCGATTCCGCCATCCATGAGGTTTTTCCCATCATAAGAGATCATGGGAGATATCAAAGGAAGCGAGCAGGAAGCGCGCATGATTGTCAGTAAACTGCTGCGGTCTGGAAAATCATCATAGTGATGTGCCTCGCCGGTCATCATATCCGTTGTGGCGACAGAAAAGTGGGTATCTCGAGCCTCGAAGGCATCATAATCGAATGGCACCAGTTCGTTCGGTAATTTATCAAAAATGAAGTCCATGCCGAATAATTCCTTTTGCCGAAAGGCTCGTTTATAAGAAATATATTCAGGATGGTCGCCATAACCAACAAGCACCTGATAGTTTCTGCCACGCTGCCTGGCTACATAGGAGCTGCCGTTAGACGCGCCGGCAGAAGCCCCTGCAACGTATGGAAAATGAAGATCCATGTCAAGAAAATAATCCAGTACTCCGGCAGTATAAGTTCCCCTCATTCCGCCACCTTCTAACACAAGGCCTGTTTGTTCCATATCAACACCTTCTTCTTTACCTTATATGCAAATTATAACAATTTTCGTGGTGTTGATAAATGTATCTACTCAAATGAAAGAAGCTGCCTGAGATTAAAGGCAGCTGTCTGGTTTTATGTTATTATCAGTTTACATTCAAGTTGTTGTTCTTGGACTGTTTCTCTTCCAAGTTCTTCTCGATTTCCTGCATGGCACGTGGATCTTTTTGTAGTTCTTCCTTATATTTGTTGACAAGTTCGTCAAAGGAAGGTAAATTTGGTCGCATGTCGTATGCTCCTTTCATGAAGTTTACGTTTTCATTATATCAAAGTTATCTACTTACTCATCTAAATTATTTGAACATTTTGTTAACATTTTGATTTTTCTAATAATTGGAGGCCTCCTTATGGAACATTTAGTCAATAACAACGTCAAAAACATCGAAATATCCGGAATCCGTAAATTCTTCAACATGGTCAGTGACTACGAGGACGTCATCTCCCTATCGATCGGCCAGCCTGATTTTACTACCCCAGAGCATGTAAAACAGGCTGCCAAACAAGCAATCGACTCAAATTATACTACCTATACCCATAATGCTGGCATTTTAAAACTGCGACAAGCCATCAGCGCCTCTGCAGCTCAGAAATACAACCTGCAATACGATCCTAATGATGAAGTGATCGTCACCGTAGGTGCCAGTCAGGGAATTGATATCACTTTACGGACACTGCTTTCCCCCGGAGATGAAGTCCTGCTTCCCGGCCCTGTCTATCCTGGCTATGAACCTTTGATCCGCTTAGCCGGTGGCACACCGGTACATGTCGATACAACAAACAATGGCTTCAAAATGACAGCAGAGCTGATTCAAGAGGCGCTCTCCGACAGGACAAAATGCATCATTCTCCCTTACCCTTCCAACCCTACAGGGGTTACGTTGACAGAAGCAGAGCTGAAAGATATCGCCGCTTTGGTTGCTGGAAAGGACATAATTGTTCTTGCTGATGAGATTTATAGCGAGCTGGTTTATGAACAGGAGCATGTATCAATTGCTTCTTTTCCGGAAATACGGGACCAGGTCATCGTCGTCAACGGGGTTTCCAAATCCCACGCCATGACCGGCTGGCGGATCGGATACCTGCTGGGACCGGCCTTATTGATGAAGCACATTTTGAAAGTCCACCAATACAATGTGTCCTGTGCTACTTCGATCAGCCAATATGGGGCGCTGGAAGCGATCGGAAACGGAGCTGATGATCCAGTTGCCATGCGGGAGGAATATCGGAAGCGCCGTAATTATGTAATGAAACGAATGGATGAAATGGGGATTGATTACGTTCAGCCTGGCGGGGCATTCTACATTTTTCCGAAACTTGTTAAAGCGAAATTAAGTTCTTTTGATCTTGGTATAGAATTAGTACGGGAAGCTGGCTTGGCATTGGTCCCTGGGGATGCCTTTTCCGATTACGGGGAAGGATATATGCGCTTGTCCTATGCTTATGACATGGAGACACTGGAAAAAGGAATGGATCGTCTGGCTTCCTATATGGGAAGGTGATCCTGGTTGAAATGTAGTTTAAAGAAACAAAGCTAATGTACGGGAATTAGATTTTTTACTAGACAAATGAAAGAGATACCAGAAATAATTATGTTTATCGGGACAAAATAGAGGGTTTACTAGAAAAAAGTCAAAAAAGCCGCTGGCAGAGTTTACTCCGCAGCGGCTTTTTATTTATTGGTAATAGTTATAGATGGCCTGTGTTCCGTTATCTTCATAGCCGAGTTCAATCAGCCGCTCATAAATGGATTCCGACAGCTTAAGACCCGGAAGTTCCATTCCCATCCGGTCTGCTTCTTCAATGGCTATCCGCAAATCCTTCACAAAATGCTTGATATAAAATCCAGGTGCATAATCTCCAGCAATCATACGGGGCGCAAGATTGCTCAATGACCAGCTTCCTGCTGCTCCTGTCGTTATGCTTTTCAAGACATTTTCAGGCGACAACCCGGATTTCTTTGCGTAGGCGATTGCTTCCGCCACTCCAAGCATATTGGAAGCAATCGCAATCTGATTGCACATTTTCGTATGCTGCCCGGCGCCTGCTTCTCCCTGGTAAACGATATTCGTTCCCATTGCTTCAAACACCGTTTTTACTGCTTCAAAGGCAGCTTTTTTACCGCCGATCATGATGGACAGCTTGCTTTCTCTGGCGCCGACGTCCCCACCGGATACAGGAGCATCTAACGCTTTTACCTGCTTTTCTTCAGCTGCAGCAGCTATTTTCTCTGCCAGGGTAGGTGTCGAGGTTGTCATATCAATCAGGTACATGCCTGGGCGTGCATAGGCTAACAACCCATTTTCCCCAAAATAAATTTCTTCGACATCAGACGGATAACCGACGATGGTAATGACGGTGTCGCTTCTCTCTGTTAGCGTCCCCAAATCTTCGCACCATTGCGCTCCAGCTTCGAGCAAAGCTTCCGCCTTCGCTTTCGTGCGTGTATGTATACAAACCTCAAAATTCTTGGCCAGCAACTGACCAATCATCCCTTTCCCCATAACTCCGGTACCGACAAATCCAATCTTCATCTACACCACTCCTTCCCTTTCCCCTATCATATCAAATCCTAGGAAGGAAATAACATTAAAAATTGGCGGCGCCCAATACTTACGGCGAAAGCCGAAAGCCTTTATACTTTAATCCTTTATCAAAATGTAAACTTTCTTACAGTAAAAAAAAGCTATCCCCTAAGTGTGAAATGAGGACAGCTTCTTTATGATTTATTATATTTATGTTTATATTTGTCATAGGTGTTTAAAAGTTCGTCCAGCTCTTGGCTGATCCGAATAGATTCAGGGCTTGTAAATCCTTCTAAGAGGGCAACCCTGGTCATTCTTTTTCGCAAACGTTCGATTCTTACAAGAAGTTGATCGGCTTCATTGAAAGTGGACACCAGGTTACCTCCAATCCCTGCTTTGGTTTAGGAATAGTGTACCATAGCAGGAGGGGATTGACACGTCGTATCCGCTTCAACTTCAGCTGATTTTTCTCTTTCGCCTCATATATTCCATGATCAGTGTATCTAAGGCTTGACTCTCCTGAATCGTATGTAGACTATCTCTCCCGTATTGATCGGCCAACGTCAGCATTTTCTTCTGGGAAAGATTGATTTTCCCTTCTAAATCCTTCAAATTAACATCCTTATCTGTTAGTTCCACCAGAATGATACCTCCAGAAACAATTTTTTCACCGAGATAAATTATGCCCGAAAAAAATTTCTTTGTAAACGATATCGCAAAACTAGACAAATGTCGTCAAAATTAGTTGTTCTACTTTGGTGGAATTGGTCGTAAAATTAATTTTATGCTCGTAATACTTTCCTAATTCAGGAAATTCACTCGATGTTTCAATAATAAAAGGTATAGTACTCATGAACGCTGACAAATGTGTTAAAATAAGGAATGATGAAGCCAAAAACTCTCGAGCTTCATAGCACAATCTCATCCACCTCTTCTTGAATAGCAAGAAGAGAATGCATCAACCGGCTATAATTAAGAAGGGAAGATCAAGATTGTCAGAAGAAGCTAAGAATGAATGGTGGGAATGGCTCAAAGCCATCATCATCGCTATTGTACTTGCATTCCTATTACGTACTTTTTTCTTCGCCACCTCGATTGTCGAAGGTGCGAGCATGAACCCCACTCTTGAAAGCGGGGAGCGTGTCATGTTCAATAAGATCATCTATTACGTAGAAGAACCTGCTTATGGTGAAATTGTCATTATCCACCGTCCGGTAAAAAGTTACGTGAAACGGATCATCGCTCTCCCTAATGATGTAGTTGAAGTGAGAGATCACAAACTTTATATCAACGGAGAAAAGCAGAACCAGGCTTACCTGGATCAACCCTCTATCGAAGGTACGACCAATTATGGTCCTGTAAAAGTTCCGGATGGGCATTATTTCGTGATGGGAGACAACCGCTCCATCAGTAAAGACAGCCGTAACGGCCTGGGATTTATTGAAGAAAGTGAAATTATCGGAAGATCAGAACTCGTCATCTATCCGTTCAAAGAATGGGGAATGACCCGTTAACAGCAATAAAAGTACCAGTTAAAAACCATCCTGTCGAGTCAACAGGATGGTTTTCTTCTTAAGGATTCATTTTTTCTGGCAAATGGTGCAATGTTTCGATCATGATATCAAGTTTTCCTTCAACACGGTGCAGCAAATAGAATGTGCCCGCGATCGGGAACCCGACATCGGTCAGTAAAGACACCCAATTGTCCATCACTTGTCTCCTCCTCCCTTTCGAATAGAAAGAGGCTGTCCTGCCGGACAACCCCTTCGACTTTACAACTGGATATCTACGACATTACGTTCGATGATGCGCGCTTCTTTCTTAGCTACTAAATCCCCGCCACTGGAATAAAAGCAATTAGCTGTAAGGATAGCATCCATCGCAGCATTGATTAGTGCTGGATCAGCAGGCTCTACCGGCTCGTCTAGAGTGATGGTCACTGTCTTATCTTCCTCATTCTGAAACTTCAATTCTAATTTCTTCATGATCTCCCTCCTTTCTTCACAAAGTTTTTACTCGTTAAATGTTCATGATTTTATTGTCGTCTTTACGCTCGATTGCATAAAGTACGCGTTGCTGCAATGGTTCTAATGCTTTGGCGACCGTGTACAGCTGGTCTGCAGTCGCTAGTGTTTTTACATTGTTGAAGTTCTTGTTCTTGAAAATGAAGTTTCCTCGCTCATCCTGGCCATTTTCAAGTACTAGCTGCAGCTGGGAACTCACTTTTTCACTTGTCACTGCCATGTCCCTCACCTCCTTTCAACTTTATAATCGAAAGGGGTGATAAAGTGGTGTTATGTTTTTAACAATTATTTTTAATGCCTAACTTAGTGTTGCTATTACAGTTAAGCTCCCTTTTATTGAAGACTCAGTTTCGAGATAAACCGTTTCCGTTACGGTGGTGAGCGGTTGGAGGTCCGTGAAATCACTCGCTTTCCGTGG
>NZ_FNQR01000025.1 GCF_900107755.1 Thalassobacillus cyri | reverse complement strand
GCACTGCTAAAGTGCGTTGTTTTATTTCCTCATATAATGAAGAAATTAATTTGACGTACTGGTTGGTTCGTTCAGTTTTCAAAGATCAAATTGTTGTGTGTCGTTTTTGCGACGAATATTAATATATCATGGCCGCTAATCATTGTCAACAAATTATTACAAGTTTTGTTGTGTTTTTTGTTGGCTGTGATTTGTTTTCCGACAACAGAAATAAATATAGCATATAAAATACAATTTACGCAATATCTTTTTTAAAGTTTTTCTATAGAATGGGAAAATTATTATCAGAGCGCAACCACCATATAAAAAAGAAGGGAACAAAATCCCTTCTTTCTTGACCCTATCCTTTTACTAAAATCTCTCTCGCAGGTCTTTCAAATTCAATTCTGTCGTATCTTGGACAATCCAATCAGCCTTTTTCAATGATTGTCCGACACCTACCGCAAACATATCTGCTGACTTAATCGCTTCGACTCCTGCCTGGGCATCTTCTATCCCGACACAGCCAGCTGCTGATACATTGAGTTGTTCAGCTGCTTTCAAGAAAATTTCTGGATCGGGTTTGCCTCGCTCTACTTTAGTGGCATCCACCACCTCATCCAGCAGATGGGTGATTTCCAGTCTTTCAATGACTGGCTGAGCGTTTTTACTGGAGGAAGCCAGTGCGGTTTTAATCCCTGCCAATTTGATTTCTTCCATGAATTTTAATATTCCGGGCAGTAAATCGTTTGGGGTGATATTTGAAATCATTGTTCTATAATGATCATTTTTTTTAGAGGCGTAATATTCTTTATCCGCTCCTGATAATTCTTTACCCCCATGCTCCAGGATCAGATCTAAAGATTCCATCCTGCCTACACCTTTCAACTTCTCATTGAAGTCGCGGTCAAATGAAATACCGATGTCTTCAGCTAGTTTTTTCCATGCTTCATAATGGTATTCTGCTGTATCCGTAATCACTCCGTCCAAATCAAAAAGGATCCCTTTGATTTCCGTCATAGTTCCCCACTCCCTTACTTATACCTGTTGTTATACTGAATATAACACATAACCCCTTATTGGTGCTTTTTCTTTCTTGGCATGTACTTTAAACATTCTTTATGATTGGCAATACGTTTGAACAACTCAAAAAGAAGTTCATAACGCTCTTGCATGGCCCGTTTTACCATATGGTCAATGCGATGATCATCCAAGTCAAATAAAAGCTCGTCCATTTCTCGTTTGATCAGATACTCTATTTCTTCTCTTTCTAATTCGTTTATCAACAAACCAAGCACGTCATCACCTCATTGAAAGATTGTCTTTTCATTGTTCCCTTACACAAATAATTTTATTAGAAAAATTTACCGAACCGAATAGCCTGGACAGTTCATACATAGAATGTAGCAAGTCCACTCGGAAAGAAGGGTTCGTATGCATTTTTTTGTATGGCATCTTAAAAAAATAAAAAAATACGCGGTTATTGTACTTTTAGCATTATTTTGTGCCTTATTTTTGTGGGTCGGCCAATTTAGCTCACTATCTGTTTTTTCAAGCGAGAATGGACCAGAAGCATTAAGCAGAGGGAATGACAAGCAATCATCTGTTGCTCTTACATTCAATATCAGTTGGGGCACAGAAAAAGTGAATGATGTGTTAGCCCAATTAGCTAAACATGATGCTAAGGCTACTTTCTTTGTAAGTGGCGAATGGGCAGAGCGACATCCTGAATTGATGAAAAAAATCAATGAAGGGGAACATGAAATCGGTATGATGGGCTATCGATACACTAGCTATTTAGAACAAAAACCAGAACAAGTACGGAAAGATCTGAATTACGCAGAGGAAATATTCAATAAGTTGGGGTACGAAGACGTCACACTGTTACGGACTCCTCATGGTCATTTCAATAAAGAAGTATTGAAGATCGCTGACGAGAAAGGCTATGATGTTGTCCAATGGAGTGTAAATCCGAGGGATTGGGAAAACCCAGGCACGGATGAAATTGTGGATCAAGTGATGAAAAAGAGCTCAAAAGGGGATATAATTCTTCTCCACGCTTCTGACTCGGCTAAACAAACCCCAAAAGCTCTCGAAACCATATTGCCTGGTTTGAAAGGCAAGGGCTTGAAGCTGGTCAGAGTCACAGATATGGTTGCGGGAAGCGAAGCAAGTGCAAAAGAAATTAAATGATATCAGAAAAGCCGGACGGCCAATGTCCGGCTTTTTTCCTTAGTTATTGTGTGGTTCCTTATTATTTAAACGGTGAAGCAGCAATAACTGGTAAGCATTGCATGCCAATAGTGGGATAATCATCATCCAAACATAATCCTGCCCGTCTGATCTTAAAGCAGGTACCCATTCAATCGTCGTCACCACTACCATGAAAAATAAGGCAGGTACAAAGGCTTTAGCGTTTGTTTCTTTCCTTTTTACATAAGCGACAATGTAACTTACAGCCAGCAACCCTAAGGCAGTAAGCAAGAATGGCCAAACTGAAGCCCCTTTGCCAGCCGCTTGGTACCTGAAATAAACCAGATCAAATAAGGTAAATGCAATTAAAAACAATTGAATGGCAGGCCACAGGCCCTTGAACATTCCTAAGCCAAATTGATGCACGGTCAAATAAGCGAAAAAACCCATCTGACTGATAATACTGAATATAAATCCAAGACCTGAAAAAAATAACAACAGTCCGATCAATTCAAAGAAATCGAACGGCCGTAACACGTTAGCATAAGCATCCGCTTTAACAACAAAGCTTGTCAGTAGTGTCAACACACCACCAAGCACTAAAGTCGTCAAAAAAAGACGCACCCATTTACGACTTGTCACTATTGTTCCTCCTAATTCTTCTTATAACCTTCCCTTTGGTATTTTATCATGAACACCCGTTTTTTTCCTTAATGATATAGCGAATATTTTTCGAGCATTTCCCCATATTAACTAATAATAGGACAAAGAAAGGGGACATTCCAAATGTCCATGAAACGCAGCTTATTGTTCATAGGATTATTTGCATTGTTTCTCACCGCATGTGCAGGGAATTCCTCTGGAAATGAACAACAAACGGATTATGATACCACCAAAAAAATGGTTGTAGATATATTAAAGTCCGATGATGGCAAAAAAGCCATGACTGAAGTAATGTCAGATGAAAAAATGCAGCAAGCGATGGCCCTTGAATCAAAGGTAGTGTCCGATGCAGTCAACAAAGCACTAACCTCTGAACAAGGAAAAGAATTTTGGACAAAGATGTTTTCAGACCCGAAATTTGTAAAAGGTTTCGCTGACTCGATGAAAAAAGAACATGAGGAACTGTTGAAAGGCTTGATGAAGGATTCTGAATACCAGAAACTTTTAATTGATGTTTTTCAAAATCCAGAAATGATTGAGCAGATGCAAACCGTCATGGAAGGGCAAAAATTCCGTGAGCACTTAGAGAAAACCATTCAGGAAACCTTGAACAGTCCTTTGTTTAAAGCAGAAATGACTGACACACTGCTGAAAGCCGCTGAAAAGATGAAAGGTGGTCAAGGTCAACAAGACCAAAAGTCTCAAGAAGGCGGTGGAGGCCAAGGTGGCGGTGGGCAAGGTGGCGGCGGCACGACTGAGTAATTAAGTTTAGCCACCTCATCTCACCTGATTCCACATAAAAAGGTCACGCATCCATTGATGGATCGCGTGACCTTTTTTAAAGTATTCATGATGTGCGATCAATTACCTTTGCCGCTACGTTACGGTAAATTTGTCCAGTAGGATGGTCTTCCTGATATACGGAAGGCGCAAAGATATCTTCTTCTTCAAAAGGCTGGCGCAAAGGAATATGTCCCAGTACATCAGTTTTTAACTGCTCAGCCAGCTTTTCTCCGCCACCACGGCCGAAGACATATTCTTTATCACCTGTAACCTGGCTTTCAAAGTAAGCCATATTTTCAACTACACCAAGAATTTCATGCTCGGTTTGAATAGCCATCTGTCCCGCACGTGCCGCTACAAATGCAGCAGTTGGGTGTGGTGTGGTGACAATGATTTCTTTGGAAGAAGGAAGCATAGAATGTACATCCAACGCTACATCACCTGTTCCTGGCGGCAGGTCTAGCAATAGATAATCTAAATCGCCCCATTCCACTTCTTTAAAAAAGCTGGTCAACATCTTACCCAGCATAGGTCCACGCCAGATGACTGGTGAATTATCTTCTACGAAGAACCCCATAGAAATCACCTTCACACCAAAACGCTCTACCGGCAGGATCTTTTCTCCTCGTACGACTGGCCGCTCTTCGACACCCATCATATCCGGCACACTGAAGCCGTATATATCAGCGTCGATGATGCCAACTTTTTTACCTAGACGAGCAAGAGCAATAGCTAAGTTCACCGTAACGGTAGATTTACCTACCCCGCCCTTACCACTGGCAATCGAAATGAAGGTGGTGCCTGTCTGTCCATTCATCAGTGAAGCTTCTTCTGCTTGCTGTGCACTTTGTTGATATTTCTCGATAACTTCATCTGGAAGCTGGGTAAAACGCAATCCCACAGTGGCAGCTCCAGCGCCTTTCAGCACATTGACAATTTCCTGCTGAAGCTGCATTTGTTCTGCAGTATTTGTTTTAGCCACGCCAACCTTAACACTGACATGGTTCTTTTCTTCTTTAATTTTAATCTCTTCAACTCCACCTGTTTCTTCTAACGTTTTATGTAAAAACGGATCTTCGATTGGATGAAGTAATTTTTGTACTTCTTCTTTAGTTAACACGAATGATTCACCATCCTTTGAATAGTTTCAATCACAGCAAGTATAACATATTTCATATACTTAATAAGTGATTTGCATCAAGGATGGTGAAATCTGTCAATCCGCTTCCGGATATTCTTCTTCACTGGTATAACGCAAAATCCCCTCATAGATGGAAGCAGCCATTTTTCTTTGGTAGCTATCTTTTTTCAATAAATTGCGTTCATGAGTATTGGATAAAAAACCAGCTTCCACCAGTGCTGCAGGAACATCTGCATGTTTGAGCAGGTACATGCCATTTATAGCAAGCGCGGTTCTTTCCGTATTTTCCAGGTTGCGGATGATTTCCGCTTGTATGAATTTCGCCAGGTTTTCGCTTTGTTCCAAATCAGGATAATAGAATGTCTGTGCCCCGTGCCATTGAGTAGCAGGTATGGCATTCAGATGAATACTCAAAAAGAAATCGGGTTCTTTCTCATGAATGAATGCTAACCGGTTTCGTATGTCTTCTGACTTCCTTCTGGATAATCCCTCCGTACCCTCCTCCGCCAGATCACGGTCATCACTACGTGTCAGATACACCAATGCGCCAGCCTGCTGTAAATAATCCTGCAGATATTTAGAAATGTTCAGGGCAATATCTTTTTCCTGTGTATTGTCAGAGCCTTCTGCCCCTCCATCCACTCCTCCGTGCCCCGGATCAAGCACTATCACTTTCCCGGCTAAAGGAAGAGACCAAGTCTGCCATGTATCTTTTGCTTCCTGCACTGGATAAGCAATTAAAAAAATCAATAATGCCAAACCACATAACCATGTGAACACCTTTAGACGATGGTACACGTCTCCCCACCCTCTCCCATAACATTCTCTTTCAACTATATGGGACAAGTCAGGAAAATATGCTTGTCTACGCCTTACCTGACACTTGAAAATCTAAAGGAAGTGTTCATGCTGTACAAATGCTTTGCCTGGCCGAAAATTGGCTTTGTGACATTCGGGCCGTCCATGACGATTGTGTAAAACTCCCCATCCGCCACTGAAGGAAACAATCACCTTCATACGCCCCACTTTCATTCTTCCTTATATTAGAAAGCCTTAGTATTTTCTTTTACTTTGACCCTAACAACGTTAAACTTTCCTAAAGTACAAAAAAGCCTCTGATCTAAAATAGACCAGAGACTTAGATAGTGATATAAGATTAACGCTTAGAGAATTGTGGTGCACGACGAGCGCCTTTAAGACCGTATTTCTTACGTTCTTTCATGCGGCTGTCACGTGTCAATAGGCCTTCACGCTTCAATGGTGTACGGTAGTCAGGGTCCGCTTGCAATAGCGCACGAGCGATACCATGACGGACAGCACCAGCCTGGCCAGTGAATCCACCACCATCAACGTTTACATATACATCATAGTTACCTTCATTTTCTGTAACAGCAAGAGGCTGCTTTAGAATTGTACGAAGGGTTTCATACGGGAAGTAGTCTTCCGCGTCACGGTTGTTGACTACTACACGGCCGTTACCAGGAACAAGGCGTACACGTGCAGTTGACTTTTTACGACGTCCAGTACCGTTGTATTGTACTTGTGCCACTCTTCATTACCTCCTTAGATTATCCGCGAAGTTCGTAAACTTCTGGTTGTTGTGCTTCGTGCTTGTGCTCTGGGCCAGCATACACGTGAAGCTTTTTACCCATCTTACGTCCCAGGCTTCCTTTAGGCAGCATACCCTTGATTGCAATTTCAAGCATTTGCTCAGGGTATTTTGTACGCATTTCGTTAGCTGTACGAGATTTCAAACCGCCTACATAATTAGTGTGACGGTAGTAAATTTTATCGTTAAGTTTCTTACCTGATAGTTCGATTTTTTCTGCATTGACGATAATTACGTGATCACCAGTGTCAAAGTGCGGTGTATAAGTTGGTTTATGCTTACCACGTAGGATAGCAGCGACTTCACTTGATAGACGACCAAGTGTTTTGCCTTCTGCATCCACAACATACCATTTACGTTCAACGTTACCTTCATTAGCCATGAAAGTTGTGCGCATGTCGGTTTCCCTCCTGAATTGTTTAAATGTTTCACAGAGCTTCATTTATCTCGATACGATTAGTTTCCGGGGCTAATCGTGGTATAGAAATAAAATGCCATAGAACATATTATAATACTTACACCCTTAATGTCAAGCAAATGTTACACCAGGGACAGTTGTTTTTTACTTTTTTGATAATATTCTATTTAAAAAGGTGCTTAGTAAAAGACTTGCCATAAAAATAAGCCATGGGGCGGTGCGGTTTTCCCAGCGGCACTTCGGTCCCTGGCACGGATCATCTCCATAATCTTTTCAGGCTCATGTTCTCCATTACCGATTTCCAGTAATGTACCAACAAGAATCCGAACCATATTGTAAAGAAAACCTGTGCCACGGAAAATGAAAGTAAGCTCATTTCCTTCGACGACAATACCCGCTTTGGTAATTGTCCGTATTTTATCACCTTTCACCGTTGTTCGTGCTGAACAAAAAGAAGTAAAATCATGTTCTCCTTCTAAATAGTCGCATGCTTTCCTCATCGCTTCAATATTTAGTGGCTGTGGAACGTGATAACTGTAATGACGACGGAATAAATCAGCTTCCGTTTGGTTCAACACCTTATAGCGATATTCTTTTCCAGTGGTGTCATAGCGCGCATGGAAATCAGCATTCGCGTAATGAACGTCTGCCACGCGAATATCTGCCGGAAGCATGGCAGTCAATGCCCGCTTCCATCCATCCAGCGGAATATTAAGGTCAGAGGTGAAATGAATGACCTGACCGACCGCGTGGACCCCAGCATCAGTCCGGCCGGAAGCAATAATTTTCACCACTTCCCCTTTATGCATTTTAGATAAAACAGCTTCGATTTCGGCCTGGATGGTACGGCCATTCGGCTGCACTTGATACCCCGAGAACGCTGTTCCATCATATTGGATGATGCATTTCAACTTTTGCATAAAGCTTCCTCCATCCTACGAGCGGGTCATGAATAAACCGATGATAACAAGGACAAACAAAATATATATATAAATATCCAGCCTGCCGATACTTAGCTCTCTCAGTTTCGTTCTTCCTTCACCACCCTGGTACCCCCTTGCTTCCATTGCCATGGCTAACTCCTCAGCCCGTTTAAATGCACTGACAAACAATGGGACAAGCAGTGGGACAACAGCTTTGATACGGTCTTTGACAGGGCCGGTTCGAAAATCGACCCCACGCGATGCCTGCGCCTTTGATATCTTTTCTGTTTCTTGCATCAAAGTGGGAATGAACCGGAGCGAAATCGACATCATCAAAGCAAGCTCATGGACAGGAAAGCGTATCTTTTTCAAAGGTCCTAACATACTTTCAATGGCATCCGTTATTTCAATTGGGGTTGTGGTTAAGGTGAGCAGCGAGGTCACTAAAATCAACAAAAAGAAGCGCAACGAAATAGCTAAACCTTGAATAAATCCACCAGTATAAAAGTCAAAGGTAAAAATACTGAATAGTACTTCTCCCTCTTTAGTGACGAATAAATGCAAAATAAAAGTAAATACAATCAAAAACCAAACAGGCAGCAGCCCTTTGATTAAATAGTTTGCTGGTATTTTAGTAGAAACAGCGCTCCCTACCGCAAATAAGGTAAGCAGACCATAACTCATAACAGAATTAGCAAAGAATACGATCAGCACAAAGAAAAAAATGATAGTGATTTTTGTCCTGGGATCGAGACGATGAATAACGGAGTTCCCGGGTACATATTGACCGATGATCATACTGCTACTCATGGTCGTCTCCCCCTTTTACCATAGCAGCCAATTCCTTTGCTAATTGTGCTATGTTCTGATTATGATAGGAGATCGTTTTTCCAAATTTCTCTTCTACTTCACTTAAGAATTGAATGACTTCAGGAACATCCAATTGGACATGTTCCAATTCTTTCTTACGTACTAAAACCTCCAGGGGAGGCCCTTCCAAATGCTTTTTCCCATCCTTCAAAATAATGATATGGTCAGCATAACGAAGTGCATCTTCCATGCTATGGGTAACAAGAACAGTAGTAAGTTTCTTTTCTTTATGGAGATTGGAGAACATATCCATAACTTCCCTTTGACCACGAGGATCCAGACCTGCAGTGGGTTCATCTAATACTAATACGTTCGGATCCATAGCCAATACTCCCGCAATAGCTACTCTCCTCATTTGTCCCCCACTTAAATCAAAAGGGGAACGGTGTAAAAGTTCCTCCGGCAAATCTACAGCCTTGATTGCTTCCCGAGTTCTCCGTTTGATTTCTTCTTGATCAACATGAAAGTTAAGTGGTCCAAACCCAATGTCTTTCTCGACGGTTTCTTCAAACAATTGATGCTCAGGATATTGAAAGACAACGCCTACCTTTTCCCGCAAACTTTTTATATTCTTCGTCTTCTCATCAGCACTTATTTTGTAAGTTCCAATGGTAACTTCGCCTTCAGTTGGCCGCAGAAGTCCGTTCAGATGCTGAAGCAAGGTGGACTTGCCAGAGCCTGTATGCCCGATTATCGCTATAAAGGAGCCTGATCTGATGTGAAACGATAGCTCACTTAAAGCACGATGCTCAAACGGAGTATTAGGTTGATAGATATAACTTACATCTTTGAATGTAATGTCCATAATTCCTCCAACAACTCCTGGTGATTAAGTGGCTCACGCTGTATATTCAAACCAGCAGCTGACAATTCAGCAGCCAGTTTGGTCACAAAAGGAGTATCTAAGCCAATATTCATTAAAGCATCTTTCTCTGCAAAAACCTCTCGAGGATCACCTTCCAGCCACCTGCGTCCTTGATTCATAACTAATACTCGATCCGCTTTTATTACTTCTCTTAAATCATGCGTGATGGTAATTAAAGAGAGATCCTGGTTTTCTTGTACCTGTCGTATCGTCTCCATAATTTCCAGTCTGCCTTTTGGGTCAAGCATAGCAGTCGCTTCATCAAGAATAATCAGCTCAGGAGCAACAGCCAAAACACTAGCTATGGCTACTCGCTGTTTTTGTCCTCCAGAAAGACGATGAGGTTCATGAGATTGATAATTACTCATTCCGACAGCTGCTAAGCTGCTTTGGACTCTTTTTAACATCAATTCCCGGGGCAACCCGTGGTTTTCCATACCGAACGCCACGTCATCCCTTACCGTAGTTCCAACAAATTGGTTATCAGGATTTTGGAACACCATCCCGACTTTTTTTCGTATATCCCAAATTGTTTCCTCATTGACTACTATTCCATCAACCAATATTTCTCCTTGTTGAGGTAAGAGAAGACCATTCATCAACTTAGCTATCGTTGATTTCCCTGACCCGTTATGACCGATGATCGCTAACCATTCGTCCGTATGGACTGTAAAGCTTACATTCTCCAGTACCCACGGCTGGTCTTCTCTATAACGGAAAGATACGTCTCTAAACTCGATAAATTGCGACAAACTTGCTCCCCCTCTGCTCGGCTAATATATTATTTCCGGGGAAATAATGTCTAATTTCCTTGAAAGAATGGGAAATTCCTGTAAAGGTGCAAAACAAAAAAGGGCTGGAACCAACCTCTAGCTGAGATTCCGTCCTGCCCTTTTGCACCCTTGTTATTCATTAAACTAATTCAATGATCGCCATCTTCGCGCCATCCCCTTGACGTTCGCCAAGTTTCAGGACACGAGTGTAACCACCTTGACGATCCTCATAGCGTGGAGCGATGTCAGAGAATAGTTTTTGTAGTGCTGACTGATCCCCTTCTTCATCAGCTGAAGCACTGTATAGATACGCTTCTGCTTGACGACGAGCGTGTAGGTCCCCACGCTTGCCAAGTGTGATCATTTTGTCCACGACAGAACGAAGCTCTTTCGCTTTTGCTTCAGTCGTTTCAATACGTTCATAGATAATTAGATCCGTCGCCAGGTTGCGTAACAACGCTAAGCGCTGATCTGTAGTACGACCCAATTTTCTAGCCATTGATTATCCCTCCCTTGTTTGGACTCTCTTAGATGCAATCTATCGATCAATCGTCTTTTCTTAGACCAAGTCCGAGTTCATCTAACTTGTATTTTACTTCTTCTAGTGACTTACGCCCGAGGTTACGGACCTTCATCATATCTTCCTCTGACTTATGGGCCAACTCTTGGACTGTATTGATTCCCGCACGCTTCAGGCAATTATAAGAACGTACGGACAAATCAAGCTCTTCAATAGTCATCTCAAGCACTTTTTCCTTTTGGTCCTCTTCTTTCTCCACCATGATTTCCGCTTTTTGTGCTTCATCAGTCAGGCCGACAAAGATATTAAGGTGTTCCATATAGACTTTAGAGCCTAGAGATACAGCCTCTTCGGGACGGATACTTCCATCTGTCCATACATCCAGCGTAAGTTTATCAAAGTTTGCAGACTGACCGACACGTGTGTTTTCCACTTGGTATGTTACACGTGATACTGGTGTGAAGATGGAATCAACAGGAATGACTCCAATTGGTAAATCTTCATGATTGTTCCCCTCTGCCGGGCGATATCCTCTACCACGTTCAGCCGTGATACGCATTTGCAAGTTGGCATTCGGGCCAAGTGTTGCAATGTGAAGATCCGGATTCAATACCTCGATATCACTATCATGCGTAATATCAGCAGCAGTTACTTTCCCTTCGCCTTGTACATCGACTTCTAAAGTCTTTTCCTCTTCAGAATAAATCTTTAGGGCCAATTGCTTCAGATTCAGAATGATAGTGGTAACATCTTCTACAACTCCATCAATGGTGGAGAATTCATGAAGAGCCCCTTCCATCTGAACAGATGTGACAGCAGCGCCAGGAAGCGAGGATAGTAGGATACGACGCAAGGAGTTACCTAGTGTTGTACCATACCCGCGTTCGAGCGGTTCGACAACGAATTTCCCAAAAGTGGCGTCATCGCTGATCTCAACCGTTTCAATTTTCGGCTTTTCAATTTCGATCATTAAACAAAACCCTCCTTCAAAACGTCGAAACCTCGGTTAGACCTCCTGTCTAACCGAAATTCCTCAGGTAGGCAGTCCCCGATTTAGAACAAATAACGTTCCGTATTGTCTGTTATACATGCGTTGCTGTTAAATAGCTATCATAACCCATTATAGACAGGGTTACAAATTCTATACAGATAAATTATACACGACGACGTTTTGGCGGACGGCAACCATTGTGAGGTACAGGTGTTACGTCACGAATAGCTGTTACTTCCAAGCCTGCTGCTTGAAGTGCACGGATGGCAGCTTCACGTCCAGCACCTGGGCCTTTAACGGTTACTTCCAATGTTTTCAAGCCATGCTCTTGTGCTGCTTTAGCTGCAGCTTCAGAAGCCATTTGAGCAGCGAATGGAGTAGATTTACGAGAACCCTTGAAACCTAGGGAACCAGCACTGCTCCAGCTTACTGCGTTACCTTGCACATCGGTGATAGTAACGATCGTATTGTTGAAAGTGGAACGGATATGAGCCACACCACTCTCAATATTCTTTTTCACACGACGTTTACGAGTGTTAGTTTTACGTGCCATATTGTTGTATTTACCTCCTTTATCAATCGATTATTTACGTTTATTAGCGACCGTACGACGTGGTCCTTTACGAGTACGGGAGTTATTCTTCGTCTTCTGCCCGCGTACTGGAAGGCCGCGACGATGGCGGATTCCACGGTAAGAGCCGATTTCAATCAAACGTTTGATGTTAAGAGAAACTTCACGGCGAAGATCACCTTCAACGTTGTAGTCCTCCATTGCTTTACGGATTTTAGCTAGTTCGTCCTCAGTCAAGTCACGGACACGAGTGTTTTCAGAAACACCTGCTTTTGCCAGGACATCTTTAGCAGCGGATTTACCGATGCCGTAGATGTACGTCAAAGAAACAACAACGCGCTTGTCACGAGGAATATCAATACCTGCAATACGTGCCATAGGTTACGTGCACCTCCTTCATAATTAACCTTGTTTTTGTTTATGCTTAGGGTTTTCGCAAATTACCATTACTTTACCTTTACGACGGATAACTTTGCATTTTTCGCAAATTGGTTTTACAGAAGGCCTTACCTTCATGATCCATACCTCCTTTTAGATCGGAGCATTTCATGCTATTTATAACGGTACGTAATTCGTCCTCTTGTCAAATCATATGGGGAAAGTTCAACCGTCACTTTGTCTCCAGGCAAGATTCGAATGAAATGCATGCGAATTTTACCAGAAACATGAGCTAGAACGGTATGTTCGTTCTCAAGCTCTACTTTGAACATTGCGTTCGGTAGAGTTTCAACGACGGTCCCTTCCACTTCAATTACATCGTCTTTCGCCATCGAGTTGATCTCCCTTCTTCAAATCAGTCACTACTTCATTGATAAATTTGGTTACGGCAAAACGCAGCTTACCATTTGTGACGCGACCAGTTTCTAGAAGGCTGTGTTGGACTTCTGGAGAAACGAAATCCATCAGCTCCACGTGCTGCAGATTCTTTTTCTTTGGTCGATCAAACTTTCGTTTCTCCCCATCAGCAAGCAGCACAAAACGATTGTCAAGCAAATCGATGACAACCATATACTGCTCTGCTTCACGTCCCTGTACAATACGAACAACTTGACCTATTCGTGGACTCGACTCAGTTTCGTTCAATCACGATCACCTTCACTTAGGCTTTGGTTAAAATCTCATAACCTTCTTCAGTAATAACGATGGTGTGTTCAAAATGCGCACACATCTTACCATCTTGAGTGACGACCGTCCAGTTATCTGCAAGTGTTTTAACATACCTTTTTCCTGCATTGACCATAGGTTCAACCGCTAATACCATGCCAGGCTTCAATCTTGGCCCCTTGTTTGGAGGCCCATAATGAGGGATCTGCGGATCCTCATGAAGTTCCTGACCGACCCCGTGTCCGACATACTCGCGGACAATGGAGTATCCTAACGGTTCAACATGACTTTGAATGGCATGCGATATATTTGAAAGGCGTACACCTGGTTTTGCTTCATCAAGTCCTTTGAACAAGGATGTTTCAGTAACTTTCAGCAAATCCTTTGTCTTTTCATCAATTTCACCGACTGGGTAAGTCCAGGCAGAATCGCCATGATATCCTTTGTATTTAGCACCGATATCAATGCTGATGATATCTCCTTCATTCAATTTCCGGTCACCCGGAATTCCATGAACAAGTTCCTCATTGACCGAGGCGCAAATACTACCACGGAAACCATTATACCCTTTAAAGGAAGGAATTGCATCCATACTGCTGATGAACTCCTCTGCAATACGGTCCAATTCTCCAGTAGTAATACCTGGTTGAATGTGTTTCTTCAACTCCCGGTGCGTCAGGGCGACAATCTTGCCCGCTTCACGCATGATTTCAATTTCCCGTGGTGTTTTTGTGATGATCATTTAGATAGGCCTCCGAGCTTTTCGTCGATGTCCTTGAATACTTGGTTGATATCTTGGTCACCTTTGATTGTTACTAAATAGCCTTTGTCTTTATAGAAGTCCAACATTGGTTGTGTTTGTTCAATATTTACATCCAAACGTTTACGGACGGTTTCTGGTTTGTCGTCTTCACGTTGAATCAACTCAGATCCATCCTTATCACACTTGCCTTCCACTTTAGGAGGGTTGTAAATGACGTGGTACGTAGCACCACATGTCGGGCAAACACGTCTTCCTGTCAAACGTTCTACCAGTTGATCGGTCGGAACATCAATATGAAGAACATAATCTAAAGATTCGTTCATATCTTTCAACAGATTTTCGAGGGCTTCGGCTTGAGCGATAGTTCTTGGAAAACCATCCAGCAAGAAACCTTTTTCACAATCATCTTTGCTGAGACGTTCGCGAACGATTCCGATAGTAACTTCATCAGGAACCAATTCACCTTTGTCCATAAATGATTTTGCTTCTTTACCTAATGCTGTTCCTTCTTTGATAGCTAAACGGAACATATCTCCAGTTGAGATATGAGGGATGTTATATTTTTCGACTATCTTTTCAGCCTGAGTGCCCTTGCCGGCACCAGGAAGACCCATCAGAATTAAATTCAACTTATTCCCCTCGCTCTCATGTTGATCATCCATATGCAATCACGCAGGATGTTTATTTGATAAAACCTTTATAGTGGCGTTTCACTAATTGACTTTCCAACTGTTTCATCATTTCAAGAGCAACCCCTACAACGATGAGTAAGCTGGTACCGCCAATTTGAATGCTAGGTGGCAGATTTGCCAATGACCCAAGTATGATCGGCAGAATCGAAACGGCAGCAAGGAAAATTGAACCGACGAAAGTAAGACGATACATTACTCGTGTCAAATAAGTTTCTGTGTTTTGTCCTGGTCGGATACCAGGTATATATCCGCCTTGCTTCTTCAAGTTTTCTGCCATTTGTTCAGGGTTAACTTGAACAAATGTATAGAAGTACGTGAAGGCGATGATCAAAGCGACATAAATGACCATACCAGGCCAGTTTTGATAGTTGAAAATATATTCAATCGTACTTGCAACTTCACTTCCTTCAAAGAATCCAGCGATTGTACGTGGAGCGATGATGAAGGAAATTGCAAAGATGACTGGGATTACCCCCGCCGCATTCACTTTAATCGGTAAATGCGTGGAGTGACCACCTACAGGTGAACGATTTACAAGGCGTTTGGCATATTGGACTGGAATTTTACGTAGTGCTTGCTGGATGAAAATGACACCAACAACCACAGCTACGATTACTAGTAGAATGATTGCCAAGATTACGATGTTAATAAACAATTGTTCACCAGGATCAGCGAGATACTTATCATACAACTGATTTACACCTTGCGGAATAGCAGCTACGATACCTGCAAAAATCAAGATGGAAATTCCGTTTCCTACTCCATTTGCAGTGATTTGTTCACCAAGCCACATCAAGAATGCCGTACCGCCGGTCAGTACCAACGCAATAACAAGGAACTTACCTACTCCAGGGTTCTGGATCAACTGTCCCTGCGTCATAGCGTTGAATCCGATCGACATTCCGATCGCTTGAATAAATGCTAGAACGATGGTTCCATATCGAGTGAATTGAGCTAATTTTCGGCGGCCCACTTCCCCTTGCTTCTTCCATTCTGCAAACTTAGGTACTACGTCCATCTGCAGTAACTGCATGATGATGGAAGCAGTAATGTAGGGCATGATTCCCATCGCAAAAATGGAGAAATTTTGTAACGCACCGCCCCCGAATGTATTCAAGAACCCGAAGGCATTCTGTTCATCCATGAAGTTAATAGCGTTTTTATCCGTAAATGGTACAGGAATGAAGGTACCAAAACGGAACACGATCAACATCAATAATGTGAATATGATTTTTTGCCGAATATCACCCACGCGCATAAAATTGGAGATTGTCCGGAACATTAAATCACCTCAGTTTGACCGCCCGCTGCTTCAATTGCTTCTTTAGCTGAAGCAGAGAACTTGTGAGCTTTTACTGTGAGTTTTTTCTCGATTGATCCGTTACCAAGAACCTTGATACCAGCTTTTTCTTTGCTTACTACGCCAGTTTCAAGTAAAAGCTCAGGAGTAACCTCTGTGCCTTCATCAAAGCGATTAAGTGCATCAAGGTTTACGATAGCGAATTCCTTACGGTGGATGTTAGTGAATCCACGTTTAGGAAGACGTTGGAACAATGGCATTTGTCCACCTTCGAACCCTGGACGAGTACCACCGCCGGAACGAGCTTTTTGTCCTTTATGACCACGACCGGAAGTTTTACCATTCCCTGTAGCCATTCCGCGTCCGACACGGTTACGTTCTTTACGAGCACCTTTTGATGGCTTCAATTCATGTAGTTTCATGCGAGCACCTCCTCTTTGCGCTTAATGTTATTCTACTTCTTTAACTGCAACCAAGTGGGATACTTTGTTGACCATTCCACGATTAGACGGAGTGTCTTCTAGTACCACTGATTGACGAATTTTATTCAAGCCAAGTGTTTTGACAGTTAGACGTTGGTCTTCAGGTCTGCCGATCACACTGCGCGTGAGGGTAACTTCCAACTTTTTAGCCATGTTATTTCCCTCCTTATCCTAACAGTTCTTCTACAGACTTTCCACGTAGTTTAGCTACATCTTCAGCACGCTTAAGCTCGTTCAGGCCGCTGATTGTTGCACGGACCATGTTGATTGGTGTATTGGATCCTAGGGATTTAGATAGGATGTCACCTACACCTGCAAGCTCAAGTACGGCACGGACAGGGCCACCAGCGATTACTCCGGTACCTTCTGCAGCTGGTTTCAATAGAATGTTTCCAGCGCCGAATTGTCCATGGATTTCATGTGGAATAGTCGTACCAACGACTGGTACATTGATCAAGTTTTTCTTTGCATCGTCAATCGCCTTTTTGATCGCTTCTGGTACTTCTTGGGCTTTACCAGTACCGAATCCGACGTGACCATTTTTATCTCCTACAACAACCAATGCCGCAAAACGGAAACGACGTCCACCTTTAACTACCTTTGCTACACGGTTGACTGTTACAACGCGTTCTTCTAGATCAAGTTTACTAGGGTCGATGTTTGTACGCATATATGTCCCTCCTTTAACGATTAAAATTCAAGGCCGGCTTCACGAGCGGCTTCTGCTAATGCTTTTACACGTCCATGATACAAGTAACCGCCACGGTCGAATACGATGTTCTTATATCCATTTTCTTGTGCACGTTGTGCAATCAATTCTCCGACTTTCTTAGCAGCTTCCACGTTACCAGTGCTCTCAACTTCGACACCGTTATCGTTCGTAGAAGCACTAGCTACAGTCACCTGGTTCACATCATCGATCAATTGAGCATAGATGTGCTTGTTAGAGCGATATACGTTCAAACGTGGGCGTGCAGCAGTTCCAGAAATGCTGCGACGTACACGAGCATGTCTTTTCTTACGTGTCACATTTTTATCAGGCTTAGTGATCATCAAGGTCACTCCTTTCTGTTGCTTACTTGCCCTTACTTAGCAGTTTTACCTTCTTTACGACGTACATATTCGCCTTCATAACGGATACCTTTACCTTTGTAAGGTTCTGGTGGACGAATCGCACGGATGTTAGCAGCTACAGCTCCAACTAACTCTTTATCGATGCCTTTCACTACCACTTTTGTGTTGGAAGGAACATCGATTTCAATACCATCACGGTGTTCTACTTCTACAGGGTGGGAATAACCAGCATTGATAGTCACTTTGTTACCTTGCTTTGTTGCGCGGTAACCTACCCCGATGATTTCAAGACTTTTTTCGTAACCTTTGGATACTCCTTCAACCATGTTTCCGATCAGGCTGCGAGTTGTTCCATGAAGGGCACGATGTTCTTTACTTTCGCTTGGACGCTCTACTGTAAGAACATTGTCTTCGATTTTGATCGTCATATCCTGGTGGAACGTTTGAGTAAGTTCCCCTTTAGGACCTGTTACAGTAACTGTGTTGTTGTCGTTTTTAACCTCAACACCTTCTGGAAGTTCTAATGATTTTAAACCTACGCGAGACATACCTTTACACCTCCTGTCTTCTCTATAAGATTACCAGATATAGGCAAGCACTTCGCCGCCAATAGCTTGCTCACGTGCTTCTTTATCGGTCAATACACCTTTTGATGTGGAAACGATAGCTACACCTAAACCATTCAATACTTTAGGCAGTTCTTCTGCTTTTGCGTAAACACGCAGTCCTGGTTTACTAATACGTTTTAGTCCAGTGATAACACGTTCGTCGTTTTGTCCGTATTTCAAGAAAATACGTAGCATACCTTGATGATTGTCTTCTACATATTCAAAATCACGCACAAAACCTTCACGCTTAAGGATATCAGCGATTTCCTTCTTCAAGTTTGAAGCCGGAAGTTCTAGCTTCTCATGGCGAACCATGTTGGCATTACGAATACGTGTCAGCATATCTGCAATCGGATCTGTCATTGTCATAACTTGTTACCTCCTTCCCTATCGGGCTCTTTACCAGCTAGCTTTTTTGACGCCAGGAATTTGTCCTTTATATGCAAGTTCACGGAAGCAAATACGGCAAAGTTTGAATTTGCGTAGTACGGAATGAGGACGTCCACAACGCTCACAACGTGTATATTCCTGAACTTTATATTTTTGCGGTCGCTTTTGTTTCGCGATCATTGATTTTTTAGCCACAATTTTCCCTCCTTTGTTAGCTCATTATTTTTGAAACGGCATGCCAAACTGAGCTAAGAGTTCACGCGCTTCTTCATCAGTGTTCGCTGTAGTTACTACAACGATATCCATTCCACGCACTTTGTTGACTTTATCATAATTAATCTCTGGGAAAATCAATTGTTCTTTTACGCCAAGCGTGTAGTTTCCTCGGCCGTCGAATGCTTTCTTAGAGATACCACGGAAGTCACGTACACGTGGCAGGGAAACAGCAATCAACTTTTGCAAGAATTCATACATGCGCTCACCGCGAAGTGTGACTTTCGCGCCGATTGGCATTCCTTCACGAAGGCGGAAGCCAGCGATTGATTTCTTCGCGCGTGTCACCATTGGTTTTTGACCAGTGATAAGTGATAGTTCTTCAACAGCAGTATCCAAAGCTTTCGCATTTTGTACTGCATCACCTACACCCATGTTGACTACGATTTTCTCAACTTTAGGTGTTTGCATGATAGAGTCATAATTGAATTTTTCCATCAAAGATGGCACTACTTCTTCTTGATACTTTTTCTTTAGTTCGTTCATCGTATGGCCCTCCTTTCGTCGCTAATTAGTTACCTAACGTTTCACCAGACTTTTTAGCGATACGAACTTTCTTTCCGTTTTCTTCCTTATATCCAACGCGTGTTGGTTCGCCGGATTTCGGATCGATCGGCATCACATTAGATACATGGATAGGTGCTTCCTGGTTGAGGATTCCACCTTGTGGGTTATCTTGAGAAGGTTTCGCGTGTTTTTTAACCACGTTGATCCCTTCAACTAATACACGTTCATTTTTTGGGTAAGCTTCAAGTACAGAGCCTTGCTTGCCTTTGTCCTTACCGGAAATGACCATTACCTTATCGCCTTTTTTCACATGCATGCTTGACGCACCTCCTTAACAACGCGATTCATTCTTTATAGTACTTCTGGAGCTAGAGATACGATTTTCATGAATTTTTCATCACGTAATTCACGAGCAACTGGACCGAAGATACGAGTTCCGCGTGGTCCTTTATCGTCACGGATGATTACGGCTGCGTTCTCATCAAATCGAATGTAAGAACCATCTTTACGGCGAGCTCCGCTCTTAGAACGTACGATGACTGCTCTTACTACCTCACCTTTTTTAACAACGCCTCCTGGTGTTGCTTGTTTCACCGTAGCAACGATGACGTCACCGATGTTGGCAGTCTTGCGTCCAGAACCACCTAACACTTTGATTGCTTGGATTTCACGAGCACCAGAGTTGTCTGCGACTTTTAAACGACTCTCTTGTTGGATCATATCGTTGTAACCTCCCTTCGGAATCCTTCCGAGCGAACTTTAATTAGATAATTACTGACTCTTCAACGATTTCAACCAAACGGAAACGCTTTGTTGCTGATAGCGGACGAGTTTCCATGATACGTACGATGTCGCCGTTCTTAGCTTGGTTGTTTTCGTCATGTGTTTTGAACTTCTTAGAGTATTTGACACGCTTGCCATAAAGCTTGTGGAATTTATACGTTTCAACCATTACCGTAATGGTTTTATCCATCTTGTCAGATACTACACGACCAGTGTAAACCTTACGATTGTTACGTTCACTCATGTGAGGGTAACCTCCTCTCAACTATTAGTTATTTACGCCTAGCTCTCTTTCGCGAACAACGGTCTTCATTTTCGCAATGGACTTGCGAACTTCACGGATACGCGCTGTGTTCTCAAGTTGACCTGTTGCTAGCTGGAAACGTAGGTTGAAAAGTTCTTCTTTTAAAGATTTAACTTTTTGTTCAATTTCGGCAGTGGTTAATTCTCTGATTTCATTAGCCTTCATTGATTTCACCACCAATTTCTTCACGTTTTACGAATTTAGTTTTGATCGGCAGTTTGTGAGAAGCAAGGCGCAACGCTTCGCGTGCTACTTCTTCTGATACACCTGCGATTTCAAACATGATTTTCCCAGGTTTTACTACTGCAACCCATCCTTCAGGAGCACCTTTACCGGAACCCATGCGGACCTCTAGGGGTTTAGCAGTATAAGGTTTGTCAGGGAAGATTTTGATCCAAACCTTACCGCCACGCTTCATGTAACGAGTCATCGCGATACGCGCTGCCTCGATTTGACGGCTAGTAATCCATGCAGGCTCTACAGCTTGCAAACCATATTCACCGAATGCTACTGAAGTTCCGCCTTTTGCACGGCCTTTCAAACTAGTACGGTGTTGACGACGATACTTTACACGTTTAGGCATTAACATAATGCTTTTCCCCCTTCCTTAGTTGTTGTTTTTAGTTGGAAGGACTTCTCCACGATAGATCCACACTTTAACACCAAGCTTACCGTAAGTGGTGTCTGCTTCTGCAGTTCCGTAATCGATATCTGCACGAAGTGTGTGTAGTGGCACGGTTCCTTCACTATAATGTTCTGCACGAGCGATGTCTGCGCCGCCAAGACGTCCGGATACTTGTGTACGGATACCTTTAGCTCCTGCGCGCATAGCACGTTGGATTGTTTGTTTTTGCGCACGACGGAAAGAAATACGGTTTTCCAATTGACGTGCGATATTTTCAGCAACCAATGTTGCATTCAAGTCAGCTTTTTTAACTTCTACGATGTTGATGTGAACCCGCTTGCCAGTAAGGTTATTCAATGACTTACGAAGTGCTTCGACTTCAGAGCCGCCCTTACCGATAACCATACCAGGCTTAGCAGTGTGGATGGTAATGTTCACACGGTTTGCTGCACGTTCAATTTCGATCGTTGATACTGCAGCATCCTTCAGACGTTGTTCAACATATTCACGAATCTTAATGTCTTCATGTAGTAAGTCTGCATAGTCTTTACCAGCGTACCACTTGGATTCCCAATCGCGGATAACGCCGACACGAAGACCTACCGGATTAACTTTTTGACCCACTGATTATCCCTCCTTCTTTTCTGATACGACAACTGTAATATGGCTTGTGCGTTTGTTGATTTGGCTTGCACGTCCCATTGCGCGTGGGCGGAAACGTTTCATTGTTACACCTTCGTTTACAAACGCCTCAGAAATATATAAGTTTTCTGGATCTAGTTCATAGTTATGCTCTGCGTTAGCGATAGCAGATTTCAATACTTTTTCTACAACCGGAGAAGCGCCACGACGAGTATTATTTAAAATACCGATCGCTTCGCCAACGTTTTTTCCTCGAATCAAATCGATAACAATACGAACTTTACGAGGAGCAATACGAACGGTTTTTGCAACGGCTTTAGCTTGCATGTAGAGTGCCTCCTCTCATTTAGCGTTTTGTTTTCTTATCGTCGCCGGAGTGACCCTTGAACGTACGGGATGGAGCGAATTCGCCAAGCTTATGACCTACCATGTCTTCTGTAACGTAGACTGGTACGTGCTTACGTCCATCATAAACTGCGATTGTGTGTCCGACAAAATTAGGGAAAATAGTAGAACGACGTGACCAAGTTTTAACCACTTGCTTTTTGTCGTCTTCATTCAATTTCTCAACTTTTTTCATTAAATGGTCATCTACGAAAGGTCCCTTTTTTAGGCTGCGACCCATACATAAACCTCCCTTCGTGATTGAGAGACGGGTTTCATTCCCCGTCGATCAACCCCGTTATTTTTTACGTTTACGTACAATATACTTATCTGTAGGTTTGTTACGCTTACGAGTCTTAAGACCAAGCGTTGGTTTACCCCATGGAGACATTGGTGACTTACGTCCGATTGGCGCACGTCCTTCACCACCACCGTGTGGGTGATCACTAGGGTTCATGACAGAACCACGTACTGTAGGGCGCTTGCCTAGGTGACGGGAACGTCCAGCTTTACCAATGTTGATCAGTTCATGCTGCAGGTTACCTACTTGGCCGATAGTCGCACGGCAAGTGCTTAGAACCAAACGAACTTCGCCGGAAGTCAAACGGACAAGTGTGTACTTATCTTCGCGTCCTAGTACTTGAGCCTGCGCACCGGCAGAGCGAGCCATTTGACCGCCGCGTCCTGGTTTAAGCTCAATGTTGTGGATGATCGTACCAACTGGGATGTCTTTCAATTGAAGTGCGTTACCAGCTTTGATGTCAGCACCTTCACCAGACATGATTTCATTACCTACTTGCAATCCTTTAGGAGCAAGAATGTAACGCTTTTCACCATCTACATAGTGGATCAAAGCAATGTTAGCGGAACGGTTTGGATCGTATTCGATTGTAGCAACGCGTCCTGGTATTCCATCTTTGTCACGCTTAAAGTCGATGATACGGTATTGACGCTTATGACCGCCGCCTTGATGACGAACTGTTAATTTACCTTGGTTGTTACGGCCGCCGCGTTTGTGCAACGGTGATAGCAAGGATTTTTCTGGCTTATCGGTTGTGATTTCAGCAAAATCAGAACCAGTCATAAATCTGCGACCATTCGTTGTTGGTCTGTACTTTTTAATCGCCATCGTTTTTTCCCTCCTTCACAAATGAGTTTTTTATTTATACACCTTCAAAGAATTCTAGTTCTTTACTATCTTCAGTCAAAGTGACAACTGCTTTCTTACGGTCAGAACGGTAGCCGCCATATCGACCCATACGCTTGAATTTACCTTTAAGGTTCAACGTGTTGACACGCTCAACTTTCACGTCGAAGATTTCCTCTACGGCATGCTTGATTTGTGTCTTGTTCGCTTTGGTATCTACTTCAAACGTATATTTCTTTTCTCCCATAAGGTCAGCAGAGTGTTCCGTAATGACAGGGCGCTTAATGATATCACGAGCGTCTTTCATTATGCAAGCACCTCCCCTGCTTTGTCAGCTGCTTCCTTCGTCAGGATCAGCTTGTCATGCGCCAACAAATCCAATACATTCAACTGATCGACAGTTACTGTCTTAGCATTAGGAATGTTGTTTGTTGAGCGTGTTACATTTTCATCTTCATCCGCTGTGACGATCAACGCTTTTGTGTTGACATCCAGTGCTTTAAGGACGTTGACTGCTTCTTTAGTCTTTGGAGCATCAAAAGAAAGAGATTCTAACACCACTACGTTTTCTTCATTGATTTTAGAAGAAAGAGCAGAACGAAGCGCTAGACGGCGTACTTTCTTTGGAAGCTTATAGCTGTAGCTGCGTGGTGTAGGACCGAATACAGTTCCACCGCCAACCCATTGCGGGGAACGGATAGACCCTTGACGTGCACGTCCTGTACCTTTTTGACGCCATGGTTTACGGCCTCCGCCACTCACTTCTGAACGATTCTTAACTTTGTGTGTGCCTTGACGCAAAGATGCGCGTTGCATAACTACTGCTTCATGTAGTACGTGTGTATTTGGCTCAATACCGAATACGGCATCGTTCAATTCCACATCGCCTACCTGAGAGCCACCTTGGTTTAATAGTGCTACTTTAGGCATGACTAATCCTCCCTTCCTTTAATTATTTGCTAGCCTTGATTGCACTTGAAATTTTAACGTAAGATTTTTTCGGTCCAGGTACATTACCTTTGATAAGCAACAAGTTGCGATCAACGTCCACTTGTACTACTTCAAGGTTTTGCAATGTCACTTGCTCATTACCCATTTGACCAGGCAGGTTTTTACCCTTGAATACACGCATTGGATCAATTACACCCATTGCCCCTGGACGACGGTGATAACGAGAACCGTGTGTCATTGGTCCGCGGGATTGGTTATGACGCTTGATTGCGCCTTGGAAACCTTTACCCTTGGATGTTCCAGTGACATCAATGATGTCTCCAGCTTCGAAAATATCTACCTTAACCTCTTGACCTACTTCATAATCGTCAAGATTTACATTACGGATTTCACGAACGTAGCGCTTAGGGGTAGTGTTTGCTTTATCAGCATGTCCTTGCCCAGCTTTGTTCACGCGATTCTTCTTTTGATCAGCAAAGCCCAATTGTAGGGATTCATAACCGTCGTTTTCCATCGTCTTCTTTTGAAGAACAACGTTCGGCTCGGCTTGAACCACTGTAACTGGGATCAACTCGCCGTTTTCAGAGAAAACTTGAGTCATGCCGACTTTGCGTCCTAAGATTCCTTTCGCCATCCGTTACACCTCCTATTATTTTGAAAATACTATTATAGTTTGATTTCGATATCTACACCAGATGGTAGATCCAAACGCATTAGTGAATCTACAGTTTGTGGTGTCGGATTAACGATGTCGATTAGACGTTTGTGTGTGCGCATTTCAAATTGCTCACGAGCATCTTTATATTTGTGCACCGCACGCAAAACTGTGTAAATGCTTTTTTCTGTCGGAAGCGGGATTGGACCAGATACATTAGCACCTGAACGCTTCGCAGTGTCCACGATTTTTTCAGCGGATTGATCAAGAATACGATGATCATACGCCTTTAAACGAATACGAATCTTCTCTTTTGCCATTATTTTCCCTCCTTTTCGCCCATTTTTTATAAATAGACTTTCTCCGCGAAAATTCCTCGACTCACCCGCCATGGCAAAGGGGCCGGGTGTGCCAACAACCTTTCACTTCATCGCCTTTTATGACCAACATTATTCATTATATAGAAGAATATTGGCGAATGCAAGCATAAATTCAACGAATCTATGAAGCAACACTTAAAACATTATACAAACTTCTCTTCTTCATTTCAACCCCTCCTGCCAGTATGTTTTAAACTCTCTGGCAGCAATAGTTGGAAAGAAGTATTTGACGAGTTTCTTCTATATAAATATCAAGCAATAAATGACGGCGAGAGAATTCTCTCGCCGTCAATGTCATGATATGCTTATTCAATTATAAAGCCGTAAAGTCGAATACTTAATTTTGAGATGTTTTAGGGTCCGTTGCCTAGTCAGGAGTAAAGGGCGGCTGGGAAACGGCTCGCTTTCCTGTGGGGAAATCGGCAAGCCTCCTCAGTCGTTTCTCTTTACGGGGTCTCGCCAGGATCCTTCTCCCACAGGAGTCTCACCGTTTCCCCTCCACCCTATCCGTTTTTGGATGAACGAACCCTACGTTGTAAGAAGTTATCTTCCACATTCACTGCATAACAAGGCTCAATGATTCAGGAAACAAGCCATCTTTGTAGCTGTTATTATGGTTTAATGATTCTGCCTATCGATTTTTCCCTTTCTCTTATAAACGCAAGGAGGTCCAGGAATTTGCGAGACTACTCGAAAATGCTACGCCTTTCCTTCGTGCGATGTTTATTCAAGGTGCTTTTTCAAGTTCCTATGGGATGAACATGATCGGTGAGATTCCGGAAGGCGAAGCCTGAGGAAGCTCACCACATGTCTCTGGAAAGCGAGTGATTTCCCGGACTTCCAAACGCTCACCACCATAACGGAAACAGTATGTCTCGAAACTGAGTCTTTAAACTAAAGGAAGCTTTAATTGCAAATTCAACACTAAAATGGCAAACCGGTTAGCACATCAAAAGACAAAAAAAAGGCAGCGATGCTAGATCGCTGCCTTTTTATAGTTAATGTGGTTATTACTCAGTGATTTCAGCAACAACGCCGGCGCCTACTGTACGGCCACCTTCACGGATAGAGAACTTAGTTCCATCTTCGATAGCGATTGGAGAGATAAGTTCAACTGTCATTTCAACGTTATCACCAGGCATTACCATTTCTACTCCTTCTGGCAACTGGCAAACACCAGTTACGTCAGTTGTACGGAAGTAGAACTGTGGGCGGTAGTTAGTGAAGAATGGAGTATGACGTCCACCTTCTTCTTTAGATAGTACATAAACTTCTGCACGGAACTTCGTGTGTGGAGTGATAGAACCTGGCTTAGCAAGTACTTGTCCACGGTTGATATCTTCACGGGATACACCACGAAGAAGGGCACCGATGTTGTCACCAGCTTCTGCATAGTCAAGAAGCTTACGGAACATTTCAACACCAGTTACAGTTGTTTTCTTAGCTTCAGGCATTAGTCCGATGATTTCGATTTCGTCACCGACTTTAACTTGACCACGTTCTACACGGCCTGTTGCAACTGTACCACGACCAGTGATAGAGAATACATCCTCTACTGGCATCATGAATGGCTTATCAGTGTCACGCTCTGGAGTTGGGATGTACTCATCAACAGCGTCCATTAGTTCGAAGATTTTAGCTTCGTACTCGTCATCGCCTTCTAGGGCTTTAAGAGCTGAACCTTTGATTACTGGTACATCATCACCAGGGAATTCATATTCAGTCAATAGATCGCGAACTTCCATTTCTACTAGCTCAAGAAGCTCTTCGTCGTCTACCATGTCTGTTTTGTTTAGGAATACTACGATCGCAGGTACACCTACTTGACGAGAAAGAAGGATGTGCTCACGAGTTTGTGGCATTGGACCGTCAGCTGCAGATACAACCAGGATAGCACCGTCCATTTGAGCAGCACCAGTGATCATGTTTTTAACATAGTCAGCGTGGCCTGGGCAGTCAACGTGTGCATAGTGACGATTGTCAGTTTCATACTCAACGTGTGCAGTAGCGATTGTGATACCGCGCTCACGCTCTTCTGGAGCACCGTCAATCATGTCATAAGCCATTGCAGTACCTGAACCAGATTTCTTGTGAAGTACTGTAGTGATTGCTGCAGTTAGAGTTGTTTTACCATGGTCAACGTGTCCAATTGTACCAATGTTGACGTGGGACTTGGAACGATCAAATTTTTCTTTACCCATTTATAGTTCCTCCTTTAAATAAATAACAGATTGTTATGGTTTAACTTTTTATAGGAAGCCCAGAAGCAACATAGTGCCGCCTCTAAGCCTACAATATAATTTATACTTTATCTAGTCAATAAAATCAATTACTGACCCGCATTTTTCTTGATGATTTCATCAGAAATGCTCTTCGGTACTTCTTCATAATGGTCAAAATGCATAGAGTATGTTCCACGACCTTGTGTGTTGGAACGCAACGCTGTTGCGTAACCGAACATTTCAGATAGTGGTACGAATGCCTTAACCACTTGAGCTGAACCGCGAGCTTCCATTCCTTCTACACGGCCACGACGGGAAGTGACGTCACCCATGATATCACCCATATACTCTTCAGGGATGACAACTTCTACTTTCATCAATGGCTCAAGAAGAACTGGCTTACACTTGTTCTTAGCTTCTTTAAGTGCCATGGAAGCGGCAACTTTAAACGCCATCTCGTTGGAGTCGACATCGTGGTAAGAACCATCATAAAGGGTTGCTTTGATGTCTACCATTGGATATCCAGCTAATACACCGTTTTCCAAGGATTCTCTAATGCCTTGTTCTACGGAAGGAATGTATTCACGCGGAACGACACCACCGACGATTTTGTTTGTGAATTCAAATCCTGCGCCTTCTTCGTTAGGTTCAAATTTGACCCAAACGTGACCGTATTGACCACGACCACCAGACTGACGTACGAATTTACCTTCGACCTCTGCACTTCCACGGAAGGTTTCACGATAAGCAACCTGTGGAGCACCGATGTTTGCATCTACTTTAAATTCGCGGCGTAGACGATCCACAATGATGTCAAGGTGAAGTTCACCCATACCTTTGATGATTGTTTGACCAGTTTCCGTATCAGTCTCAGTTACGAATGTAGGATCTTCCTCTGCTAGTTTTCCAAGGGCAACAGCCATTTTATCTTGGTCCGCTTTCGACTTAGGCTCGATCGCAACGGAGATAACAGGCTCAGGAAATTCCATAGACTCAAGGATTACAAGACTTTTCTCGTCACACAATGTGTCACCAGTACCAGTATCCTTCAGACCTACAGCACCCGCGATGTCCCCTGCATATACTTCAGAGATCTCTTCACGAGAGTTTGCATGCATTTGCAGGATACGACCTACACGCTCACGCTTATCTTTCGTGGAGTTCTTCACGTAAGAACCGGCTTTTAAAGTTCCGGAATAAACACGGAAGAAAGTCAATTTACCTACATACGGGTCTGTTGCAACCTTAAATGCCAAGGCAGAGAAAGGCTCTTTGTCATCCGCTTTACGGACAACTTCTTCTTCTGTTTGTGGAACGTGACCTTCGATTGGAGGTACATCCAATGGTGATGGAAGATAATCGATAACTCCATCAATCAATAGCTGGACACCTTTATTCTTGAAAGCTGAACCACAGAATACAGGGTAGAATTCCACGCTCAATGTTGCTTGACGGATAGCTGTTCTCAACTCTTCATTAGTGACTTCTTCCCCTTCGAGGAATTTCATCATTAAGTCTTCATCAAAATCTGCTACAGCTTCAACCAACTTGCTACGGTATTCTTCCGCTTGTTCTTTATGGCTGTCTGGAATTTCACGAGCTTCCGCACGTGTACCCAAATCATCCATATAGTAGTATGCTTCCATCGTTATCAAGTCGATGATTCCTTCGAATTCATCTTCTGCTCCGATTGGAAGTTGGACAGCTGCTGCATTTGCTCCCAGGCGGTCTTTAAGTGTGCTTAAAGAGTAAAGGAAGTCTGCACCAATTTTGTCCATTTTGTTTACGAATACGATTCGTGGTACGCCGTATGTCGTAGCTTGACGCCATACTGTTTCCGTTTGAGGTTCAACACCTGATTGAGCGTCAAGGACTGCTACGGATCCATCAAGTACACGAAGGGAACGTTCTACCTCTACTGTGAAGTCCACGTGTCCTGGTGTGTCAATGATGTTGATACGATGGCCTTTCCATTGAGCAGTTGTAGCAGCGGATGTAATGGTGATACCGCGCTCCTGTTCCTGCTCCATCCAGTCCATTTGGGAAGCACCTTCGTGAGTTTCCCCAATTTTATGGATACGTCCTGTATAGAAAAGGATACGTTCAGTAGCAGTTGTCTTACCGGCGTCGATGTGAGCCATGACACCGATATTACGTGTTTTCTCCAAGGAGAATTCTCTAGGCATGAATCTTTCTCCTTCCTGAATATAAGTTTTATAGTTGGTTTGGCATTACCAGCGATAGTGAGCGAATGCTTTGTTCGCTTCTGCCATTTTGTGCATATCTTCGCGTTTCTTGACAGATGCACCTGTGTTGTTTGCTGCATCTAACACTTCGTTAGCCAGACGCTCTTCCATCGTTTTTTCTCCGCGCAGGCGAGAGTAATTTACGATGAAACGCAATCCTAGTGCTTGACGACGCTCTGGACGTACCTCAACTGGTACCTGGTAGTTTGAACCACCAACACGACGAGCGCGCACCTCAAGTACTGGCATAACATTTTTCATTGCTTGTTCGAAAACTTCCATAGGGTCATTACCGCTACGTTCTTGAACAAGATCAAAAGCTTTATAAAGAATCTTCTGGGCTTTACCGCGTTGTCCGTCAACCATGATTTGGTTGATCAAACGAGTTACAAGTTTAGATTTGTAAAGCGGATCTGGCAACACATCACGCTTAGCTACTGGACCTTTACGTGGCATATGTCCCCCTCCTTCCATGATGAATTTTTATAATACAGCCACTCTCTGGCTATTATTTTTTAGGGCGCTTTGTTCCATACTTGGAACGGCCTTGCATGCGTCCTTCGACTCCTGCAGTATCAAGCGCACCACGAACGATGTGGTAACGTACACCAGGTAAGTCCTTTACACGTCCGCCACGGATAAGAACAACACTGTGCTCTTGCAAGTTGTGGCCGATACCAGGGATATAAGCAGTAACTTCAATACCGTTAGTCAAACGCACACGCGCATATTTACGCAATGCAGAGTTTGGTTTTTTCGGTGTCATTGTACCAACACGAGTACATACTCCACGTTTTTGCGGAGAAGACTGGTCTGTCAATGACTTCTTGAAGCTGTTGTAACCTTTATTCAACGCAGGAGAGTCGGATTTACGACCTTTGCTTACGCGTCCTTTACGAACTAATTGGTTAATAGTAGGCATGTTTTATGTCCTCCCTTCCTCACTTTTTCAATACCACACATCCAGGTGGTTCATAATAAGGCAAAAAACAAAGCTTTCGCGATTGACCGCCAAAACTTTATTGCTTTATCGCCACTGTAGCTGCACCGACATCAATGTCACAGGCTTCTCCCAGTTTTTTCATAGAATCAACCCGCTGACAGGGAATGTTTAATTCTTCAGCCAGGCGCATTACTTTTTCTGTCACGTGCCGATCAGCATCATCAGCTACGAAGACTTCTTCCACTCCACCACTTTTCATGGCTTTTAGTGTCTGTTTCGTTCCAATAACGATATTAGAATTAGCCTGTGCTACTTTTTCATAAGACATTTAAGCATATCCTCCAAAGTAACAAGGATAAATGGAAGCACCTTGATTATATTATCACTCCCGGTTTTGCATGTCAACATTATTCGAGGTGATTTTTTCAAGGCGCTTCCTGTTATTTACCCATGTTATTTGCTAACTTTGCAATTACTGAGTCAGTTGATCCAATTCAGCCTGATCGGGGTTTTGCCCTTCTCTATCAGCCTGGATTTTACGGTAACGAGTCATGCCGGTACCCGCCGGTACGAGCTTACCGATGATAACATTCTCTTTCAAGCCGAGTAGTTCATCACGCTTACCTTTGATTGCCGCATCTGTAAGGACACGTGTCGTTTCCTGGAAGGAAGCGGCAGATAAGAAGGAATCTGTTTCAAGCGATGCCTTCGTGATACCAAGCAGAACCGGACGTCCAACTGCCGGCTGTCCACCTTCCAGCAATGCTTTCTTGTTTGCATCGCGGAATTGGTGGATTTCCAGCAATGAGCCAGGTAATACTTCTGTATCTCCGGAATCAAGAACACGAATTTTGCGAAGCATTTGACGAACCATAACTTCGACGTGTTTATCTCCGATTTCAACACCTTGCATGCGGTAAACCTTCTGGACTTCTTTTAAGAGATATTCTTGAACGCCATCAAGACCGCTGATGGTTAAGAGTTCTTTCGGATCCACAGAACCTTCTGTAAGTTCCTGGCCGGCAGAAACCTGATCGCCGACTGCCACTTTCATACGAGCACCATATGGGGCAGTATACGTACGAGTCTCTACATCGCCTTGTACGACGATTTCTTGTTTTTCTTTAACTTCATTAACTTCCTGTACCGTACCATAAATTTCCGAAACGACGGCACGCCCTTTAGGGTTACGGGCTTCAAATAATTCCTGGATACGAGGAAGACCTTGTGTAATATCGTCTCCTGCTACCCCACCCGTGTGGAACGTACGCATGGTAAGCTGTGTACCTGGTTCACCAATGGACTGGGCAGCGATGATACCGACCGCTTCTCCAACTTCCACTTCATCACCAGTAGCCAAGTTACGACCGTAACACTTCTTACAAACCCCATGCCTCGTATTACAAGTGAAGGCTGTACGAATAACGACTTCTTCGATTCCCGATTCCACAATCTCTTTAGCAACATCCTCAGAAATGACTTCATCACGAGTAGCAAGAATGTCATTAGTTTCTGGATGGCGGATTGTCTGGAACGATGTACGTCCAATCAGACGATCGATTAACGGTTCAATCAGTTCGGTGCCTTCTGTCAAGGAGCTGACTGTCAGTCCTCTGTCTGTACCACAATCGTCTTCACGAATGATGACATCTTGGGCGACATCAACCAGACGACGAGTCAAGTAACCAGAATCGGCTGTTTTCAGTGCGGTATCCGCCAGACCTTTACGAGCACCGTGAGTGGAAATAAAGTACTCGAGTACGGTCAAACCTTCACGGAAACTGGATTTGATCGGTAACTCAATGATCCGTCCAGCCGGGTTGGCCATTAGACCACGCATACCTGCAAGCTGGGTGAAGTTAGATGCATTACCACGGGCACCAGAGTCGCTCATCATAAAGATCGGGTTACGTGGGTTCAAGGATTTCATCAAGCGATTTTGAATATCGTCCTTGGCTTTGGACCAAACTTCAATGACGCGGTCGTATCGTTCTTCTTCTGTAATTAAACCACGACGGAATTGTTTCAAGACTTTATCTACTTTAGTCTGGGCTTCATCCAAAATTTCCTGCTTTTCTGGTAATACGACCACATCGGAAACACCGACCGTCATACCAGCTTTTGTAGAATAGGAGAAACCCAGGTCTTTCATGCGGTCCAACATTTTGGAAGTTTCGCTGATCGAGAACAGTTTAAATACTTGTGCAATGATATCTCCGAGGATCCCTTTCTTGAACGGAAGTATTTCCTCCCGTTTCGCGATTTCCTCTTTGATGTTGGTACCTTTTTCTACAAAGTAATGCTCCGGAGTCTTGATTTCCAGGTTCTCCTGGGTCGGTTCATTCATATACGGGAATGAAGCCGGGAGCATTTCATTGAATATCAATTTACCTACAGTCGTCAACAAGAGTTGTTTGCTCTGCTTTTCGGTAAAGGTTTCGTTATCTAAGGAACCTGCATAAACTGCTACCCGTGTGTGAAGATGGACATAGCCTGTTTGATATGCAATCAATGCTTCATTCAGGTCTTTGAAGACCATTCCTTCACCGACAGCACCAGGTCGTTCCATAGTCAGGTAGTAGTTACCCAATACCATATCCTGTGATGGTGTAACAACCGGTTTCCCATCCTTAGGATTCAGGATGTTTTGTGCTGCCAGCATCAATATGCGTGCTTCCGCTTGAGCTTCCGCAGAAAGTGGTACGTGTACCGCCATCTGGTCACCGTCAAAGTCAGCGTTATAGGCTGTACATACTAACGGGTGCAAACGAATCGCTCTTCCTTCGACCAACACTGGTTCGAATGCTTGAATACCAAGACGGTGCAATGTAGGGGCACGGTTCAATAACACCGGATGCTCCTTGATTACATCTTCGAGTACGTCCCATACCTCTGGGTGGATACGTTCGATTTTCCGCTTGGCAGACTTGATGTTGTGCGCCAAACCACGCTCTACCAATTCTTTCATAACAAATGGTTTGAATAATTCAAGCGCCATTTCTTTCGGCAGACCACACTGGTACATCTTCAAGTTTGGACCAACCACGATAACCGAACGACCGGAATAGTCGACACGCTTACCGAGCAAGTTCTGACGGAAACGTCCTTGCTTCCCTTTCAGCATATGAGAAAGAGATTTCAATGGACGATTACCAGGACCAGTCACCGGTCGACCGCGTCTACCGTTGTCAATCAAGGCATCGACAGCTTCTTGCAGCATCCGTTTTTCGTTTTGGACAATGATGCTTGGAGCTCCAAGATCCAATAATCGCTTCAAGCGGTTGTTACGGTTGATCACACGACGATATAGATCGTTAAGGTCAGATGTAGCAAAACGTCCACCATCCAACTGTACCATCGGACGAAGCTCCGGTGGAATGACAGGTAAAACATCAAGAATCATCCAGGATGGATCATTTCCGGAGTGACGGAATGCTTCCAAAACTTCCAGGCGCTTGATCGCACGTGTGCGACGTTGACCCTGGGCAGTTTTCAACTCTTCTTTCAGGATATCGACCTCTTTATCAAGATTGATATCTGAAAGTAACTTACGGATAGCTTCTGCACCCATTTGGGCACCGAAATTCTTGCCATATTTTTCACGATACGCACGGTATTCCTTTTCCGATAACAGCTGCTTTTTATCCAGTGCCGTTTCGCCTGGATCTGTCACGATGTAAGCGGCAAAGTAGATAACTTCTTCCAATGCACGCGGAGACATATCCAAAACAAGACCCATACGGCTTGGAATTCCTTTGAAATACCAGATGTGAGAGACAGGGGCAGCCAGTTCAAGGTGCCCCATACGCTCACGACGAACTTTCGCTTTCGTTACTTCTACTCCACAACGGTCACAAACCACACCCTTGTAGCGTACACGTTTATACTTTCCACAATGGCATTCCCAGTCCTTTGTAGGACCGAAAATGCGCTCGCAGAACAGACCGTCTTTTTCTGGTTTCAGCGTACGATAGTTGATCGTTTCCGGTTTCTTGACCTCACCGAATGACCAAGAACGTATCTTATCCGGTGATGCCAAACCTATTTTCATATACTCAAAATTATTTACATCTAGCAAGGGGCCTACCTCCCTTTTAGTATCCAAGTTTCCCTAAGCTTAGAACATCAGGACTGTTGCTAAGAGTTTTTATTCTTCCGGGTCGAGATTCAAATTTTCAGAAGCTTTTGTTTCTTCTTCTTCAATATCTCTCATTTCGATCTCTGATTCGTCACCTGCCAGGATCTTCACGTCCATACCTAAGCTTTGCAGCTCTTTGATTAGAACTTTGAAGGATTCTGGTACACCAGGTTCTGGAACATTTTCACCTTTGACGATAGCTTCATAAGTCTTGACACGACCGACAACATCATCCGATTTGACGGTAAGAATTTCTTGAAGGGTATATGCTGCACCGTATGCTTCCAGCGCCCATACCTCCATCTCACCGAAACGCTGTCCACCAAACTGTGCTTTACCACCTAATGGCTGTTGTGTAACCAAGGAGTACGGTCCGGTAGAACGAGCATGGAGTTTGTCATCAACCATGTGTGCCAGTTTGATCATATACATGACACCGACAGATATACGGTTATCGAAAGGTTCACCTGTGCGTCCATCATAAAGGATGGTCTTCGCGTCACGCGGCATTCCCGCTTCTTCAAGTGTTTCCCAAACATCTTCTTCACGCGCCCCGTCAAAGACTGGCGTCGCTACTTTGATGCCTAGCTGACGAGCAGCCATTCCCAAGTGCAATTCAAGCACCTGACCGATATTCATACGAGAAGGAACACCAAGTGGGTTCAACATGACATCGACTGGTGTGCCATCTGGAAGGAATGGCATATCTTCTTCAGGCAAGATTTTGGAGATGACACCTTTATTACCATGTCGTCCGGCCATCTTGTCCCCTTCAGAGATTTTACGCTTCTGTACGATATAGACACGAACCAGCTGGTTAACACCAGGAGGAAGTTCGTCTCCGTCTTCACGGTTGAAGATTTTCACGTCTAACACTATACCACCTGCACCATGGGGTACACGGAGAGAGGTATCGCGAACTTCACGGGCCTTTTCCCCGAAAATCGCATGTAATAGACGTTCTTCCGCAGATAGCTCCGTTACCCCTTTAGGAGTAACTTTACCTACTAATAAATCACCATCACTGACTTCAGCACCGACACGGATGATACCGCGAGAGTCTAAGTCTTTTAACGCTTCTTCCCCGACGTTCGGGATGTCGCGTGTGATTTCTTCTGGTCCGAGCTTCGTATCACGAGCTTCTGACTCATACTCTTCAATATGAACAGAAGTATAAACATCATCTTTCACCAGACGTTCACTCATGATGACCGCATCCTCGTAGTTATAACCATCCCATGTCATGAAGGCTACCAGCGGGTTCTGACCCAGGGCTAGTTCCCCTTTATCCATGGAAGGACCATCAGCGAGAATTTCTCCCTTTGTCACACGGTCTCCTTTAGATACGATTGGACGCTGGTTATAGCAAGTTCCCTGGTTGGAACGAATGAATTTTTGCAGACGGTAACGATCCAGGTCGCCCTCTACTTCTTTACCATCAATTTCAGAGATGCGACGTACGTGGATCTCTTTCGCTTCCACTCGTTCAACGATCCCTTCATGACGGTTGATAACTGCCGCACCTGAGTCTTTACCATTCACATATTCCATGCCGGTTCCGACGATTGGCGAATCCGGGTTCAACAATGGTACTGCCTGACGCTGCATGTTCGCACCCATCAAGGAACGGTTGGAGTCATCATTCTCCAAGAAAGGAATACATGCTGTCGCAGCAGAAACGACCTGCTTCGGTGATACGTCCATGTAATCAAGACGGTCACGACTGACGACTGTGTTTTCACCACGGAAACGGGCAATAACCTCTGCATCTGTGAAAGATCCGTCCTCTTCCAGCTTAGCATTTGCCTGGGCAACCACGTAGTTATCTTCTTCATCGGCAGTCAAGTAGTCGATTTGAGCAGTAACCTTATTGGTATCTGGATCGACTCTACGGTATGGTGTTTCAATAAATCCGAACTCGTTCACCTTCGCATAAGATGAAAGCGAGTTGATCAGACCAATGTTCGGTCCCTCTGGTGTTTCGATTGGACACATACGTCCATAGTGAGAATAGTGGACGTCACGGACTTCAAAGCCGGCACGTTCACGCGTCAAACCACCTGGTCCAAGTGCAGACAAACGGCGTTTATGCGTAAGCTCTGCTAATGGGTTGGTCTGATCCATAAATTGAGAAAGCTGCGAGCTTCCGAAAAACTCTTTGATTGATGCAATGACCGGACGGATGTTGATCAACTGCTGCGGTGTAATCGAAGACGTGTCCTGGATAGACATACGTTCACGAACCACACGCTCCATACGAGACAACCCGATACGGAATTGGTTTTGCAGCAACTCACCGACTGAACGCAAGCGGCGGTTTCCTAAATGGTCAATATCATCGGTATCCCCAACCTGGTGAAGCAAGTTGAAGAAATAACTGATGGAAGAAAGGATATCAGCAGGAGTGATGTTTTTGACAGTTTTATCGATATTAGAGTTGCCGATTACATTAATAGACCGTTCCCCTTCCGGATCGGTAGGATCGACAATCTTGATGGATTGTACCTTGATCGGGTCTTCCAGTACCCCTTCATGAGGTTCGAGAATCTCTTCTCCAGTATTTTCATCCTGACCTTCCAAATAAGGAAGTAGTTTGTTCAATAAACGACGATCAATTTTGTCCCCTTTATCAGCTAAAACTTCACCAGTTTCTTCGTCTACTAAAGTTTCTGCTAATGTTTGGTTGAACAAACGATTTTTAATATGAAGCTTTTTGTTCATTTTATAGCGACCAACACGAGCAAGGTCATAACGCTTCGGATCAAAGAATCTGGAAACCAGTAAACTCTTCGCATTTTCAACCGTTGGCGGTTCACCAGGGCGAAGACGCTCATAGATTTCAAGAAGCGCTTTTTCGCTATTCTCGGTGTTGTCTTTTTCTAATGTGTTTTTCAGATATTCATTGTCTCCGATAAGGTCAATGATTTCCTGGTCTGTACCAAAGCCGAGCGCACGCAAAAGAACCGTAATTGGCAGCTTTCGAGTACGGTCGATACGAACGTGGACGACATCCTTTGCATCCGTTTCGAACTCTAACCATGCACCACGGTTTGGAATGACGGTGGCCGTATAGCCTTTTTTACCGTTTTTATCAATTTTTTTATTGAAATATACGCTTGGTGAGCGGACAAGCTGTGATACGATAACACGCTCTGCACCATTAATGACAAATGTACCTGTATCTGTCATCAATGGGAAATCACCCATGAATACTTCCTGCTCTTTTACCTCGCCTGTTTCATTATTCAACAAACGAACCTTCACTCGCAAAGGAGCATTGTAGGTGACGTCTCTATCTTTCGATTCGTCTACAGGATATTTAGGCTCCCCTAAACTATAATCTACAAATTCCAACGATAGATTACCGGTGAAATCCTCGATTGGAGAAATATCCTGAAACATTTCTTTCAGACCTTCCTCTAAGAACCACTCATAAGAAGCGGTCTGAATTTCAATCAAGTTAGGTAATTCTAGTACTTCACTGATGCGCGCATAACTTCTGCGTTGGCGGTGTCGTCCATACTGAACTAGTTGACCTGTCAACTGCTTCACCCCTCAAATCAAGCATTTTAATAATAAAAGCGGAAGTGTTTCAGCTACTCGAATAGTTTTGAGCAACATTCTGTACTTCCCACTTTCAATCTTACGTAAAAAGGGTCCGGCAGACATGCCGAACAAGCTTATGGAAGCTAATGTCGACCACAAGCTGATATATATAGTCACCCGCGAAAGCGGATGGGATCTAAAAACAGAAAACTTCATTTCTCTCTAACGTTAGACAAAAAAGAAACGTTCTTCTATCATAGAAAAAAACCGTATTTCACCCTATTGTTTTCTTCGATTTTACCATTGTGAACCGCGTTCACTAAATTTATACATAAAATGCGAAAAAAACCCTTGACATAGGAGTGCATATATAGGCATTTTCCAATAATAGCATAAACGATTAACCCAGTCAAACCTTTTTAGCTCGGAAGATGTAATATCTTTTTTGCTTGTCTACTACTTCTACCTCACTAAATAATTCTTCCAGTTTTTTGCGTGCAGAAGGAGCACCTTGTTTTTTCTGAATGACCACCCAGAGCTCTCCCTTATCCACCAGAGATCGATAAGCGTCTTCAAACATGGCATGAACCACTTTCTTCCCTGCTCGAATAGGAGGGTTGGTCAAGACTGCTGCAAATGTAACATCTTGAACATTGCTTATACGGTCGCTGACTTCAACCACTACATTGGATATCTCATTTTGCTCCGCATTTTTCCTTGACAACTCCACCGCCCGTTCGTTTATATCTACCATATAAACCTTCCGTCCGGGGTGGACTTTTGCCAGAGTCAAACCAATCGCTCCATAGCCACAGCCTAAATCCAAAAAGCCGCCATCGACTTCCGGAGCTCGAAAAGCTTCGATTAAAACACGGGAACCAAAGTCTACTTCCTTTTTTGAAAAAACTGCATTATCCGTGGTAAAACGCAAAGTCTCTCCTTTGAGCGTATATTCCCATGTGCGCTCCTCACTGGGAGCATCAGTTTTATTGGAATAATAGTGTTCGGTCATTTTCATGCACCTGCTTCTTACTGGAATAGATAATTACGTTTTAGCAAAACCCGGCTCGGGTTATCGCCAGATACTTATGGCGAAGGTCTTAGTTTTCCTTATGCTATATTCCTTTAACCATGTTAAGCTCCACTATAGTATAAGAAAAAGAAAGCTCGCCGATGAACAGCGAGCTTTACCTCTCAAGCATGAAATTACTTAACTTCTACAGAAGCGCCTGCTTCTTCTAGCTTACCTTTGATTTCTTCAGCATCTTCCTTAGAAATGCCTTCTTTGATAGCGCCAGGAGCGTTATCAACTAGGTCTTTCGCATCTTTAAGACCAAGACCAGTGATTTCGCGAACAGCTTTAACAACTTTGATCTTGGAGCTTCCAGCGCTCTCAAGAACTACGTCGAATTCTGTTTGCTCTTCCTCTGCTTCTGCTGCACCGCCGCCACCGACTGCAACTGGTGCTGCAGCAGTTACTCCGAATTCTTCTTCAATAGCTTTAACTAGATCGTTAAGCTCAAGAACTGACATTTCTTTAATCGCTTCAATAATTTGTTCATGACTCATGATTAAGTTCCTCCTTAAAATTGTTTGTTTTATAATTTAATCGTAACCAGAAAACGCTATTAAGCGCCTTGTTCTTCTTTTTGCTCGGCAACTGCTTTTGTAACGTAAGCGAAGTTGCGCACAGGTGCTTGAAGCACGCTGAGTAGCATAGATACAAGACCTTCGTAGTTTGGAAGATCTGCAAGTTCCTTGATTTGCTCAAGGCTAGCTACGTTACCTTCGATGACACCGCCTTTGATTTCGAGTGCATCATGATCCTTAGCGAAGTTGTTAAGGATTTTGGCAGGTGCTACTACATCCTCATCACTGAAAGCAATAGCCGTAGGGCCCACCAATGTTTCATTAAGCTCTGATAGCTCTGCTTCTTCAGTAGCACGGCGAGTCATTGTGTTTTTATACACTTTGAAATCAACGCCTGCTTCACGAAGCTGCTGGCGAAGCTCAGTCACTTCTGCAACATCAAGTCCGCGGTAATCTACAAGGATGGTAGATTTACTATTGCGAAGCTTGTCAGCAATTTCAGATACAATCTGTTTTTTGTGCTCGATAATTTTGCTCATCATTCCACCTCCTATTGACTTTTCATCATACCGCCAGGTGCCCAATCCATTTTTAAACGGCAAGGGTTAAAGATGAAAAAAGCCCCCATGTAGACATGGAGGCTTTGGTGAGAAACGACATACGAACAATCGTTTCGTTTATTCACACACCTCGGTAGGAAATTAAGCGCCAGCGCGCACCTACTGTCTACGGTATAACGTATTTATTTAAACAACATCATTTATTATATTTGTTATGCTTTAAAAAGTCAACAGCAAATTATTTACGGATATAGCTGGAGACGTCTACTTTGATTCCAGGTCCCATTGTAGAAGCAATAGCGGAATTCTTCATATAAGTTCCCTTAGCAGCTTGCGGCTTCGCTTTTACAAGAGTATCTGTGATGGCTTCAAAGTTTTCAACCAGCTTATCTGTATCAAAAGAAACTTTCCCGATCGGCACGTGGATATTCGCGGATTTATCAACACGGTATTCCACTTTACCTGCTTTGATTTCCTGGACAGCTTTTTCTACTTCAAAAGTGACTGTACCAGTCTTAGGGTTAGGCATTAGACCTTTTGGTCCAAGCACGCGTCCTAATTTACCTACTTCAGCCATCATGTCTGGAGTAGCTACGACTACGTCAAAGTCGAACCAGCCCTGGTTGATTTTGTTGATCATATCTTGATCGCCTACATAATCAGCACCAGCAGCTTCCGCTTCTTTTGCTTTCTCACCTTTAGCGAAAACAAGGACACGTTGCGTTTTACCAGTACCATGCGGCAGAACCATCGCACCGCGGATTTGCTGGTCTGCTTTCTTAGGATCTACTCCCAGACGGAAAGCAGCTTCTACTGTTTCATCAAATTTCGCTTTAGAAGTTTCTTTCACTAATTCGACTGCTTCTTTCACTTCATATGCTTTTTCACGATCAACAAGCTTTTGAGCTTCTTGATACCTTTTGCTTTGTTTAGCCATTATTATTTCCTCCTCGTTGTGGTTTTAACGGTTATACCTCCCACGAATAAAGGTTGCGGAATGAAAACAAGCTCCATTCTCGCAACCTTTTACTCCAATAGAGCGACGCTGTGGGATTAGTCTTCGATAACGATACCCATACTACGCGCTGTACCTTCTACCATACGCATAGCAGCTTCAACGTCAGCAGCATTCAAGTCAGGCATTTTAGTTTCTGCAATCTCTCTTACTTTGTCACGATTGAGCGTCGCAACTTTGTTGCGGTTCGGTTCGCCTGACGCAGTATCAATGCCCGCTGCTTTCTTAAGAAGCACTGCAGCTGGCGGAGTTTTCGTAATGAATGTAAATGAACGGTCTTCAAATACCGTGATCTCAACTGGAATGATCATTCCCGCTTGTTCTTGTGTGCGAGCGTTGAACTCCTTACAGAAACCCATGATATTGATACCCGCTTGACCTAGTGCTGGTCCAACAGGTGGTGCTGGGTTCGCTTTACCTGCAGGGATTTGAAGTTTTACTACTTTGATTACTTTTTTAGCCACGAGACACACCTCCTTAAGTCCGTGATGTGGTAATGGGGCGATGCCCTCCCACTCAAAATTACAATATGTTAACTTCCTCTTTGTTCGAGGCACATAAAGAACATAAAAATTTTAGCATCTTTACGACCTGTTTGCAAGGGGGGAGTTATAATTTTTCAATTTGCGAGAAGTCCAATTCCACTGGTGTCTCCCGCCCGAACATGTTGACGTGGACTTTTACCTTTTGTTTATCCAAATCAATGTGCTCAATCGTGCCAGTGAAATTAGCGAAAGGTCCGTCTGTCACTTGGACACTTTCCTTCAATTCAAAATCGATGTCGGTTACCGGCTCTTTCATTCCCATCCGCTTCAACACTGTCTCTACTTCTTCAGGCAAAAGAGGGGTCGGCTTTGATCCGGAGCCTGTGGATCCGACAAACCCGGTTACACCAGGAGTATTACGGACAACGTACCATGAATCATCGGTCATCACCATTTCAGCTAACACATAACCAGGGAACACCTTCTTCTTCGAAACCTTGCGTTTCCCATTTTTAATTTCTGTTTCTTCGTCTTCTGGCACTAGGACACGAAAGATTTTATCTTCCATCCCCATTGACTCGACGCGTTTTTCTAAATTCGTTTTTACTTTATTTTCGTAACCGGAATAGGTGTGAACCACATACCATCTTTTTTCCATGTATACAGGACAAGCTCCTTGCCCTTCCCTCCCTTATCTTAAAAATTCAAGCATTGAAAAAACCCGCGGAACGGGTTTTTAAACGTAAATCTTATTCACCATTATAGCATAAATCCGACGGCATTATTCAGGGAAGAAGAATTCAAGACCCCAAGAAATGCCCAAGTCAACAACCGCGAAGAATACAGAAACAAATGCCACCGTGGTTAACACAGTAATTGTGTAGCGCACAAGCTCCTGACCTTTTGGCCAGCTGACCTTCTGCATTTCACGCGACACGTTCTTTAAGAACTTAAACATGCTAAACCTCCCCCAACGTTGCGCCTGTCGGCTTCTTTCTCTATTTTGTTTCTCGATGCAATGTATGTTTACCGCATTTTTTACAAAATTTGCGAACCTCAAGCCGTTCCGCCTGGTTCGACGTATTTTTATAAGAACTATAATTTCTACTCATACACTCAGTACAGGCTAAGACTACTTTTTTTCTCATGATACACCCCTAGACTAAGAGGATTTTTTCACTCTCATAAATGTAGCACGCTTGTCAAGGCATGTCAATGCAGGATTATAATATGATTTCAGCTACTTCCAGGTACTTCTCTAACTTTCGCTTCACTCGCTGCAAGGCATTATCGATCGATTTCACGTGCCTGTCCAATTCAGCGGAAATTTCCTGATAAGATCTGCCGTCCAAATAAAGGGTCAGCACTTTCCTCTCCAAGTCGCTTAACAATTCTGAAATTTTATCTTCCATGTCTCCGAATCTTTCCTTATTGATAATTAATTCTTGCGGGTCAATTGCTTTTGACCCGGCAATGACGTCCAATAGGGTACGGTCGGATTCTTCATCATAAATAGGCTTGTCCAAAGAAACATACGAATTCAGCGGAATATGTTTTTGACGGGTGGCAGTTTTGATAGCGGTGATGATTTGGCGGGTGACACATAACTCAGCGAAGGCTTTAAATGATGAAAGCTTGTCTTCTTTATAATCTCGAATAGCTTTATAAAGACCGATCATTCCTTCCTGCACAATATCCTCACGATCTGCACCAATCAGAAAATAGGTCCGGGCTTTTGCACGGACGAAGTTTTTGTACTTATTGATCAGATAATCGAGCGCCTGGCTTTGACCCTCGTTGATCCGTTCAATAATTTCTTCATCTTCCAGCTTTTCATAATCATAGATGTCCAACTCTTTTTGAACGATGCTCACTCAGGATTCCCCCCGACCCGTAGTGCCCTGAATATAGAAATATTATACAGTAAGCCTTTCCAAAACGTCAACAAGGCTCTTGGCTCATTTATCACCTCGGCGCCACTTCTCAAACACATCCAGCACCTCTTTTTTTATCGGAATCTTCGGCTGATATTTAATTTGTTTATGGGATTCTACATCCTTTTCTATGCTTTTTTCGATATTTTTCACTTCAATATAAAGCTCCCTCGCCGACTTCCTTAAGGCGCCCTGTCCGAAAATTGTCCGTTGTTCCGCATAATCGGAGGTGGCGACATAAACTTGTGTCCTGACGTCATTCAGATCGCCTGCCAGTTTCTCAATCCGTTCATCAGCTGTTTCATTTTCCCGCGTGAAAATCACTTCAACGCGATGGCTTTTTTCATTGTTTGCGAGTCCCCTTACATGATAGGCATCAAATACGATGATGACACGATCGCCGGTATATGATTGATACTCAGCCAACATGTCAATCAACAAATCCCGGGCCTGGGAGAGGTCTTTATCTTTAAATTTCTTCAGTTCTGGCCAGGCCCCTATCATGTTATACCCATCTACAAGTAATACAATCATAGTTATCTACCTAAAGGGTTTCTTTTACGATAGACTTCGTACATCAGCAGAGATGCAGCTACGGAGGCATTCAACGAAGTTACTTTCCCTCTCATCGGAAGCTGAATTGTCCAGTCGCACTTTTCTTTGATAATACGGCTGACCCCTTTACCTTCACTCCCAATTACTAGCGTGATCGCCATCTCACCATCTAATTGGCGATAATCTTCTGTCCCTTCCGCATCAGTACCGGCCACCCATACATGCCGCTCCTTCAATTCATCGATGGTCCGCGATAGATTGGTCACACGGGCAACCGGAATGTACTCAATCGCTCCTGCCGACGTTTTTGCTACGGTAGCTGTCAATCCGACAGAACGACGTTTTGGAATAATCACGCCATGGGCCCCGACCGCATCAGCAGTTCTAAGAACAGAGCCAAGGTTGTGGGGATCGGAAATTTCATCCAGGATGATGAAAAAAGGCGCTTCTCCCAACGATTCCGCTTTTGCAAATAAATCATCTAACGAACTGTAATCATAGGCTGCGACAGAAGCGGCAACCCCCTGGTGGTTTCCATCTACCAGTTGGTCGATCTTCTTTCTAGGTACCTTTTGAACCAGTGCCCCATTCTCTTTGGCAAGACGCTGAATTTTTTGAAAAGCTTGATGCTGCAACTGATCAGAAACAAACACTTTATTTATGGTACGCCCTGATTTCAACGCTTCAAAAACAGGGTTTTTTCCAATAATCCATTCCTCACTCATATTCTCAACTCCTTTCTTCTACTTGCCGGATAGCATCCGTCACCAAGTCTTCCAGCCGGCCTGTATTTTCCGCTAAATAATGGTAACCTAGCAGTGCTTCAAATCCTGTACTGTACCGATAGGTTTGCACATCGGTATTTTTTGGAATGGTACCCGATTTTGCATTTCTCCCTCTTCTTACAACCGCTTGTTCTTCTTCTGTCAAAAAATCACCTGTAAGCCAGGCTTGTACAACCGAAGCCTGAGATGTAGCAGCAACAAAGCGGACTGCGGAGCGATGCAACTGATTAGGCATCACAGCTCCCTGCTTTAACAAGTGATGCCGTACATACATTTCATATACGGCATCACCCATATAGGCAAGGGCAAGGCTTTTCATTTGCTTTACTTCTATCCCTGCCATCGTTCAACCTCGTTTCCAGCGTGTGCCTTGCGGAGTATCTTCCAAAATGATATTCCTTGCTTTCAAGTCATCTCGGATTTGATCGGCAAGTTCAAAATTACGATTCTTTCTGGCCTCGATACGTTTTTGAATCAACGCTTCGATTTCTTCATCGACCAATTCTTCCTGTTTCAACTCAATACCCAGGATTCCTGTAAGATTAACAAGTGCTTCCTCGAATGCTTCCACTACTTCTGTGGAAGTTTGCTGCGACTGTAAGTAAAGGTTGGCATCTTTCGTCAAATCAAACAGAACAGAGATCGCATTTGCCGTGTTGAAATCATCGTCCATTTCTTCTTCAAACCGCTGTTTATGATCGTTCACTTTACCCAGCCATTCGTTGTGGTCCTGCAAATCTACACTCGCTCTCTTACGGTGCTGCAGATTTTCATAAGCATTTCGGATTCGGTCAAAACTGCTTTTCGCCCCTTCTAATAACGCATCGCTGAAGTTGATCGGATGCCGATAATGGACACTCAACATAAAGAAACGAATGATGTTAGGATCGTGCTTTTGAATCAAGTCATGGGCCAGGACGAAATTCCCTAACGACTTGGACATCTTTTCATTCTCCACGTTAATATATCCGTTGTGCATCCAGTAATTAGCGAATGTCTGGCAATTATGGGCTTCCGATTGAGCGATTTCATTTTCGTGGTGAGGGAAAGTCAAGTCTTGGCCGCCGGCATGAATATCGATCGTTTCTCCTAAATACTTTTTAGCCATCGTCGAGCATTCGATGTGCCAGCCAGGACGGCCTTTACCCCATGGGCTGTCCCATGAAATCTCTCCTGGCTTTGCCTGCTTCCACAATGTGAAGTCGAGAGGGTCTTTTTTCTTTTCCCCCACCTGTATTCTTGCGCCGGTACGCAGTTCCTCGATCGATTGGTGTGAAAGCTTACCATATTCATCAAAGGAACGTGTTTTGAAATAGACATCCCCACCGGATTCATAAGCATGCCCTTTTTCAATCAGCCCTTCGATAAATGCAATGATTTCTGTCATGTTCTCTGTAACACGGGGATGATGGACCGCCTCTTTAACTCCGAATGCTTTGACATCTTCTTTATATGCAGATATGAACCGGTCAGCAATAGTCGGCACTTCTTCTCCCAATTCATTCGCCGCTTTTATCAATTTATCATCAACATCCGTAAAGTTGAGGACGTAGTCTACCTCATACCCTTTATGTTCAAAATACCGGCGCACTGTATCAAATACGATAGCCGGGCGGGCATTCCCGATATGAATGTAGTTATATACGGTTGGACCGCATACATACATTTTAACCTTCCCTTCTTCCAGGGGGGTGAATACCTCTTTGGTTCGCTTAAGGGTATTATAAATTCTTAGTGCCATCGTGAATCGCTCCTTCGCTATCGTCAATCTGTTTTCTTAGCCGCATGATTTCTTCTTCCATCAACTTCAACCGATCATAAACGGGATCAGGAAGCTTATGGTGATCCAAGTCTTTTTCTCTTACTTTTATTCCGTCCTGGATGACGACCCGCCCAGGAATTCCTACGACAGTAGAATTGTCAGGTACATCCTTTAGGACCACAGAACCTGCCCCGACTTTTGAATTCTCCCCAATCGTAATCGAACCGAGCACTTTTGCACCTGTGGCAACAAGAGAATTATCCAACAGTGTAGGGTGCCTTTTTCCTTTTTCTTTTCCTGTCCCGCCAAGAGTAACTCCCTGGAAAATGGTCACATTATCCCCTATTTCACAGGTTTCCCCAATCACTACTCCCATACCATGGTCGATGAAAAAGCGTCGTCCGATCGTTGCTCCCGGATGTATCTCAATCCCTGTAAAGAAACGGCTTACCTGGGATATGACGCGGGCAATGAAGAAAAACTTCCGCTTATAACAAGCATGGGCCACCCTGTGTGACCAAATAGCATGCAACCCGGAATAGGTAAGAATGACTTCAAAATACGTACGAGCAGCCGGGTCTTGATCAAACACGACTTCGACATCTTCCTTGAACATCTTGAACAGCCCCATACTTGACCTCCTAAAATAATATAAGAGAACCTTGGCTTGTCGCCAAGTACTTATGGCCAAAGCCTTTAAACCTTTAACAAAGTTAAACTTTCTAAAGTATAAAAAAGCGCCTCTATGCTTATCAGCACAGAGACGCTTCAGACGCGGTTCCACTCTGTTTGAGAAAGTACCTTTCTCCAACTTGATCCCTGTAACGGGAGAACCCGCTTCCGTCTACTTATTTCGACGAAAGACTCAGAGGGGCATTTCAAAAACAGCCCTTAAAACCACTTTCAGCCATGGTGGTCATCTCTGTGTAAGGAGTCCGTTTTCTACTTTTCCTCATCAACGTTTTATATCATACGTAGCCTTAAATGTATTATTACTATATTACAATCCTGATACTTTGTGAATCAATTAGGCTTCTAGTTTTTTCAGTACATCGTTCAATCGTACCGTTACCGTGTCGATGCCAAGTAAATGAATAGCATCTGGAAGTTCTGGTCCATGCGTCTGTCCTGTCGTAACAACACGGATCGGCATGAATAGCTTTTTACCCTTGTGACCAGTCTCTTTTTGTACCGCTTTGATTTGGGCTTTGATATTCTGAGGGTTTACTTCTTCAAGCTCTGCAAGTTTCTGCTTGAACGTTTCCAGTACTTCAGGAACCTGTTCTCCTTCCAGTACTTCCATCGCTTCACTGTCATACTCTATCTCCTGTTTGAAGAATAACTCTGTCAGTTCGACGATTTCAGAACCGTAGCTTAATTGTTCATGATAAAGGCTGATTAGTTCTAGCGCCCACTTCCGCTCTTCCCCGTCCATATCTTCCGGAAGCCGTCCAGCTTGAATCAAATGAGGCAAAGTAAGGTCGACCACCTGGTCAAAATCAGCTGCTTTGATGTATTGGTTGTTCATCCATTTCAGCTTAGCCGGATCGAATACTGCTGGTGAAGTCGACAGGCGATCAGGGTCGAACATCTGGATAAATTGGTCTTTCGTGAAAATTTCTTCTTCCCCTACTGGAGACCATCCCAGCAACGTAATGAAATTGAATAATGCTTCTGGCAAATAACCAAGATTCTTATACTGTTCGATGAATTGCAGAATATGCTCATCGCGCTTACTCAATTTCTTACGATTTTCATTCAGTATCAAAGTCATATGCCCGAACTTAGGGGGCTCCCATCCGAAAGCATCATAGACCATCATTTGTTTCGGTGTGTTAGAAATATGCTCTTCCCCACGCAGTACATGAGAAATACCCATCAAATGATCATCAATAGCAACAGCGAAATTGTATGTCGGGATGCCGTTTTTCTTCACGATGACCCAATCACCGAAATCACTGGAGTCAAAACTGATATCACCACGTACAATATCATCAAACTTATAGGTATGGTCTTTCGGCACACGAAGTCGGATACTTGGCTCACGCCCTTCCGATTCGAATTGTTCACATTGTTCCTGGGTCAAATTAGCATGTGCACCAGAATATTTAGGCACTTCACCTTTAGCACGCTGCTCTTCACGTTCCTGCTCTAACTCCTCAGCGGTCATATAGCACTTGTATGCAAGGTCGCGCTCTAATAGTTCATCGATATATTCACGGTAAATATCCAGACGTTCCATTTGGCGGTATGGACCGTATTCCCCGCCAATATCGGCACCTTCATCCCACTCGATGCCAAGCCACTTCAAATAATCCAACTGGCTTTTTTCACCGCCTTCGACATTCCGCTTCTCGTCCGTGTCTTCCACCCGGATAATAAATTTCCCATTTAAATGACGCGCATATAAATAATTGAACAATGCTGTTCGAGCATTCCCGATATGAAGATGCCCCGTTGGACTTGGTGCATAACGCACACGTACTTCGTTACTCATAGTATGTTTACCCCTTTCTGATTTCCGCTCCACTAAAGGACGTTCGTTACCTTGTCCTATTTTATCATTTTTTCCTGCTCATTAGTTATCATTCTGCAAAAGAACAACAGCCTGGGCAGCAATTCCTTCACCCCTGCCAGGAAAGCCCAACTTTTCGGTAGTAGTCGCTTTTACGTTAATACGGGGCATATCCGTCGCTAGTAAAGCTGCTATATTTTCTCTGATTTCATCAATATATGGGGCCATTTTCGGAGCCTGGGCAATGACCGTACAATCCAGGTTACCAAGTTGATAGCCTTTTTCTTGTACAAGGCCCCAAACTTGTTGAAGCAATTTGGAGGAATCGGCATCCTTGAACGCTTCATCTGTATCAGGGAAATGTTTCCCGATATCCCCTTCCCCTATCGCGCCTAAACAAGCGTCAGCAATGGTGTGGAGTAATACATCTGCATCGGAATGTCCAAGCAAGCCTTTAGCATGAGGAATTTCCACTCCACCTATGATACATTTTCTCCCTTCGGCCAATTGATGTACATCAAATCCTTGTCCAATCCGAAACATTCCTTCATCCCCTGTCTGGTTGTATTTTGACAGCTGCGACCGTGCTTTTACCTTATCTTCCGGTGTTGTCAATTTCATATTATCATAGCTTCCTTGTACCACCACTACATCTCTCCCCATCCGCTCCACGAGTGAGGCATCATCTGTACCGTAATAACCAGCCGCTTTCGCCTGCTCATGAGCCTGACAGATCAATGGATAGGAAAAGCTTTGCGGTGTCTGGGCAGCCCATAAACTATTCCGTTCAAGTGTCTTCAGTTTATTGTCCTCCCGCTGCTTGATGGTATCTGTAACTGGAACAGCAAGCAAAGCAGCCTGGTGCTGCTGTGTCATTTCCGCTAACTCATGCAAATGCTGGTGTTCTACAAAAGGCCGGGCTCCATCGTGGATGAAGACAGGAATGCTCTTATCTGAAACATACCGGAGTCCTTCGTAAACACTATCCTGACGTTCTTTACCTCCTTCAGCAAACCGGATCGTTGTGTGGAAGGGGTAGAACTTGACCAAAGACTGCATGCTTTCTTGTTCATTTTTATTAATGACCAAAATGATTTCCTTGCACCACTCATCTGTTTCGAAAACAGATAAAGTATGTATAATCAGCGGTTTATCTTCCAGCAGCAGAAACTGTTTATTTCTTCCTGCTTTCATCCGCTTCCCTTGGCCAGCCGCAAGCACTATGGCTGTATAGTTGATCATCATGCATCCATCCTAACCGTTTGTAAACAACAAAAGCGATAACATATCTGTTATCACTTTTGTTTTTCCTTATTTGTTTATACCCTTTTTATAAGGCTTTTTCAAGTGGTTTAGGTTTAGCAAAAATCATCCGCCCGGCGGATGTCTGTAAGACACTGGTGACAATGACATCGATGGTTTCGCCAATGTAATTCTTGCCTTCTTCGACAACAATCATGGTACCATCATCCAGATATGCCACTCCCTGATTCTGCTCCTTACCATCTTTGATCACCTGGATTTTCATTTCTTCCCCAGGCAGTACAACGGGCTTGACGGCATTAGCAAGGTCATTGATATTCAATACTGCCACGTTTTGAAACTCACACACTTTATTCAAATTAAAATCGTTTGTGACGACAACCCCATTCATCACCTTAGCAAGCTTCACGAGTTTACTGTCTACTTCCTGGATTTCTTCAAAGTCGCCTTCATAAATTTCAACATTGACAGGCAGATCTTTCTGAAGCCGGTTCAGTATATCCAGCCCTCGTCGTCCTCGATTCCGCTTCAACCCATCAGAAGAGTCGGCAATATGCTGGAGCTCTTCGAGCACAAATTGCGGAATAACAATCGTTCCCTCAAGAAAGCTAGTTTGACAGATATCAGCTATCCGTCCATCAATGATCACACTTGTATCCAATATTTTCGGTTTAGGGATCTCTGCAGACTGATCAGAACAGCCCTCTTCTTCCGGCCTTTTCTTTTCTCTTTTTCCCGTGTTATTAAATAAGGCCAGTATCTCATCTTTCCGCTTAAAACCTACCTGGAACCCGAAGTACCCAAGGAAAAAGGTCAAGAAAATCGGCACAACCTGACTGACAACCTGGATTTGGATATCCTGAATAATCATGTTGATCAAAAATGCAATAACCAGACCGATAATCAAACCGAAACTTCCTAATAACAAATCAGCCAGCGGGGCTTTGACGAGCGTATCTTCAAACCACCTTAATAAATTCACAATAGGATCAACCAGCCAAAATGTTAATAAAAATAATATAAGTGCTCCTATAACAGCGCCCACATAAGCAGATTGTACCCAGCCCTGGTCAGTAAAAAGCTTCATCAAGTCAGGAATATACAAATACCCTAATGTAGCACCTGCAATAATAATAAATAATTGCACAATTCTTTTAAGCACTCTGTTCACCTCCTAGCCAACAGTATGACCAAAATTGGGTTACGATAACCATGAAATCTTCAACTAAATATATATTTTCTAAGTTAGCACAATTTACAAATATAGTCAATTTTTTAACGTAAAATTTTACCACACGGACAAGATGTATGTCAAACCTTAAATATGCCTGTCTACAAACAATTGTTCCTGCACACGATCCAGGCCATCTCTTATTTTGCTTGCACGAACATCACCAATACCATCGACCTTAACTAAGTCTTTAGTAGAAGCCATCACTATATTATTAAGGGTCGTAAAACGTTCTACAAGATGTTCAATAATCAATGGGGGAAGTCGAGGAATCTTTTTCAAAATACGATACCCTCTTGGTATGATGGAATCCTGTATTTTTTGAGTAGCAGGGTATCCAAGCAGTTTAAGAATCTGCTCTCCTGACATTAATTCAGAATCTGTAGCTTCTTGCATTTTCTTCAGTAAATAGGAAGGTTCATAATCTGGATTTTTACTGTAATCCTTGAGAAGAAGTGTAGCTTCTTCTTCAATATTGGACACCAGTTCAGTCAATTGCAGTTGGACCAGTCGCCCTTCAGTTCCCAGTTCATTAGCGTAATTCAGTATCTCTGTCTTGATACGAAGCACCATTTCAATACGATGAATGACCTGAATTACCTCTGAAAAGGTGACCATCTCTTCGAATTCAAGAGCGCCAAGATTTGTAATCCCCTGATCCAGTACTTTTTTATACTTCTCAAGCGTCTGAATGGCTTGGTTTGCCTTAGTCAATATGACCCCGATGTCTTTTAACGAATACCGTAAACTTCCTTTGTACAGGGTAATGACATTTCTCCGCTGTGAGATGGCGATGACCAGATGACCGGTCTGCTTAGCCACCCGTTCAGCAGTTCGATGTCGCATTCCCGTCTCAGTAGAAGTGATGTTAGAATCCGGAATCAATTGAGCGTTAGCATATAAAATATATTCGCCTTCATCATCCAGTATGATAGCCCCATCCATTTTAGCCAGCTCATACAAATGGGCAGGGGTGAAAACAGAGTGGATATGAAAACCGCCATCGACGATATTTTGCATCTTTTCATCATATCCTACCACGATCAGTCCGCCAGTGTTCGCTCGCAGGACATTATCAATCCCTTCACGAATTGGAGTCCCTGGAGCGACAAACTGCAGTATGTCACCGATTACGGACTCTTTCATTTCATGCCATTCCATCTACCTCTCTCCTAACGTCACGTTTAATGCTTCTTGTACGGTGTTTACTCCTATTACGTTAATATTAGCTGGAGGCGTCCAGCCATCAAGATTTTTTTGAGGAATGATTACACGCTTAAAGCCAAGTTTTGCGGCCTCTTGTATACGTTGTTCAATACGGGCGACACGACGGATCTCACCCGTCAGTCCTACTTCCCCTACCACGACATCGTCAGCTTTAGAAGCCTGATTACGGAAGCTCGAAGCAATACTGATAGCGACAGCCAGATCAATAGCCGGCTCGTCCAGCTTCACTCCACCCGCTACCTTTAAATAAGCGTCCTGATTCTGCAGGAGGAGACCTACCCGTTTTTCCAGCACAGCCATCAGTAATGGTACACGGTTGTGATCCAGCCCAGTAGCCATACGTCTAGGATTTCCGAAAGTGGTAGGAGAGATGAGCGCTTGAATTTCTACTAAAACAGGCCTTGTCCCCTCCATGGAAGCTACAATCGTTGATCCGGCAGCACCCTGGGATCGTTCTTCCAAAAAGATTTCCGAAGGATTATCGACCTCTTCCAATCCCTTTTCTTTCATTTCAAAAATACCCATCTCATGTGTACTGCCAAAACGATTCTTTACCCCTCGCAAGATTCGGAAAGTGTGGTGCTGTTCCCCTTCAAAATATAAAACCGCATCTACCATATGTTCTAACAGTCTCGGTCCGGCGATGGAACCTTCTTTTGTTACATGCCCTACAATAAATATCGGGATTCCTTTACTTTTTGCCACTCGCATCAACTCACTGGTACATTCACGAACTTGGGAAACACTGCCTGGAGCGGAGGTTACTTCTTCCCGGTAAATCGTCTGGATTGAGTCGATGACCACAAATTTCGGTTCAATCGATTCAATCTGATTGACCACTTCTACCAAGTTTGTTTCCGGGAGGACGTAAAGTTCTTCCGAATTAATTGACAGCCGGTCAGCCCTTAATTTTGTCTGACGTGCTGATTCCTCCCCGGATATATATAAAACCGGCATTCCTTTGTCGGCTAGTTGTGAAGATACTTGCAATAACAAAGTTGACTTACCAATTCCCGGATCTCCCCCTATTAAAACCAGGGAACCCGGAACAATCCCGCCGCCGAGCACACGATTCAACTCGGGCATATTGGTGGTGATGCGGGGCTCTTTTTCAGAATGGATGGCAGTGATTTTTTCTGGCTTTTTTGAGCCACTGCCACTGTCTGCCTGGAATACGTGGCGTGATGGATCCTTTGAAACTACCTCTTCTACTAAGGTATTCCATTGATGACAGGCCGGGCATTTGCCCATCCATTTCGCTGATTCATAACCGCATTCCTGGCAAACAAATTTACTTTTCTTTTTTGCCAAGGTGATCTCCCCTTACTTCAATTATTGTATACGAAAATGATTATGAGAAAGTTACATAGAAGCTAAACTTTTTTAAATATCCATAATGAAAGCATAGCGAAAACAGAAAAAAATCGGAAGGCAAACACCTTCCGATTTTTAAAATACTGTTATTTGGCATGAACGACAAATTTATCTTCGTCGCTAATATCGATATCTACTTTCTGCCCTTTTTCAATATTTTCTTTCAATAGTTCTTCAGATAATAGATCCTCGACATTTTTCTGGATCGAACGGCGCAAAGGACGTGCACCATATTCTGGATCGAACCCTTCGCTGGCAATTTTTTCGATTGCCTTTTGAGATAAGGTGAAGTCAATATCTTGTTCTTTGAGACGCTTACGCAGCTCCTCAGCCATAAGCGTTACAATGTCTGTCATGTGTTTTCTCTCCAGAGAATGGAAGACAATTGTCTCATCAATACGGTTCAAGAATTCTGGACGGAATGCTTTCTTCAATTCATCCAGAACTTTAGATTTCATATCAGCATGACTTTGATCCTCATCGCCCAGACTGAACCCAACGAATTTATTGCGTTTCAACTCTTGGGCGCCTACGTTGGAAGTCATAATCAGAACAGTATTACGGAAGTCGACGACACGTCCTTTGGAATCTGTCAGTCGTCCATCTTCTAATACTTGTAATAGGATATTGAACACTTCTGGATGAGCTTTTTCAATTTCATCCAATAACACGACAGAATATGGCTTACGGCGAACTTTTTCTGTCAACTGTCCACCTTCTTCATGGCCGACATATCCTGGAGGTGAACCTACCAGACGAGACGTACTGTGTTTTTCCATATATTCAGACATATCAATGCGGATCATAGCATCCTCGTCGCCAAACATGGTTTCAGCAAGAGCGCGGGCAAGTTCTGTTTTACCCACCCCAGTCGGTCCTAAGAAAATGAAGGAACCAATCGGACGTTTCGGATCTTTCAAGCCGGCGCGGGCACGGCGAATGGCTTTGGAAATGGATTTCACCGCTTCTTCCTGCCCGATTACACGTTTGTGAAGCGTATCTTCCATGTGTAGCAGACGCTCGCTTTCATCTTTCGCCAGCTTAGACACTGGAACACCGGTCCAGGTAGAAACGACCGCTGCGATGTCTTCTGTAGATACTTCGGAGCTTTCCTGGCCTTGCTTTTCTTTCCATTCATTTTTAGTCTGCTCCAGTTCATCACGTAGACGCTGTTCACTATCTCGAAGGGAAGCCGCTTTTTCAAACTCTTGCCCTTGAACCGCTGCATCTTTTTCTTTTCGGACTTCTTCCAGTTTTTGCTCCAATTCTTTAAGATTTGGCGGAGCTGTATAAGACTGCAGGCGAACTTTGGAAGCAGCTTCATCAATCAGGTCAATTGCTTTATCCGGTAGGAAACGATCCGTAATATACCGGTCAGATAGCTTGACTGCAGACTCGATCGCCTCATCCGTAATAGTTACTCGATGATGGGCTTCGTAGCGGTCGCGGAGTCCTTGTAAAATTTGAACCGATTCTTCTGAAGTCGGCTCATCCACTTGAATCGGCTGGAAACGTCGTTCAAGTGCGGCATCCTTCTCGATATATTTACGATATTCATCCAGTGTAGTGGCACCGATACATTGCAATTCTCCGCGAGCCAGTGACGGCTTAAGGATATTAGAAGCATCAATCGCACCTTCTGCACCACCTGCACCAATCAACGTATGCAATTCGTCAATAAATAAAATAATGTTGTTGGCCTGACGGATTTCTTCCATCACTTTTTTCAAACGGTCTTCGAACTCACCACGATATTTAGTTCCAGCAACCACTGTCCCCATATCGAGCGTCATCACTCGTTTATCACGAAGGATCTCAGGAACTTCATTACTGATGATCTGTTGTGCTAATCCTTCTGCTATAGCGGTTTTACCAACACCAGGCTCACCGATAAGAACTGGATTGTTCTTGGTACGTCGGCTTAGTACTTGGATGACACGTTCGATTTCTTTTCCACGGCCGATGACCGGATCGATATTTCCTTCTTTAGCAATTGCCGTTAAATCCCGGGCCAAAGAATCGAGCGTTGGTGTGTTGGCATTGGCAGCCTGGCTGGAACCGCCTCGGCGGTTCTGCCCGTTTGATGATTCATTGTTGCCCAGCAGCTGCAGAACTTGCTGACGAGCCTTATTCAGGCTTACACCTAAGTTATTCAATACACGGGCTGCAACACCTTCTCCTTCCCGAATCAATCCTAGAAGGATATGCTCGGTTCCAACGTAAGAGTGACCCAGCTTTCTTGCTTCATCCATTGATAATTCGATCACCTTTTTAGCACGTGGTGTATAATGAATGGTTTGAGAAACCTTTTCGCCACGGCCAATCAACTGTTCTACCTCACCTTGGATTTTTTCTGCCTCTAAGCCTAATGCGGTTAAAGCTTTCGCAGCAATACCCTCTCCTTCACGTACTAAACCTAGAAGGATATGCTCGGTTCCAATATTATTATGACCTAGTCGTACTGCTTCTTCTTGTGCAAGTGCTAACACTTTTTGTGCTCTTTCTGTAAATCGCCCAAACATCATGGGACATAACCTCCTCATTAATAGTTTACTGTTTTTCTAGTTGTATTCGCTCTCGTATCAGCGATGCTCTTCGTATATCTCTTTGGTCCGGTGTCAGTGTTTCCTGAGCGTATTGTTGTAAAAAACCCGGTTGTGTCAAAATCATCAGCTCATTCAATATATTATTAGATATATTCTTAATAAAACCTAAATCGATACCAAGACGAACATCAGACAAACATTTTGCTGCTTCTTTAGACTCAATAATTCGGCTGTTCTTTAGAACTCCATAAGAACGGAACACCCGGTCTTCCAGCTGAAGACCAGAACGCTGCATCAATGTGTCACGTGCCCGCCGTTCTTGATCGATCAACTGTCTTACCACACTTTGCAAATCTTCAACAATATCATCTTCTGATTTACCAAGGGTAATCTGATTGGAAATTTGAAAAATATTGCCTAAAGCTTCGCTTCCTTCTCCATAGATGCCCCTTACTACCAGGCCCAGCTGATTGATAGCAGGAATCATACGGTTCACTTGTTGGGTCATTGCCAGCGCAGGAAGGTGCATCATAACAGAAGCACGCATCCCTGTGCCAACATTTGTAGGACAAGCGGTCAAATAGCCACGCTTTTCATCAAATGCATAATTTATTTTTTCTTCCAGCCAGTCATCCAGTTCTGAAGCCCGTTTTAAGGCTTGTTCTAATTGAAAGCCGGGGTAATATAATTGGATGCGAAGATGATCCTCTTCATTAATCATGACCGATATCTGCTCATTCTCGGAAATCAACGCTGCAGAATGGTCGGATTGCTCAGCAAGATGAGGACTGATCAGATGCTTTTCTACCAATACCCGTTTTTCAATAGGTTTAAGATTGTTCATTGGCACTAATTCAAAGTTTTTATATTCCTTAAATGATTGATGGGCGAATTCCTGATCAAAAAAATCAAGAATCGGTTTCAGGTCCTCTTCTTTAGCGATAATCGGAAAAGTCACTTGAGCGAAATTTCTCGCCAGCCTAATCCGACTACTTAAAACAATGTCACTATCAGGACCTTCTTCTTTCATCCAGGGGCTAATCGCTTCATTCATGAAATTCTGAAGAGACATCATCCATCCCCCCCTTGCTCATTTTGAAGCTGTTTATCCAGTTTACGAATTTGATCACGTACCTTTGCCGCTTCTTCAAATTCCTCTTTTTCAATTAATTGATGCAACAGATGTTTTTTTTGTTCAACTTCTTTTCTTAAGTGAAGGTTTCCACCTTCACGCTTTGGAATTTTACCATTATGCTCGGTGTTGCCACTGTGTACCCGGCGGAAAATCGGATTAAGTTTATCATCAAACGTCTTATAACATTCTGCACACCCGAATTTACCGATTCTCGTAAATTCTTGATAGGTGATGCCACATTTAGGGCATTGCAGCTGTTGGGCTGGCGGCGTGGACGACGGCGCTGTCCCGTTGCCAAGAGAAGATGCATGATCAAAGTTGAATAAGCCAGATAGTAAGTCATTTAATGAAAAAGAACTTTCGCCATAACCTTTTTCTTTGGCACATTGCTCACATACGTGGACTTCCGTTTTGTCTCCATTGATCACTTTTGTCAAATGGACGGTTGCCGGCCGTTGATGACATTCTTGGCACTCCATCTTAACTCCTCCCCTTTCCCTTTATGACATTTTATACCTCAGGGTAGTTAACATCGCAGTCAATATTTTCGATCTTACCTCATCACGTAATGGCAGTTGAAATGCCAACACCTCACGAGTCATTGCACTTACCATCAGCTTAGCTTCCCGCTCCGTGATAATTTCGTCTTCCAGTAATCGTTCAATTATGTCAATGGCAGCAGTCTGCGTCACTTTCGGCTGGATGATTTCTAAAATTTCGTCTAAAAGTTTCGTATCATCCTGATGTTTGACCCGCATTATACGGATATAACCTCCGCCGCCACGTTTACTTTCTACTATATAACCTTTTTCCACAGTAAATCTAGTCTTAATCACATAGTTGATTTGAGAGGGAACACATTGAAACTGTTCTGCTATTTCGCTGCGTTTGATCTCAATGACTTCTTGTTGATTAGCCTCAAGTATCTGTTTTAAATATGCTTCAATGATGTCGGATATATTCCGCATCTTCCCTCCTCCTCTTTTGACTTTGACTATCTTTGACTTTAATTTTATTATACTCAAAATTTTTCGAGACGCAACTAAAAAGTTTATAATTTTTACCTACCATCCATGTTCCCCTAAACCAAGGGATTTTAAAACAACGATTTATAGGTGATTATGTAGAAAAAAGCCGTACTACAGTAATGCAGTACAGCTTAAGATGAAAAGTCATGTTTTTCGCTCATATACCAATTTGACATGATTTATTTTAGAAAGACAATCAAATAAGACAGCTTGATCAAACTTTTGTCCTCTTTCCATTTCTATAAAGAGCGTGCGTTCTCCTGTCCGATCGTTTTCAATCGACAAACGTTTCACGTTAATTCCGAAATCATCAAAAGTAGCGACGACCTCTCCCATATTCACTTCTTCATCTACAATCAAACGTACAAAATTCCTTCCCCGGCCAGCCATTATTTTCTCTTCTATTTGGTTTAACACTACCAGGCTGAGCAGCACTAAGATAGTAGTTAAAATGGCCGCATCATACATACCAGCCCCAATTACTAATCCTATTGCAGCTACCGTCCATATCGAAGCTGCTGTAGTTAATCCTTTGATGGTCATACCATTGACAATGATCGTGCCTGCACCTAGAAAACCAATACCACTGATAACATAAGAAGGGATCCTTGCAGGGTCGAAACGGACATTTTTATATGCATCCATAAATGACTCAAAACCGTATAAGGATAAGAGCATCATTAAACACGCTCCTACTCCGACTAATATGTGAGTCCTGAAACCAGCGGAATGGTTTTTCAGCTCCCGTTCAAAGCCAATTAATCCAGATAAAAAGAGTGCAATTAACAGCCGGACTAAAAATATGTCAAAATCATCATCTAAGAATGTTATAGCTTCCATTACCAGAATCCACCTCCAACTACAGTACATATACTGATTATATATAAGTATGAATAGTATAGCATTGTATGCATGTTTTTTTAAAATACAAAGAAACCCGGAAGCCTTGGAAGACTTCCGGGTTTCTTGATTGCCTAGCGGCGTCCTACTCTCACGGGGATAAACCCGACTACCATCGGCGCTGGAGAGCTTAACTGCTGTGTTCGGCATGGGAACAGGTGTGACCTCTCCGCTATCGCCACTAGACCTTGATTATGCAATTGAGGTAAACCC
>NZ_FNQR01000029.1 GCF_900107755.1 Thalassobacillus cyri | reverse complement strand
AGAATTCAATGGGAAGTCCTCCTTTTGATGTTTGTATTTGGTTGTACAAATGCATCATAACGGAGGGCTTTTTTTAATACAAGGACCCCTCTATTGAATCCCACAGGAATCTCCCGCGAGAGAAAGGGCTAGGCGAGATCCCACAGGGCCCGAGGAAGCTTGCCAGGTCCCCGCAGGAAAGAAATGAATGCGTAATCGCCTTGGGAGACACGACACGCATAAGCAGAACAGCAAAAGGGAAGGGCTCTTTCTTCCCGTTGATGGACTGCTTATGTCGCGAGTGTCTAGGCGATGAAGCTGGAAAGCGAGGTGTTTCCCAGCCCATCCCAATCCTCTCATGTTAACGGACCCCACCATCTCGAAACTGAGTCTTCAATTAAAGGCGATAATCCCTCAGAGCGATAAGCTCTGAGGGATTTAAAGACTACCGGTGTATAAGTGAAGTCTCAGGAATACTAAGGATACTTATTATGAAAATAATCAATCGGAACAGCAAGGCCAACCCTTCCATGATCCTCATGGTTTAATGTAGCAAACACGACACCGATCACTTCGCTTTCATCATTGATGACCGGGCTCCCACTGTTACCTTTATAAATAGGCGCATCCAGCATCATGACCGGTTGATCCCAACTTTCCAGGTTTGTGTAATCGATGATTGTCCCCTGGTTGGCAATTCCTGTAAACTTTAATGGATTGCCAATAAAATAAAAGTGCTCTTCCGATTCAAATGTCGTCTTATCAGCCAGGTCAAGATGGGGAAGTGATTCTCCTTCCACCTTAAGGACGGCCAGATCGACGTCAGGAAAAGCTGCTTCCACTTCCGCATGAAACAAACCTTCCTCCGGGAAAGCGACTGAGATCCGTTTTTCATCTTCAATCACATGATGATTCGTTATGATTGTCCCATCCTCTGTGATCGCAAATCCAGTTCCTTTGCTTTGGCCTGCTTTTACTACGACAACCGCTTCTTGATAGTCATCAATGACGGGATTGGTAGACAGTTTAGCAGAAGTAACCAAAAAGTCGATAGCAGGTATCGAATAAGTCTGAGGGATGACGGCAGCTAAATTCAAAACCATAACGATAGCGACAAGCCAAAACGCCCACTTAGGGAATGGACGTTTCGGCTCCTCTTTTTCTGCCTTGGCACGAGCGATCGCCTTTCTTTTTTCTTCCTGGACGAGCTCATACATTTCCTCATCATCAATTTCTTCATATAAATCTTCATCAATGATATCCTGTTTTTGGTCATCTCTCTCCATGGTGCTTCCACCTCATTAACAAAATCAGCGAGCCTACATCGCGGTCGCTTTCAATTTTCCCTGCTGCATTTGATACATCTGATAATAGAGACCTTTTTCAGTAATCAATTGCGTGTGGGTTCCCTTTTCCATCATTGTACCATGATGAAGCACAAAAATTTGATCCGCTTGCTGAATCGTAGACAAACGGTGCGCGATCACTAATGTTGTCCGCCCTTGTTTAAGAACCTGGAGTGCATCCTGGATCAGCTTTTCTGTCTCTGTGTCAATATTAGCAGTCGCTTCATCCAAAATAAGAATCGCAGGGTCGAAGGCAAGTGCCCTCGCAAAAGAAATCAACTGCCTCTCTCCCATTGAAAGTGAACTCCCTTTCTCTTTGACCGGTTCATCATATTGGTTCGGCAGCTTTTCAACAAATCTGTCTGCTCCTACCGCTTTCAATGCATCAATCGCCATTTCCCGGGAAATATTCGGGTCATTCATCGTTACATTCGACAAAATAGTTCCGGTGAAAATGAATGGATCCTGCAGGACGATTCCCATATGACTGCGTACCTGCTGTCTGGACCATTTTTTCGTGTCTTTACCATCAATAGTTATCCTGCCTTTTTGGGGGTCGTAAAATCGGAAGAGCAGATTCATGATAGAGCTCTTTCCTGAGCCTGTATGCCCTACAAAGGCAGCTGTCTGACCGGATTTCACTTCAAAATCAATATCCTTCAGAATATAATCATCTTTTTCATAAGCAAAAGATACATGATCAAACCGTACATTTCCATGATAACGAGGTACCTTGACGACCTTGACCTTTTCGCCTTCTTCTTCCATCAGTTCAAAAACACGCCCTGCCGCTACACGCGCTTGTTCCAGTTGCGGCAGTTGATTGACCAGATCATTGACAGGCTGGAACAAACGCGTCAAGTAATCGACAAATGCATAAAGTACTCCCACGGTTATCACACCCTCGGCCCCCATCGACTGAGAACCGAAATACCAGATAAACGCAACAAAAGCGAAATTGCGTAATACATTGACAAGGTTATGTGAGGTCAAAGCACTTAAACGGATTAACTTCCGTTGATACGTGAAATGTTTCTGATTTAAAGCTTCAAACTCTTCCGATGTCTGCTTTTGCCTTCGGAAGGCCTGGATGATTGACATTCCGTGTATCGCTTCGTTGATATTCCCGTTCATATCACTTACGGTAGAACGAACTACCTTGTTATATTTGCCGCCATAATATTTATACACACGCATCCATACCGCTATGATTGGCAGCAGCAGCAAACAAAGCATTGCTAACTTTAGGTCGAGCAAAAATAGGGCGATATAAATACCAGTCATGTAAACGATGCTCGTAACAAAAGTAGCTAATACCCTTACATAAAGCTCGCGTATCGCTTCAGTATCATTGGTCACCCTGGCAACCACTTTTCCTGCTGGCTGATTGATGAAATAATTAATCGGCAGCCGCTGTATGTGCCCAAATACGTCCTTCCTCATCCGTTGAATGATTCGATTGGATGTTTTTTGTAATAAAAATGTGTTGCCAAATTGAAAAATAGCTGCGACCAAAAGCAATCCCATATACAAACCTAACAGCCGGTATATCGCCGGGCGCTCTGGAGCGAAAAAACTGTATAATTCCTGTAATGACAGTTTTTCTGCGTTTACCGATACTTCGCCTTCAGGCGTATCGATTATCAGCGTATCGCTTTCGATTTGTCTTTTCCCAGTGGTCGGGACCGCCTGGTCAACAAAATAGTAGCTGGTTCCCACTTGAAGCACTGTCGTTCTATCACCTGTTTCCTCTGTGCCATTTAATCGGTCTTCTCTTTTATAAAAATCACCTTGGTAGGAGGCAGTATATTCATCCTTATTCTCCACCTGATACCATGTCGACTCAATTCCGACGACATGGTTATCGATCAGACGTTTCGCTATGAAAGGACCGGTCAATTCAAGTGCTACCGCAATGACCAGGAAAAGCAGTCCAATGGAAATTTGTTTCCGGAATTTCCACGCATACTGAAATAATTGTTTTTCCGTTGAACGTTTCATTACGATACCGCCCCCTTCTCATCTAACTGCTGCATCTTATACTGGGTCTGATACCAGCCGTCAGTCTCCATCAACTGATCGTGTGTCCCTTCTTCGACAATCTTTCCGTCTTCCAAAACGATGATATGTTCTGCGTGTGTAACAGCTGACAGCCTGTGCGCAGCAATCAAGGTCGTTTTTCCCGTTCGTTCCTCCTTCAAATGCTGGATGATATTCGCTTCTGTTTTTCCATCAACCGCTGACATGGCATCATCTAGAATCAATATCTCAGGATCCATGATGAACGCTCTGGCAATTGCTACACGTTGCTTTTGCCCGCCTGATAATGTGACACCGCTTTCTCCGACCTTTGTATCCAGCCCTTCGGAAAGGCTTTTGATGTCATTAATAAAATGAGCGAGCTCCATGACTCGGTAGATTTCTTCATCACTGGCATTTTCGTTACCGAACTGGATATTTTCCCGCACGGTTTTTGAAAATAATACTTGATCCTGGGGAACGTATCCGATCCAGGAACGTGTCTTTTCAAGCGCAAAATCGGTGATGGGAATACCTGAAATCGTTAATGCTCCTGACATTCCGGGATATTCTCTTAGCAGTTGACGGAATAGCGTAGTTTTACCTGCCCCTGTTTTCCCGACGACACCGATGGTCTGCCCGCTTTCGATTTTCAAATCAATCTCCTGCAGCCTGGGCAAGTCGGTGCCCGGATAAGTGAAGGTGACATCTTTAAAAACGATAGTGCCTGGCTTCTCTAAAACTGCTGGCTGTTTCGGATCTCCCACATCAGCTTTATAATCCAGTGTTTCATTGACACGATCCAAAGAAGCATTCCCCCGCTGCATGACATTGATCAGCTCACCTACTGCAAACATCGGCCAGATCAACATACCGAGGTAAACGTTGAATGACACTAATTCCCCGAGGGTCATTACATTTTGAAACACAAGGGAGGTCCCGTATCCGAGCCCGATCGTATATGAAATACCAACCAATATGGTGATTGTCGGCTCAAACATCGCGTCTACTTTAGCAACTTCCACATTTTTATGATAGACATCCTCCGTCATGGTTTTGAATCGTTCTTCATCCTGCTTTTCCTGAACAAAGGCTCGGATTACTCTTACTCCTTTGACTGATTCAAGGACATCATCATTCATATCACCAAACGCTTTCTGTGCTTCCATGAAACGTGCGTGGATAACTTTACCGTATCGGTTCATGACGAAGGCCATAATCGGTAGTGGCAGCAAAGCAGCCAAAGTAAGCTTCCAGCTGATTGTGAATCCCATGACTGCAATCAGCAGTAACATGAAAATCGTGGAATCGACTAAGGTTAAAATTCCAAATCCCGCTGTCATATTAAGAGCCTTTAAATCATTAGTGGCCCTTGCCATCAAATCTCCGGTTCGAAATTTACCGAAAAACCCTGGTGTCATTTTCAGAAAATGATTCATCAATTTGGAGCGCATCGTCTGCTCCATCATGATTGCCCCGCCAAATAAGGTGTAATCCCACAGAAATGAAATCGTATAACTTGCTATGATCAAACAGCCATAAATCAGCAGCATTTCCAGAAGACGATCGGATGTAAGGGCGTTGAATTGAATATCATCGATTGCCATCCCCACCAATTTTGGTGGAATGATATCAATCACACTAGCAATTATTAAAGCAATAATTGCAAAGGTATATCGTTTACAATGTAATTTAAAAAACCATCCTAATTTACTGAATACACCAAACATAATCTACTCACTTCCCTTCCACCATTCTTGCTATCCACTGTCTTTCCAATCTTCAATTACTTGCTTCAAACGCTTGCAAATTTCCATAAGTTACTCCTCCTTCGAAGATTTATATCTATATCAAGCATCCAAATAAAACTGCCTAATAACGACAAAAGGGCATACGCTCGTGACGTATGCCCTGAATACATTTAACAAAGTTAAAGTATAAAAAACCACGAACCTATTCGTGGCCTATTTCCCCTATGTTCAAATAAAAATTAATCCATCCCCTGCTATTATTCAGGAATCAATCGGCCACGTAAGATATGAAATTGTAAGTAGAGCGACTTGCACGTTTACTACTGGTTGCTTGTTCATTATCGTGGCCTCCTTTAATCTTAATGATTATATATTATATAGTTTTCAAAATATTTAATCAACACTATTCTTGGAACTTTCTTCAAAAAGGTTTCGACATAAATCTCTTCAGATCCCTCTCCCGAACAAAATCGTAAGTGCTAATACAAAGAGCATAATAATGATAAATACAATCGACAGCGGTCTCGAGACATTTGCTTTTTGCACTTCTTCCCAGCGCACTGGCCTAATACCCGCAATTGAAAATATAATTACTGCTGATAGTAAGATCGACGAAATATTTAGCGTCAATAATATAAAAGCCCCAAAGGCATTCGTCCACAAACCCTCCCCAAGCGAAACACCTAGAGCTACTGTCGGTGGAAGCAAAGCCACGGCAACCATTACCCCGACAAGATTTCCGGACAAACGGTTTAAAAATGCAAGAGCGCCGGCAGCTCCCGAGGCAATTCCGAGGAAAATATCCGAAACGGATACTTCCGTTCTAGCCCAGTACTGATCGGTTTTCAATCCCACATCCAACAAGTACCCGAGTGCTACAGATATGAGAAGAACCATGAATACACCAAATATTGAGGCCAGGAAAGCTCTCCAAAGCCGTAAATAATCTCCCAGTATAGACGCGAAAGCCATGGCGATCACAGGCCCGATCATCGGAGCAATCACCATTGCGCCAATGACGACTGCTTCACTGTCTTTGATGAATCCTACCGTTGCCACAATTGCTGATAAAATAATCATCATTGTATAATTGAGCGTGATGTTGCTGCTTTTTTCTACATTATTAATCAATTCATGCCGGCTTGCCCTAAGCAGCAATGCCTCTTTTTCTTCTTCCTCTTGCTTCTCCTCTTCTTCCGTCTCGCCCGCTTTGTTGACGGTATCTCTTGAAAAGTATGCCCGGACAGGGAGCAGCATCGTTTCGAACCCGTCTACCACACCCGCTACTCCTTCCAGATAATCCAGTACATCCTCCACATCTTTGGTAGAAACTAAAATACGGACTAACTTACGATCCTCGGATTCATTTGACACCCAGAGCGATTGGGAATCGAACTCTTTCAATTTTTCATAGATCGATTCAAAGCGTGTATTAGGAATATAAACCTCTACCAACTGCATTTCCATAAGCGTTGTCTCCTTATAATGACGCAGTTTCCAATCTCATTACATCAAAATCCCTGCAAAGGGGAAGATTTTTCGTTAAAATAAAACTAATCTTGTTAGGAGGGATTACATGTACTTGGATGAAATATTAGAACATAACCGTACCTTCGTAGAAGAAAAGCAATACTTAGAATACCAGACGGACAAGTTTCCAAATAAAAAGCTGGCTATTTTAAGTTGCATGGATACCAGATTGGTGGAGTTGCTTCCCCGTGCTTTGAATATTAAAAACGGGGACGTTAAAATGGTTAAAAATGCTGGTGCAATTGTTACCCACCCTTTTGACAGTGTAGTGCGGAGCCTATTTGTCGCTGCGTATGAACTAAAAGCTGATGAAATCATGGTAATTGGCCACCATGGTTGTGGTATGAAAAACTTCGATGGTGAAAGTACGATTTCTAAAATGAAAGATCAAGGAGTCAGTGATGAGACACTAAAAGCACTTGATTTTGCGGGTGTCAACGTGAATAGCTGGCTTCAGGGTTTCGAGAGCGTCCAGGAATCTGTCAAAAATAGTGTTGAGATTCTACGTAATCACCCCTTGTTGCCTAAAAACACCCCTGTCCATGGACTTGTTATCGACCCAGAGACAGGGAAGCTTGATCTAGTGACAAAGGGATACCAGGAATGATTCAAAAGAAAGCTGTCCATAAAGGGGCAGCTTTTACTTTTATCAAGAGGGCAAAAACTCATTCCTCCTGAAAATCAACATCATAGTCACAGCTGTGCTACGCATTCTTTTTTGTTTTGCTTTTCGCTGTAGAGGTTTTCTTGGAAGTACTTTTTTTCGCAGTACTGCTTTTCTTAGTTGTTGATTTTTTCTTGGTTGTTTTTCCACCGCTTTTATTTGCTTTGTCGAGTGATGCCTGCAAAGCATCCATCAAGTTGGTCACATTATCAGGCGTTTTCTTTTCTTTGGCAGTCGCAATATGTTTTTCCCCGTTTTTCTTTTCCTCAATTAGTTCCAGCAGTGCATTGCGATAATCATCCTGGTACTTCTCCGGATCGAACTCCGAGGTCAATTGATCAATCAGCATTTTTGCCGTATCCAACTCTTTTTTGACGGTTTCCCCTTGTTCAGGTACATTCGGTACATCGACGGTGGCACGGACTTCATCTGGATAATGGATGGTTTCCATTACAAGTGTGTTCTGGTAAACACGAATGACAGCCAGCTGTTCTTTGGCTCGTATCAGAATTTTAGCGACACCGATTTTGCCAGTGTCCTGCAACGCTTCCCGCAACAGGACATATGCCTTTGAACCACCTTCATTCGGGGATAAAAAATAACTCTTTTCAAAATAGATCGGATCGATTTCTTCCAGGCTGACAAAATCAACAATCTCTACCGCTTTATCGGTATTTTCCTTTTTCAATTCTTCCATTTCTTCCTCATCGATCAGGACGAATTTATTCTTCGCATATTCATAGCCTTTGACGATTTCATCTTGCTCCACTTCTCTTTCACATACCGGACAAACCTTTTCATATTTGATTGGAGACTGGCATTCTTTATGAAGCTGTCGCATTTTTACATCTTTATTTTCCGTAGCAGCATGCAGTTTCACCGGGATGTTGACCAGACCGAAACTGATTGTTCCTTTCCACATTGTGTGCATTTCGTCACCTTCTTTTTCTTTAGTTTGAGCATCCAGCGAAGATTTATGTTTAGCTTTTAATCGGATTGCCAAACTAACGCTATAGGTGGTGTCATTATGAAGTATAAAACCATGCAGCCAGTGCTTGCCGCTGAATTGCCTAACGGTAAAAATTGGGTGTACGAAGTGAAATACGATGGCTTTCGCTGCCTCGTGAAGTGGGAGAATGACAATGTCGAATTAATCAGCCGGAATGGAAAATCACTGACAAAGCAATTTCCCGAGGTGGTAGAGTTTTTCCACGATCATTCCGAACTATTAGAGGATTATCTGCCGCTAGTTCTGGATGGTGAATTGACCGTTTTGAACACCTTGTATCAGAGTGACTTTTATACCTTGCAGACGCGCTCACGCATGAGCAATAAAGCGCGTATCCAGCAGCAAGGAGAACAACGGCCAGCTCACTTCCTCGCCTTTGATATCGTGGAGTGGAAAGGGAAAAAGTTGACCTCCCCTTATATTTCACGAAAAAAGCAGCTCGAGCAATTGTTCAGGCTCATGGACCTCCCGCTCGCGATCCAGTTTTCCATACCGCTTGGCTTTGTGGAAGCCATTAAAAGAAAGTCAGAGATCCAGCAACGTGTCAGTGACCATTTGGCTGAAGGTATGGTAGCAAAACTCACCTCTGCCCTCTATGAAGAAGGGAGAAACGAAAAATGGAAAAAAGTCAAGAACTGGCGGACGGTCACAGGAATTGTGACTGGCTACCATCAGCAGAACGCTTATTTTGAGCTATCTGTTTATGATAATAACGATTCTCTTCTTCCAATAGGTAAATGTAAGCATGGTCTGAATCAAAACGATAAGGAAACATTGATTAAGGCAGTAAAAGAGAAGGGTATCAAACGCGGCGATTACTACCAGGTGCCGCCAGCAATTTGTATGGATATCCATTGCCTCGGCTTTCATGGTAATGAGTGGAGAGAGCCTGTTTTTACTGATTTCCGTTTGGACGTGTCACCGGATGATTGTACCATTTCCCAACTGGACTGGCAGTTAGGTATGCCGCCTGATGAAGTTTCCTATACGAACCTGGATAAACATTTATACCCTGAACTGGAACTATCCAAAGCAGAGCTGATCAGTTATTTGCGCAGGATTTATCCATATATGAAAACCTTTTTGGATGACAGAAAATTGACCGTCATCCGTTATCCCGATGGAATAAATAAGGAAGCTTTTTTTCAAAAAAACCTGCCTGCCTATGCTCCAGAGATATTTGTTAAGAACGAGGAAGGAAGCCAGTTCATCTCTCACGCCGCCCAGCTTGCCTGGTTCGGTAATCAGGCTGCAATCGAATACCATGTTCCTTTTCAAAAACAGAACAGTGACTATCCAGTGGAGATTGTATTTGATCTCGATCCTCCGGACGAAAATGGTTTTCACCTCGCTGTCCAGGCCGCAAAGCACCTTTATACGATTTTCCAGGAACTTCAGGCTTATGCTTTCGTGAAAACCTCTGGAGGCAAGGGCCTGCAAGTCTACCTGCCGCTCCCGGACAAGTCTCTAAGCTATGAGCAGACAAGCCGCTTCACAGAGGTAATCGCTAATACACTGGTCGATTATCAACCAGACCTGTTTACAACAGAACGATTAAAGAAGAACCGGAAAGAGAGGTTATACGTCGATCATGTCCAGCATGCGCCGGGTAAAACAATCATCGCTCCTTATTCGCCGCGGGGAAATGCTGCCGCTAGCGTCTCCACTCCATTATATTGGGAAGAACTTGACTCATTAGAAGATCCAAAAATATTCACAATCCGTAACACCTTCCAGCGTTTGCGTGAAAAAGGATGTCCATTCCGGACCATGGAAGAAATGAAAAAGTTACAGCCGATTGAAAATATCAAACGATGGCTATAGCAGCCAGACGAGTTTGTCACTAAGAGCTTGTATAAAAATACGTTTGTACCTCGGCCAAACGTACATTTTTCTGAGGGTAGAGACAATCCCCCATGCACTTCTGGACATCGGACATATTTTATGTAGTAAGAAACAATAATCAGTTATTCCCCTTTCTGATTATGATATAAAACGACCTTATCCAGTTTAGATAAGGTCGTTCTTTTTTGTCATATATCATTTAATGCTTGATCGATATCGGTAGTGGGCTGGCGACAAGCGAAATTCTCGCAAATATAAATAGTAGTTTTGTCTTCCAGCTTACGGTACTCAGCGGCAAATGGTGCAATATTCCGGAAGGTTTCCGGTTCCTCTGCTACGAGCACCGAAACATGAGGCAAAAACTTATGCTGGATTGCAGTGATTAAACGCTGCCTGTCAGGGTCGTCTCTATCTCCGATAATGACCACTTCTTTTTTAGCCGCTTCCTCTTGGATTAAACTTTGCAGAAAGAAAGTGAACCCACTGGGATGATGTTCTACTTCTTCTTTGAAAGTAGCGAACATTTCACTGATAAGGTCGAGCAGCTCCAAATCACCGGTCGCCCCTGCCAGCTTCTGCAAGCTTACAGCTGCGACCGCATTTCCGGACGGCATGGCCGCATCATACACTTCTTTTTCCCGGGCAATTAAACCCTCTCCGTCTTTCCCGGAAAAGAAAAATCCTCCCTGCTCGTTATCCCAGAATAAGTCAAGCAGCTGTTCTTTGACCTGTCTAGCTTTACTAAGATAGTTCAAATCAAATGTGGTTTGGAACATTTCCATATAAGCCCATAACAGGAACGCGTAATCATCGATGTGTCCCTTATGTTTCACTTCCCCATCCCGGTACCGGACCATCAATCGTCCACCTACATACAATTTGTCTTCAATAAAAATTAATGCTTTATCAGCAGCGGTCAGATAACCTGTCTCTCTAAAAACGCGTGATGCTTTGGCAAGACCCGCAATCATCAGCGCGTTCCAGGATGTTAGTATTTTATCATCAACATGAGGGTAAACTCGTTTACCACGGACCTTAAGCAGTTCTTTTCTGCCCCGCTCGATCAGCTCTTCCAATTCTTCTACATCCATATCATATTTCTCAGCGATAGCTCGCCAGTCCGTACCGATCAAGTTAGGAATATTTTCTTCCTCAAAATTTCCTCGCCGTGTTATTTGATACACTTCTGCAAATATTTCACCAATATCAGGGCCGAGAATATTCAAGACTTCACTATAGTCCCAAATGTAGTACTTGCCTTCGACCCCTTCCGAATCAGCATCGATAGCTGAATAGAAACCGCCATTTTCATCGGTCAGTTCCCTCCCGACAAAAGTTACGATCTGATCGGCAGCCTGTTGGAAACGCTCATTTTCAGTTAGCTGGTGTGCTTCCGTAAAGGCTGTAAGCAACAGTGCGTTATCATAAAGCATTTTTTCAAAGTGAGGGACCAGCCATTTCTCATCGACTGAATACCTGGCAAATCCATAGCCGATGTGGTCATTGATTCCACCCTCATAAATGCTATTAAGGGTTTCCGTGGCATAATTCAGGCCATTTTCATTGCCTGTCCATTGATAATACCGCATCAAAAACATCATATTATGAGGACTTGGAAATTTAGGTGCTCCTCCAAAACCGCCAAACGTTTCGTCAAAGGAGTTTTCTAATTGTTGGAACGCTTGATGCAGCACATCACCAGAAAGTCGATTTTCCTTGTCCACTTCTACTTTTGCATTCAATACTTCAGTAATCTGGTTGGACGCTTTCGTAATTTTTTCTGGATCACTATGATACTGATCATAGAGCTGTGTAATCACATCCCGAAAGCTCGGAATTCCGTACTTGCTTGTTTTAGGAAAGTAGGTACCCGCATAAAATGGTTTCTGTTCAGGGGTTAAAAATACACTCAGCGGCCAGCCCCCGTGCTGGGTCAGCATCTGGCACACTCGCATATAAATCGAGTCGATATCCGGCCGTTCCTCCCGATCTACTTTTATGGACACGAACCGTTTATTCAACATTTCAGCTGTTTCTTCATCTTCAAAGGATTCATGTGCCATAACGTGGCACCAATGACATGTTGAGTAGCCGATGGATAAGAAAATCGGTTTGTTTTCCCGCTTTGCTTTTTCAAACGCTTCCTCTCCCCACGGGTGCCACTCCACCGGGTTATAAGCGTGCTGCTGTAAATAAGGGGATTTTTCTTCGATTAATTTATTGGGTTCTTTATTTCCCATTCGCTCACCTTCTTTCACCTTTATCATCTTCACTCTTGGCTTGAGGGATGTTGGATTATTGCTAAAGACTATATTGTTATGTTACCCGACATCCTTTCCTATGACACGAAAAAATAAATAGTACGAAGGCTGGGGCAATTGAATTTATTCCTTCTGCCACTCATAGATATGTAAAAAGGACAAAACTATTTTGATCCCAAACATCTCACTTTTCATAGACAGGTTGTGGTAAGGATGGACTGGATAACTACTTTTTGGGAAGCAAATAGAAACAATATCATCGTGTCGTTTATAAGTGGTTTAGTGTTTTTCATTCTGGGACCAATAGGTTTATGGTTTTCAGGAAAAAAAGTAAAAAAAGAAAGAATTAATAAAGCAAAAGATACGCTGCTTGATATTATGGAAGGAATGTTAGTCAGCGAAGAAAAGGTTTCCCATAATAAATTAATCATGATCTTTCGCTCTGTGGAAAGGGACCTTAATGTTGATTTGGAAGCCAATTATGACCTGGAAAACTTATTCGGTGACCTTGTCCTGCGTTTCGAGAGAAGCAAACATTTGGACGCAAATCAGAAAGATAACTACTTCGAAAAAATCGTCAACATGGAAGCTGAATTAATAACCGGCCAAAACGGCAGCAGCAATAACCAAAGTATTCCGAAAGCCTACTCCAAAGTTTTAAATGAAATAAGGGAAGCCAATACGAGAAATGATCAGCAAACCATAGATCATTTATTGGATGAACTGGAACATAAATTAAATAACAGGGATACTATGCTGGGATCGGACATGTTATTTCTAAGAAAACCGAAAATATTACTGTTGACCCTGTTTATATATATTTTGTTCCTTATCATCATTTTCACATTAATCTCATTCGTTGACGGCAAACTTCCCATATAGTTTTCAAACAAAGAGTCCTGCAGGCTCTTTTTTTTATGTGCCTCACCCGTTGCAAGTATATAAAACACAACCTCATGGCAATAATGGTTGCTAGATTCAAATGAAAGCAGGTGGATGAGGTGCGAGAACCGACCAGTAAAGAAAATCAAAAATATGATGATAGATTAAAAGGCACGTTTTACGGAGTTTTCATTATCGGGATTTCCATTTTAATTTTATGGCTGTCCACATTCTTTGTGTATACAGACAGGCTTTAATAGAAAGGGGGCAATCTAAAAATGATCCATATGCCTAAATATGAAAAAATCTGGATGGCAGTCGGTACAGGATCCCTTATTCTCTTTTTAATTGTTCTCGGAATTATGGCAGGTACGATGGGGTTGAATCCGCCAGACGGGATGGAGACAACGGTTGAGCCTGAAAATGTTGAAGCTTCTGCACCATTCGATCAGCCTGGTTTGAAGCAGATCGGACCGAATGAATACGAAGCAGTAATACTATCATATATATTCGGCTATAAACCGAATCAGATAACGGTACCTGAAGGATCGACCGTCCATTTTAAAATAACCAGCAAGGATGTTGTTCATGGATTTTTTGTACCTGGGACAACCACCAATTTGATGGCAGTGCCAGGACACGTTGCAGAATACACACAGACCTTCGATGAGGCTGGAGAATATTTGTTTGTATGCCACGAGTATTGTGGTAGCGGCCATCATCTGATGTATGGAAATATCATCGTTGAAGAGAAAATGTAAGTGAGGGGATGAAAAAATGAGCACAACAGATTTAGGAGTTGAAGGCGGAGGAGAACAAGCTGCTCTGACCGATTTCAAATTTGATAGAAAAGATTCAAGGTTAGTCATGGCTCACCTGCTCTTTTCCTTTGGAGCAGTTTTCCTCGGGGCAACGGCAGGACTTCTTCAAGTTATGCAGCGGAGTGGGTGGATTACTCTTCCTCCCTGGCTCAATTATTATCAGCTCTTGACCGCGCATGGAGTATTGCTTGCCCTGGTTTTCACCACATTTTTTATTATCGGGTATTTATTTTCCGGGGTTGCCCGCACACTTGATGGGAAGCTATCCCCGGCAGCACGTGTACTAGGCTGGATCGGCTTTTATATGATGGCGGTCGGCACAGTCATGGCAGTTATAGTGATTTTAACAAATGATGCTTCTGTCTTGTATACATTTTATGCACCAATGCAGGCATCGCCATGGTTCTATATCGGTGCCGCCCTGTTGATTGTAGGAAGCTGGTTCAGTGCTTTTGGCATTTTCGCGGCTTATATCAACTGGAGGCGGACTCGGAAAAAGCACTCTTCTCCGCTGTTCGCCTATATGGCAGTAGCAACAATGATCTTATGGCTGCATGCCAGCCTTGCCGTGGCAGTGGAGGTCGTATTCCAGCTTATCCCATGGTCGTTGGGTTTGGTGGCACGGGTAGATGTTGGCTTAAGCAGGGCGTTGTTTTGGTATTTCGGTCATGCACTCGTCTATTTTTGGCTATTACCTGCTTATATTTACTGGTATGTCAATATTCCGCAGATCGTTGGCGGCAAAATATTCAGTAATTCCCTGCCCCGACTGACGTTTATCTTGTTTATCCTGTTCTCCGTGCCTGTCGGATTCCACCACCAATTGAATGAGCCAGGCATCGAATCGTTTTGGAAGTTTTTGCAGGTCGTATTGACGATGATGGTGGTCATCCCTTCTTTGCTGACAGCCTTCTCGCTGCTTGCTACGTTCGAATTGGCAGGACGATCACGAGGCGGAAAAGGGTTGTTCGGCTGGATAAAAAAGATGCCATGGAAGGATGCGCGATTCTTTTCGGCAGCTATGGCAATGCTTATTTTCATTCCTGCAGGGGCGGGAGGCATCATCAATGCCAGCTACCAGATGAACCAGGTGGTCCACAACACATGGTGGGTCACTGGGCACTTTCACCTGACACTTGCCTCGACCGTATTGCTTACGTTTTTCGCGATCTCTTATTGGCTGATTCCCGTACTGACAAGAAGGGAATTTACTAAACATTTGAACAAACTGGCAATTGTCCAGGCGATTTTATGGGCAATAGGAATGTTCCTGATGGGGGGGATCATGCACATTGTCGGTTTGCAGGGAGCGCCACGGCGCAGCAGTTATGCCACTTATGGAGACCATGAACTGGCACTGACCTGGATTTCCTACAACCAGGTAATCGCGGCTGGGGGCGTACTGCTTTTTATCGCGATTTTACTGGTATTGTATATCTGGGTAAACCTGTTGTACTTTGCACCGAGAACTGAAAAAACGATTGAATACCCAGTCGGTGTTGTCAATGAACAGGCAGAACATCCTCCGAAAATACTGGAACGCTGGTCGGTATGGATCGGTGTATCGATTGCTCTTGTACTGATCGCCTATACCATTCCAATCTATCAGATGTTTATGCATAACCCGCCTGGCTCACTAACCTATCGGAGCTGGTGAAGAGGATGACTAAAAGGTTACTATATATAAAAGGCATGGACATTTTTTGTCCATGCCTTTTTGACTGCTTTCACTGTTTAACGGGATTCTATTCCCCAAAAGCCTCTAATCATATATTAATAATCAAATTCGTCCGGGTGTGGACCGTTGCGCCCTTCTTCTCCCAGGTCTAATTCATCGATGCGTTTAATTTCTTCGTCTGTCAGTTCAAAATCGAAGATATCTGCGTTTTCCTGCTGTCTTTCTTTTTTAACGGATTTAGGAATCGTCACGATACCACTTTGGTAATCCCAGCGAAGAATGACTTGTGCTGGTGTTTTATCATACTTTTCAGCTAGTTCTTTTAAAACAGGAGCATCCAAGTACTTTCCACGTGCAAGTGGGGACCAGGCGACTAACTGGATATCATTTGCTTTACAGAACTCTCTTGTCTGCTGTTGATGAAGCTCTGGATGCAGTTCAATCTGGTTAACCATCGGAGTTTCTTCAGCGTCTTTCATTACATCTTGCAAATGATGCGGCAGGAAGTTGCTGACACCAATCGCTTTCACTTTTCCATCTTTATAAAGCTTCTCCAATGCTTTCCACGTATCCGTGAACTTTCCTGGTACTGGCCAATGAATGAGATATAGATCGAGGTATTCAAGGCCCAGCTTATTCAAGCTGCGATCGAAAGCCTCCAGGGTTTCTTCATAACCCTGCTCATCATTCCAGACCTTTGTAGTGACAAAGATATCTTCGCGTCCAACATCACTTTCTTTGATCGCCTGTCCGACTCCTTCTTCATTTTTATAAAACGATGCGGTATCGATGTGACGGTAGCCCAGTTCTAATGCACTTTTCACCGAATCCACTACTTCCTGCCCATCCTCCATTTTATATACCCCAAGGCCGAGCCACGGCATTTCTACATCATTACGTAGTTTGACAGTACTTGTTAAACTCATATCCTATCTCTCCTTTGCGAAATGCTTGCTTACATCCTATCATTTTTACTCACTTTATGTATTTACCCTGCTTGAAAATAAGGTAAAACCTTCTAATCTTCTTTCTTTATCTTTATACTGATTATATAGAGAGAAAAGGAACTGACCAATAACAAGGCAATCACAGCACTGACTCTAGGGATCATGGCCATCGTCATTCCAATCATCGGTTTATTCTGTGCCATTGCCGGAATTTATTATTCCAGGGTAAGCTTGAAAGAAATCAAAACCAAAGATGAAGCAGGGATGAATGTCGCCATCGCAGGCCTTGTATGTAGTATCGGCGGAATCATCATGCAATTATTATATATCCTCTTGATTATAGCTTACTTTGCCGTTATGAGCTTCACTAATCAGGTTTCACCTTCTCTGCTTATCTGAACTGAACTTAGGTAGGGTAGATTCGATAAAAATTAACGATAAAAAACGCAGGAAAATTGGATACAATGCCAAAATTCCTATTAAGTCACCGATGAAACCCAGCGTGCTGGTGAACAGCATCCAGACAGCCAATGCCAGCATAATAGCAAAACTAACATTACCAGCGCCGCCATTGACCGGATTCCAGGAATTAACCGAAAGCTTGGTATCCTGCTCCTGTTCTTTGAAGCAATTATAGTGGAACGCTTTGATACGGAACCAATTGGAAGCAGTAACAAGGTCGTCCCTGTCTTTCACTTCCTTCTTACAATAATGACAAACGACATTTTTCAATGACATCGACTCCTGACTTGTATAATCTTGGTATCTACAATTATAACTTAAATTACTTCCCCCCCCTAGAATAATAATGATTGATTTACATTAGATAAACTTGGCTTGTCACCAAGTACTTATGGCGAAAACCTTCGTATTTTCTTATACTATAATCTTTTAACAAAGTTAATCTTCCTTAAAGTACAAAAAAGACTGCCTTTATGGAAGGCAGTCTAACATTTAATTCTTTTCGTAACTTTGTATCAGCTGGACAACTTTCTCTTTCACTTGCTGACTGTGGTAGGTTTCCATATTTTTAAGAATTTGATTTTTATCTTTCATCAGCCCATCAATTTCTTCTATGAGCGTTTCTTCTGTCAGTTCTTCCTCTTCCAATTTTCTTGCGTATCCTTGCTTGACAAACGAATCAGCATTCAATATCTGGTCACCGCGGCTTGCTTGTCTCGATAAAGGGATAAGCAGCATTGGTTTTTGTAATGCAAGAAACTCAAAGATGGCGTTGGATCCTGCCCGCGAAACAATATAATCAGTCGCGGCAAAAAGATCTTTCAATTCACCGGTTACATATTCAAATTGGATATAGCCCTGCTGCTTAACCGATTCATCGACATTTCCTTTCCCGCATATATGGATGATTTGCATTTTTCGCAGCAATTCATCCAACTGGTTACGAATCGAATCATTGATTTTTTTTGATCCCATACTGCCGCCCATTACCATTAAGACGGGTTTCGAAGCAGAGAAGCCACACATCTCCAGTCCCTTTTGCTTATCGCCCTTGAACAATTCTTCACGAATGACCGCCCCGATATATTCTTTCTTTCCATCAGGTAAATACTCCATCGTTTCCGGGAAAGTCGCCAGGATTTTTTTCGCAAACCTTGACGCAAGTTTGTTGGCAAGACCAGGGGTATAATCGGACTCATGGATGATTGCCGGTACGCGATTCATCCATGACGCTGCCACTACAGGGACAGATACGAATCCACCTTTTGAGAAGATAACGTCCGGTTTCCGTTTCCGAATGATATTCCATGCCTGCACGGTGCCTTTCATGACTTTGAAAGGATCTTTCAAATTTTCTTTCGACATATAGCGACGCAGTTTTCCTGTAGAAATAGCATGGTATGAAACACCATCGAGATCTTCAATCAATTGTCGTTCTATTCCGTTATGGGATCCGATATAATCAATCTCATATCCTTGTTTTTTGAATTCCGGAATCAAAGCAAGATTCACGATGACATGTCCTGCTGTTCCTCCACCGGTAAATAATATACTCTTCTTACTCATGAAAAACTTCCTTTCTCTTCGTCATCCTGTCTAATTTATTATTTCATGTAGGTTAAGTTTTGTTTTTGTGCTATAATCCTCTCTATCCTAAGTGAATTGTATCAGAAAAGGAAGAGACATATGTATGAAACTTCAACCTTGAAACAGAAAATCAGGCTATTCCTCACCATCCTCATCCCGATTCTAATTACGCAGATCGGCATGTATGCGATGAATTTTTTTGATACGATTATGGCCGGCCAGGCTGGGGCTGAAGATTTAGCCGGTGTCGCCATCGGTTCGAATGTATGGCTGCCCGTTTTCACCGGGCTGAATGGTATCATGCTGGCAATATCCCCTATTGTGGCACAATTGAAGGGAGCGAAACAAGACAACTACATCCCCGTCGCAGTCAAACAGGGGGCGTACCTTGGAGCAGTGCTTGCTATCGTTATCGGTGTGGCAGGTTTCTTTTTGATCGATCCAGTACTTGGCCTAATGGACATTACGAATGAAGTCACTTTTATCGCAAAATATTACCTGATTACACTTGGGATTGGAATCATCCCGTTATTTGTGTTTAATATCTATCGCAGTTTCATTGATGCCCTTGGATTCACAAGAATATCGATGATCATCATTCTCCTTACCCTTCCGACCAATATTGTATTCAATTATGTATTTATTTTTGGGAAATTCGGATTTCCGGCACTCGGCGGAATTGGCGCAGGACTGGCGACTGCTTTGACCTACTGGGTGTCCTTTCTCATCGCCATTATTATCCTGCAGACTGTTCAGCCATTTCGTCATTATCGCATTTTTTCCAACTGGATCCGTCCCTCTGTGAAGGCTTGGGGAGAGCAACTGAAAATCGGCATTCCTATTGGTTTTGCGATTTTCTTTGAGACTAGTATATTCGCAGCGGTCACTTTTTTTATGACCGCTTATGATACGTATACCATTGCAGCACACCAGGCAGCCATCAATTTTGCTTCATTGTTATATATGATCCCGCTCAGCATTGCATTCACACTGACTATTGCCGTAGGTTTTGAAATAGGGGCAAACCGCCACAGGGACGCCCGGACGTATTCCTATTTAGGCATCTTGATTGCAGTTGCGATGTCCGTGCTGGCCGGGTTGATATTGTATGTGTTTGACGATGCCGTTGCCCGTCTTTACAGTTCCAATCCTGCTGTAATTGAATTGACGAAGAACTTCATTTTCTTCGCTATCTGGTTCCAATTATCGGATGCTGTCGGAGCGCCGATTCAAGGGATTTTGCGTGGCTACAAAGACGTCAATATCACGCTGGTCGTGGCGTTTGTATCATACTGGGTAATTGGTCTCCCAAGCGGCTGGCTGCTTGCCAACTATACAGCACTTGGTCCTTATGGCTACTGGATGAGCTTGATTATCGGTTTGACTGCAGGAGCCATTACTTTATATGGGCGGATGTTTTTTCTTCAGCGGAGGAATATCAGACTTCACAGTACGTAAAAAACCAGCTGGCACAGATGTGCCAGCTGGTTTACTATTATTGATCAAGGTTGAAAACAATTAAACGTTCTTCGGTCATATCCTCAATCGCATATTTTGGCCCTTCTTTGCCCCAGCCGCTGCCTTTGACACCACCATATGGCATCAGGTCGACACGGTACTGGGAGGAGTCATTGATCATGAGACCTCCAACGTGGACATGCTTGGACGCATAGAAGGCTGTTTCCAGATTCTTTGTGAAAATTCCACCTTGCAGTCCGTATTGGGATTTGTTCACTTCATTAATGCATGCCTTAATGTCTGCAAAAGGAATTATGCTTATGACTGGTGCGAAAATTTCTTCGCATACAACTTTCATCTCGTTTCTCACATTGGCAACCACCGTCGGATGAAGTAATGCTCCCTCACGCTTACCGCCATAGACAATCTTAGCTCCGTTATTTTCCGCTTCTTTGATCCATTGTTCGGCGCGTTCTGCTTCTTCTTCACTGATCATCGGTCCTACATCTGTATCCGGATCGTTCGGATCCCCGATATTCAATTGGTCGATCGCCTGAAATAATTTGTCCTGGAATTCATTCTGTATATCTTCATGAACATACAAACGCTGGACCGAAATACAGACTTGACCGGCAAATGCGAAACTTTTCTGGGCAATATTGCTGGCAGCTTTGTCTAAATCCGCTTCTTTATCTACAATGACAGGGGAGTTATTTCCCAGTTCAAGTATCAGCTTGTTCAAGCCGGTATTCTGCTTTAATTTCAAGCCGACATCAGCGCTGCCAGTGAACGTGTATAGATTGATCCGTTCATCTTCCATCATCTGCTGGCCAACGGTTGATCCTGAACCGACAACAACATTAAAAAATCCTCTCGGAAGGCCGGCTTGCTCAAATAGTTCAGCCAGCTTCAAAGCAGTTGTCGGTGTGTTACTCGCAGGTTTCAAAACGACAGTATTTCCGGCTGCGATAGCAGGAGCAATCTTATGAGCTACAAGGTTCAGCGGGAAATTGAAAGGACTGATTGCTCCGACAACACCGACAGGAACTTTCATCGTATAAGCCATCCGGTTTTCTGAACCAGGAGCTGCCTCCACCGGGACTCCTTCCCCATGGATACGCTTAGCTTCTTCCGCTGATAATTCAATTGTCTGTGTCGCACGGTCAATTTCCGTGCGTGTCTGCTTCAATGGTTTTCCGGCTTCCATCGTAATATTTTTAGCGAGCTCTTCTTTGTTTTCCTGAAGCAGTTCACTGACTCTCTTTAAAATCTTGTAACGTTCGTAAGGAGGTAGCGGATTTTCTTTAAAAGCAGTTTCCGCAGCGGTGGTCGCTTGCTCAACTTCTTTTTCTCCAGCCTTTGAAACCTGAGCATAAACTTCCTGTGTATACTTATTAAGGACTTCTAATTGATCATCTGTCTTAACCCATTCGCCATTGATGTATAGGTTATATGTCTGTACCATAACATCTCTCCTTCTTAATAATGGTTATAGTAAACTATTTCCTAAACATCCCAGGCTGAAACTCTGTGATTACAAAGTGTTATACTAATGCTTCGTTAAACGTCATTGCTGATTTTTCATAAGATGCTTATTCAAAGTCCTATGGGATGAACATGAGCGGTGAGATCCCGCAAGGCGAAGTGAAATGACCCCTTAATATTGGACACTTTTTAATTCAAGCAGTTAACTGGGCACGTTCTCGGTATTTGACGGGACTCATGCCACTTAACCTGGATTTGAT
>NZ_FNQR01000036.1 GCF_900107755.1 Thalassobacillus cyri | reverse complement strand
ACGGGACTCATGCCACTTAACCTGGATTTGATTCTTTCATGGTTGTAGTAGTCCATGTATTCTTTCAGTTCCTGCTTAAAATGTTCGATGCTTTCGAATTCGCATAAATACAGAAGCTCGGATTTCATGATGCCGAAAAAGTTTTCCATAACGGCGTTATCGTGACAGTTTCCCTTACGGGACATACTTTGTGTGATGTTATGCTGCTTTAGGGTTTGACGATATTGGGGCATTTGGTAATGCCATCCCTGATCGGAATGCATAAGGAGCTGATCGTCTTCATCCAAGCGTTTTAACGCCTGATCCAACATCGTTCCTACAAGGGAATAAACAGGACTGGATCCAATGGTGTAGGTAATGATTTCACCATTATAAAGGTCCAGTACAGGGGATAGATAAAGTTTTTCCCCGAAGAGCTTGAATTCCGTGATATCTGTGACCCATTTTTGATTTGGTTTTTCAGCTCTGAAAGAGCGATTCAAAATGTTTTCAGCTACCTTTCCGACACGGCCTTTGTATGAGCGATATTTTTTCATGCGAACCAGACACTTTAAACCCAGCTCACGCATGATTCGATAGACCTTCTTATGGTTTACATGGATGCCGCGGTTATCAAGCTCCTCCTGGATACGACGGTAGCCTAAACGTCCTTTATGTTTATGATAGATGTCGGTGATCCTTTTCTTTAACTCACTATCCGGATCCGGCTGCTTGCTTTTTTGAACGCAGTGATAATAGGTGCTTCGCGGCATACCTGCCACTTGAACTAATTTTTTTAGGGGGTACTCCTGCCTTAGCTCAGTAATTATTTCTGCTTTTTCTTGGTTCGGGTTGTTTTTTCTTTTTCCCGAACTAAGGCATCTAACTTTTTTAGGTAAGCATTCTCCATACGTAAATATTCCAATTCCTCTTTCATCGCTTTTACATCTTCTTTTTCTGATTTCGATGAATTGGTGTTTTTCTTGTTTTGAGATGTCATACCTGAGCGCCCCTTTCCAGACGATTTTAAGGCATCCATGCCGCCTGTCTCCCACTTTTGGAGCCACCTTCGGGCCATGGAAGGAGCCGGCAGGTGAAAGATAGCTGATGCCTCACGGATTGAATACGCGTTCTCTTTAATTAACTGAATTACCTTCAGTTTAAGGGCTGGAGAATAGTTTGTATAGGGAAACGAAAATGCCTTATTACCATGATATCGGTA
>NZ_FNQR01000014.1 GCF_900107755.1 Thalassobacillus cyri | reverse complement strand
GAAAGCATCGAACATTTTAAGCAGGAACTGAAAGAATACATGGACTACTACAACCATGAAAGAATCAAATCCAGGTTAAGTGGCATGAGTCCCGTTAAATACCGAGAACGTGCCCAGTTAACTGCTTGAATTAAAAAGTGTCCAATATTAAGGGGTCATTTCAGCTTTAGCTCGAGGAGGCTTGCCGGCTTCCCCGCGGAAAGCGGATCCTTCCCCACTCCCCTAAGCTCCCCCAAACAATATCTCGAAATCAAGCCTTCGACTTTACGGCCCTTTAGTGGAATAAGCCATTTATGAAAATAACCAAAAACGATTAATAGAGTCTTTTTATAATCGTCCATTTTTAGAAAGGATAATAACATACCCGATGATTTTATTATATAATACAAAAAAGTGTTAATATGGAGAGACACTGCTTAATATATAAATCATCTGAACGAATAGCTGATTGACAAGGAGGAATAGTCAAGGATGAACATTTCAGTTTCAAAACTCCCAGGTATCGGACAGAAAATCTCTCTGAAAACCGGAGAGGACAGCATGCTCGTTTTGATTGTCCACCATACGGGTAAGCGCGAATTGTATTTTTTTGACGATAAAGATAATGAGGAAGCAGATTTTGCCATGGACTTAACACCAGATGAAACCAGAGAATTAGGGGCTCAACTGCTTGGTGCGACCTACCAGCCTGTTGATGCCGACAAACTGAAGGTTTTTCAAAATCAAATTGTCATTGACTGGGTAGAATTGAAAAGTAATGCCTCCATTGCCGGTAAAACTATTGAAGAATCAGAAATCAGAAACAAGACTGGGGCGACCATTATCGGAATTGTACAGGGGGATGAAACGATAGCGATTCCTGAAGCAGATACTACATTGGAACCAGGGAATGTATTGATGATTATAGGAAAGCAAGATCAAATAGAAAGTTTGGCGGCATTGTGTAGAGGCGAGGAGTAATATGGCGGGTCATGAATTCCCCTCATTGTTAGGAGCTGGATTGATCCTCCTCATCATTTTTTATTTAGGTTACTTGAGTTTGAAAATTAAATTTCCAAATGTCATTCTATATATTCTTTTGGGAATTGTACTGGCAGATGTGGTCAGTGATAATGAATTATTGCATTTTGCCAGTGAAATTGGAATCGTATTATTATTCTTTTTATTAGGGTTGGAGTTCAGTGTCAAACGTCTTGGAGGTATTGCTAAGAAGATATGGCCTGCAGGCTTTTTGGATGTTTTTCTTAGTATGGGGGTCGCCATGGTGCTGGCCATGGGGTTCGGAATAGACTTATTCAACGCATTTCTGATCGGAGCGGTTACATATGCCACCAGTTCCTCTATCACTGCGAAATTATTAGATGATAAGGGGCGAATGGCGAATACTGAGACGGAATTCATCCTGGCTTTGTTGATTTTCGAAGATTTAGTTGCTCCAATTGCGATAGCAATCCTTATAGGGATCAGTTCAGGAGATAGTTTTACAGTAATGGACTCGCTTGTTCTGGTCGGAAAGATTATTGGTTTGACGGTAGGCGCGATTCTCCTCGGTAAGACGCTTTTCAAGCACTTTGGAAAATTTCTTGAAAAGATTGATGATGAAGACTTTAAGATTGCATTATTGGTTGGAATTGCACTTTCCTATGGAGGACTCGCATTATATCTTGGCCTTTCGGAAGTGCTGGGGGCATTTTTAGCCGGGATGATGCTGGCGGAAATCGGTAATATTGAACGGGTTCAGCAAACCATTGTACCGGTGAGAGAGTTACTGCTGCCTACTTTCTTCGTCTATTTCGGTACTTCCATCGAATTCGGCGATGGTATACCATTCCCATTACTATTAGTGGTATTGGTTCTTTGGTCTGTAATTGCTAAAGTTATTGTCGGTATAATTGGAGGCAAGATGTTCGGTCTCTCGAAACGATCATCTTTACGGGCTGGACTGTCGTTGTGTGCCAGAGGGGAATTCTCTGTAGTCATTGCGACTATTGCGAGCGGAGGTATCAAGATATTCAGTGGTATTTATATTGTAATTGCCGCTTTTCTTGGGATGGCTTTATTCGACTTTGCACCGAAGCTCACCAATCGTATCTACGGAAAACCCCAAAAAAAGAAAAAGAGTTTAAAAGTACCCGGAAACTTATAGAAGCTGCCCAGAATCGGCCAGGCAGCTTCTTTTTATGATTGGTATATTAAATGATGTTGTTGGTATTTGTTTTAGTAGCGGGGGGAAAATAACACCCCTAACATTAACCGAACCTAATGATTAAAATAGGATTTTTCCAGTGAAACAACCTTGTCGAATGCTTTTTGATTGAATTCTGATTCTTTACGATTCAATCGTTCTTTAAGCTTATCAACAGCTTGTCGCAAAGATTGCTCGTACTCAGGAATTTCTCCTTCAAATGCTTTGACAGCAGACTTAGAAATGTTAGCTTTTTCATGGTGACTCAATGCTTTACGTTCATGAAAGAATACATCCTCTGTCTTCCCAGGATTATGGAGATCACCTTGCATCGGGTGTTTTTCTACTGCTAGCACTTCTACTAAGTAAAATTGGTTACGATCCTCTAATATTTTACCGATATAACTGCCGGATTTATAATGGGCGATAACGGAATCGCCGATATTCAGTTCAGACATGGCAATACCTCCTTTTCCTCATTGTAACAAATAAAAGTATTTATATTTAAGACGATTGAAAAATTTGATATACTAACCATGTAACTTGATAAGGAAGTGATGCCATTTATGATGGAGTTTTTATATTTTCCAGAAGATAAAACGGAATATATTCCTGCAGTAATATCGCTAGGTGTATTTATTGCGCTTGCAGTCCTGGTCATGTTTTTAATCATGAGAGTTTCTAAAAAACAAGAGGAACGAACAGAAGAGCAGTTTGGACATCAACAAGAAAAGAAAGAATCATTATCATATAAACCACAGGGGAAATAATCCCCTGTTTTTTTATTGGATTTTATAATTTTTCCTGTTAAGGCTATTTACTATGACCAGTTTAAGAGGACAGTGTAAAAATAGGATATTTGGATAAGCTATGGGAAACAAGGGAAAGGACGTTTCTCATGGATTTTAAAAAGTGGTTTATGATAGGTTTCCTGGCGTTCATATTGATAGGTTGCCAAAATGAAAGCAGGTCAAATGCAACAGTCGGACTGTATAACAAGGATGGCGATATGATTGGGACTGCTAAATTAACGGAAACTTCTACGGGAGTAGAGGTACTGGTAAATGCGGAGGGGCTTGAACCGGGCCCGCATGGCTTTCATTTACATGAATTCCCGGTATGTGAAGGGCCTGATTTTACTAGTGCGGGCAACCACTTTAATCCCACAGGGAAGGTACACGGTCTGATGAATACGGAGGGCTCTCACGTGGGAGACATGCCCAATTTAGAAGCAGATGCATCAGGGAAGATAGTAGAAGCAAAAGCTACGCTGGCGGAAGCCACCCTGTTGGATGGAAAGAATTCACTGATGAAAGGGGAAGGCACTTCTTTAATCATCCATGAAGCGATCGATGATGGTTTTTCACAGCCTGCGGGCGAGGCTGGGGGCCGTGTAGCTTGTGGGAAGATTCAATTAAATGATGAGGGAGAAATGCCGACCGATCCAATGGAACAAAAAGGTAAAAAAGAAGAAGAATAAAAATGACGGGCTCCCGGTAAGGGGAGCCCGTCATTTTTATTAGCGGTTTTTCACAGCCTTTACTATGCGATTGACGCCTTCTTCCAGTGTAGCTTTTGGACATGCAATATTCATACGCATAAATCCTTCGCCTTCTATCCCGAAGGAGGCTCCATCATTCAACCCCACTTTTGCTGTTTCCTGCATAAATCTTTTCAATTCATCATGTTCCATTCCCATTTTCCTGCAATCCAGCCACAAGAGGTATGTTCCTTCAGGTTCTACGACTTCTATTTGGTCGGTTTCGTTTAAATATTTTTTAGCGAAATTCTTATTGTCTTCGATAACTTCAAGCAATTCTTTTAGCCATGCCTCACCATGTTTGTAAGCTGCTTCCAAAGCCGTGATTCCCATAGTGTTCAACATATGCATTCCTTGGGCATGGAACATTTCATCCATAGGCTTCTTCAGCTTATCATTCGCCGTTACAACATACGAAGCCTGGAGTCCAGCTAAGTTAAAAGTCTTCGTCGGTGAAAGACAGGTAATCGTTTTTTTACTGATTTCTTCTGATAAGGAAGCGATTGGCAGGTGTTTATGTCCGGATAATACCAGGTCAGAATGAATCTCATCCGAAAAAATGAGAACATCATGTTTCAGGCAAATATCAGCCATTTTTTTCAACTCTTTTTCTGTCCAAACTCTTCCCACCGGGTTATGAGGGTTACAAAGAATGAACGCTTTAACCTCGTTTTCCACGATTTTGTTTTCAAAATCTTCATAGTCGATTTCATAGCGGTTATCCTTATACATCAGCTTGTTTGTGATGACGTTACGGTCATGTTGCTCAATTACTTTATAAAATGGCGGATAAACAGGGGTTTGGATAAGCAGGTTATCGCCTTTTTTGGTTAATGCCTGTACGATCATATGTAGGCTTGGTACAACACCTGGACTATAACTGATCCATTTCGTATCGATCGTCCAGCCGTATTGTCTTTTCAGCCACTCATAAATGGTTCCTTCAACTAATTCATCCGTTATCGTATAGCCAAAAATCCCATGTGCTGCCCGTTCAGTCAAAGCATCTATGACAGCCTGAGGAGCTTGGAAATCCATATCTGCTACCCACATTGGGAGAACTTCATTTGATTTGAATAACTTTTCCGTCATATCCCATTTAACGGAGCGTGTGCCAGTACGTTCTCTTACTTCAGTGAAACGGCTCATCCATAATCCCTCCTGTTAATAATCTTCCTATATTTATCATAACCAAAAGTGAAAGAAATGAGAAATATGCTGTTTTTAGTGAAAAGTTTTGGGTGTTTGTGACAAACATCATGTTTAAGAGCTGGTTTTTACGCTATATTGATAAGGAATAACAGGAGGTGATAGAAATGTTGCGTGGTTACCGCCATATCCGAATGCAGGTGGAGCTGTTTTTGAAAGATCATCAATCATTACGGGAAGAAATGGGGATAATTGATGGTTGGTTGACTGATATTGAGCAGATGGGGCGACTTTCTGATGAAGAGTTGAAGAGGTTAGTTGTTCCGGTTAAGCATTTTTATGAACAGTTATCGGCTCACCTGACCTTGGAAGAACAGGAGCTATTTCCGCTATTAACAAAGGAAATAGAGGAGAAGGGATATCTTTATTTCACCTTTGAATTAGAACACCAACAAATGAAACAATATATAAAGCAATTCTTGTATATGGTTGAGCGCTTTCGGGATCGTACTGTGGGAATAGAAAAAGGGAATAGTATTCTGATTACTCTCCGATTCGCTTTAGAAGCTGTAGCCGCACATTTCATAAGGGAGGAAGAAATTCTATTTCCAGAGATCCTCAAATTGACCGGAAAAACTGTATAAAAAAAAGCAAAGCGGGCTTCGCTTTGCTTATACAGGGGGAATACGAGAAAGTCTTACGTTATTAAATATTGCCGAACTGAAACTACTTTAAACCTGTTTTTATAATTTTTTTCATAGTTTCATGGATTTTCTCACAACCTTTGATAATACTGTCATTTATCCTGTTTCTTAGCACTTTTGGTGCAATTTTTGACTATCCTTTGCCAGAAGCCCATTATTATGGTAGAATCAATAATTGCGTAAAAGTATAATAATATATAAATCAGGAGTTGTATAGCATGTCAGAGAAGTTCGAAACAGGTCAAGTATTAGAAGGTAAAGTTACTGGAATTCAACCATACGGTGCATTCGTTGCCCTTGACGATCAAGTCCAAGGCTTGGTTCATATTTCTGAAGTGACTCACGGTTATGTGAAAGACATCAATGAGCATTTATCTGAAGGCGATGAAGTAAAAGTCAAGATTTTGAATATTGATGAAGAGAAGAACAAATATTCTCTTTCTATCCGTGCTACTCAAGAAGCACCTAAAAAACAGCCGCGTCGTCCACGTAATTCCCAGCCTGCTCAAGCACAGTCTCAAGATAATAACCAAGCAGGTTTCAATACGTTGAAAGACAAGCTTCAAGAATGGATCGAGCAATCCGAAGATCGTTCCAAGACTTACAAAAACAATTAATTCAATCCTGATCAGGCTTGAATTAAAAATAGGCAGTCACGCTCCATGCGTGACTGCCTTATTTTTTTACCTGGTAGTGTTTGGTTCGGTACGGTCAGCCGTCTCCAGCTCAGGTTGGAAAAGGTAGGACATAGCGATAATGCCACTGATTCCAACCAGCGTATAGATGATGCGGGCAAACGCACCACTTTGTTCCCCGCCACCGAAAATCGCAGCTACCAAATCAAATTGGAATAATCCGATCAGTCCCCAATTGATCGCTCCGACAATCGTTAAAATTAATGCTATTCTTTTAAGTGTATCCATCTTTTTTACCTCCAATATTTAAATATATGTTCACTGTTAGGTTTGCTCGAAATTTATATAATATGCATATTGCTTATATTTTGAGAAATAATTGTTTTTTAGACATAATTGTAACGAAAGGAGTTTGATTTAATAATGGATGCTTTTACATTTCACAACCCGACAAAATTGATCTTTGGCAAAGGTCAACTAGAACAACTGCCGAAAGAACTTCCGCAGGATACCAAGAGGGTCCTTCTTGTTTATGGCGGAGGAAGCATCAAGAAAAATGGTATTTACGATAACGTAATGGAAAAATTGAATCAGTTCGGAGCGGAAGTATTTGAATTAACTGGGGTGGAACCTAACCCTCGAATTTCCACGGTACGAAAAGGTGTAGCCATATGTAAAAAAGAAAATATCGACTATCTCTTAGCTGTAGGCGGGGGCAGTGTAATCGATTGTACTAAGACCGTGGCAGCTGGGGCAAAATATGAGGGTGATGCCTGGGATCTTGTCACCAAAAAAGCTTTCCCTGATGGCGCTTTACCATTCGGTACTGTCCTTACACTGGCCGCAACTGGTTCTGAAATGAACGGTGGCGCCGTTATTACCAACTGGGAAACAAATGAAAAGTATGGCTGGGGATACCCTCCTTACACGTATCCTGCATTTTCAATTCTTGATCCCACACACACAATTTCAGTTCCTCGGGATCAGACAATCTATGGCATTGTTGATATGATGACTCATATACTGGAGCAATATTTCCATAATCCGACGTTGTCACCTGTTCAGGATGAAATGTGTGAAGGTGTGCTGAGAGCTGTTATCAAAACTGCTCCAAAGCTATTGAATGATTTGGAATCATTCGAACATAGGGAAACAATTCTTTACGCTGGGACAGTCGCTTTGAATGGTATGCTGCAGATGGGATACCGCGGTGACTGGGCTACACACAATACTGAACATGCAGTTTCTGCTGTCTATGATATTCCGCATGCAGGTGGATTGGCGATTCTGTTTCCAAATTGGATGAAACATAACTTGGCCAATGATCCAAACCGTTTCAAGAGGCTGGCTGTTAACGTGTTTGGCGTCAACCCTGAAGGAAAGTCAGATCGTGAAGCTGGTATGGAAGGGATAGAAGAACTACGTAAATTCTGGTCATCGCTTGGTGCCCCAGAAACATTGGCTGACTATGATATTGATAACTCTAAATTTGATTTGATTATCGACCGGGCAATGAAGCGCGGTTCTTTCGGGAATTTCAATAATTTAGAAAATAGTGATGTAGCTGCTATTTTAGAGATGTCCAAATAATAATAAACAAGCCGTCTGGTAAGTCGCCAGGCGGCTTTAAAAATAATTTCAGCTTGTATCCGTTTACATCAAAGTACGTGCTTGAATTGCGACAGTGGTTCCGCTAAAGTGAAATTGGATTAGTTTTATTTAGACGAACTGGAGGGATAAAAGTGACACATATTCGCTTTGATTATGAAAAAGCTTTACCTTTTTTTGGGGCACATGAGTTAGACTACATGGAAGATGCAGTGAAGCTTGCTCACCATGCATTACATGAAAAGACAGGAGCAGGCAATGATTTCCTGGGGTGGCTCGACCTGCCAGAGAATTATGATAAAGAAGAATTCAGCCGAATTAAAAAATCTGCTGAAAAAATACAATCCGATAGTGACGTTCTTGTTGTAATCGGAATCGGTGGTTCTTATCTTGGAGCCCGTGCAGCACTGGAGATGCTGAACCACAGCTTCTATAATGAGTTGAGTTCCGACCACCGTAAGACGCCACAAGTATTTTTTGTTGGAAATAGCATCAGCGCTCCATACATGAATGAACTATTTGATGTGCTGGAGGGTAAAGATGTCTCTGTAAATGTAATCTCAAAGAGTGGAACCACTACAGAACCTGCGATTGCATTCCGTTTATTCCGTGAGTTCCTGGAAGAAAAATATGGAAAAGAGGAAGCTCGTAAGCGTATTTATGCTACTACCGATAAACAAAAAGGGGCATTGAAGACGTTAGCCGATGAAGAAGGCTATGAAAGCTTTGTAGTTCCTGATGATGTCGGTGGACGCTTCTCTGTTTTAACTGCTGTAGGGCTGCTGCCGATAGCTGCGAGCGGAATAGACATTGACAGCATGATGGATGGAGCTAAAGCAGGGATGGATGAATTAAGTTCTTCTGAATTAAGTGAAAATCCTGCCTACCAGTATGCGGCTGTGCGGAATATCTTTTATAACAAGGGAAAAACCATTGAAATGTTGATCAATTATGAGCCGGCATTGCAATATTTCTCTGAATGGTGGAAGCAATTGTTCGGTGAAAGTGAAGGAAAAGACCAGAAAGGTATTTTCCCCGCTTCCGCAAACTTCTCGACAGACCTTCATTCTCTTGGACAATATGTTCAGGATGGACGACGTGACTTGTTCGAAACTGTATTAAAAGTGGAAAAGCCTAAATCTGATATCACAATTGAAGAAGATGAGCAAAACATGGACGGCCTGAATTATCTTGCTGGAAAAACTGTGGATCAAGTTAACGAAAAGGCTTATGAAGGTACGCTACTTGCCCACACGGATGGCCAGGTACCGAATTTGACAGTCCATGTACCAGAATTGAACGCTTATACCTTCGGATACCTTGTTTACTTCTTTGAAAAAGCATGTGCTATCAGCGGCTACTTGTTAGGTGTGAATCCTTTCGATCAGCCTGGCGTCGAAGCTTATAAGAAAAATATGTTCGCGCTATTAGGTAAACCAGGTTTCGAAAAAGAAAAAGAAGAGCTTGAAAAGCGTTTATAAAAATGTGAAAAGGCCTCTCTCCATTAAGGAGAAGAGGCTTTTTATTTCACTTTAAGAAAGTTTAACTTTGATAAAGGATTAAAGTATAAGAAAATACGAAGGCTTTCGCCCTAAGTACTTGGCGACAAGCCAAGTTTTTCTAATAGCATTCATAAGATTTCATCAAACGGGGGAGGTTAATTAAAAAAGGAGTGGTGTGTGTGATACCCGTTACTTCAAGACTGACAGGTGAAGTTTTTACTTTAAGCGAATTGGAACAAACACTAAAGCCCCTCGGCTATCAAGTAGGCGGTAATTGGGATTATGACCATGGGTATTTTGATTACAAGATAGCGGATGACGGGAGTTACCAGTTTCTTCGTGTACCGTTTACAGCCAGACAAGGGAATTTGGATGATTATCATGTCACAGTGGAGATGGGAGAACCTTTCTTGCTCGCCCATAAATATCAACGTGGCATGGATGATCATGTGCACGTATTTGTAGGCAAGGCTTCGATCGACCAATTTTCCGAGCCCGTCGATCCAGATGCTTCTGTCCCAGATGAAATGGTAGAGATCGGCAGAGAGCTCGTCCGGGAACTAGAAGCCCATTTACTTCGGTGAAAGTAGTACCAGCCGATCATCATCATGAATCGTTTCATCAGGATTCACATTGATCAGGAGAGCATCCTGCCTTATCAATCCGATTAATATAGAGGTCTTCTCTGCATAATAAGCTGCCCCTTTGGAAAAAGGCTGCTCAATCAAATGGGCGGGAGGAGTGAGTTCGTAAAATTGTTCCTCTGTCAGTATTTTTAACAATAATTTAAAAGGCTGAACCGGATCATTACGATAAAGTTCATGATAGAATAACGAGCTCATAAAATCATTAGAACGAATCACATCGTTTGCTCCTGCCCGTTCAGCATTTATAACTTGTTTCTCGGTCAAAATTTCCGCAAGGATATTTAAATCCGGGTTGCAGCCTTTCATCGCTACGATTCCTAATATTACTGATTGGTCGGATTCTTCTTCTCGTTTAGATGGATCAGCTGTTATCAAAGCTTTACGTGCCTGGGAGATATTCGCTTTAGATAAGGTCTCATCTTCATAAAAATCTCCTCTAATGAAGTGAACCGGATATTTGTTATAAGGAAGAGTTTTCATGCTTTTATCGATGACCACCACTTTTTCCGGATTTTTTTGGTTTTGCATAATATCAATCAGCTGCCTGGTTCGTTCATTCCATCCGACGAAAATAATATGGTTATTTCCTTTGAAAGCTACTTTTCCGTTGGACAAATCACGCTCATATTTGATTGTACTGGCAGAAACAGTTGCCATATAGAAAGTGACGATGCCTCCTCCAGCTAAAATAAGTAAGATTGCAACCATTCTTCCTACGGTACTTAACGGGACATAATCTCCATAACCAACAGTAGATCCTGTCACAAAAGCCCACCAAATACCATCAAAGATTGAAGGGAAATGTCCAGGCTCGAGAAAATGTATGACTATCCCGAAGAATGTCATGAATAGTATAACTGTAAGAAGAAGACGGATAAAGATGGGAAGTCGAAAATAAACTTGTACGAATTGATACAAGACATGACACCTCCTTTTTAACACCAGTATGGGCAATATAATAGTAGATAATACTAATCAAAAAGCCTGCCATCTCATGGCAGGCTTGATTCCAATTGTTTCAGGGATTGTTTTAGACTCTCATATACATCCTTCCAAAAATCCTGGTTATCCCGATAAGATTTAGTAATGAATTGAAACATCTGTTGCTGTTTCAGCTCGAAATCTTTGGGATCATGTTTCGGCAATGATTTTCTTGCCTGCTGAATGAATGTTTCAATCGATTCTGCCCGTGGCCCCCAGTTAGCTACCTCATTTCCTTCCGGATCAAAAAAGATGAAAATTGGAATCGATCTGGAAACTCCATTGGTCAAATATTGATCCATTAATTCTGGATTTTCATCACGGGATAATATATGCACGCTCATGTGACCTGCTTCAGCAAATTTTAACAGGATTGGTATGTTAAGCATCGCATCTCCACACCAATCCTCTGTCAATACGATTACTCTGAGGTTCTGTTTTTGTACCTGTTCGAAAAAAATCTGATCTTCTGTAGGCACCTGAAAATGTTCATATATATAAATGAGATCCTTTTGATGTTTCTCCATCGAATCTACATACTCCTGTGCTGTCACACCTTTTTGAAACCACTCTTCCAATGTCATGTATAGCTCCTCCTCTTAATATTGAACATATCAACAACCCATTCCCCGATTTATGACGTTTCATGCACAGTTTTGTAATAAAAAATGAAACTGTAATCAAAAAGATTTAAGGGCTGAAGTAATCCTTATTCACTTACCTGTTTTTTTGGTATCATGATACCAGTGATGTTTGAAGGAGGAATAATATGAAGCAAGAACGTCTTGATTTTCTATTCGATTTATTAAATACACCATCCCCATCAAGTATGGAAATGGAAATTCAGAAGAAATGGATCAAGGAAATGAAACCATATGCCGATAAAATAATCACCGATCATGCGGGTAACGCTATTGCTGTATTGAATCCGAAGGCAGACTTTAAAATTCTATTAGCTGGCCATAGCGATGAAATTGCCCTGGTCATCAATCGCATTGACGAAAGAGGGTATCTCCATTTTGACAAAATGGGTGGAATTAACCCGAAAGCTGCCATTGGAATGAAAGTAACAGTACTCGGATATCAAAAGACAGTGACAGGGGTTATTGGTGTCAATGCTCAGCATCATGGTGGCCTTAAAGATGATTTCGGGCTCGATGATCTATTTATCGATTGTGGGGCAAAATCGAAGGAAGAGATGGAAGAACTTGTACAAATCGGTGACTTAGCTGTTTATAAACGGGAACCTGAGCTGATGATGGATCGTTACATAGCCGGACGAGGTCTTGATAATCGGACAGGAGCCTTCATTGTAGGAGAAGTATTGCGCAGACTTTCGAAAAAGAAAGTGAAAGTAGGCGTCTATGCAGCTTCTACTGTCAATGAAGAAACGAACATGGGAGGAGCATATTTTGCAGCTGCCGGTATCGAACCTACGATGGCGATTGCCTGTGATGTGACATTTGCTACCGATTATCCAGGCGTCAATACCAACAAATATGGAGATGTACGCTTGGACGGGGGGCCGGTACTTGCTAAAGGAGCCCCAATCAATCGCAAAATCAATCAGCTGTTAGAAAAGACAGCCAAGTCCCTTGATATGGCTGTACAATACGAGTTGACTCCAAGGGCGACAGGTACGGATGCTGACCGGATGCGTTTGACTGGAAAAGGGGTACCGGTAAGCCTGGTTTCATTACCACTCCGCTATATGCACTCTCCAGTTGAAACAGCAAGTATCAGAGATATCGATCAAGAAATTGACTTGCTTGTTGAGATGATTGCGAATATGACAGGAAAAGAAAGCCTCAACCCACTTGAAGACTAATTTTTAGAAGAAGGGACACCAGATAATGGTGTCTCTTTTTTTTCACTTTAAGAAAGTTTACCTTTGTTAAAGGATTAAAGTATAAGAGAATACTAAGGCTTTAAGTACTTGGCGACAAGCCAAGTTTTTCTAATGGATGAATTTTCATGTGTACGCTGGCATATATTAAGGGTATGATAAGAACAAATGTTCGATGAAAGGGTGGTAGATGAGGATGAATGGCGTATTACATCGTGCACAGGATTCTGGCAAAAAACTTGAGATGATCTATGTAAGCTGTGATAACCAAATTACACACCGAATCGTAAAAGTGTTGCAGGTGAACGAGGAAGAAATACTGGCTTTCTGTTATAAGCGTCGCCAGGTAAGAAGGTTTAAAAAGAATAATATCCTATCTGTTGGTTCGATTAGAAAACAAATAGGGGCTTAACTCCATCTTTAGTTCAAAATAAATAAGTTGTTGTTTTGGCGGTTCTTGTATAAAATGTAGGTATAATATCATAACGATTCCATCTTCGGGGCAGGGTGAGTGAAACACCATCTGTCTCGTTTTTTTATGCCCTGTAACCTTTGATATGAAGGCATTTTAAGAGGGAGCACCTTATTAGGTACTCCCACTTGTTGCCGAGTTGTTGCCGAAATGCTTCGGATTGAATTTTTCGAACCTGTCTGCAGTAGATCGGTGGCCTTTTTTGGTTACATGGCCATAAGTATCTGTAGTTATTCTTGAACTCGAATGTCCTGCTCGTTCTTGAACATTTTTTAGACTTTCTCCTTCTTGAAGGAGGTACGTGATCATAGTATGCCTTAAATCGTGTACTCTTACGTCCTTTAAATTATGGCGATGTTTAATGTTTCGCCACGTTTTATTGACCGAATTAGGCGTGTAAGGAATTCCTTCACCACCATGGAAGAGAAATGTATTATCATCACCTCTCCATTTTGTCCCAACCATCATTTTTTCCTTTAACCAGTAACGGTAAAAAACTTTCACTTCCTCCATATACCATTTAGGCATTGAAATTTTTCTTATATCTTCATCCGTTTTTGTACTCTTAATAATTGGGCGGCCATTATCGAAATCAGGAATGCTTTTTGTTAAAAGTATATCCTGATTCTCAAAATCAAAATCGCTCCATTCTAAAGCTAGTGTTTCGCCACGTCGCATTCCAGCAACAGCTGCAGTTAGAAAGTATATTCGCCAATTTATAGGTTCTTTGTACAGTGCTTTAATGAACTCGATAACATCATCTTCATCAAAATACTGCATTTTCTTCTTCTTTATTTTGGGCCTTTTAAGACCTTTAAGTGGACTCTGTTTCAGTACTTGCCATTCTACTGCTTTATTAAAGACCACGCGAAGGGTCTTATCGATTTCGTAAAGGGTTGCTTGCGACAAAGGTTTACCCTGCTTATTTCGTCCTGCACCGGGCTTAGAAATATCATCTAAGAAATTCACTATTTGCATCGGTTTGATTTGTTCAATTTTTTGGTGGCCAAATCGAGGGAGTATATAGTTGTTTAATTTCTCGTCGTATCCTTGAAGTGTTCGATAAGCATAATTCTTCTTTGCATGTTTTTCTCTCCAATCTTCTACAAACTCATTTAATTGGCGCTTCTCAGGTGCAATGTATTCACCAGCTTGGACTTCCATTTCAAACTTTACTAATTCTTGATTTAAGTAATTCTCTAATTTGCGCTTGGTTTTAAGCAATGAGGGATCTACCTTTATTGTTTTTGTTCTCCGGGTTCTCTTACCACGTTCATTGAAGCCGGCTTCAACTGTCAACAAAAATGTGTTTTTGTTACCTCGCCTTCGATAACTAGGCATGTTAGACACCTCCTGATTCAATATTAGTTGATGGAGTAAAAAAGTTTGGTACAATCCGAACGTCGTTTAATTTGTTCCAATCGTTCCTCACATAGTTCATAAGAGACCTCAAAGTCCTCAGCCCATTTTAATAAGAGCTCTTGATCATTGAGATTGTATATTTTGATCATGTGATAGGGCATTGTTGCATACAAAGTAAAGTATTTTGCATCGCGTTCCTGTAGTTCTCTAAATGCTTTAGGCATCATGGTTTGTTTTCCCACATGTCGAACAGCATGGCAAAGTTCATGAAAGAAATGTTCTCTTTGGGTCACCTTGTTTAAATTGGAGTTAAGTACAATTTCCTTGTACTTTCCAAATTTAGTGAAATGCGATTCGAAAGGCTTGTAGTTAATAAAGATGTTGTGTCTCTTAGCTATTACTCTTAAATTCAAGTCTCCAGGGTATTGAAAATTGCGATCGATGTACCAGCTTGATATCCAATCTTCAAGAGATGATGTAGTATACTGGGAAAAATTCACGCTAGTCACCTTCCTTATCGATATTATACGAACATCTGTTCTGATACGCAACCAAAAAAAGCATTATAATGTATAATGCGAATTAATTACTCTTTTAATATAAATGGATAGGTAACTACAGAACCGAGTTCTTTAATAAAAATTGTAGGAAATTATTAATTGGTATTAAGCAATGGGTTAGTTACTTTGAAACTGAGTCTTCCAGAAAAGGGCAGAATAATGGAAGACTCAGTTTCGAGATAAATTTATAAGTATTGTGACAAATTAATACAATACATGTAAAATTTATCTTATAACTACAAAAGGAAAACAACCAATATAACTCTATAAATTATCACGAGGTTCATATTTTGGGTTAGGTTAAGAAAGGGGGAAGTATTATGTATGACAAGATATTAGAACTATTAGATGCAGAGGGGGAGACTAGAAATATAGAATTTAAGAAGACATATGATTGGAATAACCCACAGCATAAGGTGAAGATTGTAAAGTGTATTTTGGCAATGAGTAATACTAAAGATGGTGGTTACTTATTATTAGGGATAGATGAAGAAAAATATGGTGAGGAAAAATTAACCGGTATGGAGCTAGAGCATTTTGGTATATTAAACTACGACCACATAATTGTCGAGGTAAATAAGTTTGCCGATCCACCAATTTCTTTCCACATGTACCCTGTACAAGAAGATGGGAAGTATTTTGTATTGTTACGCATTCCTGAATTTGACGAGCTACCTATTGTTTGTAAAAGAAGTGGAGAACAAGGGTTAAAGGAAGGGGCAGTATTCTCTAGATCGAAAATAAAACCTGAATCTGCTCAAATTAGAAGTCAGTCTGAGATGAGAGAGTTAATTGATATCGCAATAAATAAAGGGGTTAAAGAATTCTATAAACGTGTAAGAGACTCTGGTTTACAAGTAACGAATAGTGATTCTAGCGACGAAAAATATGCTAGAGAAATACAAATGATTAAAGATATAGATGTATTAACTACTATACGTGAAACAGGATACTGGAGAATTACTATTAGACCTAGTTATTATCTTGAAAACCGAATAGACTCTTTAACAAATTGCAGGAAAGTAATTATGGAAAACCAGCTTAGTCTTAGGGGATGGAATTTTCCTCATTTTAGAAGTATCGAAAATGGAAATAATTTTATCCAAGCATCAGAAAATTGGGGGGAGCACAAGGAACTACTGAGGCTATATAAAAGCGGTAACTTTGTTTACTTTAAGGCTATGAGAGAAGACTACATAGATAAACAACACTTAAGGAATGTAAAAGGTAGAGGGTTGGCCATTATAAATACCTTATTTCTTTTTACTGAGATTTTTGAATTTGCATCTAGGCTCTCACAAACGAATATACTTGGTGATGAAATAACAGTCAGCATAGAATGTTTTGGTATTAAGGATAGAGAACTTTTTTTCTTTGAACCAATGCGGACTCTATTCAGCGATTATGTTTCTACAATAGAAGATTCTGCAGAATGTATCGTAAGTGCAGGAATAGAGGAATTAATTGCAGATAGTGACAAAATAGCAATTGAAACTTTACTACAATTGTTTGAGAATTTTAATTGGGATGCATCTGGCTCTATTGGAATATTTAGAGAAGAACAACAAAAATTATTATCAGGAACTTACTAGCAAAATAAACATATAAATGAAGGTTCTTATCTCTGTTCTGAGGTTTCAACTCGGGGGGATAGCTGCACAGTAGCTATCGCTTATGGTGCTAACCGAGCAGTAGAGTTTAATACCAATTAATAGTATACTGTAACGCTCTCATTTATTTATCGTCTATATAGTAAGGAGGGTATTATGATGAATTTTAGATTTTTACTTTTTGCTTTAACTCTTATATGTTTTTTATCAATAATGGGTTGTTCTGACATAAATGATACGGATGAAAAAGTTGATAATGATAATGAAGTTAAGGAGGTTAGTAACAATGAAGAGTTGGACGGTTCTTCAGGGGATGCTATTCCTAAGCCGCCAAGTCTAACCGTCTATGTGGGAGTCCTAAGTTATAAGATACATACATAAAACTAACAACAGGATGTCCACGTGCAGCCTTATAATGCTGTTATACAGTCTCTTCGATTCTTTTCTATACGATAAATGCAATTTCATGCATCTTTTTGTTTTCTTCTGATGCATATATTACCTTGTTTACCCTTTTCTCTATTTATTAACTTTTTATTCACAGTTATTAAGAACTCAACCCCATGAAAGCCTAAAATAATGTTTTTAAAGTAATAAAAAATAAGGATTAAGAAAGACTAATGGCACGGTTATAAACTGAATAACAATTCACGGAGGGAACATAACATGCCTGAGAAACCTACCATAACGTCATCTGAACTTGGCGTTCTATGGCTAACATACCAAGAGAAAACAATGATTATGCGGATGCTGGAGTACTTTATTGAAAAAGCCGACGATGATAAAGCTGAAAAAATTATGACTGATTTATACGGTAAATTAGACAAATACGTTGAGAAGATAACAGAAGTTTTGAAAAGTGAAGGCGCTGCAATTCCAGTAGGATATACCTCTAAAGATGTCAATAAAGATGTTCCAAAACTGTATGACAATGGTTTTGATATCATGTTTGTCCGATTACTAAAAGAAATTAGTATGGGCTTACATACACTAAATATAAACATGGCGTACCGCGAAGATATTGTAGGGATCTTTAAGGATCTTACCGCGATTACTCAGGAAACCTACAATACTTGTACACAATATTTGATTGACAAAGGTATGATTGCTCGATCTCCTTATACTTCAATGCCTGATTCCATTGAGTTTGTTAAAGATAAAAGCTATCTGGGTGGACTTAATCCACTTACTAAAATTGGTAAGAAACGAACATTAAATACGGTGGAAGTTGCTTACGTTTATCATGGTATTGAAACAAATGTTGTCGGTTTACAAATGATTACTGGTTTTGCTCAATGTGCCAATGAACAAGAGGTGAAAAAATTTTTTTCAAAAGGCGCAGAGCTATCCAAAAGTATTATTAAAGAGATGAGTGAAACGTTTCTCGAAGATGGCATCCAAACCCCTACTGCTCCAGGCGGACATGCAACCCGTTCAACGGTTTCCCCGTTTTCGGATAAACTCATGATGTATTGTACCAGTCTTTTTTGTAGTTTTGCTATGGGGGGGAATTCATTAGGAACCGCCTTTAGTCAACGAAACGACCTAGCAGCAAAAATGACACTTTTCACGAAGGATACTTTCGAATATGCTCATGAAGGTGCAAAGATAATGATTAAAAACGGATGGATGGAAGAACCGCCACAGATGGCAGAACGCAGTAAACTAGAACAATAAAAATCTTTGGGACTTCCTTGTTTTGCCTAATCTTTTTACGGCATGAAAAAAAGAAATACTTAAGAACAATTGTGATAATATCTACGATTACTTGGGACGGGTAATATGTAATATGAATCAAAATCGCAAATATGAAAAACTTTTTTGGAGTATTGCTTTACCGGGCTTTGTTCAAATTTTAAACGGCAAGTTCCTTAAAGGCCTGCTTTTTATTGGTTTGGAATTTTTGATTAACGTTCAATCAATTTTAACGAAGTGATTATCTTAAGTTTTCACGGTCAGATCGAAGAAGCTATATACCAAACAAATTATGGATGGTTGATGTTTTATCCCTGCCTTTATTTCTTTGCAATGTGGGAGGCCTTTAAAGATGCAGGCGGAGGGAAATCATCATATGCCTTTTTACCATTTGTCTTTTCCGCCTATTTTGTAACAGTTGGTCTAATTTTTTCGACTAACTTTAAGGTGATGGGAATATTGTTCGGTCCTATATGGTTACCCATATTGTCCGTGGTGCCAGGGGGAGTAGACGGATTATTACTGAAAAGATTGATAAATAACTTCTCCCGTTAATCTAATACTTTAGAAACAAAAATATAAAAAAGAGGCTCGTGGAGGCTCTTTTTTGGTGTTATGATAAAAATTAGTTTGAATTATTATGAAAGCGATCTTCCATAAAATGGCCCGTTTGCAGAAGACTGTTCTTATTGAAAATCAGTAAAATTAGTATAACAACCATAACATTTTTGATTCCCAAAATTATGGTTTTTTAATCTTTTATCAACTGAAGGTTTGAAGTGGTAAACAGTCTGTTATTCATCGGTACACTTTTTGTCATTCAATGGTAAAAACTATGGCGAGGTTGGTACATTTCTGTGGCCGTAATCACTGGAATGCCGGATCCAATGTTGCTATCGGAATACTTCAGTCTCCAAACCCTCCTTCCCCCCCCCACTAGATGAATAGCTTATTCTGCGTTAGAGATGATAGAGCTATTTTGTACCTCCGGCTGATTACTATTATCTTGAAGTCGAGTCTTCCACAATTGGGGGCGTTTATCTAATAACGCCTCCTCTTTTTGTATTACTCCTTTTATAAATGACTATACTTTTTATCTCCCTTACTTAAGGACTTCACTTATAATAAGACAAAATTTTGTTAAAACTGATATCAGAACAGACCAAGGAAGGAAGTAACACATTGAAACAGAAACCAGGGCGTAAGCAGTTTGCCGTAATTGGGCTGGGACGATTCGGGGGAAACCTATGCAAAGAGTTGGTTAGGCTTGAAGTTGATGTACTTGCTTTAGATAAAGACTTGGAACGGGTACAGGAATATTCAAAGGTTGCCAGTCATGCAGCTGAATTAGATGCCATCGACGAAGACTCTCTAAAAGCAGTGGGAATAAAGAATTTCGATTATGTCATGATCAGTTTAGGGGAAGGGGTACAATCAAGTATTTTAGCAACCCTTATCCTGAAAGAATTGGGGATAAAGCAAGTATGGGTAAAAGCACACGACGAATACCATGAAAAGGTCCTGAAGAAAATCGGGGCAGATAAAATCATTCATCCGGAACGAGATATGGCATTTCGGATAGCGCATCACATTGTTTCGGAAAAGATCACTGATTATATCGAGCTATCTGATAAATACAGCATTGTTGAAATTAAAGCCAGTGATAAGATAGCAGGAAAAAGGTTATCAGAACTGGAGATTAGATATGAATATAACTGTAGCATTATTGCGATTAAGAAAAGTGAAGATAATATTTTAATTTCTCCTTCATTGGATACGCAAATTCAGAGTCGGGATATCCTGGTTATGGTTGGAAGCAATGTGGATCTTAGCCGTTTTGAGCAAGAAGGTGTGTAGCCTTGTTTCAAAAAATTATTACTAGTCAATTAAACCCTCCACGATTTTTGTTACTAATATTTCTCGTATTTATTACAGTGGGCACCATGCTGTTAAAACTGCCTTTTGCTACAACCGATGGTATTACTATTATTGATGCTTTTTTTACAGCTACATCTGCTTTGACGGTTACCGGACTGATCGTAGTAGATACTGGGACCGCATTTACTTTGTTTGGCCAGGTTGTGATTATCCTTCTGATTCAAATCGGCGGGCTTGGAATCATGACCTTCGCTGTTTTCATTTTCCTTATGTCCGGAAGAAAACTAGGGTTTAAAGAGCATGTCTTGATCACCCAATCGTTAAACCAGAACTCCGTTGGGGGGATCATCTTACTTGCAAGGAAAATATTGTTGTTTTCCTTAGCCGTGGAATTTATCACTTTTATTTTGCTTTGTGTTTTCTGGATACCTGTTTTTGGATGGAAGAATGGGGTATATGCCAGTTTTTTTCATGCTGTTTCTGCATTTAATAATGCGGGTTTCTCCATTTGGTCGGATAGTTTATCCAGCTTTATCGATCACTCTTTTATAATGGTGATCATTACTACATCTTTCATTGTGGGTGGTGTGGGATTTACCGTCATATTTGATATATGGAAGAAGAAAAGGTTTAAAGACTTCAGTTTACACACAAAGCTAATGCTTGTTGGAACCTTGCTTATTAACCTGATAGCTTTTTGTTTTGTCTTCCTTCTTGAGTATTATAATCTCGACACACTAGGAGGACTCTCTATCATTGATAAAATTAAGGCTGCATACTTTCAGGCAGTAACCCCAAGAACTGCGGGATTTAATACCGTTGATATCGGTGCTTTGAATCATTCGACTCTTTTTTTCATGATTATTTTAATGTTCATTGGGGCCGGAAGCGCCTCGACGGGAGGGGGGATAAAGCTGACCACTTTCTTTGCAATCATGTTTTCTGTGTTGTCTTTTGTAAAGAAAAAGGAAGATATAGAGGTTTTCAGGCGATCAATTAGTGACCGGACGGTGGTACGTTCATTAGCTATCACTGTAATAGGTTTTTCTTTTATATTGGTCGGTATCTTTATTTTAGATATTACAGAAGATGCTCCTTTTCTCAAGATTGTTTTCGAAGCAGTGTCGGCATTTGGAACAGTTGGTTTATCTATGGGACTAACTGGAGAACTGACCTGGGTTGGAAAACTGATTATCCCCATGATCATGATTATAGGGAAGGTAGGACCATTAACGCTTGCGTTTGCACTGGCAAACCAGCCCAAGGTTCGAGTTCGATATGCTAAGGAAGACATATTAACAGGATGAAAGCCACCATTATTTATTTACCCAAAACATGCAAGGGAGGGAAAGTGATGGAAAATCATCATATCATTATCGGATGGAATAAATGTTCTAAACAGCTTATTCAAAAAATTAGGGATAATGGAAAAAAGGAAGGAATCATTTTAATTGATGATTCATTAAAGTTCATTCCTGACGAGCTCCCGAAGGACGTATCATTTATTAAAGGGAATGCCTACAACCCGGATGTATTAGTAAAAGCAGATATAAAGCATGCCAAAATTGTAATGATCACATCGGACCCTGCTAAAAGAGAGGAAGAAGCGGATCACCAAAGTATTATGTTTACAGTGGCTGCCAAAGCCGCCAACCCTAATGTAAGAGTAATCACAGAAATTCTGACCAGAAAACAAGCTGAAAATGCCAAAAGGGTAGGAGCCTCTACCATTATACAATCATCGGAATTATTGGGCGGGCTGATGTACAACACCTTAAATTACCATAGCGCACAAAAGAATAAAATATAGGGAAAGTATAAGAATTGCTTAGAGCAGGAGTAACTCTTTTATTATTTATTTTAAATGGTAAGAGGTAATAGCTTGAATTATAAATTAGCTCTTTACTTCCGCCAATTCAAGGAGTAAAATTCACATATAAAAATTAATAACATCGCTTAACTTTCTATATAAGGAAGGTGGGGGACCCGTTTTTTGTAGCAATGACCAGCTACTAGGGGTGAATCTGACGAAATATTGTTTCGTTGGTAGGGTAACTCTTTATACCCGAATCCGACAGCTAACCTCATAAGCGTATAAAGGGAAGAATGAGATTGGATTCGTCTGTCTAGAAGAAGTCCATATGCCGCAAAAAGCCATTCTTTTGCGGTTTTTTTGATGAAAAAATTTAAAGGGGTAGCCATCATGAACAAAATATATGCGGTAATCGGACTTGGAAGATTCGGAGGCAGTATCTGCAAAACATTAAGTAAAGAAGGTTATGAAGTCTTAGCGATAGATCAGAGTGAAGATATCGTAAATGAGTACATGAATATCGCCAGCCATGCAGTCATAGCCGATGCCACAGATAAAAAAACCTTGATAGCATTAGGCTTTCGTAACGTCGACCATGCTATCGTGGCGATTGGCGATGATATTCAATCCAGTTTATTGGCGACAGTCATTCTAAAAGAAATTGGGGTCAAAAAAGTAACCACAAAAGCAATTTCCGATTATCACGAAGTTATATTAAATCGGATAGGTGCTGACATTGTTGTCCAACCGGAAAGAGATATGGGGAAACGTGTGGCTAATAAAATAATATCTTCCAGTGTACTGGATTATATCGAGTTATCTGACGAATATAGTGTAGTAGAAATTGTCATTGGCCGGGAAATGGTGGGTCAATCGTTAGACGATCTTGATGTACGTTCCAATTTTGGCATTAATATTTTAGCCATTAAGCGAGACAAAGAAATAAACATTTCCCCTGAACCCGACAAACTGTTAACTGAAGGGGATGTTATGGTTCTTGTCGGGGCGGATAAGGATATCAAACGATTCAGAAATCATATGTTAGATAACGATTAGCATTCTTCATTCTAGGTACCGCTTAATTAAATAAAATATCACGATTACTAAGGGGATCATTCATGAAGAAGAAATTAGCTGATTTAGAACCACCACAACTATTAATTGTTATATTTCTTTCATTAATTTTAATCGGCACCATCCTATTGATGCTTCCCTTTTCTAACAAAGATGGGATATCATTTGTCAATGCTCTGTTCACCGCAACATCTGCCATGACAGTCACCGGGCTAGTGGTGGTAGATACTGGTGGAGCCTATACGTTATTCGGAGAAATAATCATACTTCTTCTAATACAGCTTGGCGGGTTGGGAATCATGACATTTGCGGTTGTCATCTTTATGGCACTTGGCAAAAAGATAGGTTTTAAACAACGGTTATTAGTCAAACAGGCTTTAAATCAATCTTCTCTGGGAGGAGTCATTCTTCTAGCCAAAAAGCTGCTGCTTTTTTCTTTGATTGTGGAATCAATAGCAGTCGTTTTTCTTGCCGCAAGATGGGTTCCGGAAATGGGATGGTCCAAGGGGGTCTATGCCAGTGTTTTCCATGCCGTTTCTGCGTTCAATAATGCAGGTTTTTCGATATGGTCCAATAGTTTATCTGATTATGTCATGGATCCTGTGATTAATCTGGTTATAACATTGTTATTTATAATTGGAGGTATTGGTTTTACGGTTGTTTTTGATATGTGGAGACAGAAGGAATTTAAAGGTTATTCGTTACACACCAAAGTCATGGTGGTCGGGACCCTTAGTATCAATGTTTTCAGCATATTGATGCTTTTCATATTAGAATATAATAATCCAGGTACAATAGGCAGCTTGCCTTTCTACGGAAAGATCCAGGCAGCATACTTTCAAGCTGTCACACCACGGACAGCCGGGTTCAATACGATTGACACAGGCCAAATGGAAGATGCTTCCTTATTTTATACAATTGTGCTGATGTTTATTGGAGGGGGAAGTGCCTCTACAGCTGGAGGGATCAAGCTGACTACGGCTCTAATATTAATACTCGGGACAGTCGCGTTTTTTAAAGGGAAACAGCACGCTGTTATTTACCGCAGAAGTATCCGTGATTACGTCGTATACCGTTCTTTGGCACTTACCATGGGAAGCATCATAGTAGTGATGTCAGCTGTATTTATTTTAAATATTACTGAAAAAGCCCCTTTTCTGCCGTTGTTATTCGAAAGTGTATCTGCCTTTGGGACAGTCGGGTTATCCATGGGAGTAACAGCAGGTTTGTCAACACTGGGTAAAATAACGGTTATAATCACTATGCTCGTCGGGAAACTAGGACCATTAACTTTCGCTTTTGCATTTGCAAGGCAAACCCCAGATATTATTCAATATCCTGAAGAAGATATCATCACAGGTTAATTTTGAAGGCATACTCATATAAACATAGATTTTAAATACCATAAAGAGTAGGTCATGGATAAATATGTATACCTGTGTCAAGGATGCTTAATTTTATATAAAATCGTCGGGTTAAAATTAAACAAAGCTGCAGACTTACTCAGCAGCTTTGTTTATCATTTGAAAAGTTGGCCCATCAATTAACCCCCCCTGGAATGCCGGATCCAATGTTGCTATCGCAATACTTCCGTCTCCAAACCCTCCTTCCCCCCCCCACTGGATGAATAGCTTATTCGAAGTTAGAGATGATAGAGCTATTTTGTACCTCCGGCTGATTACTATTATCTTGAAGTCGAGTCTTCCACAATTGGGAGCTATTGTTTAATATGGACGATCGCTTTTTCACTAATGGAGCAGGTTAATTATATGAGGGGGAAATTATTATGATTTCTTTTGTTCCTAACACAATAGATAAGAAGCATATAGAATTGGATATTATGAACTCTAATCAAAGATACAATAGTATTTCTAAACAAAAAGAGATAGTAGAAGAGAGTGACATTTTAGAAGAATTTCAAGAAAGTGAAGAATTAAACGTAATTCGCTTATTTGTAAAGAATGATGAAAAATATATAGGTATAGTTGACTATTGTTTGAATAATTCTGCTGATGAAAGGACTTGGATTAGCCTTTTTGTAATCCATAAAAACTATCAAGGAAGTGGAATTGCTAAAAAAGTTTACCATGAATTTGAAAAGATGATTAGAGATAAAAAGAAAGATAGTATAAGGCTGGCTGTACATAAAATTAATAAGCAGGGCATTTACTTCTGGAATTCTGTAGGATTCGTAAAGTATAAAGAGGTAGATTACAATGGCAAACCACATTATTGTTTAGAAAAAGAAATAACAGATTAGATAAAATATGTGAACTAATGTACTTAAACTTAAGTGGGAGTTGGTTTAAGATTACTCAAGGAAACCTCGAAATCGAGTCTTCTGTTAAAGGGGGCGATAGCTGAATAGGGCCTATCCGTTATTGTGCTAACGGGGCAGTAGAGTTTATTACCAATTAATAGTATACTGTAACGCTCTCACTTATTTATCGTCTACATAGTAAGGAGGGTATTATGATGAATTTTAGATTTTTACTTTTTGCTTTAACACTTATATGTTTTTTATCAATAATGGGTTGTTCTGACATAAATGATACGGATGAAAAAGTTGATAATGATAATGAAGTTATGGAGGTTAGTAACAATGAAGAGTTGGACGGTTCTTCAGGGGATGCTATTCCTAAGCCGCCAAGTCTAACCGTCTATGTTGGAGAAGAGACTGTAAGACCATCGCTTGGTACTTATAGTTGGAGTGTAGATAATGGAGACGGAACAGCAAGTGGAATAGAGGCGGGTTCTTCTGCACCGCCAGAATTGGTTAAAGATAGTAATCCAATGCAGGTACCAGCCGATACCAATGTTGAATTGGACTTCGAAGAACAGCCAGAGAGCTATACCGTGAGGATATGGGATGAAGACAACAAGGTTGTGAACAGCTCCGATGAGGTTGTTCTGTCTGCCAAAGGAAAAGTTGTTTACGAGGTGTTAGCACATTGGGAACAAGGTACTGCAAGTTATGCCTTTTCTTTAGAGATTGAATAACTTCATTATTAAGCTAACGGGGGCGTTAGTTGAGGATCTGCTTCAATATCTCGAAATCAAGTCTTCCGTTATAGGGGGCAATAGCTGCATATTAGCTTGTCTCTAGTTGTGCTAACGGCAGATTAGTTGAAGAAGATGATGAAATGGGAAGCGAAGCTACGGTTAACGATAAATATGCGAAAGAAAAAGGTATTTTATCAAAAGATGATGGTGAAGTACTTGTTTATAACGAGCTCAGTGATGAAGAAAAAAAGAAATTACCGTTGACTATGTAAAAGAAGAAAGAACAAAATATTTCATTAGAGTTTACGAAACCGTAAATGGCGAAGTAAAAGTTAAAAAAAATTTACGGTCGACTATAATACAGAGGAAATTCAACAGATACAGTAATATAGTCAGTTGTAGTTAAGAGATGAAGATATGTTCGGGTATCTTGTTTAAGTAACGGGGGCTATTCTGCAAGAAGGGATAGCTCTTTTTTATTAAAGTAAAGGGCAGGTTAGTATAATTAGAACTATTGTATAATTGGTGAAATAAGTGAGAATGAGGAAGTGTACATGGTGATTTTTGAAGCGGTAAATAAGCAACTACATACAGGGTAATCTTAAAAGAAGTCAGATAGCAACCGTGTTGTCTGACTTTTGTTATAAGTGTTTTAAATATTCACTTGACGGAATATTCCTGTTTGGATATATTTGAAATATGGAAAAAATATTAAGTGCTCTAGCAGAACAAAATCGAATAAAAATAATCGAACTTTTAAAGACTAAACCGTTAACAGTAGGAGAGATAGCTGATAAACTCCAACTGCGTCAACCTCAAGCTTCTAAACATTTAAAAGTACTTCATGATGCAGGAATCGTTGAGGTACTACCAAGGGCGAACCGAAGAATTTACAAGCTACGACCAGAGCCATTCCAAGACTTAGATGCTTGGCTTGATTCCTTCAAATCGATTTGGGAGGATCGATTAGACCAGTTGGATGATTATCTAAATGAACTGCAGAAGAAAGAACGGAATAATGACGATTAAAAAGAACTTCACCTTTGTGTAACCAACTTGTCATTTGGAGTACTAATAATTTTTCACTTCAAAATATTTTTAAGTTGGAGGAATGTAGATGAATGAAAACAAAGTAAGTTCACAAATGAAGCATAGGGTGGAAGGTAAAGACCTGGTGGTTGAACGAATGTTTAATGCACCAAGGGATCTCGTGTTTAAGGCGTTCTCGGAACCTGATCATTTGGCAAGTTGGTGGGGGCCAAAAGGTTGGGATACAACAATTTATCGTTTTGAATTTGAACCGAATGGTGTATGGCATTATTGTATGCGTTGTATTGATAAGGACCAAGGTGATTTTTACGGGCAAGAATCTTGGGGAAGATCAGTATTTCATGAAATTATTTCTCCTGAGAAGATTGTTTATACCGACGTTTTTGCTGATGAGAAAGGCAATCCTGTACCGAATGCTCCAGAAATGTTTATCACATTAAAATTGGAAGAACATCAGTGTAAGACAAAACTTATATTACGTACACAGTTTAAATCAGAAGAAGAACTTCCAAAAGTTATGGATATGGGTATGGTTAAAGGCTTAGCATCACATTATGAAGAACTAGACGAATATTTAAAACAACTATAAATAAATGAAAAAGTCAGACACCCTAAAATATTAAATGGAAAGAGGATAAATAGATGGGAAAAATTATAGTGTCAGTTCACAGTACTTTGGATGGTTTTTTCACAGGACCGCATGGAGACGAAAATAATATGATGAGCTGGGCTATGCCTGGTATTACGGATTCAATGAATGACCTCCTGGCTATGGCCCAACAGGCCGAAGCCATCTTGATGGGCCGGGTTACCTACGAAGGCTTATCACAAGTTTGGCCGTTTCAAGAAGGAGATTTTGCTGATGTCATGAACAATACTCCCAAATATGTAGCTACTCGTAATATGAATATGAGGGAGGTGCACTGGGGAAATTATAGCAGCACCATTTCCCTCCTAGCCGGTGATTTAAGTCAAAATATTGCTAAGCTCAAAGATCAAATCCAAGGCGACATCATGGTTACGTCGAGTGCAGGACTTGTGCAGAGTCTAATGAATGAGGGTTGGGCGGATGAGATAAGCATAGTCATCCATCCTGTTATCCTTGGCAGCGGACAGCGCTACCTTGATAACATTACAGCCAAAAACGATTTAAAACTCTTAAATACTCAACTTTATGAAAATAGTGGTGCAATGAGGATGGACTACGAGGTTATGAAATAAAATTTACAGTACACCTGTATAGGCATACCTATACAGGTGTACTACCCTCGTCTAAGTTAATATCAGTTATAATATCATCTAATTCACGAATAACTGTTATTATCCTTAAATCCTTACCTGGAGGACCTAACAATAGCGCTTTTGATTGAAAGGTAATAATTCCACATGTAAATACTTTTGTTTTTTTAGCTAAACATTTACCTTCTATGTGGATGTGGCCCCTTATATTAAGGAAGAATTAGCTCTTTGCCTCTTGGGCGCTACAGATGCCGTTTCCAAAAGGCTTCAGGGCATTTAAAATTGAGATGCACTTACACACCATAGTTTAGTGAAGCCAAGTCTTCTGTTAAAGGGGGCGATTGCTTAAAAGAGTGCTCGCCCTTATTACATAAGCATACGAGTTTTTAGGAATTTAGATTGTATAACTGACGGAGCAGTAATGTGAATTAACGGCATAGATTCTTAGGAGGAAAAGTATGGAAAAGAAAAATGGGAATGGTAACTATGTATTGAGGCATATAGAACATGGAAGAGATGAATCACTTAGTATGTTTCTGCCTTTAACGGAAGAGTCAAATATGATGATTGTTACTAATTCGGAGAATAAAAGAGATAAATGGGAATCTATTTGAACAAGAATTCACACCTTATGAAGCTTCCGTAGCGTGGCTTGATTATCCTCGACCGAGTGAAGACGGCAATGAATTCCGTAATTATAAATTCTTCGATGAAAATGGAAACCTGATTAAACGTAATTAGGTATTCGACTAACGACTGGCTAAAGTAAAAGACGCTTAAGAGAATATCTCGAAATCAAGTCTTCTGTTAAAGGGGGCGATTGTTCAATATGAGCAATCGCTTTATAGCTAACGCGCAGAATAGTTGAAGACTCCGTGTCGAAATAATTATGGTTCTGAGTATGTTATAAAAGTTTTGAGCCCCCTCGTACCCGATTCTTTAAATTAATGTAAGAAAATCGTACAATGAACAGGTGGTTTGTGAGTTAGAAGAGGTGAAAAGAACGATGAATGTTTATAAAAGGAAAATATTAAACCCAGCCTCGGGTGCGATTGTCATGGCATTAGGTGTTTTTTTACAGGGTGCGATGAGCCATTTTCTAAATCAAACAGCTGGTAGATGGTTCGTTTTTGTTTATCTGCTTCTTTCTATTGCCATATATTCGAAATTATTCCGGCAGGTCTTCCAAAAAGGTTTTCTTACCTCTCTACTTAAAAACCCAGTCAATTCGTTCGTTCTCGTTCGTGGATTGCTGGTTTTTCTATGTTGAGTATTGTATTGGAGAGGTATCTTCCTTTGCTTCATTTAATGGTGGCTGCTTTAGCGGTTATCAATTCATTGCTCTGGATAATGTTTCTTTATATATGTTTTATGAATTTTAAACAATTGTGGAATTGTCCAGTATTCCATGCCATCCATGGTGTTGTTCTTTTATCAGCTGTAGCAACACAATCAGTGGTCATCTTATGGAATGAAGTGTTTCCTTCCTTACCTGATATCTTCAGCCTATCTGCATTTGCCCTTGGGCTCCTTTTTTATATGAGTGGCCTCATTCTTATTTTTAAACGATATGCTGAAACAGAGTGGTCCTTAATGGAAGATTGGACGAATACCAATTGCATTATCCATGGTGCTCTTTCGATTACAGGGCTTGCCATTGTTTCGACAAAAATGTTTCAAGAAGAGATTCTTCTTTATTATTGGATGCTTGTTCTGGTAATTTTTTGTCTAGTGGAAGGTTTGGAGATCGTTCGTGCTATCAAGCGTGTCCGGCAAAAAGGTTGGAGAGAAGGCATCTTCTCCTACAATGTTAGCCAATGGTCACGAAATTTCACGTTTGGGATGTTTTATGCTTTTACAATGGTAATGCATAAAAACACTTATCACAAAAACAATTTCTATGAGTTCCATGAGCTATTTTTGTCACTATGGGCATGGGTGGTTTTGATAGCTCTTGTCATCGAAATTGGTTTATGGGCTGAGGAGAAAGTAATAAAGAAAAAGACCATGGCCAAACAAGGCATATATTAGTGCTTAGACTGTCTTTTGGGAAGCATTTTTAAAAAATCTAAAGTGTTAGACTAGGAAAGTTTTAAATTAAAAGTGTGTTTTTTTATCTAAATAAATCTTAATATCGAGCTTTTAAAATTTGATGGCCAGTGCTAAAGCCCAGACTTTTCCGTCAGATTATCTTGATTTCGAGTCTTCAACAAACGGGGGCAAGTCCTTAATAATGATTTAAATGGGGTGAAGGTTTGCTGAAAATTACTAGGGTTATTCTAGCTATTCTAGTCCTGTCTCTATCCAGTTACGGCTTAATAACTGAAAATTCATCTATTTTACTTCCATATATGAGTATGTTTTTAGGATCTCTTATGTTAGTGATGGGACTTGAAGAATTCAAGAAAATACGCAATTCCTTATTAGGTTATTTGCTAGTTGGCATTGCACTATTGTGTATTTATACAGCTGTAGAAGCTTTTTTATTTGCTTAGTCTGTATGAGTAAATATAAAGTACATAGAAAAATAGTAAGTGTTAACTTCAGAAAAACTTGATATCAAGGTTCCCGTATAAGAGGGCGATCATAAAAGAAGAAGTGCCGTTTCCTTTGCTTATGGACGGACATTGCTAATTTCCTCCGTTTAGTGATAGTTCTGGTAGAGTTATAACTTCACATCAATAAATGAGAATAAGTGATTACTATCCGGGTTTAAAACAATTCAATAGCCTATCAATGAAGAAGACGGTTGAAGAATCGTCTTTTTCCTATGTGAAATTATTTTAAAACAATTAAGATTCCAAGATAATTTATTGGACACATAAAATCCACATAATTTCTTGTTATCATAGCATGTGCTGTTATTTTCCGTTCTGAATTATTAGTCTCACTTTAAAGCATATTTCATCAATACAGCAGAAAGAGAGGGCAAGTAGTGAATAAACAAAAGAAACGATTCATTATGCGGTCTACCATCCTGGGACTGTTTGTTTTTATAATTGGATTTATTATTTATCAGAACGTCATGAAGGATTCTGATGTTGTTAATGCAGGCGATCAGGCACCTGACTTTCGGTTAGAAACTTTGTCTGGTGATACTGTTCAACTCAGTGATTATCGCGGGCAAGGGGTGTTTCTGAATGTGTGGGCTACCTATTGTAAACCCTGTGAAGAAGAAATGCCCTACATAGAAAGTCAATATCAAAAATTCAAAGACAAAGGTGTTGAAGTGCTGGCAGTGGATGTCGGGGAACCGAAGCTTACTGTACAAGCATTTGTTGAGCGAAAGGGAATGACTTTCCCCGTGTTATTAGATAAGGATTCTCAATTACTGGATGCTTACGGAATCAGTCCGATCCCAGTCACTTTTTTGATTGATGAAAATGGAAAAGTGGTTAATCGGAATACCGCAGGCATGACGGAAGAAGAAATCCGAGGCTATATGAAACAGATCCAGCCAAAGGATTGGAATGGTCCAAATGGCTGATATCAATATTTTTCTGGCGTTCGGAGCAGGTTTCTTATCGTTCATCTCTCCCTGCTGCCTGCCCCTCTACCCAGCTTTTCTCTCGTATATTACAGGGATATCCGTCGATGAATTCAAGCAAAAGAATGTTATGATGCAAAAAGCTCCGTTGATGCATACATTATTTTTCTTACTTGGATTTTCGATAATATTCATTGCCATCGGGTTTTCCACATCCTGGATTGGGAATTGGTTCATGCGTTATGATGACTTGATTCGGCAGCTTGGAGCCGTCTTGATTATTGTGCTGGGACTGATTACTTTAGGTATTTTCAAGCCTGATTTTTTAATGAAGGATTACAAGGTGACGTTAAAACACCGTCCCCAAGGTTATATTGGATCCAGTGCGGTAGGAATGGCATTTGCTGCAGGCTGGACGCCTTGTACGGGACCGATTCTGGCAGCCGTCATAGCACTTGGGGTGTCTGCCCCTGACCAGGCGGTAGTCTATATGATCGCTTATGTATTAGGTTTTTCTATCCCATTTTTTACGATGGCATTTTTTATCGGACGTATGAAATGGATCAAGCGGCATAACCGGAGAATTGTGAAAATAGGTGGCTATACCATGATATTTATGGGAATTTTTCTGTTATTCGGATGGATGACCCGTCTTACTTCTTTCATTACGAATCAATTTTTTGGCGGATGGACTGGTTTTTAAAAATGACTAGATAATGAGCTCAAAGGAGTTCTTTCCTTTGAGCTTTTTTCATTCAAGATGGTATATCGATAAAAACATCCGTATTCTTTAATTCCTCACAATTTATACATACAAATAATATAAAATGAAAAGGCATTTCAGTTTTTGGTATTAGTAGGAGGAATGATATGTATCAAGTATTTAGTGATATCAGTAATTTTCTAAGCAGTCCTTTTGTAAGTTTGGCAAATCAATGGACAGGGTTTCCCCTTTTTTCTGCTTTTATACTTGGTCTGGTAGGTGCTCTGGCCCCTTGTCAGTTTACAGGAAACCTCGGAGCTATCACCATATATGGAACCCGTTCGTTGCAACAGAAAATTCCATGGAAGCATATATTTCTGTTTACCCTAGGGAAGGTGGCGGTCTTCTCAATCCTCGGCTTAATTGTATGGATGCTCGGTAATGAGTTTCAAGCAAATCTAACCTTGTTCATACCATACATGAGAAAAGCAATCGGTCCCTTGCTTATTTTTATCGGAATGTTTATGGTTGGTTTTTTTAAGATGCGGTGGACAATTAAGATAGGGAAGGTACCGGAACGTTACTTGAAAGATAGTAAATTCGGCAGCTTTTTAATGGGGGTTAGTTTCACTTTAGCTTTTTGTCCAACTATGTTCATTTTATTTTTTATAACATTAATGCCACTTGTTTTATCTACATCATACGGGGCGATATTACCACCGATCTTCGGTTTGGCGACCTCTATACCATTATTTATTGCTATATTTTTGATCTGGTATTTCCAATTAGGTGGAAAGTTGATGAAAAGAGGTCGAAAGTTTGGACAAGTCGTTCAGCAAGTTGCCGGTTGGTTGCTGATCCTACTTGGAATTCTCGATACGTTAACATATTGGTAATAGAGAATATCCATTTACTCATACAACACGCGGTTAGGTACTATAAATTTCACAGGAGCGTAAAAATCATGAAAAAATTAATTTTTTTATCAGCTATAAATTTTATTTTGTTTATTATTCCGATTAATGTACTTGCACATGGCACAGAAACACATGAGAATGAAGAAGTGGTTAACTATTGGAACTATGGTTTCATTGCTTCTCTCTTAGTATTGGTGACTTTTCTTGGATTAGTTATATGGATGAAGCGAAAAATGAATAATCTTGATGTGAAAAATAAAGAAAATCGCAAGAAACACCATGCCGTTTCAAAAAGGCGTGCAACATATAAATGGATTTCCGTGCTAGTTTCCGTATCAACTCTTTTCTTTTTAATGATGATCAATATTAATGGTGGGGAAAAAGAAGTCACCTTCAAGCATATTCATGGGCTTGGATATACGAGCGATGGGAAAGAACTGTTTGTACCGGCACATGATGGATTACGGGTCTACAAAGATGGCTTATGGACCGTTCCTGAGGAAGGGAAAAAGCATGACTACATGGGCTTCTCCATGGTAAAGGAAGGGTTTTATAGTAGCGGCCATCCTGCGCCTAATTCTGACTTAGCTAACCCACTGGGTATTGTGAAGACTAAAGACCTAGGAAAAACCCTGGAGAAGCTTGACTTATATGGCGAGGTAGACTTCCATGGAATGACAGTGGGATATGAAACACAAGAGATTTATGTGTTTAATCCATCGGAAAATTCGCGCATGGACCAACCGGGGTTCTATTATTCATCTGATGACACAAAAACCTGGAATAAAAGCTTGTTACAAGGCTTAGAAGGGCAAGCTACCTCTCTCGCAGCTCATCCAACAAAAGAAGGAGTCGTTGCTATAGGGACCAATCAAGGCGCTTTCCTGTCGGATGATCATGGTAATCATTTTGAAAAACTCCCGAGATTAGTTAAAATTTCAGCTATTTCATTTGATCACCAGAATAATCTGCTGGTAGCCACACAGGCCGACGGTGTGAAGCTATTTCGAATCGAACTACCTGATAGGGAAGTATCTGAATTAGATATTCCCACATTGGATGGTGATTCGATAGCTTATGTGAAACAAAATCCGGAAAACAAGGATGAACTTGTTTTTGCTACCAATACAAAGGATATCTACTTTTCCCATGATGGTGGGGATACATGGAACCAAAGCGTTGATAAGGGGATAGCAAAGCAACAACATAAAAACAACTGACTCGGACAGTTTAAGATAAGTTATTATAAGTAGTAAAATTGATAAAAATATAAATAAGAAGGCTTTTTGAAAAACACGCAATCAAAAAAGAGGGTTGTCTATGAATGATAAGATCTTAGTAGTGGATGATGAATGGAACATGAGAAACTTAATCAAGATTTATTTGTCTAAGGAAAAATTTCATGTTGATGAAGCTAGAGATGGAAATGAAGCAGTATCAATGGTTCAACAAAACACCTATGATTTACTAATACTAGATATCATGATGCCTGGTATGGATGGCTGGGAAGTTTGCTCTGAGCTTCGTAAGATCAGCCAGATACCTATTCTTATGTTAACCGCTCGTAACGAAATAAACGATCGCGTCCACGGCTTAAATCTGGGTGCGGATGATTATTTGATTAAACCATTTGCCCCAGAAGAACTGGTCGCACGTGTAAAGGCGTTACTGCGGAGACATATAGGTAAAGAGAAGGCTGATGAAACAACACTATTACTGAAGGATTTGACCATTGATTATGAAAGCAGGGTAGTAATCTGCAGAGGTGTCCCAGTGGAAATGACTCCAAAAGAGTTTGAGATTATCCATTCATTAGCAAGCCAGCCTAAAAGGGTTTTTACCCGGGAAATGTTATTAGATACAATATGGGGCATGAATGAATACAGAGATTTGAGAGCGATTGACACGCACGTTAAGAATATAAGAGAGAAGCTTGGAAAAACGGGGTTATCTTATATCCCCATCAAAACCGTCTGGGGAGTCGGGTATAAGTTCAATACTCCAGGAGATCAACCTCAGCATGAATAAGATTGTTCTAAAACTTGGCGGAACGATTATGGCCTTGTTTTTAGTCGTTTTGCTGCCCCTAGGGTATGTAGCCAACCAAATATTCACTAACTTTTATTATAATCAAGTTCAGGAAGAAATAAGTGATTTATCTCAAAAGTATGCTCTTACCCTTCCTTCTCTGAACAATGATATGAGTGTTCAGATGTTTCAGACATTGGCTGAGCTGACCAATAAGGAAATTTATATTGTAGATGCTGAAGGAAAGGTTGTGACAGACTCTGGTCTCCAATTGACAAACCTGTCCCGGGAAGATATACAACTTTTATCTGAGGGACAATCTGTTCAAAAAACATTTCATAATGCAGAAGCAAATAATAATTACCTTGGGTCTGGTCATCCTATTGTCCAATCGGATGGTTTTCAAGGAGCCTTTTTTGTTCTGGCACCTATAAATGATATTCAGGAACCGGTCGAGAAAATAAGGGATCTACTAATACTGTCTGCTGTCGGTGCGTTATTCTTAGCATTAGGTTTTACATTCTTACTGTCAAAGACAATATCCGGACCGCTTCTGGAAATAGAACAAGCGACCAGGGATATCGCAAAGGGAAACTTAGATATACGTGTAGACATACCTTCAAACGATGAAATAGGATCATTAGGAAAAGCAATTAACGACCTTGCCATTGAAATCAATCGATACCGTTCGAATCGGAGCGAGTTTTTTGCCAATGTGTCACATGAATTACGGACACCTATCACATACATGAAAGGTTATGCGCAAGTGTTAAAACAGAATCTTTACCAAACAGAAGAGGAACGACTTCACTATCTAACGATTATTGAAAGTGAAACCGAAAGAATGGTCGGTTTGATTAATGACCTATTTGATTTATCCAAAATGGAGGAAGGCAAATTTGACCTTCACATGACTACGCTCCACCTTACCGATGTACTGGAAAGTGCTTTTTTTAAAGTCAAAATGGAATTCGAGCAAAAGGGGATCCTATTGAACAGTTACTTTGAGGAAAATGTGCCCGCTATTGAGGCTGACGGAGACCGTCTAGAACAAATTTTCATAAATTTGTTGGGCAATGCAGCTCGTTATACTGAAAGAGGGGCGGTTAATGTTCAAGTATGGCATGAGGATAACCAAGTGAACGTAGTTATTGAGGACACGGGAATAGGAATTCCGGAAGAAGAGCTTTCTTTTGTTTTTGACCGTTTTCATCGCGTTGAAAAATCCCGTTCCAGAGAACTTGGCGGCACAGGGTTAGGATTAGCCATAGTTAAACATTTGGTTGATTTACAAAATGGGTCTATTTCCGTGAGTAGCCAAGTAGGTAAAGGTACGAGGTTTCAGCTAAGTTTCCCTCAAGCTGAGTGAGGAGGCAATATGAAAAAGATAGAATGGTTCATTATCCTGTTGCTGATTGGAACTGGCTTAATGTGTCTAACGCTTTCCGCAACAACCATGTGGGCTGCAGAATCATCAGGAGAAGCTTATTTAAAAACGTTTTTGCAGCTTTGTTTATGGATGGGCATACCACTTGTAATTGTAGGTTTTGTCTATTTCGTTTTGTTGAAAAAGAGGAAAGACAAATAAGCAATCAAAACACAAGGTAAATAAGAACGGAGGTTTTGTGCTGTGATGTCCATGATGGGTGGGAGTATGGTAATAAACATGATTCTCTGGATTGTGATTTTAGGATTCTTGATATACGGGGTAGTACTTTTGATATTAAAACCTTTTGAAAAGAGAGAGGATTCAACCATGGAAATTTTAAAAGAAAGGCTTGCCAGAGGGGAGATTGATTATCAAGAATTTGAAGAAAAAAAGAAGGTTTTAAAAAGTAATAATTAAACTTTCTATCTTCACAAATTCAACAAATTTATAGGGGATACTTAAAGTATCCCAGTTAGTAGAAAGGAGCTTAAACATGAAAATCAGAAAAGTACCTTTTGCTTTATCATTTGCTTTAGCCACTCTATTAGTAGTAGGAACTACCACCTTTGCCCAAGAACCAGATAATAACGGAATGGGGAATATGATGAGTGGGAATGGAATGATGAACATGATGGAAGCAATGAATTCAGCGGAAGGGCAGAAGATGATGAATGCCTGTGGCGATTTCATGGAGGCATATGGGGAGACGACTGAAAATAAGTAACTTTTGCTTTAATGATAAGGCCTCCATTTGAGGCCTTATTTTCATGGGGAGTGACTTTGGAGGTGAGAAAACATTGGGAAGATGGTTTCCAAAGCTTTATAATATCGTAATGAAGCCACTTGACTTAACTAAATTAAGGAAAATCCGAAAAATGCTTTCAGAACAGGCAGGAGGAAGAGTACTGGAGGTGGGGTCAGGTACAGGAATGAACTTTCCTTATTATAAATACGCTGCAAAAGTAGATGCAATCGAGCCAAATCCATGGATGAATAAACAGGCACAGAGACAGGTGAAATCCTCTCAAGTTCCGATTCACATCCATTTGGCCAAAGCGGAAAAACTTCCTTTTGCCGATAACACATTTGATACCGTAGTAGCCACGCTTGTTTTTTGCAGCATTTCAGATCCATTAAAGGCTTTCCGTGAAATTAAACGAGTTAGCAAGCCCGGAGCCAGCATTTTACTCTTGGAGCATGTTAAAGTGAACCACCCGGTCATTGGTAAGGCACAAGAAGCCTTAACCCCATTTTGGAAAAGTGTTTGTGATGGCTGTCATTTAAATAGAGATACAGTAAGGCTATTAAAGCTAACCGATTTATCTGTGTTGAAAGTTCATTCTTATTTTAAAGGACTATTTTTATACATAGTTTGTTTAAATGAAGAGAGAGATTAAATGGTTTGATGGTAAAACCTTACAGACTAGACTTATACTAAGTTATCAAAGGCGATTTCCTTCCTCTTTTAGACAGGATTACAGGAGGAAAAGCTTATGAATTACTTCAATTATGCTTTGTTTTTTGCTTGCAACTATCAGATAAAATATGTCTTTTTCTAGATTAGTTATGAAAAAGAAGAGGAAAGGGAGCATTTTATTTTACATGAATAGACCTAATTCTTTAAAAATACACGGGTTATTTTCGTGTTTTATAATATTCTTTTTTTTGCTATTTACTTATACTTTATCCGCTGATGCACATTCTTCTTTAAAGAAAACTTTTCCAAAAGGGGGAGAGGTTTTAGAACAAGCACCGAAAACTGTTGAAGTTTGGTTTGAGGATCCAGTAGTCACTCATAACAATTCTATAAGAATAATGGATAGTAAAGGCAAGCAAGTACCCGTAAGCTCTCTAGACTCTGCTGGCGCTGGACACGTCATCACCAATTTAAATGAAGAGTTAGAATCCGGAACATATATGGTCCAAATAAATGTAATTGCTCAGGATGGGTATGTTATTGAAGAAGATTTCAGGTTCACTGTTGAAGAAGCAACAAAGTCGGAGTATAAGGAGATAAAATTACTCAAATCAAATGTTTCTGACGGGGAAATCTATGAGGAGTCACCGGAACAATTGGAACTGTGGTTTAATCAAGTAGTGGAACTGACAGCTATAGGTATCTTTAATGACAACCACCAGCCTGTTCAATTAAAAGAAGCACAGATTGACTCCAGTAACCCAAGGCATATTATTATCCCGCTTGCTGAAAAACTTTCCTCTGGAACTTATCAAATAACCTGGAATGCTTCGCTGCGTAATCAAGACACAAGTTCCTTTCTAAGGAGTAATATGGGAGTCTATTACTTTGCTGTTAAAGAGTTTTCATCGATGGCTATTAATAATGGTAATAATGTTGAATGGAATATCTCTAGTTTATCTTTTGGGCTAAATCAGATTGCTTACTGGTTTACATTCATTGGTTTAACCGCTTTATTCGGAATAACGTGGTTTCAAACAATTATTTTAAAGAAGCGAGTAGAACAGCAAATACTAAATAAAATAAATTTAACCTTTTACTTGTTCAGTGTCCTGGGACTTATACTACTAATTATTCATCATAAACTAGATTTTACGGAATTATCGATAAAAGAATTCATATCAATAAAGTTTTCCTGGGTTCCGATGGTCCAATTAACTCTTATTACAATCGGTTTCTGGATTAAAAACATGCGCCTCTTCTTTTTTGGTTCGGCTCTATTATTATGGCCATTTATTATCGGGCACGCTTCCTATCCCAGTTATGGCGGATACATAACAATTGTTGCCGCTTCCATACATGTCTTAGCTGTTGGCATTTGGGTGGGTGGATTATGGGCTTTGGTTGCTAAACCTAAACACCTGGATTCCAAGGAGTGGTTTAGAACAGCAGGTCCTTGTTTTTCGAAATGGGCTTTGATCAGTATTGTATTGATTGGTTTTTCTGGAATTTGGATGACTATTCAGTTCCTGCCTTCATTTTCTATTGAAAGCTTAATAGAAAGTAAATGGGGTATGTCCTTAGTTGCTAAAAATCTGTTATTTTTATTGTTAATTTATTTAGGATATCTTCAAAGAAAAAAAGTGAAAAATTTCAGCATCAAAGTAGCCGGTTCTTTTTTAAAACGAGCTAGAACAGAAGTGATTTATGGGGTGATTCTACTCTTTTTTGCTGCAACTTTGGTAGCTGCCAACCCTAGTGCTGCCGAACAAGGAGTTTATAAAGAAAACACAAAACAATCAGATTTAGATGTGAATGTAGAAATTACTCCTTTAGAAATGGGCTTAAATACAATTACTTTAGATTTTGAAAAGGCTCCTGAAATTCACCAAGTAAAAGTAGAGATGACTATGCCGCCATTATGGAGTATAGAAAATAAAGCCTTTAAAATTAATCATGACACGTACAAAATGACTGGAAATCTACTTCATGCTGCGGGAACTACTCATATGAATGTGAAGATCATGCTGGAGAGTGGGAAAAAAATAGAAATCCCTTACAAGATTGTAGTACCTGGGGAAGTAAGGTTTAATGAGTAACAATATGGGGTGTGTTTTTAAAAGTAACCCATATAGTCATCACTAGTTTCTCGGATAAAACGTTTGAATTTTTTGCACTGAATCGTTCATGGAAGGGAATAGGAATGAATATTTAGGTCATATCATCCAATATTTAAAGGCTAAAAGATATTCAGCTAAATAAATACAAGTACCATACGAGTTTAAAACAGGGGATAATTCTATGATAAAGATTTATAAAAATCATTATCTGCGAGGGCAACGTACAATGTTGTCCTCTTAATTTTAATCCAAGCCCTTATGCCATTAAGTGAATATGTCCTTGGAAATATCTCGATTTCAAGTCTTCAACAAAAGGGGGCGATTGTTCAATAGAGCACTCGCCCTTTATTACAAAACCACAAGGAACATATTTAGCTATTTAATCTTGTTGAAGAATCTAAAGTTATATTGAGGAGGAATACAGATATGAAAACAAGACTCTTGCATGTCCGTGCAAATGTGAAGGATTTAAAAAGGTCAGTACAATGGTATGAAGAAGTCCTAGGTTTTACTGTTGCAGCAACATGGCCACCAGAAAATCCTAATTACGTACATTTTGAGCATGAAGGGGGAGCGATGTTTGCTTTAATGGAGCATGAAAATTATCCAACCCCAGGTCGTTTTAATTTTTATGTCGATAATGTAGATAGTCTATGGGATAAATTAAAGAACAAAGCCGAAGTGTTAGAGGAATTGTTTTCTACTCCATATGGAAGTAGAAAGTTCACTATTCTTGATATAGATGGCAATGAATTGGGATTTGTACAAGATAATATTCCAGATTAGAATCTTTTTATATTCAATTAACTCGGGCCTTAGTTAGTCATCTGGTCAAAAATATCTCGATATCAAGTATTCCGGTATATGGGGCGCTTATCCAATAAATGAGGCCCTGTTGCTATAGGGATGTTTATATTGTGGTAATAGGTGAGTATCACATAACATAATTTAAGTTAATGAGGGTATATATAAAATAAAGGGTGTCCCCTGAGACGAATTGGAGAGTTCGATCTGGCTCAGGACGTGATTAATTTGGTGTCGAACGGTAGTGTGGCTTGATTGTCTTGCCACCTCGTTTATGTTTTGGAACATAAACTTTCTTTTTTCCGCTGTTTGTTTTAGCCATTTTATCACCTCCTGATCCCTCTAACTCAGGGGACAGGTATATTATACCATATATTTTTGCAAAATTTTACATAAAAGTTTAGTGTTTTGCAGGAGTCTCTCTTATCTGTTTAGAAGTTAATTAGGCAGATAGGAGGTGGGATGAATGCGGAAGATGACGACAATTACAATTTTTATTCAAGAGATCTCATATTTAGTTGATCATGGAGCATCTTATACAGTGGATGAAATCAACCAACATATAGAAAAGAGAGATTTAGTTGATTGGTTAGAAAAAGAACTTCCTTTTGGAAGTGAGTTAAGTTTAGATTTCAGCCTGTTTAAAGAAGAACATAGAAGATACCTTCATGATGAGTATGATAGTATCTTAGGGGGATATCAGGGACAAGAAAGACGTAAATGGGGAATTGAAAACAATGGCTTAAACTTACTTATATCTTGGGGTACAGAGATTATACGTGATATTCATGGTAGAGATAACATGGATGAATGGATTGAAAAGTAATTTATACTAGGAAAGGCACTAGTCATTAAATTGGGTGGTGCCTTTTATCATTATAAACTTGTTTAAATTAGAAGGATTTCCAGTTTTAGTATAGAAATATTAGCTAAGTTCATCATGCTCTTTTTAGGTATTCAATTAGGTCAATTACTTAGAGTATTGGATTCCCTTTTGATAAGGATAGCAGAGCATACTATGCCATATTAGACCACATGATTGAGTATGCATTGAATAAAGCTGAATATCCCTACATAGAACAATTATCCAATCCATCTATTGATTAGTAGATGGCTCACTGAGAAAACATTGTTTCCCAATGACTTAAAAAGAATATAAACCTCTATTACCTTGATACTGAGTCTTCTGCTAAAGGGGGCGATAGCTGCACAGTGGCTATCGCTTATTTTGCTAACGGAGCAGGTTTCTTCAAAAAAGAGGGATTTTAGTTAAAAAAGCTAATTCTTAATTGACATAAACAATTATATATGGAGTGTTTACATTGATAAAATTCTTTGAATATAACTGGCAAGTAAGAGACGAATGGTTTGAATGGTGTAATCAACTTTCAAATGAAGAGTTGATAAAGGAACGAACTGGAGGAGTAGGAAGTATTTTATATACCCTGTTTCACATTATTGATGTTGAATATAGTTGGCTTCGTGGTATTCAAGACAAAGAAGACGTAGTAGTTGAATTTTCTGATTATGCTACGTTAGAGAAGGTTAAATCTCTTTCAGATAGCTTCCAAAATGAAATAGCTGAATTTCTAAAAAAAAGTTTAGATGGATTTAAAGATAATGTTGTGAGTGTCCCTTGGGATGAAGATAAATATACTGTTGAGGAGATATTACATCATATAATTGCTCATGAGATTCACCATATGGGTCAACTCTGTGTTTGGTCAAGAGAATTAGAACTCAACCCCGTACCTGCTAATTTTATTGGAAGAAAGTTTAAATCCATTCGTTCTTATTAAACTAAAGGGCGCGTAAATTAAAGATCTACTAAGAAGATATCTCGGAATCAAGTCTTCCACAAAAGGGGGCAATTCTTTAACAAGGATTGCCCGATTTCATATTTGATACAAATTCTGAAAGAAAGGAGAAATGATAAATGGAGTGCCAGTTTTGCGGTAATAAAACAAACGAGAATGATCCTTATCCTACGGTTTGTGAAAGTTGCTATGATGAAATAAATCTTGAAAATCCTTCTGGAGAATGGATAAATTACGAGTAATCTTTTATCGGAATACGTAGATATTATGTAGTAGTTTATTCAAGAATAGGTGAGCTTAAATAAAAATAGATTGAGTTAAAACAAATAATTTGAAATAATTGGTAATAATCAGGTGAGAAAGGGATAATGAAAAAAATTGAAGCAATTTTTATAGACCGAGATGGAACCATTGGTGGTGACGATACTGTCCACTATCCAGGGGAATTTGATCTTTTTCCTTACACATCTACTGAGATCAATAGATTAAAAAGAGATGGAATAAGGATTTTTTCTTTTACAAATCAGCCGGGAATCTCTAGGGGGTTAGCTAAAGAGAAAGACTTTGAAGAGGAGCTACTAGCGTTTGGGTTTGATGATGTTTATATGTGTCCTCATGATTATAATGAAGGGTGCTCATGTAGGAAACCCAATACGGGGATGCTAATTGAAGCTCAGAAAGATTACGAGTTATGTCTTGAGAACGGTGCGAAGATAGGGGATCGTTGGAGTGATATGGTTGCTGCATCAAGAGTCGGAAGCATAAATATCTTAGTTAGGACCGGAGCTGGTGAATCATCTCTTTCTGAACATTACGATAAACTACAGGATGTAAAAATAGATTACATAGCAAATAATCTTCTGGATGCAATAGATTGATTGTATGAAGATAAGGGTTTTTTTGCAATATATGACGCAATAAGTAAAGTTAACAAAAATATCGTTGAGCAGACCGAGGAATTAAAAAAGATACGTGAAGGATTAATGGAGAACAGTAAAAAGTAGGCTTTTACTATGGAAGTAACGAGGCGTTAGTTGAAGATCTGCTTCAATATCTCGAAATTAAGTCTTCCGTTATAGGGGGAAATTCATGAACAATGGTGTGTTCCTTTTTTAATATGTGGATGAAAGTATTGAACTAACGGGCAGGTTAGTTTAATTAGAGATTTAAAAAATATAGGTACAGAGAGCAAAATCTAAATAGGAGTGTCCAAAATGAAAAAGAAAATGAACTATTTAACCTTACTTTTAATGACCATCTTTATTGTTTGATGTACCAACAACGTAGAAGATGCATCCATTACAGATGAAAAAACAGATCTGCAAGCAGAAACCACAGTTGATACAAATAAGAATAGTGAAACAGATGGAGAAGCAGATTCACAAGCAGAAACCACTACGTTTGTTGATGAACCAGCAGTAGAGGAAACGCCAACCGAAACGAATGATGAACGGTTTTTGGGATACGAACTAATAGAGGTAGATGGTGGTGACTTAAGTGGAGATCGAGAATCAAGTGTTGTAGTAGATATAGGATTTGGTGACAGGGAGTACTGGGCATTCACTAATGAGTACGGTCAATTAGTAAGAGTCGTTGCTGACGAAATTATTCTACAAGATGATAAAACGGAACCAGTCCTATCAAGTGGCAGATACTTCTCTGACGAGGCTAAAGTTCCTGGTGTCCAAAGTGATGTATTAGATGAGGGTCACGTTATTGCTGACTCTTTGGGTGGGGTACCCAACGCCTATAATATTACACCTCAAGAAAGTACCCTTAACCGACATGGTGACCAAGCGTACATGGAGGATGCGATACGTAAGACAGGTGGCGCAACTAATTTTGAAGCAGTCATCTCTTACTCAGATACGGACACACAAATACCTTCAAAGTATCAATATTCATACACGATAAACGGTAACGAGGTTGTAGATACTTTCGATAATGTAAATCCCGATGAAGTTAATGAGTCGTTAGGTTTAACAGGTGATAACGAACCTTCTAGTTCAGATGACTATATTTCTGATGAAAAAGGTGATATTTCTAGCGTTGATACAAATGGTAATGGGCAAGTAACAATTAAAGAAGCGAAAGACGCGGGTTTCAGTATGCCGATAAGAGACGATCATTGGTTATACCCTTATATGCGAGATAATGATGGAGATGGGACGGTTGGAGAGTAAGACTCTAGGACTTTGAGACAAAATAAATGAACGCTTCTTTGGACGATTTATACCAATTTTCAAATGAGTGTTTTTGCAGGAACAATTGAAATGAATGGATTATACCATCTTAACTTGTATGGTGAAAATATAATTACTTTTACTAAAGGGTAGTTTTATTTAAGATCTGCTTCAAGTTATCTTGGAGTCAAGCCTTCTGTAAAAGGGAGCAATTGCAGATAGGATTATTCGAACTAAATCAGGCTGGAGTATCCCAGCCTGGTTGGAAGTTATTCTACGTCATCCCATTCAGGGTTCCATACAACTTCCCACAGATGACCATCTGGATCTTGGAAGTGACCGGAGTATCCCCCCCAGAATGTATCATGTGCAGGATCAGTGATGTAAGCACCTGCCCTTTTAGCTTTATTCATAACATCATCTACCTCAGCCTTGTTATTTACATTATGTCCAAGAGTAAACTCTGTAGGGCTTGGACTGCCGGCATTCACTTTAGCCTCATGTGCAATATCTTTACGGTTCCATATAGCAAGTTTCAAACCAGGCTGCAAATCAAAAAATGCTACCGCGCCGTGGTCGAACTCTTCCCCAACAATACCATCAGTGGGGAATCCTAAACAATCCCGGTAAAAATGTAAGGATTTTTCGATGTTTTCTACTCCAATAGTAATTACAGAAACTCTAGGCCTCATTTAAAAATCACCTCTTGGTTAAAATGATGTAATTTTAGCACAATGCTGCTTTTAAAGAGTAAAGCCAATTTATTTTTTATTCTGCTTTTTATCCAGGATGGCCCTCAGTTCTTCAACATCGTCTTCGGAAAGGTCTTCATCCTGAATGAATTGAACAAGCATTGCCTTTAAGGTGCCGTCATAGACTCGTCTTACAAAGGATTTTGTTTTCTCACGTTGGCATTCGTCCCGGGAGTAAAGCGGATAAAATGTATAAACTCTCTGATTTTTATGGACGCCGACGACTTCTTTTTTAGTAAGCCGATCCAAAAGTGTCCGTACGGTTTTCGGATTCCAATGCGTTTTTGCCGGCAATGAGGAAATGATATCCCTTGCTGTTTGCGGTCCTTTTTCCCAAAGCACCTTTAGGACTACCCATTCCGATTCTGTAATCGTGGGTATTTTATTCGTCATGTGAATCACTGCCTTTATCTTTTAATAGATGCCTTTATCTTTTAATAGATGCCTTTATTGTGCAAAATGGATTTCGTAATGTCAGCAGCTATACTGCCGCTGGCATGATTGTCATTTTCGATATTCGTTGCAAAGAAATAGGTGTTGTTATCTGTTTCTACAAACCCAATGAACCAGCCATTTACATTTTTCCAGTTAACCGTTCCTGTTCCGGTTTTGCCATAAAGAGTTGAACTATTTTTGGTCTCCAGTTTGATGGCATTTTTTACGAATTGGATATTCTTTTCATCAAATCCAAATTGATTTGTATAAAACTTTTTGAGTGTCTGCACTTGTTCGATCGGTGAAATTTTCAAGGAAGATTCCAGCCAGTACTCTTCGATACCACCTGACAGATTTTGATTACCGTACTCTATACTTTCCGTGTACGCTTCAATATTTTTCTTTTGTAGCATTTTGTCCATCTTCTGAAAATACCATGTTACAGAGTTTTCCATCGCTGTATGCAAGTTATGATTCTGGTTCCAGCTTTGATAAGGGTACGATTGCCCATTCCACTTCATGTAATTGTCCTTTCGTGTGATAACTTCGGACTCCAATGCAAATAATGCATTGTAAATTTTGTACGTGGAATTTGGCGAAACCCGTAATGTGCTTTTGTCTTTATTATAGATATTGTATTGCTTCTTCTGTACATCGTACAATACAAAGCTGCCTTCATATCCATGGAAATAGGCGCTTAAATCTTCATATACTGTTTGCCCATTGTCAAAATCAATGCGGTCATCATAAGGCATGGCAGAAACAATCGGTACTTGACTCACGACAAATCCGGCAAGAAGGATAAAAATCAGGATACTTTTTACTTTTACCAGCTTTGTTTCCGTTTCAAAGTATGCAATACGTTCCATTCGCTTTTTTATTTGTTTTTTTGAACTAGCGAGTTCGTTGATCGTTTCGAAATGCCTGGGAAGACGAGATTTATCCGCAAGCTTAATAATTGTGTTTCCGTATGCTGCACGCTGATGTTGATTCAATGTATGTAGAACAGCACTGTCACACGCAACTTCCCTGTCTAACCGCATCTCCCTGAACGCTATCCAGATTAATGGATTAAACCAGTATAAAATCTGGAATAGGACGATCAGGTAATTTATAGCAACGTCTTTGTTTTTATAATGGTGTAATTCATGTAGCAAGATATATTTTATTTCATCCTTAGACAGCCAAACTTCAGCATGATGCGGCAGGATAATGAAGGGTTTGAATATCCCGAACATCAGTGGGGATTTAATGTGTTGTGATTCCATCAAAACTAATGAATGCGATACATTCATCCTTTGTTTGCACTGTTCGAATATTGATAGAACTTCGGTTTTCGTTATAGCACTTGCAGACTTTTTTATTTGCCACAGTTTTATCCAGGCATGTATGACAAAAATAGTCACAACGAGCATGCCTGCTATCCATATTATGGTAAAAACGGGGTCGAGAAATGAAAAATCAAACCGATGAACGGATGTTGAAAAATCGCGCATCCAATTCCCATTAGTTAATTGAGGTTTTTCAGCTGTGGTGCCGGATTGTGCCGGATTACTATTTTGGATCCCAGCCCCTGTAAGCTTTCCCTCGAAGCTTAATAATTGCGTTGGAACGTAAGGAATTAGTAAAGCGACGAATAATAGGAACCAAAGATTGTATTTCCACTTGGAAGACAATTGGTTCTTAAAAACCTTTCGGATCAATATGATAACAATGACCATGATAGAAGATATGAACAAGCTAACAGCTAGATGGAGAGCGGACATCAATTCATCTCCTTAATCGCTATACTAAACCTCATTATTGTATTTGGCGTTTAGTATGAAGCACATGTTTATGTCACTTTGATATAAACTCATAGTTTTCTTATTTTAACGCATCCAGTGTGATTTCGGCAGCCCTTGCAACCAGGGAATCATCATATTCAGCATTCTTTGTATCGTACCGAGTCATAACTGCTATGACAATTGGTTCTCTGTTCGGCGGCCAAACAACGGCGATATCATTTCTTGTTCCATAGCTGCCAGCTCCGCTCTTATCATCAACCCTCCATCCCTGAGGGGCGCCGGCTCTAATCAATGAATCTCCTGTTTGATTCCCTTTCATCCAGTCGATAAGCAATTCACGCTTATCATCTGGAAGAAAGTCACCAAGGGCAACTTTCTCCAGGTTAGTGGCTATAACTCTCGGTGTGCTCGTATCACGTTTATTCCCCGGCGTGAATTCATTTAATTCGGTTTCGTATCGTTCGGGCATCGTAACGTCATCCCCCATGTCACGTAACGCCTGTTTGAATTGCTCCGGCCCTCCGATCGCCTCAAGTAGAAGGTTCCCAGCGGTGTTGTCGCTTGTTCGGATAGCCGCCTCACTGATTTCCAACATTGTCATTCCGGTATCCACATGTTTCTCGGTAACCGGAGAATAGGTAACCAAATCATCCTTGGTGTATGTAACGATCTTTTTCAGTTTTTCTATGTCGTTTTGCTTCAGCAAAATCGCTGCAGCCAACACTTTAAAGGTAGATGAATAGGCATAATGTTCATCGGGACAATATTCGACTGTTTGATCCGTACCCGTATCCATAGCATAGACACCTATTCGGGCATCAAACTCTCTTTCAAGCTGCGTAAATTCCTTATCTGTATTGATCGTTTTCTTTGTTTCGCTCTTCTGGTCGGAGGATGCGTTGGTTTGATCACCTGCAATTGTGCAGGCGGTAAGTATTGTGAGTAATAGTAATGTTATGGACAATGTAACCAAACGAATGCCAACTTTGTATGAATTTGTTTTTTTCATCTGAACACCTTCTTTTTTAGAGTGTTGTACTTAACCTTGTTTATTTTGATCACCAACTGATTTGATAATCTTGTATACCTCCTTTCTGTATTGACTACAACTGTAATACAATATTACAGTTGTAGTCAAATAGCGTCAAGGCAAATTTTAAATACAGTCTCGAATACAGGCTACTCCTGAAGTTGGATGTTCTCATAACGAGGAAGAACTCCGTGTATGTGATAATTTAGATAGCAGCAAAGGAATTAGAAAGCATTTAATCGAATGTATAGTTGGAACCATAGTTTTATTTAGTGAAGGGAGAGGACACCGTTGAATACTGGTGTGACATTTCTAGTAATATATAGGAGGAGGTGTGGTGATGAAGGGAGATGAAGAATTTAGAAATCAACTGACTTGTATAGTGAATGATTATGAGGCTGAAGTGCGTAGGGCTCAAAGAGAAGGTAACTTAACGGAAAATACAGCCAAAACTTACTTAGTACATACTTCAAACTTCGTTAAATGGTGCAATGGTAATTTTAAACCGGGAGGTAGAAATAAAGGGTAATTATACCAAGCAGTTCAGTGCTGAGCTTGAGATACAGGTATTAGAATTCTTTAATTTGGAGGAAATATCCAGGTAATTGGGGTAATTTGGATAGGCTTGCTTACCTTTAATTTAGTAGGTTCCAAACAAGCCAAATGCCCACCTATAAAAGGTAGGCATTTGGCTTGTTGAAATTGAGAGGGAGAAACATAGATAAACTGGTTTTATCTATGTATACTCAGCATTGTATCATAAGTGATAGGGTAAACCCTTTTTGTTATTTAACTGCAAACAAATCTTCATAAGGGATTTTCATTTTTAACAATCATCCGGTATTACTGACTGATACACAGACGTAATCGTGTGGTTTTATATTTTTGTTAGTTCAAAATACACATAACAGACACATTCGCATATAGGTATAAGGTCATTTTAAGGGTATTATAAGGGAGGAACAACTTAACAGGAAAAGAGGATGGATGAATGGATAGGATTGAAGAGGCATCCAAGCAATTATTAAGCATTATATTGAAGCAGCATGTTTCACTGAACAAAGTCGGAGAACTGGAGTTAGGGGTTACCGATTTCATTTCAACATTTCTTACAGATGAAGACGGTATCGATTTATATGAGGTTCTTGCGATCTTGTTGGAAATGGATCAGGATACGCTTTTTATGACTATTGCCGAATGTGTGGCCAAAGGGGACCAACTGGTGGATTCCGTATACAAACACCTATTGGCCAAGTAGACTGTCTCTACCGTATAAGTAAAAGGAAAGGAATAGAGATGATCCCTCTCTAAAAATTATGCTGTTTATAGAATACTAAATAGGTATAGTTATTCACTCTGCTTTTGCGAAAGTCCAAGGAATGGAAATTTGAAATTTATTAAGAATAAGGTGAGAATTTGGGTAAAGGATTAATAATTTTTCTTGTATATTTTTCTGCTTGTACGATAGTTCTTGTAGTATTAAACCCTATGACTATAGAAGGTGTGGGGGTGTGGATACTTTTAAAGAGCTCCAAAGACGGTTTTATATTCAGGAAACACTTGATCCAATACGGTTTGGAACTGAAGTTTAATTTGTACATAAGTTCCTGTTAGCGCGTCATGTTGGCGGGTTAGATTCCTTAAGTTCATAATTTTGACGGCTTTCTTTTTGAAAGGTTGAAGGTCATCATATAGATAATACAGTTCCCCTAAACGAAAGGCATCTATGGCGTCGGTCTTTACTTTCCTTAAGCTCATTTTTTTAGCTTCATGGGAAAGAATTGGATTCACCAAATAATAGATGATTTTGTAGTCCTCTAAGAACTGTAAAACGGGTTCATGATAATGGCCCGTAGATTCAAAAATGACGACCGGAGGTCGCCCGGTGATTTCTTCCACCTCTAACCAAAACCGGTAAAAATCATGTAACCCTAAAATGTTATGCTCGAACACAAAGCTCTTCTTGTAAGGATCTTTTTTCTGTAAAAAGGCTTGTACTTGGCTTTTTCCCTTCGCAATATCCAGGCCAATGACTGGATCCATGTTTTATCACGTCTCCTTTTGTTAGATTCGCCGGCAGCCCCTAACCTATCTTGTAGTGTCATAGCTTCGCTTGTTATACGAGATCCAGGTCCCAACCAGCCTCAATCATGTTTCTACAAGTAGGGGGTGGACAGTATTGCGGACGGGATCAGAGTCCCACGGGGGCGAACGTCCTACCCGGCTACTTTAAGAATAACCTATAAAAAATAGGTCAACCAGATAAACTGGTTAATCTTATAATACGAAGGGTGCGTTAGTTAAAGATCTGCTTCAATATCTCGATATCAAGTCTTCCATAATAGACCAGCTATAAAATGTCAAGTAACCAAATAGATAATTCTTTTACATTTACTCAAATAAAATTTGGCATACCAAATAAACCTCACTCTTGTGATTATTAAAACTGCAAAAAAACAGTAGTTAATTATCATTGGTTTGAGGGCGAGGGACATAGGGTTTTTGATCTCTCAAAATTGCAAATATAATGTGTGTTAATTTACGAGCTACAGCCCCTACGGCAGTACCGTGAGCTTTTCCACGTTCTCGTAACTTTTGATAATAAAGGGATAGGGCAGGATCATTAAAGCTGGCCACGAATGCTGCTTGCCATATCGCACGTCTAAGATAAGGGGAACCTCTTTTGGAAAGCTTCGTTTTAGATCCATTAAATTCACCGGATTGGTGCACGGAAGCATCCAGGCCTGCAAAGGCAACTAATTGTTTTGGATGTTCGAAGCGATCAATGGAACCAACTTCACCTAAAATGACTGCCGCTGTGACATCATTTACGCCTGTTATGGTTGTTAAATAATGATGTTGACGGTCCGAGAGCTCCCTTAATTCTTTTTCTATTTGAGCCAATTGTTTTTCAAATAGAGCTATTTGTTCCAGGAGAAGATGGATCTGCATTTTAAATGCATCTGCACCTATTGAAATACCAAAGGTATTTTGGGCGCTTTCTTTCAATTGTTCAGCTTTCCAACGAGCTCTTGTAACCCCGTACCGTCCCTTACTGACACGGTACAGTACATCGGCCAGTTTGTCTGTATCAATCTCTAAAAGGTCTTCGGGTAGGGTATAGTTTAAAAGAATTTCTGTGGAAGATAGTCCGAAAACAACAGAAAACACTTGTTCATATTCAGGGAAGACCTGATCTAGTAAAGCAATGATTTTACGCTTAACGTCTGAGCTTTGGTCTACCAATGCATAACGCAGCCTCTCAAGGTGTCTGAGTTGAAGAAGGTCTTCTTGAACGAATGGAGTCGCTTCTGGAGAGTCAATGCGAATCACTTGAGCAATTAAGTACGCATCTTTAATATCTGTTTTGGTTTTGCGAATATAAAAATTACGGAGTGCATCTGATTGCATAGGATTGAAAGACGTCACTTTGTATCCAAGTTGATGAAGGAAAGAAAAGAGAGATAACCAATAGTGACCGGTGGCTTCCATCCCATAAGCACAATCTTCAGGTGTCACCTGGTGTTGATTAATGTAAGAAGCTTTTCACTCCCCTTTTTGGAATTAGCAAAACGAATGGTTTTTCCAATAGGGTTCCCACTTTCATTGATTAATCCAGCTTCATGATGACGTTTTCCAATATCAATGCCAAGATAAATCATAAACGATACCACCCACATAATATTAATCAGATGCAAGGAAGCCTCTTAACTTTATAGATATTCAACCTCGTTCGATATACGGCAACGATGTACCATCCAGCTCATACGAATAGTTCTATAAAGAAAGAGGTGTCAGTCTATAGCGCGAAGACAATGCTTCAAGGGGGCAGAGCGACAACCTCAATCTGATTTAACCCCATTATACCTTCGAATAAAGGTATGATGGATTTAAAACCAGAAGTAATCTGGTTAATAATAATATACGAGGGGGCGATTATTCAATACGAGTAATTGCCTTTTTTATTGACTGAGAATATTGTGGAAGGTTTAGATAGAAGAAATAGTTCAATTTTAAAAAAATGAAAATTATGTAAATAAACGGTATGATGGCGTAATATTTATCTTTATTAAATTTTGAGGTGATAATCATGCGTCAAGAAAAAGCTGTTAAAAAGTTAGTAGATAGCTTAAAAGAAGACCATAGTGTTCGAAGCATATTTTTAAAAGGCTCTATGGGCAGAAATGAACATGACCAATATTCAGATATAGATATATATTGTCTAATAGATGAAGAAGAGGTAGAACCATTTCTATCTCGTCGATTGAGTCACCTTAAAGCATACAAAGAAATAGTCTTCTATGATGAGATTTTCATTATAGCACCACAAGTGATAGCTATATATGAGGATTGGCTTCATGTAGACCAATTTACCGTAACAGAAAAGACATTTCAAAATAATGATTATTTTACCGTCCTTTACGATCCTAATAATCTAATGAACTCCTATAAGTCCAACCAAAAACTTACACTTTCCGAAGATGAATTTAAGGATCATGTAATAGACGTAGCTTGGTTCCTGTTTCAATATAAAAAAGCAATGGAACGAGGAAATCCTACATGGGCTCCTGAGACGCTGCGGCATGTAATGAGGAGTTTAGCTAGTATCATACTATATGGATATGCTAAAGATCGATCTCAGCTGGGGTTAAAAACAATACATACACACTTACCACTGGAAAAGCAAAATAAAATTCAAGAGATTTATGAATACACCACTCCTTCTCATCATAAAATTGCAGTTAAGAAAATATCGTCTCTCTTAAAGTTAGAAATTAACTGGATACAGCAACAGTTTGAAAAAGATAATCAAACCATTCCTTTTCTAAAATTAATGATGGAAACATTTTCTGACTGAAGTTAATAATCAGCTAAATGTAGTAGAAGTTATGCAAGTAGATACTATCTTGAATACAAGTCTTCAAGAAATGGGGGCTTTTCTTCAATAAGGCAGCCTTTTCATATTAAAGTAAGGGAGCAGTTTAGTAAAAAATAGGAGGATAAAAGTGTATAAACAAACATTGTGCTTTATTCGTAGGAATGATGAATTACTTATGTTAAATAGAGAAGAAAAACAAACACAAGGTCTATGGAATGGTGTTTGGCAAGATGGAAGATAATGAAACGCCTTTAGAATGTGTAATTCGTGAAGTAAAAGAAGAGACAAATATTGACATCAGTGTATACACCATCATTGATAAAGGAGTAATTACTTGGGGAGTAGATAACGCCTCTGTTACTGGTGGAATGTACGTTTATTTAGTTGACATTGAGGAAAGTTATGATTATAAAACCCCTAAAAAAGTCGATGAAGGTATTCTTGATTGGAAAAAGATTCAGTGGATATTAGAAGACAAAAACTTTGGAGTAGGAGAAATGATACCTCACTTCTTACCAGATATTTTGAATGAGGAAAAAAAATATAATCATTTCTGTGTAATTGAAAATGCTAAATTAACTAACTATGAGTTTAAAGAACTGATTACCAACTGAACAATCTTATTCAACAAACGGGGGGGCGATTATTCAGTAAGAGTAGTCGCCATTTCTGTTAGGGGAAGTGGTGTTCCTGAAGTGAATTTCATTTTTTCTAAATACTTAAGCAAGTGAAGGCTTCTATAAATGAAATGTAAATATGAAAAGGAAGTGAATGCATGAAGTTATACATGCTCAAAAACATAAAAAGTTATTTACATATGTCAAATAGGGAAAAATGGCTTTTAAAATATTCTAACTTATGGGTTACCCCTGTTATTTATACTTTATTATCTATGATTCTTTTTTTTATTACATCTTGGGCGGATTTAAGAATGAATAGTGGTAGCTTGGTACCGTCTATGTTCAACCCTGATTATACATTAACAAGAATTATTCTAAGTACCTTAACGGCTGGCCTACTATCTCTGACTGCTTTTACCTTTTATGGGGTATTAACAGCGTTAACTACTTTTTCCAGCCAATTCTCCCCCAGAATCTTAAGGAATTTTATGTTGACTAAGAAGACGCAAAACACCTTAGGTATCTTTATAGGTAGCTTTTTATACGTGCTTATTTGTTTGCTTTTCCTTAATAAGGAAGCTCTTTACTTTTTCATCCCTACAACAGCTACATTCTTGGCGGCATTATCACTGGGATCATTTGTACTATTTATCAACCATATAATAAATTGGCTACAAATAACTAACATGACCATTGATATGAAAAATGAATCGATTAACATAATAAAGCAATCCCTCACAAATGAATTGGCTCCATACCGATTAGATGATCAAAACGTCGTTGATGAGCAAATGCCTAAGACAAGAGGTAATCAAATTGCAGTTGCCAACTCTGGCTACCTCCAATCTATCAACTTTATAGATTTGATTCGAGAAGCAGAAAAAGATGACATTATCATTAAGTTAGAGTATAAAGTAGATAACTTTGTTTTTGGTTACACCCCATTACTAACCTATTGGAAAATGGGAAATGGCAATAACGAAATCGATGAAGGAAAATATACCAATATGTTTCACGTAGGTAAGAAACAAACAGAGCTCCAAGATATTGAGTATAGCATAAATAAATTTGTAGAAATAGCCATTCGAGCATTAGGTAATAATGATCCGAAAACGGCCTCGAATACAATCTACCTGCTTGGTGATTTGCTTATTGATATATCCAATAACACAAAATTTACTTCTTCTTTAGTCGATAATCAACAAAAACTCCGGGTTATTTTAAAGAGTTTATATTTTGACGATTACCTACATATAAGCTTTGCTGCCATCCGTCAATATTCCGAGAAAAATACAGTCATTACTTTAGAGTTATTACATGTTCTTTATGCCATAGCACAAGGGGTTAAGGAGAGGGATTACGATTCAGTCTGGAATTTTGTTGATTATACAGTAAGAGGTTTCGAACAGAATTACTTGCATAGTATCGATAGAAAACAATTTTACAATAACTTATGGTGCATTGCTACCGTCACCTGCAATGAATCAAAATACTATGAATTAGCTCAAAAAACCATGGCAAAAGTTTCTGATCAAGATGACTTAGAAGAGACTGAAAAGTATATTAAAGAGGATCTTTAGAAAGAGCCCGAGAGTCGTATAGGGAGTAAAAAAGTTTAGCCGACCCTTGTTTTACTTAAAGTGTTGTATGCAATTTTGATTTAGAAACAAATACTTTTAGCCTTTGAAACTTTTCCGTAGAGATAAAAAGAGTTAAGGTATTCCATTATATCAGCTAATGGAAGGTTAATAGCTAAGGGTACAAAAAGGGCAGGATCCAATAAAATAACCATATTAAAGAAGCTTCATGGTTGAGGGATCAATTTCAAAGTCTCCGTAGTCTTCATAAAGATATTCATCGGCTTATTCATATGAAAGATATAGAGAAAATAAAGTTTTACCTTGCAAAAGTACCACAAAACCGATTGATTTTAAATAAAATCAATCAATACCGAAAGGTAATGTGGGGTGGAAGGATCGACACATCCAGTCTCGAAGAGGCAATTAAAAGCAGCGAAATTTTTGGAACTAAGTTTCTTCCTAAAGGTAAGCGTAAAATAATCCCCACCTATGAAATAGGGCAGGGATTGTTTTATGCTTACGCTTATATTATTTTATTTAGTTGCATTATTAAGTTCTCTTATGAAACATATATCAACTACAAAGGTAAAAAATAGTTGAAGGTTCCCTCGTATCTTGGATTTAAGTCTTCCGGATAAGGGCGCGTTTATCGAATAAAGCGTCCTTCTGTATAGGACCATTTTGCGGAATAAAACATAAAATCTTTAGGGGTGATAAAATGGGCAGAGATAACGAAACACCTGAAGAAAGAAGAGAGGGGCTAAGGCAAAAAGAATTAAACAATCCTTCCAGTAGTATACACGGGAGCATTCTTTCTGATTTGGTCGGTGGTTTAGGATGGAAAGGTACTGGAATACTTATTCTTGTATTAATATTAGCTGTTATAATATATGCCATTTTCTTCCGATAAAGGGCGCTATCCTTAAATAGGAATATGCGCCCATTTTTATTTTTATCGTCCCTGATAGTTTGGGGTTCGATGGTTTCGTTGTCTTCTCATTTTTCTTTGCCGTAAAATGTTTTTCATTTCTTTAAAGCTTACAAATTTCTTGTTGGCTTCATCATACACCCGGAAACGAAACGATTCCAGACTGGAAGCCAATGTGATGGTTGTCGCCTGTTGAAGTGGCGTTACATTATTATGGGTTTTTTCTAGGTTGTAATTAGGGACCCTTGGACTGAGATGATGCACGTGATGGAAACCAATGTTGCCGGTAATCCATTGCATGACCTTCGGAAGCTTGTAATAGGAACTTCCATCGACGGCGGCCTTGACAAAATCCCATTCCTCTTCATTTTCAAAATAGGAATCTTCAAACTGGTGCTGGACATAGAACAACCAAATGCCGATGGCTCCTGATAGGAACAGAATGGGAAGCTGTACAATCAGAAAGGCCTGCCAACCTATGATCCATATTAACAGCGCGTAGATAACTGCAATGGAAGTGTTGATGAAATACGTGTTCATTCTCTCTTTTCGTTTAGCCCCTTTTTTATTAAACCGATTGTCTACAAGGAAAAGAAAAAATGGACCTAATCCGAACAATACAATGGGGTTACGATACAGCCTATACGTTAATCGGCTCCAAAAAGAAGCGTGAATATATTCATCCACCGTCATCATCCATATATCTCCGGTGCCTCGTTTTTCTAAATTGCCGCTTGTCGCATGGTGCATCATGTGGCTGCGTTTCCATTTTGCAAAAGCAAAATGGGTGATAATGCCGGTAAACGTACCAACCACTCGATTCGCTTGTCTGCTTTTGAAAAATGACCCGTGGGTGCAGTCATGGAAAATGATAAAGATGCGAACGACAAAACCGGCGGCAATCACTGCTAATGCAAGGGTCAACCAAATGGATACCGATAAACTTTGGTATGCAAGGAACCAAAACAAGAAAAACGGTAAAACACTATTGATTAACTGTGTGACCCCTACTTTTGTATCTGACTTTGCAAACGGTGCCACCCTTTTCTTCAGCTCTGCCTGTTGTTGTTTGCTCATAACCTTCTCCCTTCTAAAGATGCATCTGACTCGGCGCAACGGCCAATTGATAACCATGTTTGCATTTTGTATAACTTGTTTCTTCATATAATCGATTGACATAATTTTCATCTTGAGAACTTTCTCGTTGCGTAAGTGGAGTTGTGTGAAAATCGCAAACGTCCCCGACATAAGAGGATCGATGAATCACTTGTGTTATGGTATCTATCAGATATTTCATAGCACTTTACCCTCTGAGGCCATAAAGAAAACGTTAACGAAAAGGGTCTTTTGATGACCCCTTTCGGCTTATGTCCGGCTCTATTGTCCGATTCATTTCCACCTTCATGGTTATTCGATTGCATAATTTAAGGGGACACAGTGTTGATGGGAAACTCACAAGCGTTCAATATATGAACGTTGAAGAATTTCGCGACGCCTTGAACTGAGGAAAATGGAGCAATTACAAACACCCCCTAGTTGTTTTTTATGGCAACTAGGGGGTTGCTTAATATCAACATTTAACTTTAACAGAGGCCTTATTCTTAGGAGGAATTTTAGGGTGGGGACTTGTGAAAGTATTTAGTAGGATATGGGCCTCAAAGCAATAGTTTTTCTTAAATTATCTTGAAACCAAGTATTCCATAAACGGTCGCTTTTCTGGAGTAAAGCAATTCTCAACAAAATTAAACAAAAGACAGAGCACTTTCATATAATTGAAAGTGCTCTGTCTTTTGTTTATATACTCCTGTCATGTTTATGTATACAAAGTATTTATTTATTATCCTTATCTTCAAGTTCCGTAGACTTTTGGACTAGGTATTGAAAATAACTTTCCAATTCTCGGATTTGCTCTGGCCCCATGGATCTCCACTTGTCTATATCAAAAAAAGCAGCGTCTTCAATTCCGTATTTATCCATTAGCAAGTTCAATATAATAATGAGGGGAATAACAGTATGTCAAAAAATTCTTTTAAGGGATTTAAGGGAGCAACATTTGGAGACAATACTAATATTGGTGGAGATAACGTCAAGCAAATAAAAATTGAAGAACACTCTGAAATTAGAACTGCACTGAATGACATTTCTAAAGATCTAAAAAGTATAGATAACGCTGACTCAAAAGATGAAGCAGAAATTTATTATGAATCCTTAGTAAAGAACATTGAGAAAAATGATCATTCTAAGGTGGAAAAATGTCTTTCTAAACTTCAACCTTTAATATCAAATGTATCATCTTTAATGACGATTGCAAGTTTCTTTGGTTTAAGTATTCCGGGATTGACAATGTAAAAGTAACTAATAGGACTTTTTTATTTTGGCTAAAAGTGAAACATCTAGCTAGCAAGAAATGACATACTTTTTGGCATACTTTTTCTCACTTTTGATTATATCCTTATATTCTTGATAAAGGAGATAAGCCTTGTTCAACTTATAATTTACTATAAAATGAACATTATTTCTCACTATTTATCTTAGCGAACCTATGGGCGGCATGATGTATAAAGAATAATCCCTATTACATTAATGGCCCCTATACTGCAAGCCGGATATGGTATTGCCTGGGAACATCGTATTAAAGAGAAACATAGATTTGCTACTTGTTATTACCATATATATCTTTGTTTAGCCCCATTTTTATTTGTAACAATTCACATCCTGTTTCTTCATATGCACTCCATCAGCCTTCTTAGTTGTTGGTTTTTTGTTGCCGAATTATTGCCCAAATTCGGCAACAAGCCTCCTTTTTAATCCTAAAAGAACCTAAAGCTATCTAATTTAAGCCTACAAACTTGCCATTTCATCGCATTTTACATAAAATGAAAATATACTATCATAACGATTCCATCTTCGGGGCAGGGTGAAATTCCCGACCGGCGGTGATGAATGCAGCCCGCATTCTCAGTCCGTGACCCGTGAGGCTTTGCCGAGCGGTGGACCTGGTGCAACTCCGGGACCGACAGTGACAGTCTGGATGGGAGAAGATGTTGAGCAAAAAGGTATGAATTCATACCTTTTGTTTCCGATGAATTTTTACACTCCAGTGCCCCCTATGTGTGCGCTGGAGTGTTTTGGTTTTTGGCTCTATTAAACTATAGAAGATAGTGAAAAGTTGAACAGAGTCTGATGAATTCATAGGGAACGCGCTTACCTTCATCTGGGATGTGAATCGTGTGAAAAGATGAAGGAGGAATAAGATGATGCAAAAAAGAAAGCCGCAATCATCCAGTCTAGTTAAGCTTATTGTTTTATCGTTGTTGGGTACCATTTCTATGATTTTGATGTTTTTGAATTTCCCATTGCCACTGCTGCCACAATATTTGAAGGTGGATTTCAGTGACATTCCAGCATTGATTGCTGGGTTGATTTTCACTCCAGTTGCAGGAATCATAGTGGAAGGGCTGAAAAACCTTCTCTATCTCGTTTATACAGGAGCGGCTGATCCGATCGGCATTGCAGCAAACTTTGCTGCTGGAATTATGTTTGTCGTTCCAGCTGCCATGCTTTACCATAAATTTAAAACTACAAAAAGTTTAGTTTCCGGTCTATTCACCGGTACCGCCATTATGGCAATCGGTATGGGCGTATTGAATTACTTTTTGATCTTACCGGCTTACAGTTGGTTTATGGGCTGGGAGACGATGAGCGCTCAAGTGAAATGGGTAACTGTAATAGCCGGTATCTTGCCTTTCAATGCGTTGAAAGGAATAGTGATTGCTGCCCTGTTTGTCCCGTTATTCATGAAAATGAAGCTGTGGATTGCACAAAAAAGAATCACTATCACATAAATAAGATAAGCCTTGCCTGAATACTTCAGGCAAGGCTTTTTTAGAACCAGGGCAAAGTTGTTTGTCCAGGATTCATTAGATAAATAGAAAATGCCAAAAAGGTGGCGAACAAACTCCAAAGTAGGTAAGGGATAAGCAACAATCCACTGATTTTTTCCCATTTGGTCAAAAAGATAATCAATATTAAACTGCTTAATGCTACCAATGTATTGTCAAAAGCTGCAAGCAGCAGGTCTTTCAGCTCAAATTGCAAATAGCTGAACAGCTGGTTTGTAAGATAATTGAACAAGAAGATAGACCAGAATGTTATTCCAAGCTGTTTAAAGCCGTGCTTTAATCCGGCATATGTTACAGAAAAGGAAATAAGTCCGTAAAGTAATCCCCAAACTATGCCGATAGTGCTTCCATCTGGTGTCCAGACTGGTTTGGCCAGGGAGTTGTACCACGGTCGGTCAACAGGGAAGAGAAACCCTGCTAATGAAAAAACTGCATATATCAAAATAAAACTAAGCGAGGCTCTCAACAGTTTTTGGATAGCACTCTCTCCTTAAAAAAAAGGACGGTGAATTACCGTCCTTCGATTTCCTTGCTTTCTTCCACTGTAAAACGCGCAGTAGGTTCGATTTCTAAACGTTCAACAGGAATCGGTTCTCCTGATTTTTCACTGCGTCCATAACTTCCTTCTTCAATCCGTTTTAATGCATCCTCGATTTCCATTAACCGTTCTCTGGCTATTTCATAAAATGTCTGATCTTTCGCACGTTCGAATTGTTCAGTTCCATGGTCTCCGGGGTGATCAGGTATGTCGGATATTTCCTGATGTGTTTCGCTGGAAGATTCTTGGTCAGACATAGAATCACTATATTTCTCTAAGTCTTTTTCCGCTTCTTGTTTCATTCCCAATAATTTTTCTTTAAACTCCTGGACTTGTTTATCACTTAGCATACCTTAGTCTCCTTTCGAGTAGCGAATTGGTTACAGGGGTACTACCCCAATCGTACAGCGGGAAATGGAAATTAAGTTTTCCGCTTCATCTGTAATTTTTATTTCCCAAACCATTGTGTTCCTTCCGATATGGAATGGAACGGCAGTGGCTGTCACCATACCATCCCGCTTACTTTTAATGTGGTTGGCATTGATTTCAACCCCGAATACACGGTGTGTTTCTGGATTGATATTGTGGAAAGCACCAATACTTGCTGCCGATTCAGCAAGAGCTACACTTGCCCCTCCATGGAGGAAGCCTAAAGGCTGGTGTGTGGCTCCGTCGACAGGCATGGTCATAACTACCTTTTCCTTTTCTAGTACTTTTACTTCCATTCCTAATGCTTCCATCATGGTATTGTCGAATTGTAATTCCATTAGATTCATTCCTTTGTAAGTATTTCCCGCTCCGTCTTCAATAAAACATCACAGGATGTAAAAAGAAGCGGCAGATATTATTTGCCGCTTGTGGTTATAAAGGTAAATATAATTGTAGTAACAAAGATACGCCTAATAAGAAGCCATAGATGGTATTGGTTTGGGCAGTGGCCTTCATGGCCGGCATCATTTCGATTGGTAGTGTCTTGCCGATAAAGCCTTTTACAGCTTCTTTCGCTTTCTTTACGCTTAAGAGTGCGATGATACTCCACACCGGCAGTAGACCGATCACTATATAAATCAAGGTTAACAGGTAAGCTATGCCGAATAAAACTGCCAGAAAACGGATTGCTCCTTGTTTGCCTAAAAGAATAGCAATCGTCTTTCGGCCGTTTTCTTTATCCCCCTCTAAATCCCGGATATTATTAGCAAGCAAGATAGCTCCGACAAAAATAGCGACAGGTACTGAAACCCAAATGACTCCCCCATGGATAGAGAGGGTCTGGATGAAGTAGCTGATTCCGATGATAATTGTGCCCATGAAAAAGCCTGCTGCCAATTCACCAAACGGGGTATAAGCAATGGGGTAAGGCCCGCCGGTATATAAATAACCGAACAACATCGATACAGTTCCAATTACTGCTATCCACCAACTGGAAGCGGCTGATATATAAATACCGAGCAGGATGGCCAGCCCGAAGAATGTCAGGGCCAGAGTCAAGACGGTTTTTGGTGATATCCCATCTCTGACAATTGTTCCCCCGATACCGACAGAATTTTCATTATCGAGCCCTCTAGCATAATCGTAATATTCGTTGAACATATTGGTAGCGGCTTGTATTAAAATTGAAGCCATGAGCATGGCCAGGAATAACCGCGCATGGAAGCCACCATCAAGCGCTGCCAGCATCGTACCGATGAATACAGGAACGAAAGCAGCGGTCAGTGTGTGTGGACGAAGCAGTCTCCACCATACTTGAAACCCTTCCTTTTCATTCAGGGAAACTTTTATATCTTGGTTTTGAACCGGATTCATGTTTGTTCTCTCCTTATTGAATACTATCAAAATATCATTATCATTCTTAAGTTTATGGAATCAGTCAGAAAGTGTCAATCTATGTAAGAAAGTATTGGATACAAGTAAGGATTCCTTGAGTCCGAGAGGAAAAGAGAATAAAATAGAAAAGGAAGCGAAAAACAGGATAGAAGTACGTCACCCTTGATTTTAAAAATAGTGTGACTTTTAAAGCTACTAGTTTTGTGGACTTTTACAAGACTATCATTCCTGGTACACAGGGGGGAGACTTATGATTCATACAGAAGCAGCTACGCTGGATGAAGTCATAGATCAAGCATTAAATAAAGCGGTACAGACCAATCAGAAACAGCTGGTCAGTATCGTTGAGCATATAAAACCAATTGACCCGTTTGTCTTTCATGCGGGTGCTGCCGTGATGAACGAGCCTCGTCTGTTTTGGAAAAGTGCAGACGAAGACGTTGTCATGGCAGGCGTCGGTGCAGCTATACGTTTGTCCTCAGCAAAAGACGATCGTTTCCAGAACATTCAGGATCAATGGAAACAATTGATGGAGCATGCTTACCGATTCGATCGCCATGAACAAAAAGGAACCGGACCAGTTGCGATGGGTGGATTCAGTTTTGACCCACGCAAAGAAAATACCGAGTTGTGGTCTTCGTTTGGAAACAACCAGCTGGAAATCCCCAGCTATCTACTGACAATAGTGGAAAATGAACATTATTTTACTATTAATGCTGTGATTTATCCGGATGACCATAAAGAACAATTGAAGTTTCAATGGGAAGAAGCGAAATCCGCTTTGCTGCAAAAGCGGAACCACACGTTTATTGCCCCGGAAATTCTGGAGCGAAAAGAAATAGAACCGGACGAGTGGAAACGTCTGGTTAAAAAGGCAACCGAAGATATCGAAGCTGGTGTACTGGATAAGGTTGTACTGGCGAGGGAGATACGTTTGAAGTTCGATGAAAATGTTGATATCAGCCAAGTACTCCAGCATTTAGATGATACACAGACAAATAGTTATATCTTCGCTTTCGAAAGTGAGGGTGCGCAATTTGTCGGTGCCACTCCGGAGCGTTTAGTGAAAGTGGAAAATCAACAGTTGCTTTCGACTTGTCTAGCCGGTACCATCCCCCGTGGAGGTACAGCAGATGAAGATGTGAAGTTAGGGCAGGAACTTCTGGAAGACGGAAAGAACTTAGAGGAGCATCAGTTTGTCGTCCGGATGATACGGGATGCCATAGTAGCCTGTAGTGAGGAAGTGGATATTCCTGACAGGCCTGTGCTTTACCCGTTAAAAAATCTTCAACATCTTTATACACCTGTAAGGGCACAATTGAAACAAGAGCACACCTTATTGGATGTCGTAGCTCGTTTACATCCGACACCGGCATTGGGGGGACTTCCGCAAGAGGAAGCCTTAGCCTATATCCGGGAATTCGAACCACTTGATCGTGGGTGGTATGCGGGGCCTGTAGGATGGTTTGATTCCAAACAGAATGGGGAGTTCGCCGTAGCGATCCGTTCTGCATTGGTTAATAAGAATAAAGCGTCCTTATTTTCTGGTTGTGGAATCGTAAAAGACTCCGATCCAGAAATGGAGTATGAGGAAACAGCCATTAAATTCACACCGATGTTAGCCGTACTAGGAGGAGCATAATGGAACATACAGAAACACTGACCAGATATATGGCAACATTTGTACAGGGATTAGAGCAGGCTGGAGTCCGGGATGTCGTCATCTCCCCAGGCTCCCGCTCTACCCCGCTTGCCATGACCTGTGCGGAATATAAAGCAATCAATCATTGGGTCAATTTAGATGAACGTTCAGCAGCCTTCTTTGCCCTTGGAGTAGCCAAAGAGCAGAGAAGGCCTGTCGCGTTGATCTGCACTTCCGGTACTGCTGCTGCCAATTATTACCCAGCAGTGGTAGAGGCACATTATAGCCGGGTCCCTTTGATTGTCCTTACAGCTGATCGTCCTCATGAACTTCGGGATGTTGGCGCTCCGCAAGCGATTGGGCAAATGAACATGTATGGGGAATATGTCAAGTGGTTCCATGATCTATCGCTGCCAGAAGGAACTCCAAGAATGCTCCGTTACGCTAATACTACTGCGAAACGTGCAGTACAGGAAGCGCTACTGGGAAATCATGGGCCGGTCCATCTCAATATTCCTCTAAGGGAACCTCTTATTCCTGACTTTACATTGGATAATTTATGGGATATAACCACCAATCATAATGGAACCCCCATAACCATTGGGAGCAGGAGAATAGAAGAGCAGGACCTTGAACTTCTTGTGAAAACTCTCCAGAGATATAAGCAAGGGATTATTGTCTGCGGTCCCCAAATGGATACTGATCTGGGCGAAGCAATTGCTTTTCTGGCGAAACGAACGGGAGCTCCTGTACTGGCGGACCCTTTATCTCAGCTCAGAGCAGGCAAGTATGACAAAGAACAGGTTATTGAAACATATGACGCCATACTAAAAGATGAGCAAATTCGGGAAACATTACAGCCTGAATTCATCATCCGGTTTGGTGCGATGCCTATCTCCAAACCTTATTTGAAATGGCTCCGGTCCTTAGATTCTCCATTCCATGTTATTGTCGAACCGGAATCGGGGTATCGTGAACCGGCAGGAGTCGCGGTTCATACTATTTTTGCGGAACCTGCCAAGTTTGCATTTCAATTAGGAGACCGAGTGGAAGAGCCATTTGTCGACGAGAAATGGCTCAACACATGGAAATCAATGAATAAGACAGCAAAGGATTTATTACTTACAGAAACACCAGAAGAAGGTATGAATGAAGGCCATGCGGTAGTTAAGCTTTCAGAAGTACTTCCGGATAACTCGGTTTTTTATGTAGGAAATAGCATGCCCATCAGGGATGTGGATACCTTTTTCATGACTACTCCCAAACAAGTGGACATTATGGCTAACCGTGGTGCTAACGGAATTGATGGGGTGGTTTCTGCAGCAATAGGTACCGGTGCTAATGGAAAACCGGTCACTTTGTTGATTGGTGACCTATCCTTTTTCCATGATATGAATGGGTTGTTGATAGCCAAACAGAAGCAGCTAAATCTTACGGTTGTTCTAATAAATAACGATGGCGGTGGTATCTTTTCTTATCTTCCTCAAGCAGACCATCCTGACCATTACGAAGAGCTTTTCGGCACACCGCTTGGAATTGAATTTCAGCCGTTTGTCGAAGCATATGGAGGTACCTATTATTCAGCCGATTCTTGGGAAGAATTTACCAACTTCCTGGCAGAAAGCCATGCCACACACGGTTTATCGGTCGTGGAAGTACGAACGAAACGTGATGAGAACGTTCCCTATCACAGAGCTAAATGGGAAAGTGTCAAAGAGGCAATAATCAAACAGTTAGAGGATTGATCGGATGTTTTATCAAATCAATGGTTCGGATTATTGGGTGGAGGTTAATGGAGAAGGTGTCCCTCTTGTTATGCTTCATGGCTTTACAGGTAGTACACGGACTTGGGCGAAAGTAATCGGAGCTCTATCTGAGTTACCAATTCAATTGATTACGATCGATTTACCGGGGCACGGCAGAACAGAATATAATAACCAACGCACATTGTCTATGGAAAATGTCTGTAAAGATTTAAAAATATTATTCGAAGAAAACCTAAAGTTTTCTTCTATCCATTTGTTGGGATATTCCATGGGAGGAAGAACAGCACTGTCATTTGCAAGCTTTTACCCCGAATTTGTTGACAAGCTGTTATTGGAAAGTGCTTCTCCAGGACTGCGTTCGCTTGAAGAACGGCAGGAAAGGGCTCAAAAAGACAAAAGCCTCGCCACAAAATTGGAAGCGCAGGGCATCGAAGCCTTTATCGATTTTTGGGAAACCATACCCTTATTCGACTCCCAACGTTTATTACCAGTGGAGATACAGGCTGCCATTCGTGAGGAAAGATTAAGCCAAACTGTGGATGGTTTGTCACTTTCGCTCCGAGGTATGGGAACAGGGACACAGCCTTCCTTTTGGGAAGAGCTTTACACGCTGACGATCCCTGTCCAATTAATTGTTGGAGCTTGGGATGAAAAATTTTCAGCTATCAATCAAGCGATGAAAAAAATGCTTCCAGAAGCAAAGCTCCACGTTGTAAAGGAAGCGGGCCACGCGGTCCATGTCGAACAGCCGAAGTTTTTTGCTGAAATTGTCAGGCAGTTCATGCTAGAATAAAAAATGGAAAGCGTTTTAAAGGAGGAGTTCACATGGCAATTGAATGGATCAACGAACGAAATTATGAAGATATTCTTTACGAAACATATGATGGTATTGCTAAGATCACCATCAACCGTCCGGAAGTGCGAAATGCCTTCCGTCCGCAGACAGTAAATGAACTACTGGATGCTTTTACTTATGCCAGAGATGATTCTAAAATTGGCGTTATTGTCCTGGCGGGAGCTGGCGACAAAGCATTTTGTTCCGGCGGTGATCAATCTGTACGGGGGCACGGTGGATATGTAGGTGAAGATGAGATTCCTCGTCTAAATGTGCTTGATTTGCAACGATTGATTCGGGTAATTCCGAAACCGGTCGTAGCGATGGTTTCCGGCTACGCGGTTGGAGGCGGACATGTACTCCATGTGGTCTGCGATTTGACGATTGCAGCAGACAATGCCATTTTTGGGCAGACAGGGCCTAAAGTCGGCAGCTTTGATGCCGGATATGGTGCTGGTCTCTTAGCTAGAATCGTCGGTCATAAGAAAGCTCGTGAAATTTGGTACCTATGCCGTCAATATGACGCACAGGAAGCGTTGGATATGGGCTTAGTCAACACAGTAGTACCTTTAGCTGAATTGGAAACAGAAACGGTTCAATGGTGTCAGGAAATGCTTGAAAAATCACCGACTGCCCTTCGTTTCTTGAAAGCATCCTTCAACGCGGACACTGATGGATTAGCTGGACTTCAGCAAATGGGTGGAGACGCTACATTGCTTTATTACACCACAGAAGAGGCTAAAGAAGGCCGCGATGCCTTTAAGGAAAAGAGAAAGCCAGACTTCAAACAATTTCCGCGTTTCCCTTGATGGAAGCCAAGACAGGATATAACTTTTCCAGGAGGAAAGCATCAGTCCGTGCAAATAGGCGCGGAAGCTGATGCTTTCTTCTCTTTTCTGATTTTTTTATTCCAAGGAGGCTTAATACATGGAAAGCAACCTACCTCACTGGCTACAGAAACAAGCAGAATTGAACCCCCATGAAAAAGCCATTGAAACAGATGACGGCTCGTCTCTGTCCTTTTTAGAGCTACATGAACGAAGTAAACAATATGCTGCTTATTTTGAAGAAAATGGCATACAGCGGGGGGATCATGTGGCTGTGCTATCTTCAAACCGATTGGAAATGGTATTAGCGATTCATGCGCTCAGTTATTTAGGTGCAGTGGTAGTATTATTGAATACCCGCCTTACTCCAGAAGAGCTTGCTTTCCAAATCAAGGATGCTGAAGTCAGTTGCTTGATTACAGAGGAGAACTTTTATTCAAAGGGAGAAGCTGCGATTCGAAATGCCGGACTGGCTGCCTGTCCAATTGTTCAGTATCATCTGATCCAAACAAATAGAAGCAGCCCTGATGCCATTCGTAAGGAAATAACATTAGATGAGGTTTTTACCATTATCTACACATCAGGCACAACAGGCAGCCCTAAGGGTGTCCAACTGACTTATGGAAATCACTGGGCAAGTGCTATCAGTTCTGCTCTTAACCTTGGTCTTTCCCAAAGTGATAAATGGCTGATCTGCCTCCCGATGTTTCATGTAGGAGGATTTTCTGCGCTGATTAAAAATGTTGTTTATGGTATGCCTGTCTTTTTGATGGAACGGTTTGATGAACATATGGTAAATCACGCCATCAAAAACTCCGGAGTAACGATAGTTTCGGTGGTGTCTATCATGCTCCAACGTTTGATAGAAAACTTAAGAGATGAGCGGTTACCAGCACATTTTCGCTGCATGCTGCTTGGAGGAGGCCCGGCTCCAAAACCATTACTTGAGAATGCGAAAGATAAAGCGATCCCTGTATTCCAAACCTATGGAATGACAGAAACAGCATCGCAAATTGTGACCTTAAGTCCTAAGGATGCGCTAAGAAAGCTTGGGTCAGCAGGAAGAGCATTGAGCACCGCCTGGCTGGTAATCGATGCTCCACGTGGGGAAATCGGAGAAATCAAGGTGAAAGGTCCTATGGTAACAAAAGGCTACTATAAGCGGGATGAATCCACAACAGAAGCTCTTTCTGATGGGTGGCTTGCTACTGGTGACCTTGGCTATCAGGATGAGGAAGGTTTTCTGTATGTGGTGGATCGACGGAAGGACTTGATTATTTCCGGTGGGGAAAATATTTACCCGGCAGAAATAGAAAGTGTGCTTTCTGGTATGAAAGGTATTATGGAAGCAGGGGTAACCGGTATAGAAGATCAGCGTTGGGGACAGGTGCCAGCAGCTTTTGTGGTCACTCAAAAAGAATCCGTTCTCAATGAAACGGATGTCCTCCGTTATTGCAGAGATCACCTGGCCGGATATAAATGTCCAAAAGAAATCCACTTCGTTGAAAAGCTGCCACGTAATGCTTCTAATAAGCTGCTAAGGCGAGAACTGCCAGCTTTTCGGAAGGATGTGGGGAATTAGTGATGAATATAGCAGCCATTCATCTCCGGCATATAGAAATGCCGTTGAAAAAGCCCTTTGATACACATGCTGGCCAGGTTATTGATCGGGAACTTATCATTGTAGAAGCAGTTGATGTAGAAGGCAGAAGAGGATTTGGAGAAGTGACAGCTTTTTCTACGCCTTTTTATACAGCTGAAACTATCCATACGGCTTGGGAATTGTTGAGTAAGGTGTTTATTCCGACTGTGGAATGGCAAAAGATTGCTCATCCGTCCAATATTTCTGTAAAGTTAGCCGGCTATCAGGGGAATGAAATGGCAAAGGCTGGTTTGGAAGCTGCCCTGTGGGATTTATTTGCAAAACAAAAGATGCAAAGCCTGAGTGAATTGATCGGGGGAACCCGCACACATGTAGATACAGGAGTGGTTCTGAGTTTATCCGATGACATCGGTAAAATGATTGAGGGTTATCAAACGGAAGGCTACCGGCGTTATAAACTGAAAGTGGAAAAATATAAAGAAGCACAGGCAATTCAAGAAGTCAGAGAATATTCCCAGGAACTTCCCATCATGATTGATGTGAATGGCATGTATGAAGAGAAAGATATTCCTTATTTGGAAGAGCTGGACTCCCATGATTTGATGATGATCGAACAACCTTTTCGTGCCGGAGACTTTTTCTTACATCAACAACTGCAAAATACATTAAACACACCGATATGTTTGGATGAGAGTATCAGGTCACTGGCTGATGCAGAACAAGCGATCCGAATGGAAAGCTGCCAGATCATCAACATCAAGATCAGCCGGGTGGGCGGGATGACAGAAGCTCTGGCGATCCATGATTTTACCAGAAAATCTGATACACCAGTATGGTGTGGGGGAATGGTTGAATCAGGGATATCACGGGCCCATAATATCGCGCTCGCTTCCTTGGAAGGATTCTCAATTCCCGGTGACATATCTGCTTCTTTCCGTTTTTGGGAAAGGGACTTGATTATTCCTGAGGTGAACGTAAAGAAAGGGAAAGTGGAGGTGCCTACTGAACCGGGAATCGGCTTTGAAATAGACGATGAGTATCTTCAGTACGTGACTAAGGTTTCAAGAACTTTCCAGGTAAACTAGCATGTAAGCTTTTTACAACAAAACGAAAGCCTTTGGATTCTTAAGGAATCCAAAGGCTTATTTATTTTTTTGCTCTGTTTCACCTTGTTGTTGATATTATTTATGAGGCTATTTGCTCTGTGGGCATCCAACATGTATTTCCCACAGGAGTCTCGCAGTTCCCCTACGCCCTTTGCCATAGGATGTTCTCGAAATCACACTTGTGGGGAATACATCCCATAATATTTGAAAGAAATTTCTGCCCCTTCATACCCTCTATAAATGCTTCAGGATGAAGTTGTTAGTGTGCACTATTCTCTTTTTGAAGGATCCGTTTAGTACAATACTGGCCGGATGGGAAGGAAAACGGCGAGACTTCCGCGGGAGAAGGGGCTAGGCGAGATCCCACAGGGCGCAGCCTGAGGAAGCTTGCCAGGTCCCCCGCAGGGAAGAAATGAATGCGTAATTGCCTTGGGAGACACGACACGCATAAGCAGAACAGCAAAAGGGAAGTGATTTTTCTTCCCGTTGATGGACTGCTTATGTCGCGAGTGTCTAGGTGATGGAGCTGGAAAGCGAGTCGTTTCCCAGCCCATCCCCATCTTCTCATAGGAACGGACCTAATTATCTCGAAACTGAGTATTAGCAAAACGGAGATTATCTGTAAATCAACAATGAGAGTAACAGAGCCTTATTTTAATAGCAATAGGGATATTATGGAAAGAGGGGGAGAGCATAAGGAATGAAATCTAAAATAGTCGGGTATGAAGGTAGGGAAACACAAACTTATCAAAAGGGGTAGGGCTGGAAGTGTGGGGCATGGTTTGATCCCGTGTCCTTCAGGGTACCTTTTAGTCTTGGGAGGTTTATATGAAAAAAATACTTATTTCTATTCTTGTGCTTTTAGTAATCATTTCAGCTATCTCTTATTTCCTGGCACAACAACAGAAACAGAAAGCGAAAACGAATGAAAACGAACAGCTGGTTGCTTTAGGAGATTCCCTGACTTACGGTGTAGGCGATAAAACAGGGACTGGGTATGTCGGTGATCTTCAAAAACTGCTAAGTGAAAACCATGATGGGCCGGTGACGGTTCATAATTATGGAATTCCGGGGCAACAAACAGATGGTCTGCTGCAACAACTAAAAAAATCCGACATCCAGGAAAACGTAGCAGAAGCGGATTTTATTATTATTTTTATTGGTACCAACGACTTAATTAAAAGTAATGGTGGAGATCTGGCCAAATTATATGATGAACGGATAGAGCGTGGAAAAGCAGACTATGAAAAGAATTTAACAAGGATATTTAGTATCATACGAGAAAATAATCCGGACGCACCTGTTTTATATCTTGGTTTATATAATCCCTTTCCATCTTCCGCAGAAATTGAAAAGGTAGTCGGAAATTGGAATGATAGCAGTCAGAAGATCGTAAGCAACTATTCCAGAACAAAATTCATTGAAACGAATGGACTTTTTGACAAAAAATCTGATAAGTATTTCAGCGATGCTCTACATCCAACTGAAAAGGGATATAAATTGATAACGCAAAAGATAATAAAAGAATATGACTTTTAAATTTTACCACCAATGACAGGAAAGACCTGGATAATTCCAGGTCTTTCCTGTCATTTTTGCTTGAGATATACTTGAGCCGGAACACTATCACAGCAGTCATCCTCCTTCTTACTACAACTGGTCTGTAATTCACAGGTGGCGCAGGCTCCTTTTTTACTATTTTTAACGTGCTTGAACATCGCATAACTGGCATACCCGAAAATTGCCAGGCCGATCACTACATTCACAAGCATTTTTATAAAACCTCCCCCGACTTTAATTACCCAATGAACCACTGACCGATTTGATAAATGGAGAAAGAGACCGCATAAGCGATAATGAGTGCATATGCCATGCTGAATAATGTCCATTTTCTGGAACCTGTCTCCTTATTGATTGCCGCTATGGTAGCTAGGCAGGGGATATACAACAAGATAAATACCATGAAGCTGTAAGCGGCTAATGGTGTGAATGATGTCGCTAATACCTCTTGCAATGTACCATCTGGTACGGTGTAGATGATGCTCATGGTAGAGACTACCACTTCTTTTGCCAGAAACCCTGTTAATAAAGCAGCAGATGATTGCCAGTTATCGAAACCGATTGGGGCGAGTAACGGTGCAATACTGCTTCCAATTAGTGCTAAAAAGCTTTCATCCATAGGGACATCCAATCCGCCCGGGCCTGCATAAGTAAGGAGCCAAATAAACACAGAACCTGCAAAAATGAAGGTTCCTGCCTTACGGACGAAACCTTTCCCTTTGTCCCATGTGCTTCTCCACAAGCTAGTCCATTGAGGGAGCCGGTAGGGAGGAAGCTCCATGACAAAGAATGATTCTTCCTGTTTAAAAATTGTCTTGGAAAATAATTTTGCTAACAGAAGTGCCAGTATAATCCCTAATAAATAGATCGATAAAACGACGAAGGCCTGGTTCTGGGTGAAAAAAGCACCGACAAAAAGGGCGTAAACCGGAAGGCGAGCAGAGCAGGACATCAAAGGAGTAAGAAGGATAGTCATCAACCGCTCTTTTGGTTGTTCTACTGTCCTTGCCGCCATGACACCTGGTACGTTGCAGCCAAACCCTATGATCATAGGGATGAAGGACTTACCGTTTAATCCGATCGCCTGCATAACACGGTCCATCACGGTTGCGACACGAGCCATATAACCGGAATCCTCTAACAAAGATATAAAAAAGAACAGGATAAAGATCTGAGGGACAAACACCAATACTCCTCCGACACCAGCTACAATCCCATCAAGCACTAATGCATGAATGAAACTGCTGGCGCCTATCATTCCTAATAATTCTTCAAGACCTGAAGTCAATGGACCTGAAAACAACCGATCCAACTGGTCTGATAACGGGAATCCGAGCCAGTTAAAGGTCAACATGAACATGACGTACATCAGTAATAAGAATATCGGCAATCCGAGATATTTATGGGTAGCAAGGGCGTCTATCTTATCGGTAAGCGTGACCCTGGAGATCTTTTCGCGAATAGTAACCCGCTCGATAACGTGCTCGATATATTTGTTCCGGGTATCTTGAATATCGATAGCAGGTGGCTTCGATAACTTCTCTTCTAATTCACTACGAATTTTGCAAAGCAGAGATTCATTTGCTACTGAGTAAATGAAATTTTCCACCGCTCTGTTTTCCTCTAAAAATTGAATGGCAAGCCATCGTTTAGCTGAGAATGACTTCGGCATTAACTTCACTAATGCCGCGATAGCATTTTCCACAGCCATGCCATAATCCAGTTTAAATGGTTTTCGCCAGGCGTTTTCTTCATATAGTTCATCTTCTAAAAATTCTATCCCGGTCCCTGAGCGAGCGATGATAGGGACAACAGGAACGCCCAACTCTTCAGAAAGATAATCTTCCTGGACGCGGATGCCCCGCAATTTGGCGACATCGGTCATGTTCAATCCTATCACCATTGGCTTACCAAACTCCAGCAAAGGGATGGTCAGGTTCAGATTTCTTCTCAGCTGCGATGCATCCACGATATTCAGCATTTCTTCAAATGATTCATGTAATAAGAAATTCGATACTACCGCTTCATCTTTTGATAGTGGGTTCAAGGAATAGATGCCAGGTAAATCAATCAAATCGTCTCTTCCATTTCGTAGCGATCCTACTTTCTTTTCGACTGTAACGCCGCTCCAGTTGCCTACATACTGGTAAGAACCGGTCAGTGAGTTGAACAAAGAAGTTTTACCTGTATTCGGGTTGCCTAATAGTGCTATTTGCATGATAATCGCTCCACTTCTAAGCATCTTGCATCTTTGTTTCTTATACTGAGACACTGTCCTTCGCAATCAAGCATGCATGGTCCTCCGAAAGGAAGACGGTTTTTTACATAAATTTTGCTATTGTTTCGGATACCCATTTGTATCAGGCGCTGTTGCAGCCATTTATTCATCCGGGACATGTCTTTGATGACTGCGTGTTCTCCAAGCTCTAAGTCCATCAGATTCATGGAAACCACCTCTTTTCAGTTGGTGAAAATCGTTATCAATTAGATTATATGGAATAACTGTCCAAGCTGTTATGATTTATGTCACATGACACAGAATGTCCATATATAATGGGGGTCTGTTAAGTTGTTGATAAATCTAATGATGAATAGGGAAATCACTCTCTTTCCTCGCTCGTGTAGAATGAATACTTGCCGACTTCCATAAGGATAGCGAATGGTCATCCTGCTCACTTCTGCTGGAAGGGCAAAAAAGTTAAATGAAAATGATTATCAAATTCATTGACAGCATTTCGAAAGCTCCATACACTTATAATTGGAATATAAGAAAAATTGGAACTTATACTATAATGGACGGAAGCATATTGAGGTGAGAGTTATGACACATTTGACAGAGCAGGAAGAAGCTTTTATGCAGAATCACTTTCGTTATCTTTCAAAAGCTACGAATGAAGAATCATTAGAAATCATTTATGGTTCCGAGCTCCTCACAAAACAAGGATTACAAGAAAAACTTGATGAAATCCACGCGTTTATGGAATCGCAGTTCTTTTTAACAACAGCCTCTATTTTTTCTAAGCGGTACAGCTATTATATTGTTACTGGAATAATCGCCATGATGTCGAGTTTTAATAAATGCCCGGATTTTCGGCCGGAAAATATCAGGCTTGTACGTATGGATGAAGATAAAAAATGGTTTCCAAAACTTAATTTTGTATCGAAAGAAGCTACCGTTCCGGACCCGTTTGATCGTCAAAGGTGGCTTCGTGAAAACCTTACAGAATTATTTAAGGAACATGTGAGACCGCTTTTTCTTCATATCAATCAATTGAGCAGGTTATCCATGAACGTATTATGGGAAAACTTTGCTATTTATCTGTTCTGGTTTTATGAACGATATGCTAAAGAACATTTTACAGAAGAACAGCTGGCACAGGTTTACGATGATTTTCATTTCATTGTTCATGAACTCGATGGAGCGAGTTTTGGTGAAGAAAAAAATCCGTTTCATTATTTTCATTACCAACCGAAACTGCCGAGTGGAGCCCGTGAGAGGAAATGTTGCTGCTTAAGTTATAAGTTGAATGAGGAGAGCGGGTATTGTAAAGTTTGTCCCCATCGCTGTTGATACAATACGGAGTTATTTCACTGAAATTGAATGCTAATATAATAATTCTCCTCTTACTGGCAAAAACTATTGAGCAAATGAGGAGGATTGGTATGGAAAAAAATAAATACTACGTCAACGTCGGGTCGCAGGAAATTTCCGTCAATCATGATGGAAATAATGATATTTTCGCTATTTTCGCAACAGAAGAAGAAGTAATTGAGCTTCGTGCATTTTTTGATGAGGTGCATAATGCGGATGAAAGAGCTTTTTGGCGCGCCCATATACCATTCCGTCATTACCATGATGATGAGCCGAATAGGGAATTCGATAATGGACTGAGGACAGTGTTCAGCCGCATATATGAATTAGGGGATGAAAAAACGAAAGAACATATCGGCAGTATGGGTATCCTGGAAGATCGTGATTCGACAGAAGGCCGTAGACATTTATAATGTTTACGGTTTTTTAGTTGGCTAGGAAATTATAAAATTTTCTTTTTGTGGATAACTTGCGGTAGTGGGTGTCATTCAGCTCCAGCGCCTACCCCCTCGAGGTCTTAAGTCAATCCTCTCTGTAATTTGGAAAACTCGGCTTATCGCCATAAGTACTTGGCGACAAGCCAAGTTTTTCTAATGACATTCTCCAAAAGGGGTTTATGGATGATTTTTAACAGGAATAATGGAACTATAATCCATAAACTTCAAGGGGTGTAATACAACGATGAACAAAAAATCAGCAGCCGTGAAATGGGGAAAATCCATACTTGTCACCGTCCCGTTCGTGTTATTCATGCAGACAAGTCCGTCCTTGAATGCAGAACAGTCTAACATAGTGCAAATGCACCAGGAAGCTGCAACTACAGTGCTTGAGGATAAGCAGACCTCAACTGAAAACAGTAAGGAAAAGATGCCCCTGGACAAAGCTTTGATTGAAAAACGTACAGACCAGTTTATGGACCAGCTGGTGCAGGAAGTAAATGAGAATTATAAAGTGAAGAAATATACTAGCAAAAAAGCTTTATTGGACGATTTTAAGCCATTTGCTAAACAGAAAGCCGCAGAAAAATATGTGGACTATTTCTATCAGGAAAAGCAGTCCGGTCTTTATATTCTTCCAACAGAGACCCCACCTTGGTTTGTAAATGGACAACCTTATGATACTATCGATATAGATGATAATCATAAGCAGGTCATCCAAACAAATACAAACGACATCTATGGGGAGTATACCATTGTCATTACGTTTGAATATGATGGTCAATGGCTTATAAAAGAAATCGAACATAAGTAATTAATGAAGCAGTCAAAGGCAGTTGAAACGGTGATGAAAACATTTTACGACTATTATAACAATGAAGTGAAATTATCTTTTGATGACCATCCTTTTTCTAAACACCCGAAGCATGTTTGGGTGCTATGCAGGTACGGATCACAGTGGCTGCTTACCAAACATAAAGACCGGGGCATTGAATTCCCGGGTGGAAAAGTGGAAGAAGGAGAGACTGCAGAGGATGCAGCATATCGGGAAGTGAAAGAAGAAACTGGAGCTGATATTAAAAAAATGAATTACCTTGGCCAATATCACGTTGCAGGTAAGGGCGGTACGATAATCAAAAATATTTATTTTGCAATTATTGAAGGAATTTATGAACAAAATCATTATTTTGAAACAGAAGGCCCGATCCTGCTGGACTCCATACCGGCTAATGTAAACAAAGATAAGCGTTTCAGTTTTATGATGAAGGATGGCGTATTGCCTAACAGCTTAGAGCAAATAAAAAAATTACAGTTGTTATAATCTAAGGACGCATGAAACAAATGCGTTCTTTTTTTACTGGAATGAGATACATAAGCGTAATGATTGGGAAGAATTAGTCTTATATAATATACTAACTATGTGAATGAGTTCACGAATGAGTTGTTTTAGTTTATGACTATATACCAAATAGGAGAGACTAGGTACTTATGGATGATTTAAAAAAGCTTTCGAAAGCTCACCATCATGATAGGACCCTACTGTTTATTATTGCTTTTTTTACTGGTGTGATGGTAATCGGGCAAGCATACCTTTTTGTAGCTGCTGTTGATCGAGTATTTTTACAAGGGTATTCTTTTTTGGAAGTTCTTCCCGTATTACTTGGTTTATTAGCTGTGATGATTGCCCGTGCTGGACTCACCTATTGGAGTGGGCGTACTGGAGTGCAAATGGCTGCAAAAGTAAAGCGCGATTTTCGCCAGTCCCTATTGGATAAATATTCTCGTAACCCCATACAGGCATCTTTCAAGGGACAGTCAGGACAAAAGGTAAGTGTCATGATGGATGCAGTCGATGAAATTGACAGCTATTTTAGTCAGTATGTTCCACAGGTGATGCAGACATCAGTTGTCCCATTGATGGTTATTGGCACTGCATTTTACCATCATATCTACACGGGTATCATCATGCTTATAACCGCTCCTTTCATTCCTATTTTTATGGCTATCATTGGAATGAAAACAAAAAAGAAATCAGAAGAACAAATGGATGAAATGGCGGCGTTCTCGGGACGTTTTCTCGATATCCTGCAAGGACTGACGACCCTTAAGTTATTCGGACGTGCTAAGCAACAGCATGAAGCTATACGGCAAAGCAGTCTTAATTTTCGTGATGCTACGATGGAAGTTTTGAAAATCGCTTTTATTTCATCCTTATCTTTAGAGTTCATCTCCATGTTAAGTATTGGGATCATCGCTCTTGAAGTAGGAATTCGCCTGATTGTGTTTGAAAGTATCAGCTTCTTTACGGCTTTTTTTGTACTGGTTCTGGCTCCTGAATTTTATAATTCTTTGCGGGACTTAGGCAGTGCCTTTCACACAGGCCGGGGAAGCATGGGGGCAGCTAAGAAAGTAGCCGATGAACTTACAGAAACGGAACAGGTAGTCGAGTGGGGGGACACAACCTTCAGCCACACTGATAAGCCTCCTGAGATAGAGCTGAAAGGAGTAGGTTTCCGTTATAAGGAAGAAGGCTTTGCCCTAGAAGGAATCAACGCTGTGCTGTCTTCCAATCAACAAATAGCGATCGTGGGCAGGAGCGGGGCAGGAAAAACGACTTTATTACATTTGATTGCAGGATTGATCGGGCCAACAGAAGGAAGGATAGAAGTGGATGGACGCTCTTTGTTTTCCTATGAAGTAGCAGGATGGTTCGATCAGTTGAGTTATATTTCCCAGCACCCATATTTGTTTGCCGGAACGATCGCAGATAATATCGCAATCGGCGCTAATGAAGGAGCTGACAGGGATGAAATTGAACGTGCAGCCGAGAAAGCGGGGATTCAAGAACTGATAAAATCGTTAGAGGCTGGATTGGACACGCAGATCGGTGAGGCTGGCCGCGGGCTCTCTGGTGGGGAAAAACAGCGCGTCGCATTAGCGAGGGCGTTTTTGAAAAATCCATCAGTCGTTCTTTTTGATGAACCGACGACGGGGCTAGATCTTCATACTGAGCGGATTTTACAGGCGTCCATCGAAACCCTTGCGGAAAACTCTACCGTGATTACAGTCGCACACCGGCTTCATACTATTAAAAACGCAGATCAGATATTATTTTTAGACAATGGGAAGCTTATTGCTCAAGGTTCCCATAATGAACTGTTGGCAAGTACTCCAGAATACTGGGATATGGTAGCTTCACATCGGGGAGGCATTGCAGAATGAACTACTTGAAATTCGTCGTAAAAGAAATCGTGACTGAAAAGAAAGATATCTTCCTGTCCGTGCTGTTCGGTTTCCTGGCCGGCATTACCGCGATTGCTTTGTTTGGTTCCAGCGGCTATTTGGTATCAAAAGCGGCATTCGCACCTCCGTTATACACGCTTGCCTTTTTGATAGCTGGTTTAAAACTGATGGGGTTCGCTCGTGCCCTAAGCCGTTATGGTGAGCGGTATTTCTCTCACCGGGCAACCTTTACGATGCTGAGCAATATCCGTGTATCCTTTTTTGAAAAGCTTGAGCCGCTGGCGCCGCGTATTTTCCAAAAGTATCGCAGCGGGGATTTGCTGGCGCGAATTGTCGGTGATGTAGAAAGTTTACAGAACTTCTTTTTACGCGTTTTCTATCCCCCGATTATTCTCCTTTTAGTATTTTTAAGTACCATCTTTTTTGTTGCTTTCTATTCGTGGTGGATTGCATTCATTTTATTTGCCGGATTGATAGTGACAGGTCTAGTCATACCAGCCTGGTTTGCGCTTAGACAGAAAAGATTGGAGAGCCGGATAAGGGAGGCCAGAGCTGAATTGTCTACCGATGTCACTGAATTTCTCTATGGCTTCCTGGATTTGAAAATCTATCAGAAGCTCCAAGGAAAAAAGCAGCGGCTCCAAGGGGCTTCCGATTGGTATATTACGGAACAAGAGCGCGAAGGAAAAACAGCAATGTTCAATCACTCCATCAATTCTATGGTTTCTTTTACGGTCTCCTGGCTGGTACTGGTAGTTGGTGCTTATTTTGTCGCTGCCCAACAGCTTGATGGTGTCTTTCTCGCCATGCTTGTCATGATATCTTTAACGATGTTTGAAAATGCCACCCCCATGGCTGTCTTACCTGGACATTGGGAGGATAATCGTAGAGCGGCTGCACGGCTTTATTCGGTCGTGGAAGAAGAAGCTGAGCCCAGTACCCTAACAGAAGAGAAGCTGCCAGCCGATCAAGCGTTATCGCTTGCTTTTCAAGAAGTAACATTTACGTTTCCTGGGGAGACCCGTCCAACTGTCAAAGAAGTTTCCTTTCAACTTCCAGCTGGCTCAAAGACAGCAATCGTCGGACCTAGTGGTTCAGGAAAGTCTACTTTGATGCAGCTGCTCCTTGGCATCACTCGATCAGACAAGGGTGACCTCCTAGCGGGTGGTGTAAATCTGAACCAGATAGAAAAGGAAGACTTATGGGCAAAATCAAATGTCGTGCTTCAAGAAAATCATTTCTTTTACGGCACAATCCGGGATAATTTACTGCTTGCAAATAGGGCTTTGACAGATGAAGCGATGAAGGTGGCATTAGATCGTGTGGAGCTTGGTCATTTTTCTTTGGATGATGCCGTCTATGAAAAAGCGGAAAACCTTTCAGGCGGAGAAAGACAGCGGCTGGCAATAGCGAGAGCTATGTTAAAAGGCGAGCGGTTATGGTTGTTTGACGAACCTGCTTTTTCTGTGGATGCGCTCACTGAAAAGATTATTTATGATCATATCTTCCGCCAGGCGAAAAGAGATACACTTGTTTTAATCAGTCATCGTTTGACAGGTCTTGAAAACATGGATAAGATCATTGTGATGGAACAGGGTGAAATTATTGAAACAGGTTCCTTTGATGAACTGATGGATAAGAAAGGCTACTTCTATGAAATGAAGCAAATTGAAAAGAATATATTGATGTAACAAACCAAAGTAGTCCAGGTCGATAACATCCCGACTTGAACTACTTTTTTGCAGTCAGATCAGTAAGGAATAAAGTTTTATTTTTTCGTTACAAGTTTTATAATAAACAAAAATAATAACAGGAAAGGCAAGGAGACCAAATGAAACGTTTCTTATACGTGTTTACAGCTCTTTTTCTTATTACACTGACTTTTATTCTTTTTACTAACATATTCCAAGCTGGGGACGAAAACCATTCCAGGAAAAAACAAACAGATACAGGACAATGGGTTGGTGCCTGGGCTGCCAGTATGCAGGCACCTTCTGAAGAAGGGGTTTCCCAAAATGGATTTAAAGATCAAACCATTCGCTTGATCATCCACCCTCAAATTGACGGTGAAAAGATGCGTATACGTTTATCTAATACATTTGGTTCAACTCCCCTGACATTTGAATCGGTGCATGCAGCTATCTCAAATAAAGAAGCTGAAATTGTCCCAGGAACGGATACGAAAGTTACATTTGATGGTAAGCAAAAGGTAACAATTCCGCCTGGGGAAAAAGTATTTAGTGATGCTATTCCTCTTAAAGTTAAAAGAGGTAAAAATGTTGCGGTTAGTCTTTATGTTGATAAAGAGAGCGGTCCTGCCACATGGCACCCGCGTTCCATTCAAAACACCTATATTGCAAATAGAAATCGAGTTTCCGATTCTGATGATTCGGCGTTTAAAACAAAAGAAGAAGCGTGGTTTTGGATGGATGGAGTGGACGTATTAGCTGATTCTTCTGTTCAAGGCTCAATTGTTGTCCTGGGAAGTTCTATTGCAAATGGTAATTATTCAAAAGTGAATGCAAACCATCGGTGGCCGGATTATTTAGCAAATCGTATGAACAATGAAAATGCAGACAACCAAATGTCAATTTTGAATGCAGGTATTTCAGCAAATCAACTGATCAATAGTCCGCCTGGAAAAGGTGAGAATGCGTTGAGTCGGCTGGAGCGGGATGTGTTCAGTCAAACAGGTGTCAAAGGAGTAATCCTGCATCAAGGCTTGAATGACATCAGACATCACCCGGAATATGACTCTAAAAAAATAATCGAAAGAATGCAGGAAATCATCCATGCTGCTCATGATCAGGGACTTGAAATATACGGGGGGACTTTGACTCCTTTTAAAGGCTCAGGGATGTACACGTCAACAGGGGAAAAAACCCGTCAGGAGGTAAATCACTGGATCAGGACCAGCGGGGAGTTTGATGGAGTGATAGATTTTGATAAAGCGTTACGAGACCCCGAGGACCCAGAACGCTACCTGCCAAAGTATGATGCGGGAGATCATCTCCACCCAAATGATGCAGGTTATCAGAAAATGGCGGATTCTGTTAATCTATCCCTATTTAAATAAGTCTAGTGTGTTTTTGCGCTCCTTAGAAAACATAAGTAAAATGAGCACCCACATTCACTTGTGCGGGTGCTCATTTGCGTTTAGCGTAGTTATTGGCGGATTAGCTTTTTTTCCAGTTTCTCAACGAGTTGATACATGATGGCAGCGAAGAAAGCGATGATCAGGAGAGCGAACAGTACTAACGTGAAATCGAATACTTGGAAGCCGTAAATGATCAAGTAGCCTAAGCCTTGTTTTGATACAAGGAACTCACCGACGATGACCCCCACCCAGGAGAGCCCGACGTTTACTTTCAAGGACGATATCATTGTAGGAAAAGATGCAGGAAAGATAGCTTCCTTGAAACAGACCCTTTTCGAAGCCCCTAAGCTTTGCAATACTTTAATATAGTTACTGTCAATTTCCTGAAAGGCATTATAGACAACCAATGTAGTGATGATGATCGATATGATCGCACCCATGGCTATGATAGAAATATAGCCAGGGCCCAAGGCCACTATAATGATCGGTCCAAGGGCTACTTTCGGCATCGCGTTGAGAATGACGAGATAAGGGTCAATGATTTTAGAAAAACGGTTCGACCACCAGAGAACTGCCGCTAACAAAATCCCTGCAATGGTACCAATAATGAATCCCGCTATGGTTTCGAACAATGTTACATTTAGATGGACCCATAGGGAACCGTCGCTTATTTTGGCAATGAATAAGTTGTAGATTTTACTTGGAGAACTGAATAGCAGCGGATCGATCCACTGAAATTGGCTGGCAGCTTCCCATAAACTGAAAAAGAATACAAATATAGCAGCCTGCCAAAAACGAATCCACCGTTGCTCTGTCTTTAATTTTTTAACATAAGCTTGATGCAGTTCCATGTTTGTAGCTTCAACTTGTTTCAAGCGCGCTCATCTCCTTCCATACCTCATCGAAGATTTCCTGGAACGATGGGTGTTGACGGGCTTGGAATGGAGGGAGATTCCTAAGTTCACCGGGCATCTTGAATATTTCCTGGATTTCTCCCGGCCGTGGTTTTAATAATAGGATGCGGTCACTCATGACAATCGCTTCACTGATATCATGTGTGACAAGCAATGCTGCCTTATTGTATTGTTTCAGTAACTGAGAAACAAAATCCTCTAGCCGAAGTTTTGTCTGAAAATCTAAAGCTGAGAATGGTTCATCCAATAAGAGCAGCTTCGGTTCCGTAATCAACGTCCTGGCTAGGGCGGCACGTTGTCTCATACCGCCGGAAAGTTCATCGGGATAGGAATCTCCAATATCCTGCAAACCAACTTCTTCAAGCATCTTTTTCGCTCGTTGATCCATGGAAGCATCGTGTTTTTTATTGATTTTTGGTCCGAGAAGGACGTTTTCTTTTATGGTTTTCCAAGGAAATAAATAATCCTGCTGAAGCATATAACCCATATGTGCTTTGTTGCCCGCCTTTCGATCCGAATCCCCATCCAGTATGGTTTCTCCGCGGGTTGGTGAAATCAGACCAGCAACGATGGACAGCAAGGTTGTTTTTCCGCAGCCGCTTGGCCCCAGTATCGAAATGAATTCCCCTTGATCCAATGTGAAACTGATATTTTCTAAAGCTTTAGTATAATCTGTTTTAGAATAGTAATGATGTGAAACCTGGTTGACGGTCAACAGTGGCATGGGGGAACCCTCCTATTCGTTGATAACTTCCTCAGCAATATTGGTATTGACTAGAGTTCCATGATCTACATCTTCCGGTAGTTCTCCTGCTTCTTCCATAATCGCTTTCAAGTTATTCCATTCTTCCTCATCTAAAACAGGATCTGTTGCGAACGATCCTTGACTTTTGTAACGGTCCACTACTGTGGCAATCAGATCCAGTTCTGAGTCTTCAAAGTATGGCTGGATGACTTTGGCCGTCTCCATAGCAGAGTGTTCCTGAACCCATTGCTGTGCTTTATAGATAGCTCGCGTGAATTTATGGATTGCTTCTTCATTTTGATTGATGAAGCTTTCCTTTGTCATGAATACGGTATAAGGCACATGACCGGATTCTTCACCAAATGAAGCGACGATATGACCTACGCCTTCTTTTTCAAAGATACTGGCTGTCGGCTCGAATAGCTGAACATAATCCCCTGTTCCTGAGGCAAAAGCGTTTGGTATATTGGCAAAATCGACATTCTGAATCAATTCCAGATCTTCCTGCGGGTTGATGTCATGTTGCTTCAAAACAAATTCTCCTACCATTTGCGGCATCCCGCCTTTACGCTGGCCAAGGAAGGTGCTGTCATTCAAGTCCTCCCATTCAAAGTCCTCTACCTTTTCCCGGGCGACAAGAAATGTTCCATCTGTCTGCGTCAATTGAGCAAAGTTGATGGCTGGATCATTCGCTCCTCGAGCGTGTACGTAAATAGAGGTTTCGGAACCGACCAGTGCGATATCACTGCCATCAGATAAAAGGGCAGTCATTGTTTTGTCCCCGCCCCATGTAGTATTAAGCTCAATTTCCAATCCTTCTTCTTCAAAGAATCCTTTTTCCAAAGCGACGTATTGCGGGGCATAGAAAATCGAACGAGTGACTTCAGCAACTTTCAAGCTGGTAGTTTGCTGCTGTCCACATGCTGCGGTAATAGTCAGCAAAATTGTCATCAAGACGATTCCCGCTAATCGGATATTTTTCATTCGGAAAGCTCCTCCTGTATGATGTTGGTTAGAATAACTAATGTAGTTTATGTGTGATTGAAAAAATGTGTGAACGCCCAGATGAAAAATAATCACGGCTTGCGTTAAGGAGGTGTTCGGATGAATGGCGAAGTGGTGGACCGACTGAAATTCCCTTCACCTCATCCCGATTTTGATGTTCACATGGTTACCTATTTGAGTGAAGGGCTGAAAGTGAAGGGGTTTCTGGTTGAACCGAAGGATGAACGTACTTATCCTGGATTTCTTTATTTGCGTGGGGGAATAAAGAATGTCGGGAAGGTCCGGATAGGGAGGATCATTCAGTTTGCAGCTCATGGGTTTGTAGTGTTTGCTCCTTTCTACCGCGGTAATTTGGGTGGAGAAGGAAGCGAGGATTTCGCTCTAACTGACAGGCATGATGCATACTCCGGTATACATGTTTTGGAGAATCACCCCAAAGTAGGGGATGATATATTCGTTTTTGGTTTTTCGCGTGGAGGAGTGATGGCATTATGGACAGCAATTGCGATGCCCCAAGTAAAAAAAGTGGTAGTCTGGGGTGGAGTCAGTGATGTTACGCTCACGTACTGGGAACGGGAAGATCTTCGGCGGATGATGAAAAGGGTGACTGGTGGCACGCCAAAAAAATATCCTGATCGCTATCTTGCCAGGACACCTCTTCATGAGCTAAGTCGAATGGACGCTGATTTGTTGATTATTCATGGTGCGAAGGATGAAAATGTGGACATCCAGCATGCCTACCGCCTGCAAGAAGCTATGAAGGTTACTAATAAACGGTACGAGAGCTGGATTTTCCCGGATACCGATCACTACTTTCCCCCAAAAACGAACCGGGAAACAGTCAAAAGGATGTGTCAATGGCTGCACCAAAAGTAAAAGAAGCGGACACGCATGATACGTATCCGCTTCTTTATATATATGAGGAGATGAGGAAACAATAGTCATACTAGCCTCGATAAGCCGGGCCAGCTTGAGCGATGGCTTCACTTGCATGGGTGAACTTTTCGAAGTTCTCATGGAATTTCATCGCTAATTCTTTTGCTTTTTGGTCATAAGCTTCTGGATCATTCCAGGTCTGCTTTGGAATCAATACTTCATCCGGTACACCAGGTACTTGCATTGGCGCCTCTAATCCGAAGATGTCATCTACGTGAGTTTCAACCGAATTCAGTTCCCCTTCTAAGGCTGCGTGGATCATTGCACGGGTATAGGAAAGCTTCATGCGATTCCCTTCACCGTATGCTCCTCCAGTCCATCCTGTATTGACTAGAAAGACATTTGTGTTATATTGGTCGATCTTTTCACCAAGCATTTCTGCGTAAGTGGCAGGGGCTAATGGAAGGAATGGAGAACCGAAACAAGCAGAGAACGTCGCCTGCGGTGATGTGACTCCTCGTTCCGTTCCAGCAAGCTTACTTGTGTAGCCACTGAGAAAATGATACATAGCCTGTTCTTTCGATAATTTACTGATTGGTGGTAAAACGCCAAAGGCATCTGCAGTTAAAAAGATAATCGTATTCGGATGGCCTGCAACACTTGGAAGAACAATGTTATCGATATTATCAATCGGGTAAGCCGCACGTGTGTTTTCCGTTAAGGATGTGTCATCATAATCGGGATTACGTGATTCATCATCCAAAATGACGTTTTCCAATACAGATCCGAACCGGATAGCATCATAGATCTGTGGTTCTTTCTCTTTCGATAAATTAATGGTTTTCGCGTAACAGCCACCTTCGATATTAAATACGCCTTTCGGAGACCATGCGTGTTCATCATCACCGATCAAACGGCGGTATGGATCAGCCGATAAAGTGGTTTTTCCTGTACCAGAAAGGCCGAAGAACAGAGCGACATCGCCTTCTTTCCCTACGTTGGCAGAACAGTGCATGGATAACACGTTTTTCTTAGGCAGCATGTAGTTCATAACGGAAAAAATAGATTTTTTGATTTCTCCTGCGTATTCCGTACCACCGATCAGCACGATTCGATGCTTTAACGAAATTAGAATGAAAGCTTCGGAGTTGGTCCCGTCAATTGCTGGGTCCGCTTTGAAATTGGGAGCAGAAATTACGCTGAATTCCGCTTCATGTTCTGTTAATTCTTCTTCCGTCGGGCGGATGAACATCTGTCTTGCGAACAAATTGTGCCATGCCAATTCATTGATGACCTGAATCGGGAGTCTATAATTTTCATCTGCTCCGGCATATCCGTTAAATACAAAAACTTCATCCTTAGCACTTAAGTAATCGAGTACTTTATGATATAAACGAGTAAATACATCTTCATCGATTGCACAGTTTACCGGGCCCCAATCCACTGTATTATCGGAAACATCATCTTTAACGATAAATTTATCCTTAGGCGAGCGTCCGGTATAAGTACCAGTTGTAGCGCGGACAGCACCTGTCGATGTGAGAACGCCTTCATTTCGATGTAAAGTTTTTTCAACCAATCGTGCTACAGAAAGGTTTTTCAAAACATTCTCTTGTGATACCAAATCAGAGAGTTGGGACATTTGATTTATAATTGTCATCGCGTAAACCCGCCTTTACATTAAGATTCAACCTATTGGAAAACCAAGTGTGGTTTAATTTGATTATTAGTATAACACATTCATTCTATTAGTCCATACTATTTTTTGTTACTGTCATATTTTTTTCATATTTTATTTCTTCTTATATAATGTAACACTGTTCATGCATATTGTTGAGGGGAAAGTGGGGTGTATACCTTCACTCACTTATGGTAAACGATACCCCTTTTTATAAAATTAACTCCACCAAATAAAAGTCTCTTTATAATATAGGTTTTGTAAAACGTTATTGTTGATTTTTTATAAAAGGCTTATTCAATTAAAGGGCCGTAAATTCTAAGACTTGATTTCGAGATGTTTGTCTGAATAAGGGTCCGGTGGGGAACGACTCCCTTTCCGCGGGCATGCGCTGAGCCTCCTCAGACTTCGTCTGTCGGGGTCTCACCTGTCATTTTCATCCCGCAGGACTTTGAATTATCATCCTTGAGAAACACCGCACGAAGGAAATGCGTAGCATTTTCGAAGAGTCTCGCCGTTCCCTACCGTACCTTCCCATTGGAGTTTCTCGAAATCACACTTGTGGTAACTGCCCTATGATGATAGAAAGAAGACTTTGTGCCCTCTACCTTTTTTGTAAATGCTCAAGATGAAGGTTTCAGCTATACACTCTTTCTTTTTTTGAAAGGGACGTTTATTACAAAACTGGCTGGATGGGCAGGGAAACGGCGAGACTCCAGTGGGAGAAGGGCTAGGCGAGATCCCGTAGGGCTTTAGCCCGAGGAAGCTTGCCAGATCCCCCGCAGGAAAGAAATGAATGCGTAATCGCCTTGGGAGACACGACATGCATAGCAGAACAGCAAAAGGGAAGGGCTCTTTCTTCCCGTTGATGGACTGCTTATGTCGCGAGTGTCTAGGCGATGAAGCTGGAAAGAAATGAATGCGTAATCGCCTTGGGAGACAGGACACGCATAAGCAGAACAGCAAAAGGGAAGGGCTCTTTCTCCCCGTTGATGGACTGCTTATGTCGCGAGTGTCTAGGCGATGAAGCTGGAAAGCGAGTCGTTTCCCGGACCATCCTATTCCTCTCATGGTAACGGACCCAACTATCTCGATACTGAGTCTTCAAGTAAAGGGAGCTTTAGCTGCAAAATCAACACTGAGATTTAATAGGACTATAATAAAAATAAGAAAAGACAGGGGGAATATTGATTGAAACTTATGGTTTTATATGATGCTCAGTGTTATCTTTGCCAACAGTCAAAAAGAATATTTCAGCGACTGGACTGGTGTCACAACATTCAGTGGAAACCATTGCAAGCTTATAAAAAGGAAACTAATTTGCCACAAAAAGAAGAAACGGCAATCAAACAGGAAATCCATATTATAAAAAGAGATGGAACAAAGTAGAAAGGTTATCATGCCGTAGTAACCATGCTCCGTTACTCCCCAGCTACAGCTCTCATCGGATTGTTAGGAAGTCTTCCTGGAATGGCATTAGTGGGAAAACCTTTATACAGCTGGATAGCTAAGAACCGATATAAATTCTTTAAAGAGAAGTGTCCGAATGGAAGATGCGATCTGCATAATCGAAGCAGTTAATTGACAACAGCGGTGGATTTGGTTACGATATAGTGCGAACGGATACTCTCTTATCCAGAGTCGGCGGAGGGGACAGGCCCGATGAAACCTCAGCAACCATCACGAATGTGAAAAGGTGCTAACCTGTAGCAAGGAACGATCCTTGAACGATAAGAGCGAAAGGAAGCAGACCCCCTTTCCTCATCAATAGGAAGGGTTTTTCTTTTTTATAAAACCATAATCGAGCTTCCCTGATACGGGGAGTTATAAAAATATGATTGAAGAGATGGTTGGTTTCCCATTCGTACTGGGAGAGAAGTTCCGTCTAATTTTTGTGCACATAATAAAGGAGGAGTTTGTTAGCATGCCTGCGAATCGCCGGTTATTTACTTCGGAATCTGTCACAGAAGGACATCCTGATAAAATTTGTGATCAGATTTCTGATGCCATTTTAGATGAAATCTTAAATAACGATCCTAATGCCCGTGTGGCTTGTGAAACAACTGTGACTACGGGACTTGTCCTGGTTTCAGGTGAAATCACAACTAGTACGTATGTGGATATCCCGAGTATTGTACGTCGAACGATAAAAGAAATCGGCTATACAAGAGCTAAGTTCGGTTTTGATGCCGAAACTTGTGCTGTACTTACTGCGATCGATGAGCAATCACCAGATATTGCTGGTGGCGTTGATGTGGCCTTGGAAAGCCGTGAAGGGAAAATGAGTGACAGCGAAATAGAAGCAATTGGTGCTGGTGACCAGGGGTTGATGTTCGGTTATGCGAATAATGAGACGGAAGAACTTATGCCGCTTCCAATTTCACTTGCCCATAAAATTTCCAAGCGCTTAAGCGATGTACGTAAAGATGGTACTTTAGACTATCTCCGCCCTGATGGAAAAACACAAGTGACCATTGAATATGATGAAAATGATCGACCTATGCGCGTAGATACGATCGTTATCTCGACTCAGCATGCAGAAGAGATTACATTGGAACAGATTCAGGCAGATTTGAAAAAACATGTTATCGAGCCGGTAGTTCCGCGCGAATTGATTGATGAACATACCAAGTACTTCCTTAACCCCACAGGCCGTTTTGTCATTGGCGGCCCTCAAGGAGATGCCGGGTTAACAGGCCGTAAAATCATTGTTGACACTTATGGTGGCTATGCCCGCCATGGCGGAGGTGCTTTCAGTGGAAAGGACGCAACTAAAGTTGATCGTTCCGCAGCTTATGCAGCTCGTTATGTTGCCAAAAACATCGTAGCAGCAGGTCTTGCTGACGCATGTGAAGTGCAGCTTGCTTATGCAATTGGAGTTGCGCAGCCGGTATCTATCTCTATCAATACGTTTGGGACAGGTAAAGTCAGCGAGGAGCGTTTAGTCGCCGAAATACGTGAACTGTTCGATCTGCGTCCGGCAGGCATTATAAAAATGCTTGACCTGCGTCGTCCGATTTACCGTGATACAGCTGCATACGGTCACTTCGGTCGTACGGATATCGCGTTTCCCTGGGAAAAGACGGATAAAGCTGAAGAACTCAAAAAATTATTGAATGATTAATAATAGGAAAGCGGATCATGCCTCCAATGGTTTGGTCCGTTTTTTGAGTAGGTTTACTACTCGTGCAGATGGGAAAATTAAGTATATCGTTTAATGATATTTTTCTGTGATATAATTTGACAGAAGATATAAAGAAATTATGAAGAAGGTGGGCCAATTATGTGCGGTTTCATAGGGTTGATTCGCAACCAGCCTCATCTGATGAATGAGGAAGAATTAGAAACTTTTCAGAGACAAAACGATTATATTACACATCGTGGACCCGATGATGAAGGGTTCTATCACGATGAATATATATCTTTGGGCTTTCGCCGCCTTAGTATCATCGATATAGAAAGCGGGCAACAGCCATTGAGTTATGAAGATGAGCGCTATTGGATAGTGTTTAATGGAGAAATCTATAATTATGTGGAGCTTAGAGAGGAATTAGAGAATCAAGGATTAGATTTTACAACCGAGTCTGACACAGAAGTCATAACCGCTTTGTTCCATCATAAGCGTGAGCAGGCCTTCAGCGATTTACGCGGCATGTTCTCCATTTTGATTTGGGACAAACAAAAACAGACGTTATACGGAGCTCGTGATCCGTTTGGAATCAAACCGCTATTTTATACCACGGATGAAAGAGGGACATATTTTGCTTCCGAAAAGAAAAGTCTTACGCTCGTACGGGATCGCGAGCAGGTCGACATTGAAGCATTGCACCATTATCTAAGCTTTCAATTCGTTCCGGAACCATGGACGATGACAGAAGATATCAAGAAGGTATCTCCTGGCCATTATTTTATCCAAAAGCCAGGGGAGGAAGTAAAATTTAACAGATACTGGCACGCAACCTTCGAGCCGAAATCAATGGATAAAAACAGCTGGATTGAACAAATTCAACAAGCTATGTATGATTCTGTATCCAAGCATATGCGAAGTGATGTGCCGGTCGGATCATTTTTATCTGGGGGCATCGATTCCAGCTTGATCGTAGCGATGGCCAAAGAATACAACCCTGGCATCCAGACATTCTCTGTTGGATTTGAGCGAGAGGGGTATTCAGAAGTCGATGTGGCCAAAGAAACAGCTGACAAGCTGGGAGTAGAGAACATCTCCTATACGATAACTCCACAAGAGTATATCGAGAAACTCCCGAAAATTATGTATCACATGGACGACCCCCTGGCTGATCCGGCTTGTGTACCGTTGTATTTTGTTGCGAGGGAAGCACGGAAGCATGTCACCGTCGTCCTTTCAGGAGAAGGTGCGGATGAACTATTTGGTGGATATAATATTTACCGAGAGCCTGAATCGTTGAAAGTCTTTCAATCAATACCTGAACCGGCTAAACATTTATTGGGGCGGGTTGCTGAAATCCTGCCTGAAGGAGTTAAAGGAAAGAGCTTTCTCGAACGGGGAACTACACCTTTAAAAGACCGGTATATTGGAAACGCAAAAATGTTTGAAGAAGCAGAGAAGCAGAAACTCATTCGCAACTACCGTAATTTCCGTTACCAGCAAGTGACAGAGTCTTTATATCAAACAGCTGGTAAATACGACCTTGTCAATCAAATGCAGTATGTAGATATTCATACGTGGATGCGCGGTGACATTCTGCTGAAGGCTGATAAAATGACGATGGCAAATTCATTGGAATTACGCGTACCTTTCCTGGATAAGGAAGTTTTCAATGTGGCAAGGGCTATTCCTGTCGATATGAAAATCGCCAATGGCACCACAAAAAGTATTTTACGCGAATCTTCTCGTGGAATTGTCCCAGATCACGTATTGGATCGTAAAAAGCTTGGCTTCCCGGTACCAATTCGCCACTGGTTGAAAAATGAGTTATACGATTGGGCGAAGCTGTTGATTCATGAAAGTGAAACGGATCAGTACATTCACAAAGGGTATGTACTTGATCTACTTGAAGCTCATTGCCAGGGCAAGGGAGACTATAGCCGGAAGGTATGGACCGTATTGATGTTCATGCTGTGGCATCAAATTTTTGTGGAACGTCGTCATCCTATTGAAGACTTAATCAATGAAGATAAACCAGAAAGCAAGTTGACTTTCATTTAAACGTCGCTCGTTGGTTTGCTGATGTTTATTTCAAAGTTTCCGAGCTAATTATGCAACCTACCTATTAAGGAAAAAATTCCCTCCGGCGAATGCTGGAGGGAATTTTTAATGTTTTTAAGACTTATCACTATTGCGCAGGTTTTTATAATATTGGCCTTTTTCGACGTATTCCCTGCGGATTCTGTTCATTTCTGAAAAATCCCCTTCAGTAAGTTCACGGACGACTTTGGCTGGACGCCCTAATGCCAGTGTTCGTGGAGGAATCTTTTTGCCAGGGGGAACAAGACTTCCAGCACCTAAAAAGGCCTCTTCCCCAATTTCAGCTCCATCTAAAACCAGCGACCCCATCCCTATTAAGGCATTCCTTCTTATTACAGAAGAATGGAGGGTGACCTGGTGTCCGACGGTAACACCTTCTTCTAATATAAGTGGGTTATTCGGACTTTGATGGAGCATGCTTAAGTCCTGGATATTGACATTATCCCCTATGTAGGTAGGAGCAACATCGCCGCGAATGACGGTTTTAAACCAAACACTGACGTTTTCTCCGATAGTGACATCTCCTGTAACGACTGCATCTTCTGCTATGTAAGCGGAGGATGCAATTTTCGGGTGCTTTCCTTTATATTCGCAAATCATGGGTATCCCCCTTATAATATAGTTATTAACAGTATAGCAAATTCGATGGCTGATAAAGGAGATTAACCGATGAAAAAAATGTACGCAGATGACGCTGTAGGGGTGGTAGTGATCGTCCATGGTGCTTTTGAGCATGCAGGAAGATATGATGAAATAGCCTCTCTTTTTCAACAGCAAGGTCTTCATGTCGTATATGGAGACTTGCCTGGTCAGGGGAAATCGACAAGACGCCGCGGTCATATCGACCGTTTTGATCAATATATCGATACAGTAAGTTTTTGGCTGGAAGAGGCAGCAAAATTTCGGCTGCCGATATTTCTTTTGGGTCACAGCATGGGTGGCCTGGTGGCAATCCGTACGATGGAAGAGAAGCACCCGGAAATTCAGGGGGTCATCTTATCCTCACCTGGCCTTGGCATATTGAACGAACCCAGAAAGTCGGTGAAGCTGGTCTCCCGTGTTCTTGACGCGGTCTATCCTAAATATAAAGTGGAAGCTCCAATCCTTACTGAAAAAGTGACTCGTAATGAGCAAGTTATCGAAGCAGATGAAGGAGACTCATTGATACTGGAAAAAGTTTCAGTCCGGTGGTATTGGGAATTTGTACGAGCCATCAACCTTGCATTCAAACAGCTCTCTGAGTTTCCGGATGTGCCGACACTAGTCGTACAGGCTGGAGAGGATATGATGGTGGATATCAAAGAGACGAAACGATGGTTCAATCAATTGGATATCAGTGAAAAAAGTTATAAAGAATGGGCAAACTTATATCATGAAATTTTAAATGAGCCAGAACGAGACTCGGTTCTTCGGCATATTGTAGTATTCATGAAACAGAAAGCGGAAGAAACCGGGCGCAAGGAGAGGTGAAATCATTGGCTGTACGTACACCAACAAACGCGTGGATGATGATGACGAATGTGTATCGCAGCGTCTTTCCGCAAGTCCGTAAGGAGCTGGATGGCTGGATTACAAAAGCGAAAGCAATCCCGAACCAGGAACTGCGTAAACAGGCATTAGCAAGTATTGCCGCAAAGACATTTCATTGTGAGGGCGGATCGATTTACAGCTTGTTAGCTGCAGATCAGTGGAAACAAGCAATTAAATTCATTGTAGCCTATCAAACCATCAGTGATTATTTGGACAACCTTTGTGACCGCAGCACTTCGATGGATCCGAAAGATTTCCGCATGCTTCATCAAGCAATGACCGATGCATTGACCCCAGGAAATCCTGTGAAAAATTATTATCAGTTCCGGGAAGATCAAAATGATGGCGGTTATCTTGAATCGCTTGTACAAACATGCCAGCAAGTATTGACTAAACCGAAGGATTATCAAGTAGCTCATCCGCAGGTCGTCCAGTTAGGGAACTTATATAATGATTTGCAAGTACATAAACACGTGGTGGAGGAAGAGAGGGTTCCAAGGCTGCAGACATGGTTCTCGCAATATGAGGCTGGAAAACACCTGAAGTGGTATGAGTTTTCTGCTTGTACTGGATCGACACTTGGAATCTTTTGTCTCGTTTCTTACACACTAGGCGGGAAAATGAATGGAGTTCTTGCCAAAAAAGTGGCTGAAAGTTATTTTCCTTTTTTACAAGGTCTGCATATTTTACTGGATTATTATATTGACCAGCAGGAGGATGAAATGGAAGGTGACCTCAATTTCTGTTCCTATTACGAAACTGACGAGGAAATGAGACAGCGCTTTGTATATTTTGTGAAAGAAACAAAAGCAAGGACTAAACTGCTGCCTGATCCTGAGTTTCATGAGATGATTCAGGAAGGATTGGTCGGGATGTATCTTGCTGATAGAAAGGTGAGCAGACTGCAAAATGCAAAGACATTTGTGCGTGACTTATTAAAAGTCAGTGGTAGGAAGGCGAAGTTTTTTCATTATAATACAAAGGTATATCATATGTTGAAACCCGGAAAATCGCTGTAAGCGACTATCCGGGTTTTTATTTTCGTTTTTCAATTGCCAGTATAAACGGTGGGGCATTTCTCTGATTGATGAATCCATATTGCAGTACATGGAATGAATGCTGGTCTAAGTTTTGCACGTATTCTAACAGCTGGTCTTTTTCTTCCGTGCCTCCAGGGTGACCGTGATAAACCACTAATACGATTACGCCTTCGGGCTGAAGAAGATCAAGCAGTTGTTCTATGGCAGACAATGTTGAGCCCGGGGTAGTGACAATGGACTTGTCGCTCCCTGGCAAATAGCCAAGGTTGAAAATCGCTGCTTTCAAGGAGGTAATGTGCTCTTTTTTTATATATGTTCCGATTTTTTTATGACTGTCTTGAATGAGTGTAACCTGTTCCAGTTGGGTGTCTGTCAATTTAGCTCGTGTATTGGTGATAGCTGATTCCTGTATATCGAAACCATAAACATGTCCTGTTTCACCGACCAGCTTGCTCAAAAGCTGTGTGTCATGGCCGTTTCCGCAAGTAGCATCCACAGCAGTATCGCCTGCCCTGATGGCTGACTTCATTAAGTCATGAGCAAAAGCAAGTACCTTTTTTAATATCATTCTAATTCCTCTTTCCTGAAAATTAATGATAATCAATTTTAGCATTGATCGAAGCTACTACCAATATCCACGTATGAAAAAACAACTTTTAACCAAGCTAATGGGTGAGGTGATTGCTATGGCGACGAGAGCGTCGATCGAAATGATGATCCAGGAGGCTGAACAGAGGTTAGAGCAAGCGAAATACGAATTGTCTCTTGCCAACCAGAATGGCTATCCGCTGACAGCCAGTTATACGGAAGCACAACAAAGCTTGGAACAGACAGAAATGGAAATTGATAAATTGATGCATAGTTCCAACCATCAGCAAAAGGATCAATTGCATCGGCTGCATCTGCAAGTCAGTCAATGTCTGAATGATATGATCCTTGATGAAAATGACCTGGAACATCGGTAAGTTAAGAACGGCCGCTCCGGCCGTTTTTTTGTGCTTAGCTTTATTAAATCTCATACTGGATTTTACAATTAAGCTCCCTTTAATTAAAGACTCAGTTTCGAGAGAACCTGTTTCTGGTACGGTTGAGAGTCTCTGGAGGTCCGGGAAATCACTCGTTTTCCATGGGCGTGCGGTGAGCTTCCTCAGGTTTCGCTTTGCGGGATCTCACTGATCATGTTCATCCCACTAGCGGGAGCTTTTTACTTAAATGCTATTGCTTCCAATTTTGTATTAGTGTACTATTTAACTAGTACACTAATGCGAAAAGGGATGGTTTCTGTGATAGGGAAAGCTTTTATAGGCTTATGGAAAAAAGAATGGGCATTAATGAAAGTTTATTACTTCGTAGTATTGATTGTAGGTTTAGTGTTTGCAATCGGTGTGTCTGGTTCCTTACAAGAGGCTAGATTGTTTATGATAACCGGAGTAGTACTCGTACTCCATATGTTCATTTTAGCGGCACTGGTCATTTACAGTTTGAACCGGGAAGCAGACCAGTTGCAATTGTTTCTTCATAATCCGCAATCAGCAGCCATACTCGTCGGAGTGAAGTTTCTCCAGTCCTTATTATTCATGGTGGTTTCGATGACGATATTTGGTTTAATAACTGTATTAACTGCCAAGCAATGGGTAGTTTTGACGTTCGGTGAATTATTCCTGGTGGTCGTTATCGCAACTATGTTTATTATTGGACAGGCATTATTACTGGCGGTATTGCTGTTGTTCTTATGGGTCATCCATCAGGTATTGAAAACGTATCTCGGCGGTCTCAGTATCGTCATTTCTATTATTTTATTTGTAGCTATTACTGGAATCACTTCCACAATTCGTTCTTCAGCTTTTTATGAACAGATAGTCGGATGGGGATATATAAACATTAATATAGAAAGTGTTTCTAGTGACCTGTTAAGTGTGTTTGGAGTGACTGTTCATGGAGGTATGCCTGGAGGAATTCCTGTCGTGCTGGGCGAGATAGTGGCCTGGGTACTGGCGATTACTGTTTTATACATCCTCAGCATTGTTTTGATGGATCGAAAGGTAGAGGTGTAAGTCATGGTGATGGAATTCAAGCCGGATAAACCTATCTATCAGCAGTTGATCGATAAAGTTTCCAGTGAAATCATCCGAGGTGATCGCACTGCAGGAGATAAATTACCATCCGTAAGAGAGTTTGCAGTAGAGACAGGAGTGAATGCGAATACGATGCAACGCGTCTATAGAGAGATGGAGCATTTAGGAATCGTAGAAACAAAACGAGGGCAAGGTACTTTCGTCACAGAAAATCTGGAGCGTCTTCAAGAACTCCGCACGGAAATGAAACAGTTGTATATAGAAGCCTTTGTTCAAGACATGGGCAAACTGGGGTTCACTGTAGATGAAATGGTCGAAGGACTATCGCAGTACCAGGAGGAAAGGAAGGAAAACGATGATTGAATTGCAGCATGTATCAAAAAAGTATTTGTTGAAAAAGGCTTTAGATGACATAGATGTTTCCTTTCCAATAGGGAAGATTATTGGAGTCATTGGGGAAAATGGGAGTGGAAAGTCAACGATGCTTAAGCTGATAGCCGGGTTGCTGCAGCCGACTAATGGAGAAGTACTTATTGATGAAAAGCACGCAGATCGCAAAATAAGTACGAAGGTAGCCTATATGTCGGATATCGATCAATTCTATCCTTTTTTCACGGTGAACCAGCTGGTGGACTTCTATGAAAGTCAGTTTCAAGATTTCCATCGAGAGAAAGCGAGGGACATCCTCAGGTTAATGCATATAGAAGGTGACGAAAAAATCAAACATCTCTCCAAAGGGAATAGGGGAAGAGTAAAGATGGCAGTCACTCTTGCCAGGAATGCACCATATATTCTCCTGGACGAACCTTTTTCAGGGCTTGACCCGATGGTGCGCACTTCGATTGTCCAGGGTATGATTCAATATATCGATTTACAAAGCCAGACCCTGATTATCACTACCCATGAAATTAATGAAATCGAGGCTTTACTTGATGAAGTGATCGTATTAAGAAAAGGAAAGATTCTGGGACAACAGTCTACAGAGGACATCCGAATGGAATATCAAATCAGTGTCGTAGATTGGATGAAGCAATTATATGAAGGGAGAACTAAATATGAATGAGCAACCGGTTGTCCAACTGAAAAACTTAACGAAGAAAATCGGTAGTAAAACAATTATCGATGACTTGAGTTTAGATCTTTACCCTGGGCAGGTAACTGGGTTTTTAGGACCCAACGGAGCAGGAAAAACAACAACGATTCGGATGATGGTGGGCTTAATGAAGGCAACCTCCGGTGAAGTAATCATTGATGGGTATCATCTTAACAAAAATTATACAAAAAGCATCTCTCAGGTCGGTGCAATTGTCGAAAATCCTGAAATGTACAAATTCATGTCTGGTTATCAAAACCTGGTCCACTTTGCCCGTTTGCAAGGCAATATTTCCAAAGAGCGTATTAAAGAAGTAGTGAAGCAAGTCGGTTTAGAGTCAAGAATTCATGATAAAGTACAAGCTTATTCTCTTGGAATGAGGCAGCGGTTAGGCCTTGCCCAAGCTATTCTTCATAAGCCTAAGTTTTTGATACTTGATGAACCGACAAATGGGCTTGACCCTGCAGGAATAAGAGAATTCCGCATGTATTTAAGAAAAATAGCGGCTGAAGATGGTGTGTCTGTTTTAGTATCCAGTCACTTGCTTTCAGAAATCGAATTGATGTGCGACCGTATCGCAATCATCCAGCAAGGCAAGTTAATCAGCATACGGTCTGTACAGGGGAGTGACCAGGACAAACGAAAAGTCTTTCTTTTCAAAGTATCCGATAAAGAGAAAGCATGGCAAATAGTAAAAGATAATGATGAGGATATCGAAGTAGAAATAATGGATGACCGCTTAATGATTAACCTGGAAAAAGAACAGGCAGCGCAAATCAATCGTACGTTCATAGAAAACGGAATCGATGTTTATGAAATCATTCCTCATAAAAAAACCCTGGAAGAAGAATTCTTAGAAATGACAGGAGGGGAACAAATTGTTTGAAATGAGCCGTCTCATTCGAAATGAGTGGATGAAAATTTTCAAAAGGAACAGCACTTATATTCTTATTGCCATCTTAATGGGAGCTGTATTTTTGTTTGCTTTTGTGAGCAGCTGGAGTAATAATCAACAAAGTCAGTCCATGCCATGGGAGGAACAAGTCAGCCAGCAAATGAACGTATATGAACAGCAAGCAGCTCAATCGGAAAATATGGAGGAAAAAATATATTATCAAGATCAGGTGGCTATTGCTCAGCACCGTCTTGAGGAAGATATCCCTCCTCCCAAACATACCGGCTTTACTCAATATCTACTGGATTCCAAAAGCAATATTACATTTGCGGTGTTATTCACAGTCATTATCGCCTCTGGTATTGTCGCTTCAGAGTTTACGTGGGGAACGATCAAATTATTGACGATTCGTCCTGTAAAAAGAGGGAAAATATTGTGGGCAAAATACTTCACTACATTATTATTTTCTCTTACGTTAGCGCTCATTACCTATCTTGCGGCCATTATTGGAGGGATGATGTTTCTTGAAAGAGGTGATGGTGTATTGCTCACAATGGTTGGCGATAACATTGTGGAACAGTCGGTTTGGATTGAATCCCTTCGTTTATATGGTCTTGCTTTTGTAAATATGATCATCATGACTTCATTCGCTTTTATGATTGGCACCCTGTCCCGTTCCAACGCTTTAGCCATTGGATTATCGATTTTCCTTATGTTTACCGGTCAGCAACTGGTATTCTTGTTTCAAGAATATGCTTTTGTCAAGTTTTATCTTTTCACACATACGGACTTTAGCCAATATTTACAGCCTAATCCAATGATAGAAGGAATCAGCCCGCTGTTTTCTGTAACGGTATTGATGCTCTATTTGATTGTATTTTTGTTAGTCAGCCATTTTTCCTTTACAAAAAGGGATATCGCTACGTGACTCCTTTTGCCATTGCTTGACAAAGCCCGCACGTTTCATTAAGATACGGATAGATATATTCATACAACGACTTGGAAGAGGAATAGTAATCAGCCTGCAAGAAATTCAGAGAGTCAGCGGCAGGTGTAAGCTGGCCTTGTAACTGATGAACTCGCCTTGGATGTTGCAGAAGTGAATGCAAGTAGCTTTTGTCGGCTCATCGCCGTTACCGATGCTGAAGAGGACGTGTTATACGTCAATTTGGGTGGTACCGCGGGAATACAAGCTTCTCGTCCCAGTTATGGGATGAGAGGCTTTTTTATATCTAAAAAGAGAATGGAGGAAAGGCTATGGCTTTTAACCATAAGAAAATTGAACAGAAGTGGCAGGACTACTGGTACAGTGAAAAGACTTTCCAGACTGATGCTTCATCCGATAAAAAGAAATTCTATGCACTTGACATGTTTCCTTATCCTTCGGGAGCAGGACTGCATGTCGGCCATCCGGAAGGGTATACGGCGACAGACATTGTTTCCCGTATGAAAAGGATGCAAGGATATGAAGTACTCCATCCAATCGGGTGGGATGCATTCGGACTTCCTGCTGAACAATATGCCCTTGATACTGGAAATGATCCAGCTGAATTTACGAAACAGAATATCGATAATTTTCGCCGTCAAATTAAATCATTAGGGTTTTCTTATGATTGGGACCGTGAAGTCAATACTACTGATCCGGATTATTATAAATGGACCCAGTGGATTTTCCTTAAGCTATATGAAAAAGGGTTGGCTTATGTGGATGAGGTGCCGGTCAACTGGTGTCCTGCCCTTGGTACAGTTTTAGCCAATGAGGAAGTAATCGATGGAAAAAGCGAACGTGGCGGCCATCCTGTGGAAAGACGTCCGATGAAGCAGTGGATGCTTAAAATTACGGAGTATGCGGATCGTCTCCTCGAGGATTTAGAAGAGCTCGATTGGCCGGAAAGCATTAAAGATATGCAACGCAACTGGATTGGAAAGTCAGAAGGAGCGGAAGTAATTTTTGATATTGATGGCTACGACGAAAGCTTCGAAGTATTCACCACACGGCCGGATACACTATATGGAGCTACGTATGCGGTGCTTGCTCCTGAGCATCCACTTGTAGAAAAAATTGTTACAGATGCTCAAAAAACTGAAGTAGATGAATATTTGCAAACTGCAAAAGCAAAAAGTGATTTGGAACGTACCGATCTTGCTAAAGATAAAACCGGTGTATTTACAGGAACATACGCAGTCAATCCAATCAATGGCAACAAGGTACCGATCTGGGTGGCAGACTATGTCCTGATGACTTATGGAAGTGGCGCGATCATGGCCGTGCCAGCTCATGATGAACGTGATTATGAATTCGCACAAAAATATGACTTACCGATTATAGCCGTGGTTGAAGGTGGGGATCTTGATAAAGAAGCTTATACTGGGGATGGCAAACACATCAACTCCGGTATGTTGAATGGGCTTGATAAAGAAGAAGCCATTCAAAAAGCGATCGATTGGCTTGTTGAAAACGGTAAAGGGGAGAAGAAGACGACCTATCGTCTACGCGACTGGTTATTCAGTCGTCAGCGATACTGGGGTGAACCGATTCCGATGATCCATTGGGAAGATGGCTCCATGTCCCCTGTACCCGAACAGGAACTCCCGTTGGTATTGCCGAAAACGACAGAAATCAAGCCGTCTGGTACAGGAGAGTCCCCATTAGCTAATATTGATAATTGGGTTCATGTAACAGATCCGGAAACAGGAATGAAAGGCCGACGGGAAACAAATACCATGCCACAATGGGCAGGAAGCTGTTGGTATTACCTACGCTATATTGATCCACAAAATGATGAGAAACTGGCCGACTACGATAAACTAAAGAAATGGCTGCCTGTCGATATCTACATTGGAGGAGCAGAGCACGCTGTATTACATTTATTGTATGCCCGTTTCTGGCATAAGGTTTTATATGATGTTGGTGTCGTTCCTACCAAAGAACCATTCCAGAAATTATTTAACCAAGGGATGATACTTGGGGAAAATAACGAAAAAATGAGTAAGTCTAAAGGTAATGTTGTTAACCCGGATGATATCGTAGATTCCCATGGAGCAGATACCCTTCGTTTATATGAAATGTTCATGGGACCACTTGATGCCTCTGTAGCCTGGTCGACTAATGGATTGGATGGCGCACGCCGATTCCTTGATCGTATTTACCGTCTAATCATTGCTGATGGTGAGAAATTATCCGAAAAGGTGACAGACAGGTCAGATAAGACACTGGAAAAGGTCTATCATGAAACAGTCAAAAAAGTGACCGAAAACTTTGAAGAACTCCGTTTTAACACAGGGATTTCCCAGATGATGGTGTTTGTTAATGAAGGTTACAAAGCAGAAGTATTGCCAAAAGAATATATAGAAGGTTTTGTGAAAATTCTTTCACCTGTAGCACCACACCTGGCAGAGGAGTTATGGGACAAATTAGGCAATAAAGGTACAATTGCTTATCAAGAATGGCCGGCTTATGATGAGTCTAAATTAGTTGAAGATGAAGTAGAGATTGTTATTCAGGTAATGGGCAAAGTGCGTGCCAAGATGACAGTTTCAAAAGAAGCCTCCAAAGAAGATTTGGAAAAACAAGCAATTGAGCATGAAAAGATCCAAGAGTGGCTGGAAGGGAAGACAGTCAGAAAAGTAATCGCTATTCCAGGGAAACTTGTTAATATCGTGGCTAATTAATTATATAGCTGAGCAGCCTATTAATGGTTCGCTCAGCTATATTTGTTTAATTTATAAGTAAATGAGATATAGTATAAATGAATAAGCTTTTCATACCCCGGTACCTATCCCTTGACATTATGAAAAAATTGCTTAAAATTAGTGAAGGTAAAAGTTCTTAAGGAGGAATGCAAGATGGCTATTCATGAATATAAACCTGAAGAAGTGCAAGATATGATAAAAGAAAATAAAGATGTCCAAATCATCGATGTTCGAGAAGATGATGAGGTAGCGCAAGGAATGATCCCGCAAGCAAAACACATTCGTTTAGGGGATATTCCAGAAGCTGCAAATAATTTAGATAAAGATCAGGAATATATTATGGTTTGCCGTTCTGGTGGACGCAGTATGAACGCTGCCCAGTACTTGGATCAACAGGGATTCAAGGTGCGCAACTTAGAAGGCGGTATGATGAACTGGGACGGGGAAACCCAACCTAAATAGATAGAAGGGGTAATGGAAAGTGGAATTATTGATTGCGTTAGTTATAAGTCTGACAATTGTGGTTGTCACTCGGTATGCTGTTCCTAGATGGAAACTTAAAAAAATCGAACAACCAGTTGTCATAGATGAGCGTTTCTGTGTTATAGATATCCGGGATTATATTTCTGCCCACCGTTCGCCTTATCCGGGTGCAGAAAATATTCCGCTTAGTTACTTGCCGCGGGCACTCAAGGAACATTTTGATTGCCCAAAAGACGTACTTGTCATAAGCGATGATTTCCGAGGAGCAAGAATCGCAGCAAATATCTTCCGGAAGAAAAGAAAGAAAAACATCTATTATGTTACGGCTGCATAATAAATGCATGGAGTTGTCCTACACAACAGAAGGACAGCTCCATTTGCTTTTATGAGACTATCTTAAAAAATTCATATATAGTGTTGACAATCAAAAAGAAAATCTGTAATATAGGTTTTGTCGCTTCTTGAGCGAAAGTTTTTCAAACAAAGCCCTTTGAAGAAAATATCTATTATACTATTGACATTTTCTTCGATAATGTGCTATAATTCTATTACTGTCGATAAAAGACAGGCTCAAAAATTGATCTTTGAAAACTGAACGAACCAACCAGTACGTCAAATTAATTTCTTCATTATATGAGGAAATAAAACAACGCACTTTAGCAGTGCAAACAT
>NZ_FNQR01000013.1 GCF_900107755.1 Thalassobacillus cyri | reverse complement strand
AGAATTCAATGGGAAGTCCTCCTTTTGATGTTTGTATTTGGTTGTACAAATGCATCATAACGGAGGGCTTTTTTTAATACAAGGACCCCTCTATTGAATCCCACAGGAATCTCCCGCGGGAGAAGGGTCTAGGCGAGATCCCGCAGGGCTTTAGCCCGAGGAAGCTTGCCAGGTCCCCCGCAGGAAAGTGAGTTGTTTCCCGGACCATCCCATTCCTCTCATGGTAACGGACTCAACTATAGGAGAAATTAAGTTAACATAATCATATTATAGTCTTTTCAACGCCGTGTATGTCACTTTTTCGACAAGTTCCCGACGCTTACTGTGGACAATTCCCGACGTTTTTTTATACAATGGTAATGCAGTTAAAATGATGGGAGGATGGAACATGAACATTCACGAGTATCAAGGGAAAGACATTCTACGCGAATTTGGCGTTTCTGTACCAAATGGTCATGTGGCATATACCGTAGATGAAGCTGTTGAAGCAGCTGAAAAATTAGGTTCTGGTGTCACAGTTGTGAAAGCACAAATCCATGCGGGAGGCCGCGGTAAAGCCGGCGGTGTCAAGATCGCTAAAAATGCTGATGAAGTGCGTACATATGCCGATGAAATCCTCGGTAAAACGCTCGTCACTCATCAAACCGGGCCAGAGGGCAAGGAAGTAAAGCGCTTACTGATCGAAGAAGGGTGCGACATTAAAAGTGAGTATTATGTCGGGCTCGTACTTGACCGTGCTACCAGCCGTGTAACGATGATGGCGTCTGAAGAAGGCGGTACGGAAATCGAGGAAGTAGCTGCTGCAACTCCTGAAAAAATATTTAAAGAAGTCATTGATCCGGTAGTCGGATTGACTCCATTCCAGGCACGTCGTCTGGCATTTAATATCAATATTCCGAAAGAGCAAATTTCAAAAGCTGTTAAATTTATGATGGGACTATACAAAGTATTTGTCGAAAAAGATTGTTCTATCGCTGAAATCAACCCACTGGTTACAACTGGTGACGGAAATGTCATGGCGCTAGATGCTAAGTTGAACTTTGACGACAATGCCCTTTATCGTCAAAAAGACATCCAGGAACTTCGCGATCTGGATGAAGAAGACCCGAAAGAAGTGGAAGCATCCAAATATGATCTCAGCTATATTGCGCTTGATGGTAATATCGGCTGTATGGTCAATGGTGCTGGTCTTGCGATGGCTACGATGGACACCATCAAACACTATGGCGGCGATCCTGCCAACTTCCTTGATGTAGGGGGCGGAGCCACTACGGAAAAGGTAACCGAAGCATTCAAAATCATCTTGTCTGACGAACATGTCAAAGGAATTTTCGTCAATATCTTTGGCGGTATCATGAAGTGTGATGTCATTGCTGAGGGTGTTGTAGAAGCTACAAAACAGATCGGATTGACACTTCCATTGGTTGTTCGTTTGGAAGGTACGAATGTCGAGCAAGGTAAGAAAATTCTTGATGAATCCGGTTTGAACATCACTTCCGCGGATTCAATGGCAGACGGTGCACAAAAAATAGTAGAACTAGTGAAGTAGAAAGGCGGGGAATCAGATGAGTGTATATGTTAATAAAGACACAAAAGTAATCGTACAAGGAATTACAGGTTCAACAGCCCTTTTCCATACGAAGCAAATGCTGGAGTACGGTACGAAAATCGTAGGTGGTGTCACACCAGGCAAAGGCGGCACAGAGGTTGAAGGTGTCCCTGTATTCGATACCGTTTCTGAAGCAGTTGAAAAGACTGGTGCCAATGCTTCTGTCATTTACGTCCCTGCACCTTTCGCAGCGGATGCCATCATGGAAGCGACAGATGCTGAAATGGATTTAGCTATCTGTATCACAGAGCATATTCCTGTACTTGACATGGTCAAAGTGAAACGTTATATGGAAGGGAAAAAGACACGCTTAGTAGGGCCAAACTGTCCTGGTGTCATTACTCCAGAGGAATGTAAAATTGGTATCATGCCAGGTTACATTCATAAAAAAGGACATGTCGGGGTTGTTTCCCGTTCTGGTACCTTGACCTATGAGGCAGTACATCAGCTTTCAGAAGCAGGAGTTGGCCAGTCTACAGCCGTAGGTATTGGTGGAGATCCAGTAAATGGAACAGACTTTATTGATGTTCTGCATGCGTTCAACGAAGATGATGACACAGAAGCAGTCATCATGATCGGTGAAATCGGAGGTACTGCAGAAGAAGAAGCGGCAGAATGGGTTAAAAGCAACATGACCAAACCTGTGGTCGGCTTCATTGGTGGTCGTACTGCACCTCCAGGAAAGCGTATGGGCCATGCCGGTGCTATTATTTCCGGCGGTAAAGGTACTGCTGACGAAAAGATTCGTGTCATGAATGAATGCGGTATCCAAGTAGCAGAAACACCATCCGTAATGGGAGAAACATTGATTGAAGTGCTTAAAGAGAATGGACTTTATGACAAGTGTAAAACGCATTAAAAGCTAGGTAATTAACCAAGATCGTGCATGGCAGCTCCGTGCACGATCTTATTTCTAATGGAAAAAAGGAGTGGTTCTGATTGGATGAAACTCGAAAATTGTTGATTTTTCTTCACAATAACCCCCACGCCAGCCGACCTTTACTTCGTAAAATTCTTCAGCAAGATCCCAGTTTAACTACTATTTTCACCCTGTCTCCTCAAAACATTTCTACCAGCTACGCTATCCCCTTGAAACGTGCAACTGCCTTCCATCATCAGCTCCATTCTGAGAATAATAGGTATAAGATTGAACAATTTATGAAAGAATTCTCCATAATGACGATATTAGACAAGGACTACCCGACGCTGTTAAAAAATATACCAGATCCTCCATTAGTCCTGTACCTGGCTGGAAATCGGGCACTGCTCAGTCATCGACCTGGTTTGAGCGTGGTCGGGACAAGAAAACCGACGGAATCAGCATTTCCGGCAATGGACAGGGTTCTTGCCCCGCTTATTAAGGCGGGGTGGGTAATAGTAAGCGGACTTGCGGTTGGGATAGATAGGTTTGCACACCTGTTGGCTATACGCTATCATGGTACAACAGTTGGAGTCATAGGATCGGGTTTCCATCATATTTACCCGAAACACAACATATCTTTATTTCAACAAATGGCAGAAAACCATCTGGTCATTTCCGAATACGCACCTGATATTCGACCTCAAAGGTACCATTTTCCTGAGCGGAATCGTATCGTTAGTGGATTGACGGAAGCTACCCTTGTGGTGGAAGCGAAGGCGAGGAGCGGGTCTTTGATCACCGTGGATCAGGCACTGGAGCAAGGCAGGGAAGTTTTCGCATTTCCGGGTTCTCTTTTGCAAGAGAACAGTGAGGGATGCAACCATATGATCCAGGAAGGTGCTAAAATGGTTCTAAATGCCCAAGATATTATGGATTCCTGGCCGGAATAGCACCTCTTACATTGTCGAAAATTGACAAATGTTATTTATTATCTCTTTGTTTTGAAAAAATTCTGACCAATGAAGTTTGACAAATGAAAAGAAAGTATTTAATAATAGGGAAAGTTTATCAATGAAATATGCATAAGGTGCACACACCTCTATGGGAGGAACAGTTATGGCAGATTATCTAGTTATCGTCGAATCACCCGCAAAAGCCAAGACTATCGAAAAATACTTAGGGAAAAAGTATAAAGTAAAGGCTTCACTTGGACATGTCCGTGACTTGCCTAAAAGTCAAATGGGTGTAGATGTCGACAAAGAATATGAACCTAAATATATTACGATACGCGGGAAAGGTCCCGTACTGAAAGAATTGAAAACCGCAGCAAAAAAAGCGAAGCGCGTTTATCTCGCAGCCGACCCCGATAGAGAAGGAGAGGCAATCGCGTGGCACTTAGCGCATAGCTTAGATATTGATGATAAATCAGAATGCCGGGTAGTCTTTAATGAGATCACTAAAGACGCAGTCAAGAATTCATTCAAGAATCCGAGAACCATTGACATGGACCGCGTCGATGCCCAACAGGCAAGGCGTATCCTGGATAGGCTGGTGGGATATAATATCAGTCCTATTCTATGGAAGAAAGTTAAAAAAGGGCTTAGTGCCGGCCGTGTACAATCGGTAGCCGTCCGTTTAATCATTGATCGTGAAAATGAAATCAATAATTTCAAGCCTGAAGAATATTGGTCAATAGATGGCACCTTCCTGAAGGGGAAAGAAAAATTCCCGGGTGCTTTTTATGGAATCGATGGAAAAAAACAAGAATTAAAAACGAAAGATGATGTCGATAACATCTTGAATAAGATGAAGGGGAAGGAATTCCGAATCGACAAAGTCAATAAACGGGAACGTAAGAGAAATCCTTCTGTCCCATTTACTACCTCATCCTTGCAACAGGAAGCAGCCCGTAAGCTTAACTTCCGGGCGAAGAAGACAATGATGATCGCCCAGCAGCTATATGAAGGGATCGATTTAGGAAAGAAAGAGGGAACTGTTGGTCTGATCACGTATATGCGTACCGATTCTACACGTCTGTCAGACTCCGCAAAAGGTGAGGCCCAAAGCTACATCGAAGGTCAGTTCGGTAAGGAATTTCTCGGTGGCAATAAGAAAAAGAAACAAAAGGAAGGCGCTCAGGATGCTCACGAAGCAATCCGTCCTACCTCTGCCAACCGGGATCCTAAAGCAATGAAAAGCATCTTATCCCGCGATCAATATCGCCTGTACAAATTAATCTGGGATCGCTTCATTGCCAGCCAAATGGCCCCGGCAGTGATGGACACCATGACAGTGCATATGACCAATCAGGGTGTCGAATTTCGTGCCACAGGCTCAAAAGTGAAATTCAAAGGATTCATGAAAGTATATATCGAAGGAAACGATGATAATAAAAAGGAAGAAGATAAAATGCTTCCTGAACTGGAAGAGGGAATGACCGTAAAAGCGGATGCGATTGAACCTAATCAGCACTTTACCCAGCCGCCTCCTCGATATACAGAAGCGCGATTGGTTAAAACCTTGGAAGAATTAGGAATCGGAAGACCTTCCACCTATGCTCCTACATTGGATACGATTCAGCGGAGGGGCTATGTCGCGCTCGATAATAAACGGTTTGTACCGACTGAACTTGGAAGTATTGTACATGAGTCAATTGAACAATACTTTCCTGAAATTATAAATGTGGACTTCACCGCAAAAATGGAAGAAGATCTCGATGCTGTTGAAGAAGGAAAAGTAGAATGGGTAAGGATCATCGATGATTTTTACAAAGGTTTTGAACCACATTTAGAAAAAGCAGAACAAGAAATGGAGAAAGTCGAAATCAAAGATGAACCCGCAGGTGTGAGTTGTGAAAATTGCGGGCATGAAATGGTCTACAAAATGGGCCGTTATGGAAAGTTTTTGGCTTGCTCAAACTTTCCTGACTGCAGAAATACAAAACCGATCCTTAAGAAAGTTGGTGTCACCTGCCCGAAATGTAAAGAAGGGGAAGTGGTGGAGCGAAAGAGTAAAAAGCGCCGGACATTCTACGGCTGTGACCGTTATCCTGAATGTGATTTCATATCGTGGGATAAGCCGATCAGCAGACCTTGTCCAAAGTGCAGCTCACTCCTGGTTGAGAAGAAATCGAAAAAAGGGGTACAAATTCAGTGTACCGAATGTGATTATAAAGAAGAGGCCCAAAAGTAAGCGCGAAATTTGCGCTTGCTTTTTCTTTTTGTTATGTATGATAGGAGTGAAAAAATTTATTGACACTTTCAGACCGTATCGATATAATTACCGAATGGTAAGTAGATATACTTGACACGATTTTGAAAGGAGCATGCCTGATGAGCGCACAACATGTAACCGTGATCGGAGCTGGTCTGGCTGGTAGTGAAGCTTCCTGGCAGTTGGCGAAACGGGGGATACAAGTACATTTATATGAAATGAGACCTTCTAAACAGACACCGGCCCACCATACTGATAAATTTGCGGAGCTCGTTTGCAGTAATTCGCTTCGTGCCAATTCCCTTACCAATGCAGTAGGGGTCATTAAAGAAGAAATGCGTACATTAGATTCCATTATCATACAAGCTGCCGATCAGTCCCAGGTTCCAGCAGGTGGAGCGTTGGCGGTCGATCGCCATGAATTTGCAGGATTTGTAACAGAGCATGTAAAAAATCACCCGAACGTAACCGTATATAATGAAGAAATTGGGGAGATCCCTGTAGACGGACCTGTAATCGTAGCCACCGGACCATTGACTTCAGAATCACTATCCACTCATCTGAAGGAAATGACAGGAGAAGAATACTTATATTTTTATGACGCTGCGGCACCAATCATAGAAAAGGATTCCATCGATATGGACAAAGTCTACTTAAAGTCACGGTACGATAAGGGAGAAGCCGCTTATCTCAACTGCCCCATGACCGAAGAAGAGTTCAATCGTTTCTACGAGGCATTGATCTCAGCCGAGACCGTTCCGTTGAAGGAGTTCGAGAAGGAAATTTTTTTTGAAGGCTGTATGCCAATCGAGGTAATGGCTCAGCGTGGTAAAAAGACAATGACATTCGGGCCGTTAAAGCCTGTAGGTTTAGAAGACCCTAAAACAGGAAAAACTCCATATGCGGTCGTTCAATTACGCCAGGATGATTCTGCGGGGACTTTATATAATATGGTAGGTTTTCAAACCCATTTGAAATGGGGGCCGCAAAAAGAAGTTTTCCGTTTAATACCTGGCCTGGAGAACGCTGAAATCGTACGTTATGGTGTCATGCATCGCAATACATTTATCAATTCACCTAATTTACTAAAAGCGACCTATCAATACAAAGATAGAGACGACCTGTTCTTTGCTGGTCAGATGACCGGAGTGGAAGGCTATGTAGAATCAGCTGCAGCCGGATTGATCGCAGGCATCAATGCAGCACGCCTGCTGCAAGGAAAAGAGCCGGTTGTTCTTCCCCATGAAACGATGATGGGAAGTATGGCAAACTATATAACGACAACCAGCCCAAAACACTTTCAGCCGATGAATGCTAACTTTGGTTTGATCAAACCTCTCGAGAATAAAATAAAGAATAAGAAAGAAAGAAATGATGCATATGCTAATCGGGCATTAGAAACAATTCAGAATTTTGTTACAATTTAGTTAAAAGGATTGCGTAAATTGATTGAATTGTGTTAAAATTTAAACGCCTTGAAGAGGTGGATATATGGACGATTTACAAACAGAAAAAGTTCTTTATCTGGAATACCTGCAAATTGAAAAAAATGCATCTTCACTAACCATCAAACACTATGAAAAAGATGTAGAGGCATTTTTTCTTTTTATGCAAACAGAAGGGATACCCAGTATCAGAGACGTAGATTACCCTTTGATCCGCATATTTCTGACCCGGTTGTACCAGCAGAAGCTTTCCAGGAGAAGCGTTTCTCGTAAGCTGTCCTGCATGCGGTCGTTCTATCGTTTTCTTGAACGTGAAGGGAAAGTGAACCATAATCCATTCATCAACGTATCCTTACCGAAGGAAGGAAAGCCGATTCCAGAATTCTTTTATGAAGAAGAATTGGAGCGGTTATTTTCTGTGAACGACTTGTCTACTCCGCTTGGACAACGTAATCAAGCTTTGCTTGAGTTAATGTATGGTACAGGAATCCGTGTCAGTGAATGTGTAGGCACCAAAGTGGAAGATATAAATTTCACAATCGGTACCATCCTGGTGAAAGGTAAGGGCCGGAAGGAAAGGTATGTCCCATTTGGTCAATTCGCTGCTAAAGCGATGAAGATGTACATCGAGGATGGCCGCTCCAGGCTTCTTAGAAATAGTGACAAAAAGCCGGATCACCTTTTTCTCAATGCGAAAGGAGGCACACTATCCGATCGAGGTGTACGTCTTATCCTGGATAAAATGGTGGAAAAAGCAGCCATGACCGTAAACATCCATCCACACAAGTTAAGGCATAGCTTCGCCACCCATATGTTGAATCAGGGTGCAGATTTACGGGCAGTCCAGGAGCTGCTGGGTCATGAAAATTTATCATCCACACAGATTTATACTCATGTGACGAAGGACCATTTACGTAAGATATATAGGGATAGTCACCCGAGAGCAAATAAATAGAGGTGAGAATAGGATGAGTCAACAGTTTCATGCAACAACTATTTTTGCTGTCCACCATAAAGGGCAGTGCGCGATGAGCGGGGATGGCCAGGTTACACTTAGCAATCAGGTGGTTATGAAACATACAGCGAAGAAGGTGAGAAGGCTGTTCAAAGGTCAGGTACTGGCGGGATTTGCCGGGTCCGTTGCGGATGCCTTCACTTTATTTGAAAAGTTTGAATCAAACCTGGAAGCGTATGATGGAAATCTGGCTCGCGCGGCGGTGGAATTAGCCAAAGAGTGGCGAAGTGACAAAGTATTAAGGAAGCTGGAGGCCATGTTGATCGTCATGAACAAGGACGCTATGTTTCTTGTCTCCGGTACAGGGGAAGTAATTGAACCGGATGATGGCATTCTGGCTATCGGTTCAGGCGGTAATTATGCCTTGAGTGCTGGGCGTGCGTTAAAACGGTATTCTTCTGATAAAAGTGCTGAAGAAATTGCCCGTGCCGCATTAGAGATCGCAGGAGAAATCTGCGTTTTCACGAATGACCAAATTACACTCGAGGTCATCGAATAAGGAGGCTGGTATGGATGTCATTTGAGTTGACCCCAAGACAAATTGTCGAGAGACTCGATCAATATATCATTGGTCAAAAAGATGCAAAGAAGTCGGTTGCGGTAGCATTGAGAAATCGATACCGGCGGATGCAGCTTGATGATCATCTGAGGGATGAGATCGTACCCAAGAATATTCTGATGATCGGGCCTACCGGCGTCGGAAAAACAGAGATTGCACGCCGCCTGGCAAAGCTTGTAGGGGCTCCGTTTGTCAAAGTGGAAGCCACTAAATTCACCGAAGTCGGTTATGTTGGCCGTGATGTAGAATCAATGGTGCGGGATTTGACAGAAACAGCGGTCCGAATGGTTAAAGAAGAACAGATGGAAGCAGTGAAAGACCGGGCTGAAGAACAAGCGAATAAACGCCTGGTCAAACTCATTGTTCCGTCAAAAAAGAAGCAGACGAATTTTAAAAATCCTTTCGAAATGATTTTCAATCAACAGCCTAACCAGGATACCCAGGAACAGACGGGTGATGACGAGGTTGAAGTAGAAAATAAACGGAAACGGATTGCCCAGCAGCTTGCTATGGGAGAGCTGGAAGATCACATGGTTAACGTAGAAGTCGAAGAACAGCAGCCTTCGATGTTTGATATGCTCCAAGGTTCAGGAATGGAACAAATGGGGATGAATATGCAGGATGCCATGAGTCAGTTCATGCCGAAGAAAAAGAAAAAGCGACGGCTTCCTGTTTCTGAAGCTAGAAAAGTACTTACTCAGGAAGAAGCACAAAAATTGATTGATATGGATGAAGTTACCCAGAAGGCTGTTCAGAAGGTCGAGCAATCGGGTATGATTTTCATCGACGAAATTGATAAGGTGGCAGCTAAAAGTGATAACCAGGCCAATGTATCCAGGGAAGGGGTGCAGCGCGACATCCTGCCGATCGTGGAAGGTTCCACAGTAGTGACAAAGCATGGCCCTGTCAAAACGGATCATATCTTGTTCGTTGCTGCCGGTGCTTTTCACATGGCCAGACCTTCTGACCTCATTCCGGAACTGCAAGGCCGTTTTCCGATCCGGGTGGAATTAGAGAAGCTCACCATTAGTGACTTCAAACGGATTTTGACGGAGCCATCCAATGCATTATTGAAACAATATAGTGCATTATTAGAAACAGAAGGTATAAAGGTTGAATTTTCTGACGAAGCTGTAACTAAGCTTGCAGAAATCGCCTTTGAGGTTAATCAGGAAACAGATAATATCGGTGCGCGGAGACTGCATACGATTCTCGAGAAACTGTTGGAGGATTTATCGTTTGAAGCCCCCGATGTAACGATGGATACGATAAAGATCACCCCACAATATGTCGACGAGAAATTAAGCAGTATCGTGAAAAACAAAGATTTAAGCCGATTTATCCTTTAGAAGCGAGTACAGTTAGGAGGAAAAAACAAATGCAATTATTAGAACGTGCCAGAAAAATCAACTCTATGTTGCAGAAAACAACAGGGAAATCAGTCAATTTCAATGACATGTCCGCAACATTGCGTGATGTCATTGGGGCCAATATTTTTATTTTAAGTCGTAGAGGTAAGCTGTTAGGTTTTGCGATCAAACAGGAAATCGAGAATGAACGTATGAAAGCGATGCTTTCTGAACGTCAGTTTCCGGAAGCGTATACGCAAAACTTGTTCACCATTCAGGAAACAACTCCCAACATTGATATTGACAGTGAGTATACAGCTTTCCCGATAGAGAACAGAGAGCTATTTGAAAATGGCCTGACTACCATTGTACCTATCATTGGTGGTGGGGAGCGTCTGGGAACATTGATCCTAAGCCGTCTCAGCGATAGTTTTGAGGAAGATGACCTATTGCTTGCAGAATACGGGGCAACTGTTGTAGGGATGGAAATTCTTCACGAGAAGACAGAAGAAATCGAACAGGAAGCAAGAAGCAAAGCAGTCGTGCAAATGGCTATCAGCTCACTATCCTATAGTGAATTGGAAGCTATTGAACACATTTTTGAGGAACTGGAAGGCAATGAAGGTCTGCTCGTAGCAAGTAAAATTGCCGACCGTGTCGGTATTACCAGATCGGTGATTGTCAACGCTCTTCGTAAGCTGGAGAGTGCAGGTGTTATCGAGTCTCGCTCCCTCGGTATGAAAGGGACTTATATCAAAGTGTTGAATAACAATTTCTTGCTGGAACTGCAAAAATTACGTACCAATTAATCAAAAAAGCTGTCGGGAGAGTCTCGACAGCTTTTTTTGGTATAAAAATAAGGGCTAACCGTTCTGTTATAAGTGAGTAGGAATGGGTTGAATAAGAACGTATAAAAAAATGCAGAAAAACCAATGGTTTCTCTACAAGCGGAGTTTCATGCAGCTGCATGAGACTTTTTTGATAATAAAAAATTAGTTGATTCCATTACCCTGGATAGTATGTAATAATAAAAGCTAGATGTTCATTATTCGCCAAAATGCTACATATTTCCCAGTAAGATGCGCACATGTAAAACACTGTCTAATAAAGAGGGAAAAAGAACTAGGCCTATAGTCATTTTTTGTAAGATTTCGTAACATAATGACGAATTCGCATAGACAACCAGGCGCTATTTTCTTACAATGTGTTGGTAGGTTATGGGGCCATGCCCATTAATCAGGAGGTAGAGGAAATGAAGTTATTCGGCGGGACAATGCAGACTCTGGAACATTCGCTCAACTATGCAACACAGAAAAATAAGACCATCTCCAATAATATCGCAAATGTCGACACTCCAGGATACAAGGCTAAAAAAGTAATCTTCAAAGACATCTTAGCGGAACAAACCACAAACAGTATCGAAGGCTTTCGTACCCACCCCAGACATCTTCCCATCGGGGATGGCGCTCTGACTCCATACCAGGTTGTCACCGACAGAGGAACTACATATAACCACAATGGCAATAACGTCGATATTGATAAAGAGATGAACGAACTTGCCAAAAACCAATTGTATTATCAATCCATGGTAGACCGAATGAACGGAAAATTCCGCAGCCTGGAAACTGTAATCAAAGGAGGCAGATAACGTGAGTATCTTTCATTCGATGAATATCAGCGCAAGTGCTTTGACAGCCCAGCGTTTGCGGATGGATACTATTTCATCCAATATCGCCAATGCAGAAACAACTAGAGCTGAATTGGATGATGACGGGAACTGGAAGCCTTATCGCAGAAAGCAGGTAGTATTTGAGCCTGGAGAGAACGACTTTGGAACCTTTCTTAAGCAAGCGAAAGCTTCTTCTGCCACTTCAGGCCAGGGTGTACGGGTGAGCGAAATACGAGAAGACAATTCCGAACCCTTCAAACTGGAATACAACCCGAATCATCCGGACGCAAATGAAGATGGGTATGTCCAACTTCCCAATGTGGACCCACTGAGGGAAATGGTTGATTTGATGAGTGCCACCCGCTCTTATGAAGCGAATATCACGTCAGTCAACGCCTCTAAAACAATGCTTATGAAAGCATTGGAAATAGGAAAATAAGGCAGGTGACTTAATATGGTCAATTTAAATGCAATCAATGGTGTATCTACCCTGGTACCTAAATCTCAAAATAATCTCAATATGTCCCCGGGTGATGCACAAGCAGATTTTGCCGCTGATTTGAAGCGGGCAATTGCTAATGTGAATCACAGCCAAAAGCTTTCTGATCGAAAAACGGAGGCTCTTGCTAAGGGAGAGATCGATGACTTGCATGATGTGATGATTACTGCACAAAAAGCGAGTGTTACCTTACAAACCTCTGTAGAAATACAAAACAAAGTCATCGAATCGTATCGTGAGATCATGAGAATGCAAGTTTAATCGCATTCCATTCCATTTCGACATTATAGTATTCTTTTGAAGTGTGTGTTTTATGGGGGCAATTATGAGAAAAAAAATAATTATTTTTAAAGAAAACATAGCAAACTTTTGGAAAGAACGTACAAATGCCCAAAAAAGCACCTTGATTGGCTCTGTATTAGCTTTAGTCATTGTGCTTTTGGCAATCAGCATCTTATCTTCAAAAAGTAACATGGTCCCCCTTTACCAAAATTTATCGTTACAAGAAATCGGTCAAATGAAAACGGAATTGGATGCCCGTAACGTAAATTATGAATTGACCCAAGGTGGACAGACCATCCTTGTACCAGAGTCGCAAGTGGATGGCCTTTTAGTAGATTTGGCAGCGTCCGGGCTTCCGAAAAGTGGAAACATTGATTATTCTTTCTTCAGTGAAAACACATCATGGGGAATGACAGATAATGAATTTGACATGATTAAATTGGACACGATGCAGACGGAATTGGCGAATTTAATGAAGGGGATCGAGGGAATCAAGGATGCGCAGGTAATGATTAACCAGCCGCCTGAACCGGTTTTTATCGGGGATGAACAGCAGGAGGCGACAGCTTCCATCGTATTACATACATCACCAGGTTATCAATTCAAGGATAACCAGCTCGAAGGTCTTTATAACTTAGTTTCAAAATCAGTACCTAATCTTACTACAGATAATATCGTCATCATGAACCAATATTTTGAATACTTCGATCAAAAAAGTTCATATTCTCCTGGCAGCGGAAATACATATACCCAGCAGCAGAACATCAAGAAAGATATTGAACGGGACATTCAACGGCGTGTTCAGCAGATGCTGGGAACCATGATCGGGTTGGATAAGGTAGTAGCATCTGTTACCACTGATATCGATTTCACTCAAGAGAATCGTATAGAAGAACTGGTCGAACCGGTAGATCCTGACAGTATGGAAGGACTTCCGGTAAGCGTCGAGCGGCTGACAGAGACTTATACAGGGAACCCGCCTATGGCTGGCGGTGCTCCTGCAGGAGAGGACGATCCGGCAGCCTATAACGCGGAAGATGCGAATGATGATGGGGAATATGAAATGGTCAAGGAAACGATCAATAATGAATTCGACCGTATCCAACGCGAAATTGTAGAAAGTCCGTATAAGATAAGAGATATCGGAATCCAGGTGGCGATCGATACATCAAAAGGATTAGATGATGCCGGTGAAGTTCAGCTTTTATCCCAGCAGGAACAAGCGACGGTGGAAGCGAGTGTCAGCTCTATCCTCGATTCGATCATCGCTACCTCTGTCGCTGCTCCTTATGAAGGAGAGGCTGTAGGTGAAAATGTTTCGATTGTGTTTCAGGAATTCAACGGAGCAGAAGAGCAACAGCCTGCACCAACAGGTATCCCGCTCTGGGCATATATTGCAGGTGGCGTATTACTGGCTGTAATCCTTACACTGCTCTGGGCAGTGTTACGCAGGAATCGGGATCAAGGTGAGGATGAAGACAGTTATCAAGAATTCATGCAGGAAACCGCAGCGTATGACATTCCGGAGCTGGAAGAAGAAAAAGATACCGAAGGCACTGTTAAACGCAAACAACTCGAGCGTATGGCAAGAGAAAAACCGGAAGATTTCGCGAAATTATTACGGTCCTGGATAGCTGAAGATTAGGGGGAGTGACACATGCCGAAAAAACAGGCACTGACAGGGAAACAGAAAGCGGCCATTCTGCTGATTTCTCTTGGTCCGGACGTGTCCGCGCAAGTATACAAACATTTGACAGAGGAAGAAATTGAAAAACTCACCCTGGAGATTTCTTCCGTGCAAAAAGTGAATTCCAAACAAAAAGAAGAAATCCTCGAGCAATTTCACCAAATTGCTCTCGCTCAGGATTATATAACCCAGGGCGGGGTGGGCTATGCGAAAACGGTATTGGAAAAAGCTATGGGAGAACAGGAAGCAGCAAATATCATCGGACGCCTTACCTCTTCGTTGCAGGTTCGTCCTTTTGACTTTGCACGTAAAGCGGATCCTGCTCAAATTTTGAATTTTATCCAAAATGAACATCCGCAAACGATTGCATTAGTATTGTCTTATCTGGATTCCGCTCAATCGGCCCAGGTTCTGTCTGAACTGCCACAGGAAATGCAAGCGGACATCGCTAAACGAATTGCATTGATGGACTCTACTTCACCTGAAATCATCAGCCAGGTGGAACAGATTTTGGAAAGGCATCTATCCTCCACAGGAACACAGGATTATACCCAGACCGGTGGTATCCCTGCAGTTGTGGAAGTATTGAACGGAGTGGACAGAAGTACAGAACGAACGATTCTGGACGCGCTTGAAATTCAGGATCCAGATTTGGCAGAGGAAATCAAAAAGCGGATGTTTGTGTTCGAAGATATCGTCACGTTAGATAACCGTGCGATACAGCGTGTCATCAGAGAGGTGGAAAACGATGATCTCCGCCTGTCGCTGAAGGTAGCGAGTGAAGAAGTGAAAGAGATCGTATTCAACAATATGTCCCAGCGTATGGCGGAAACCTTCCAGGAAGAAATGGAATTCATGGGACCTGTCCGGCTAAAAGATGTAGAAGAAGCACAAACACGTACGGTGGCGGTTATCCGGCGATTAGAAGAAGTAGGTGAAATAGTGATTGCACGTGGCGGAGGTGACGATATCATTGTCTGATATTGTTGGTAATCAAAAAGAAAAGACCAGGCTTATCCAGCTTAGACCCATTCAGGTAGCTGAACAAGAAATGGAACGAGCTACAGAAACATCCTTTTTTATAAAAGAAGAGGAGATTGCACAGAAGCTCCAAGAAGCGGACAGAAAACTGAAGGAAGCTGAGCTTGAGACCGAAAAACGGCTTCAAGAGGCTGAAAAGATTATTGAGCAGCAAAAACAAGCATGGGAACAAGAAAAGTCCAATCTGGTGGAAAAAGCCCGGAAAGAAGGGCTCGAAGCAGGATATAAAGAAGGCAGGCAACAGGGTTATCAAGAAGCGGAAGGTCATATCAAAGAATCGCGCCAAGTGGTTGAGCAGGCAAAAGAAGATTATCAGCAAATCATTGATTCAAGCGAGACCACCATCCTTGAAATCGCTTTGCGCATTGCTGAAAAAATAATGAAACATCAATTGACAGAAACGCCGGAGGATTTTCTCCCACTAGTTAAAAGGGTGATCGCGGAAGTCCACGGTCAACCGGAGGTGATTGTTTCTGTCCATCCAGATCAATACTCCCTTGTCTTAGCTCAAAAAGATGAATTGGAACTATTCACCTCAAGCAAATCGGTTTTGACAATCTATCCGACAACTGAACTTGAACCATTCAGTTGCAAGGTCGAATCATCATTCGGGAGTATTGATGCTTCTATCGATAGTCAATTGACCGAGCTCAGAAAACAATTGCTGGAAGTTTCCCAGGAGGGCGGTTTCATTGAATCTTAAAAACTATCTGGAAGCCATTGATCAAATGGATACATATAAAAGGTATGGAAGAATCCACCGGGTAGTCGGGCTGATGATTGAATCAAAAGGACCGGAAGCTTCGATCGGGGATGTATGCCTTATCCATACGCCCTCCCATACCAGCAAAACTATCCAAGCGGAAGTAGTGGGATTCCATAATGAGAACATATTATTGATGCCTTTCAAAGAAGTGAGGGAAATTAGTCCGGGAAGTCTGGTCGAAGCTACCGGCTCCCCGCTGCAGATAAAAGTCGGGCCAGGTTTAATTGGATCAGTCGTCGATGCTATGGGAGAGTCCTTGGATGATCACCTCCTGCCGAAAGGGCTTCGGTCCTATCCAACGGAACAGTCTCCGCCGAATCCTTTGTCTCGACCGACAATTAAAGAACCTCTCCATGTCGGAGTACGGGCTATTGATACATTGCTCACTGTAGGGAAAGGTCAGCGAATCGGCATATTTGCCGGAAGCGGAGTTGGAAAGAGCACGTTAATGGGAATGATTGCCCGCAACAGTTCGGCGACAATCAATGTCATTGCTTTAATCGGTGAACGAGGCAGAGAAGTCAGGGAGTTCATAGAAAATGATCTAGGTGAGGAAGGACTGAAAAAATCCATTATTGTAGCCGCTACCTCCGATCAGCCAGCACTGATGAGGATGAAAGGTGCCTATACAGCGACCGCTATCAGTGAGTATTTCCGTGACTTAGGCTATCAGGTCAATCTGATGATGGACTCGGTGACAAGGGTAGCGATGGCTCAGAGGGAAATCGGGCTCGCCTCGGGAGAGCCTCCGACCACTAAAGGCTATACCCCTTCTGTATTCGCTGTCCTGCCTAAATTATTGGAACGGACAGGTACGAGTAAACAGGGAACCATCACGGCTTTTTATACGGTTCTGGTGGATGGCGATGATATGAATGAACCAATCGCTGATACAGTAAGAGGGATATTGGATGGCCATTTCGTGCTGGATCGAAAGTTGGCGGAACAAAATCAGTTTCCAGCCATTAATGTGCTGAAATCAATCAGCAGGGTGATGAATCAAGTAGTGGATGAAGAGCACAAACAAGCTGCCGATCGTTTGCGATCGCTGCTCGCTACATATGAAGAAAATAGTGAATTGATTCAAATTGGCGCCTATAAAAAAGGAGCTAACCGCGAAGTGGATGAAGCGATTCGTGCGTATCCGAACATAATCAGTTTTTTAAAGCAAGGCACCCATGAACAGGCACCATTCACAGAAGCGCTGATTCAACTGAAAGAGCTTAATCGTGGGAGTGATAACTGATGGCAAGTCTACATGCTTTCCATAAAATTCGGGATATCCATGAAAATGATAAATTGACTGCGCAGGAAGCTTACCAGCAAGCGATGAGTAAGTTTGAGGAAGCTGCAAAACAATTATATGAAACATTGAAAAAGAAAGAAGCCACCGAACAATTGCTGCATGATAAATTAGCAAACGGAAAATTGTCCGCGCATTACTTTGCTCAAATGCAAGATTTTATAGCGCGACTTGATCAGAGAGTAATGCAGCTACAGCCAAAAGTGCAAAAAGCAAGAAGTGAAATGGAGCATTGTCAGCACAAATTGACAGAAGCCTATGTGGAAGTAAAGAAATTTGATAAATTGATCGATAAAAAAGTGGAAAAATGGCAAGTTCGACAGAAGGAAGCAGAAAAAAGACAAATGGATGAGCTTTCTTTACGTCAATTTTTAATCAAAAGAAACAGGTGAAGTTATGGCAAAATCACGTCCGAAAGAATCAGTCAGCACAAATCGTCTCCAATGGTTCTTTTTTGTCATCATCATTCCCGTCATCTTTGCTGTCACATTGACATGGATTGTATTGATGATAGCAGGAATCAACCTTGGTGATATGGCAGCCAAGTATGGGAAAGATGTTCCAGTTGTTCAATCTTTGTTTCCTTCCGAGGAAGAAAAGAGCAAAGAACAGAGGATCAATAAGTTGCAGTATAGCTTAGATGAAAAAAACGACACGATTGACCAGTTGGAGCAAGACATAGCAGGGAAAAACGCAACCATCGAGGAGTTAGAACAGCAAGTCGGCGATTTAGAAGCAAAGCTGTCAATGGAAGAAAGCACAGACGAAAATAAAGATGCACAAGTCAAGCAGGTTTCCTCTTCGTTTAAAGATATGGATCCCGGGCAAGCTGCAGCAATCATCGGCAACTTAGATCAGCCGGTTGCAGTTACCGTGCTTCGTAACCTGCCAAATAGCGAGCGGGGAAATATCCTTGGAGAATTGGATCCAGAACAGGCTGCCACATTGACAAGCTTATTGATAACGAGAGGAAATTAATGATAGGACCCGATGAAAGGAGGTGATTACGTGAATACCAATGCAATAAAACTGGCTTTCTTTACATCCTCATCACAGAATGGGAAGGTACAAAAAAACACGGTTCCCAACGGGGATGCAGGTACCTTTGAACACGTATTGGCAGCTCTTCCTTTAGAAAAAGGAGAGGGAGAGGATTCCGGAACAGCTACCCCAGCCGGAATGAGCCGGCAATTGTTGTCGGCAATCGAGGATTCTCAAGGAACCGAGATGACAGACCTTCAAGATAAACTTCAAAGTCTCTTGCCAAAAGCAGTAATGGAAGATTTCGAACAGCTTTCATCGGAAATTTCCGTCGAAGATTTACAGTCATTAAAACTGTTAATTAGAGGGGATAACACTGAGACAAAAGAACAATCTGCGGGAAACCACATATTTTTTCCTGCGCCTTTATCTTTAGCTTCGACTCCCGCGACAGGCACAGCGGAAGGGGAAGTAATGGAACAGGAGAACTTGACATTAGCTATACATATCAAAGATTTAATACAACAAGCACAGCAATGGAGTGGCTCAGGTACAAGTAGAACCCAATTCGGAACACTACCAAAACAACTGCTTCAATCATTAGAACAATGGATAGCTCAACAAAATGGAAGTAATAGCACTTCTCAGCAAGCAGCAGCACAGGGTCAGAAGGTGGCAAACATCTCGGACGAGCCTCTCCTGCGGGACTTGATTAAATGGTACCAATCCCGTACAGCTATACAAAATCAGGCATATCAAAGTCAATCCCAGGTGACGACAAAAGATATGACGAAATGGCTGCAGCACGCTTTGAACAGGTACAGTGCGGATGACAAGGGTACGAAGCAGCAAACCTCGCTTCCTACAGGAGCTTTGACCAAAGTGGAACAATTCATGATCCATATAGATCAAAACAAATCGACTGAAGGGATGCAAAAACAAATGATGCAGGAGTTCGATCGTGTCTTGAAATCCAGTAATCTTCAGCTGTTGAAAAATGGTTCTATGGAAATGCAGCTGAAACTCAGACCCGCTCAGCTTGGAGATGTTGTAGTTAAAATGACACAGTTGAATGGAGAAATGGCTGTAAAAATCATCGTGACCTCTCAAGCCGCTAAAGAAATGCTGGAGGGTAATATGCAGCAGCTTCGTCATATGTTCTCACCGCAACAGGTGGTCGTTGAAAAGGCGGATATGAATACTGCACAGCAACAATTCCAATCGAAAGACCAACAAACCAACGGCAGTGATGAACAATCCCGTCAACAACATACTGCTAAGAGGCAAGATCGAGAAGAAGAGAATAATGAAAACGAAGATAGTTTCCAGGAAATTTTATTGAACGAGAAAGTGTAGGTGAATGGAATGACCAAAGTCGATGCTTCACTTTATTTAAACCAGCAGCCATCGAGAGGATCAACGAATTCCACATTGGATAAAGACGATTTTATGAAAATTTTGATGACGCAGCTTCAAACCCAGGATCCGATGAATCCAATGGAAGATAAAGAATTCATCTCCCAGATGGCGAGTTTTTCAAGCTTAGAGCAGATGATGAACATGTCAAAGGCGATGGAGAAAATGACCGAATCACAATCTTTTGCACCAGTGGTTCAATATAGTTCTTTGATCGGAAAAGAAGTTACTTACCCGATAGATGAGGCAGAGAATGGCGATGGTAGCCGCCAGGAGAATGCAGTAGTTACTGCTGTCAGTCAAAAAAACGGCGAAGTCCTGCTGGAATTGAAGAATGGTAAGACGGTCGATGTCCAGTCTATTTCAAGAGTGAGTGATCTGACGACAGAATGATATAAAGGAAGGGGATGTCATGGAACCACGTATCCACCAGCTGCACCAGCCGCTGCCTTTACCTAAAACACAATTGAAATCGCAAGCAGCAGCATCAGGTGTTTCATTCAGGGAAATCTTAACAGATGCCCAAAAGCTGAAGGTAAGCAAACATGCCGGAGAGCGGCTGAAGGAAAGAAACATCGATATTTCTCAAACTCAATGGGAAAATATCGCCCATAAAATGAGTGAAGCAAAGCAAAAGGGGATCACAGATTCATTGGTATTGCTACCCGATGCCGCGATAGTAGTCAGTACCAAAAATAGCACAGTCATCACAGCAATGGACCGCAAGGAAGCGGCAACAAAAATATTTTCGAATATCAATGGAACGATTTTGATGGATAAATAGGCTGGACCCGGAAAGGGAGGCCTGCAGGACTGCTGACTGATTGAAGTAGTTCACAAATACATGCGAATAGGAAAGGAATGTCAGTCTCATGTTACGTTCAATGTACGCTGGAATATCAGGAATGAAAGGTTTCCAAACCAAACTGGATACAATCGGTAACAATATTGCCAATGTCAATACATTCGGCTACAAGAAAGGCCGTACCACTTTTCAAGACATGATGAGTCAAACGATTTCAGGAGCTCAGGGTCCTTCAGCTGATGGATTACTTGGTGGGAAAAACCCTTCCCAAATAGGGCTGGGTTCCAAAATGGGGTCGGTAGATACGATTCATACCCAAGGCAATCGCCAGACAACCAATCGACCACTTGATTTAGCTATTGAAGGTGATGGGATGTTTGTATTAGCAGAAAACTTAGGTACAGACGGTACAGTACAGGATTCAACTTTAAGTTTCTCAAGAGCCGGCAACTTCTACCTTGATACAGAAGGGAACATCGTTAATAGTAACGGACAATATCTCGTAGGTGTAGATGACAATGATGCACCAACGACTCTCAATATTCCTGCCACTGCTCAAAGCTTCAGTGTGCAAAGTAACGGTGAAGTGACTTATGTAGATCAAAATAATGAGGCTCAATCTGCAGGAAGTGTCAGCCTTGCTAACTTTGCTAACCCGGAAGGTTTGGAGAAAATCGGAGGCAACATGTACCGGGCGACTAATAATGCTGGAGCATTTGATGTATTGCAGGATTTATCCGCGCCTGGTGAAAATGGCACAGGCCAGACAGTAGCTGGCGCGCTTGAAATGTCCAACGTAGACCTTTCAGAAGAATTCACAGAGATGATTACAGCGCAGCGTGGTTTCCAGGCTAATACCAGAATCATCACGACATCCGATGAAATCCTGCAGGAGCTTGTCAACCTGAAGCGATAAGTAAGGGAGGGAGGAGGATTCAACCAGTGGTTTGAATCCTCCCATATATGATTAAACTGACACGGTTGAACGGAGAAACGTTCCAACTTAATGCTTTATACATAGAACAAATACAGTCCTGCCCGGATGCAACCCTAACTACGACTACCGGAAAAAAACTGGTTGTGAAAGAGGATGAAGAAGAAATCAAATCGCGTATCACAAAGTTCTATCAGGAGATTGGTCTGGCAGGCCGATGGAAAGAAGTGGGTGATAAAAAATGAATTCCAAACTACTCAAATCAATGGTGATTGTACTATCGAGTTTGACGGTGCTTGGAATCGTAGCACTTATTATCGTACTGAACATTGGTGAGCAACAAAAAGTGGAAGGGAAGCGATCGATCGATGAAATTATCGAGACCTCCTATGAAACAGAAGAAATCACAACGGATTTGAAAGATAATCGTTTCGTACGTATTCAATTTCGAATTGTAACAGACAGCAAAGATGCCAATGAAGAATTGCAGAAACGCGATTTTCAGTTACAGAACGTCCTGATCAAAGAACTTGCTTCCATGGAAGTGAGTGAGTTCAAGTCAGGCCTCGGTCAGTTGGAAACTACGGTGAAATTGAAGTTGAATGAAATGATGACAAAAGGCGAAGTCACAGATGTATATACCATTAAAAAAGTTTTGCAATGATAAAAAGGTTCTACACCTGAACGGAGGTGACATTATTGGCAGAAGAGGTTCTTTCCCAAAGTGAAATTGATGCCCTTCTTTCCGCTATTTCCACAGGGGAGATGGATGCGGAAGAATTGAAGGAAGAAGAAAAAGAAAGAAAGGTAAGAGTATATGATTTCAAACGTGCGCTCCGGTTTTCAAAAGACCAGGTCCGAAGCTTATCGAGAATCCATGAGAATTTCGCGCGTTTATTAACCACTTATTTTTCAGCGAAGCTCCGTACGTATGTGAATATTTCAGTTGCTTCTGTCGATCAGGTCCCATACGAAGAGTTCATCCGTTCGATACCAAAAATGACGATTTTAAACATTTTCAGCCTCCCGCCATTGAATGGAAGGATCCTCTTCGAAATCAACCCTAATATCGCTTATACGATGCTTGACCGGGTGCTGGGGGGAAGTGGGGCAAGTGTAAATAAGGTGGAAAATTTGACGGAAATCGAGACGACGATTATGAGCCAGTTATTTGAACATGCCGCTGACAATTTAAAGGAAGCATGGAGTTCTATCGTTGATGTGGATCCAATGATGGAAGAATTCGAAGTCAACCCTCAGTTTCTCCAAATGGTGTCACCTAACGAGACAGTGGTTGTCATCTCTTTGAATACGACAATCGGCGATTCGAGTGGCATGATCAATATTTGCATCCCACATGTAGTCTTAGAACCAATCATTCCTAAGCTCTCTGTCCATTACTGGATGCAGAACCAGCAACCGAAAGAAAGCAAGCCCGAAGAATATCAGGCACTTTCCAAGTCGATAAAAAAGACGACGATTGAAGCGAAAGCGATTTTAGGAGAAGCGGATATTTCGATTGAGGAATTTCTTCACTTGAATCGTAATGACGTCATCCAACTTGATCAATTAATCAGTGAACCAATGCTGCTATGTATTGATGAGGAACCTAAATTCTATGTACAGCCAGGAAAAAAACGTAAAAAAATGGCCGTACAGATTCTCGAAGAAATCAAAAGGGGGGAAGATGACGATGATGAATGATGATATGTTATCTCAAGATGAAATTGATGCCCTGTTAAATGGCAGTGGTATCGATGAGGAAGATAGCAATGAACAAAGCAGTTCAAACCAACATGTGAATGTGGATGAGTATTTGTCGGAATTAGAACAAGACGCCCTGGGCGAAATTGGGAATATTTCCTTCGGGAGCTCTGCCACCGCATTATCATCGTTGCTGAATCAAAAAGTAGAAATCACCACACCTACTACGAGGGTGGTCGATAGGAATCGGCTGCATGAAGAGTTTCCTAAACCGAATGTGGCAATCAAAGTGACTTATACAGATGGTTTCTCCGGAGAAAATCTATTGATCATCCATACCGAAGATGCGGCCGTTATTGCTGATTTGATGCTTGGCGGAGATGGATCTTCACCAGCAGATGAATTGAATGAAATACATCTTAGTGCCGTGCAGGAAGCGATGAACCAAATGATGGGTTCAGCCGCGACCAGTATGTCGACGGTCTTTGAGAAGCGTGTCGATATCTCTCCGCCGGTCATTGATATGTTGGATATTCCGGAGGATGAAGGACTTGATTATATACCGGATGAAAATATTTTAGTTAAAATCTCTTTCAATTTGAAAGTTGGTAATTTAATAGATTCTAATATCATGCAGCTTTTGCCATACCATTTTGCCAAAGAACTAGTCGATCAGTTATTAAATCCTGCAGCGCAGGAAAATCATGCCGGAGTTCAGCAGCTTTCTGATAAAGGACAAACACCATCTCCAATGAGTTCAGGAGAAGAAAGCCATTCGTCCCGCCCAACCTCCCACTCCAGGCAGCATCCGACTACAAAAGCCGAAGCATCCAGGCAGGACGCTCAATTGTTAGGAGGAAATGGACAACCTAATCCGGATACAGCTATCCAGTCTGCTCAGTTTTCTGATTTTGGTAATAACCAAATGGTTTCCAATGAACAAAGGAATTTAGACATGCTGTTGGATATACCTTTGAAGGTGACTGTGGAACTGGGCAGGGCAAAACGTACCATCAAAGATATTTTAGAATTGTCTTCAGGATCTGTAGTTGAGCTGGACAAGCTTGCTGGTGAACCAGTCGATATTCATGTCAATAATAAGTTGATCGCCCAAGGCGAAGTAGTCGTCATCGATGAAAACTTTGGCGTCCGGGTGACTGATATATTAAGTCCTAAAGATAGGCTTAAAAAAATTAAATAGCAGCATGGAGAGGAGAATTTTTAGATGGCTAATAAAGTATTGATTGTTGACGATGCCGCTTTTATGCGGATGATGATAAAAGATATTTTAACTAAGAATGGATTTGAAGTGGTGGGTGAAGCTCAAGATGGCCAGGAGGCTATTGATAAATATGAAGAGACTTCGCCAGATCTGGTGACTATGGATATAACAATGCCCGAAATGGATGGCATCACTGCTTTGAAGGAAATCAAACAACGTCATCCCGATGCCAAAATTATCATGTGTTCAGCTATGGGGCAGCAGGCGATGGTCATCGATGCTATCCAGGCAGGTGCAAAGGACTTTATCGTCAAGCCATTCCAGGCAGATCGAGTTATTGAAGCAATTCAGAAAGCATTAGATTAAGTGAAGAAGTGAGGCTGCTATGATTAACAAAGTGATGATCTTCACCCTGGTCATCCTGGCTTCTGTCACCACCGTTTTATCGCCGAATTTGGTAATAGCAAGCCCTTCCGTCATCGATTGTACGAAAAATCCAGCTTTGGAGGGCTGTGCAGAAGGTGGGACAGGAGCTGGTGAAGCGCCGGGGGATTCAGAAGGACAGAATAAAGAGGCTGCCCCGTCAAACGACTCAATGGCCTGGAACCTGGTCCAGTTATTATTTTCACTGTTATTGGTTCTGGGGTTGATTTATGGGCTGCTGAAATTTTTCAATCGAAAAAATAAGATGTTTCAAAAAAATCGTAAGCTGGAAAACATAGGAGGCCTTTCGCTCGGACCAAACCGCTCCCTTCAGCTTGTCCGAATTGCAGATCGTGTATTAGTGATCGGAGTGGGTGAGAATGTGGAAATGGTGACAGAAATTACGGATGAGGCTTCTAAACAAAATTTAATGCAGGCAGATCAGGAAGAGACGCTGGATAACCAGTTGATTTTCCGCTTTTTCAAAAAGAAAGACAATGAGAAACCGGAAACCTACCAGCAATCTTCTTCCGTGCAATTCCAACAATTGTTTGAGGGTGAACTTGGAGACCTGAAAGAAAACCGGCAACGACTTTTACATAACAAGAAGCAGCGAGAGGATCATCACGATGAATGAATTCGTAGAAATCTTTTCAAGCTCTGATCCTGAAAATGTCTCGACAGCTGTGCGTCTCCTGTTAATGTTTACCGTTCTTTCATTGGCACCAGGTATTCTTATTTTAATGACCAGCTTTACGCGAATCCTCATTGTCCTGTCATTTGTACGGACATCTCTTGCGACCCAGCAGATGCCACCCAACCAGGTATTGATAGGGATCGCCCTGTTTCTAACCTTCTTCATCATGGCTCCGACATTGCAGGAAGTGAATAATGAAGCATTGCAGCCACTCTTCAATGAAGAGATTACATTAGATGAAGCTTATGAAGAGGCGGCCGCTCCTATGAAGGAATTCATGGCGAAGCATACGCGACAAAAGGACCTTGCTTTGTTTATGAATTACGCACAAATGGAACGGCCGGAAGCCATTCAGGATATTCCAATGACAACGCTCGTGCCTGCTTTTGCTATTAGTGAATTAAAAACTGCTTTTCAAATGGGGTTCATGATATTCGTACCGTTTCTTGTCATTGATATGGCAGTGGCCAGCGTCTTAATGTCAATGGGGATGATGATGCTCCCCCCTGTAATGATTTCCCTGCCGTTCAAAATATTATTATTCGTACTGGTTGATGGATGGTATTTGATTACGCATTCCTTATTGGAAGGCTTTTAGGGATAGGAGGTAGGTTAGATGAACAGTGAGATGGTCATCTCTCTGGCAGAAAGAGGGATTTATACAGTATTGATGGTAACCGGTCCATTGCTAATATTAGCACTCGGTGTCGGTTTACTGGTCAGTATTTTCCAGGCGACCACCCAGATCCAGGAACAGACACTTGCCTTCATCCCGAAAATCGTTGCAGTTTTGCTTGGACTGATCTTTTTTGGGCCATGGATGCTGACGCAGGTAGTAGAATTCACCGCGGATATCTTCAAAAATCTTAATATATTGGTAGGTTAGATTATGCTCGAAACTATTAATCTGGCAAGCATTCCTGCATTTTTATTAATTTTAGTCAGGGTTACAGCTTTTTTTGTAACATTGCCACTCTTTTCCTACCGCAATGTACCGACTCAGCATAAAGTCGGGTTCAGTTTCTTTTTAGCACTATTGATGTTTTTTACGATTGATATTCCACTCGTTTTGCCGAACGGTACATACATACTCCTTTTATTAAAGGAAGCATTTGTTGGAATTATGATCGGCTTGATTGCCTATATCATATTAGCTGCTGTCCAAATTGCAGGAGGATTCATCGACTTTCAAATGGGATTTGCGATCGCTAATGTCATTGATCCGCAGACAGGAGCCCAAAGCCCATTGATTGGTCAATATCTTTATACTTTTGCTTTATTGTTCTTATTAGTGGTGAACGGTCACCATTTAATGCTGGATGGCATCTTTTACAGCTATGAATTGATTCCCATGCAGACCTGGATTCCGATTGGAGACAGCAATATAGCCGCGTTCGTCATCCAGGCATTCAACCAGATGTTCATCATCGCTTTTTTGATGGCAGTGCCTGTTGTAGGCTGTTTGTTTCTTGTGGATGTCGCGTTAGGTATCGTAGCCCGGACCGTGCCGCAATTGAATGTATTCGTTGTCGGCCTTCCTTTGAAAATACTAGTAGCCCTGGCCGTTTTGTTCCTATCGATGGGAATATTCATGATGTTGATCGAAAACCTATTTGAAACTATGCTCGCCACAATGAGAGGCTTGATGCAGCTGTTTGGAGGCGCCTGATATGCATCTGAAACTCGACTTGCAGTTTTTTGCCGGGGAAAAAACAGAAAAAGCAACACCGAAAAAGCGACAGGATTCCCGGAAAAAAGGCCAGGTCGCAAAAAGCCAGGACGTAAACACGGCTATCCTGATGCTGTTTATGTTTGCGTTGTTCATGGTTTTAGGGAATTACCTTAAAAGTGTCATGACCGGTATGTATCAACATGCTTTCCAGGAATACTTGCACTGGGAAGTCACGGAAAAAAATGTCTTTCAGGTATTTAATGAAACGACAGTTGAATTAAGTAAAGTCATCGTGCCGATTATGGGGACAGCAGTAATAGCCGGCCTTGCTTCCAATTGGCTCCAGGTAGGCTTTATGTTCACTGCCGAACCGTTGAAATTCAAACTGAACAAAATTAATCCGATTGAAGGTGCCAAGAAAATCTTTTCAGCCCGTGCTTTAGTCGAGCTGGTGAAATCGTTATTGAAAATAACCATGATTGGGACGATTACTTTTACGGTCATCTGGCTGAATAAAGACGAAATGATGATGATGTCGCAACGATCCCTCGATGGAGCACTCGCGTTTTTTGGACATACGACCGTGATTATGGGGATTGCTTCCGCTCTGGCTCTTCTTTTGATTTCCGTCCTGGATTACAGCTATCAAAAATACGATTATGAAAAAAGTATCCGGATGTCAAAAAACGATGTCAAAGATGAGTATAAAAATATTGAAGGAGACCCGCAGATCAAGTCCAAAATCAAAGAAAAACAGCGTCAAATGGCGATGCAGCGGATGATGAGTGAAGTACCTGAAGCAGATGTTGTCATCACTAATCCGACACACTATGCGATTGCCATTAAGTACGATGAAAATAAATCAGATGCCCCTTTTGTATCGGCAAAAGGCATCGATTTTGTAGCTCAGAAAATAAAAGAAGTGGCCAAGGCGAACAAAGTGGTCATGGTAGAAAACCGTCCGTTGGCAAGGGCTTTATACGCTGAAACAGAAATAGGGAATAACATCGACGAGCAGTTTTATAAAGCAGTAGCAGAAATATTGGCATATGTATACCGGATTCAAAAGAAAGTCTAGAGTAAGGGGAGAAGACAATGGCACCGAGAGATTTATCGGTTTTATTAGGGGTTATCATGATAATCGTAATGTTAGTCATCCCCTTACCGGGCTGGCTGCTCAGCTTTTTAATACTGATCAATATTTCACTTGCATTGATGGTCATTCTCGTTTCTATGAACATGAGGGAAGCTTTGCAATTTTCGATATTTCCTTCCTTATTATTATTAATGACCTTGTTCCGATTAGGATTGAATGTTTCCACAACCCGTTCCATTCTGTCAAAAGCAGAAGCGGGAGGTGTCGTTGAGACATTCGGAACGTTTGTAATCGGCAACAATCCGCTTGTTGGTTTCGTTGTATTCATCATTTTAGTAATCATTCAGTTTTTAGTCATTACCAAGGGTGCTGAACGTGTATCCGAAGTCGCGGCCCGATTCACCTTGGATGCGATGCCAGGTAAACAGATGAGTATCGATGCAGACTTGAATGCCGGCATGATTTCAGAGCAGCAGGCCAAAGAACGCCGGGAAAAGATTGAACAGGAAGCCGACTTTTATGGAGCGATGGATGGGGGAAGTAAATTCGTCAAAGGGGATGCCATCGCAGGGATAATCATCGTATTAATTAACATCATTTTTGGTTTGATTATCGGAATGGTCCAGATGGATATGTCTTTTGCAGAAGCGGTGGATGTATACATGCGTCTCACTGTCGGTGACGGACTCGTCAGCCAGATACCTGCCTTATTGATTTCAACGGCAACCGGGATTGTAGTAACCAGAGTAGCTTCCAAAGGGAACCTTGGGACCGACGTATCCGATCAATTGTTACAGGATCCGAAGTTATTATATATCGCCGCTGGAACGATCTTTTTCTTAGGATTGACACCGATTAACTTCTTTTTGACTACCTTGATTGCTTCCGTTCTCGCCTTCGGAGGCTACTGGTTGTCACGCCCTGCAAAAGCGGAGGAATTCGAAGTGGATGAAGAAGAAGAGGAACAGGAAAGCAATCAAATGAAGTCTCCTGAAAATGTTGTCAATTTGATTAGTATGGATCCGGTGGAATTCGAATTCGGCTATGGGCTTATTCCGATTGCGGACACAAATCAAGGCGGAGACCTGCTGGACCGCATCGTCATGATCCGGCGCCAGCTTGCGATTGAACTAGGCATCGTGATTCCGGTAGTCCGCATCAGAGACAATATTCAATTGAGCCCTAACGAATACCGGTTGAAAATCAAAGGCAATGAAGTGGCACGGGGGGAACTTATGCTGGATCATTATTTAGCGATGAGTCCGGGGCATGAAGAAGACGACATCGATGGAATCGACACGCAGGAGCCTGCTTTCGGTCTGCCGGCCAAATGGGTGACAGAAGAAGTGAAGGATGATGCGGAGTTGTCCGGTTATACGGTGGTTGATCCACCTTCTGTCGTCTCCACTCATATTACTGAAGTCATCAAGCAGCATGCCCATCAGTTGCTGGGGAGACAGGAAACACAGCAATTGATTGATCATTTGAAGGCTTCTTACCCAATTCTGGTGGATGAGGTTACACCTGAACCACTTAGTGTCGGAGACATCCAGAAAGTGCTGGCTAAACTGCTGCGTGAAAATGTTTCCATTAAAAATCTGCCAATCATATTCGAAACCCTTGCAGATTTCGGCAAAATGACCACCGATACAGAACTGCTCGGAGAATATGCCAGGCAGTCACTTTCACCGCAAATCACCCGACAGTTCACCAATGACGGCCAATCGATGAAAGTGATTACGGTTTCCGGCAAGGTGGAAAAACTGCTTGCGGATCATATTCAACAAACAGAGCATGGCAGCTACCTCACCCTGGATCCGGAAACGCAGCAAACGATCATCCAATCCGTTGCGGAACAGGTGGAGCAGCTTTCTTTACAAGAGGAAACAGCCATTGTCCTTTGCTCGCCTGCAGTGAGAATGTATTTGAAACAATTGCTCGAACGCTTCCTGCCGCAAGTGAATGTGTTGTCTTACAATGAGCTGGAACCGACAATTGAAGTCCAAAGTGTAGGGGTGGTGAACGTAGCATGAAAGTGAAAAAATTCGAAGCAGAATCTATGCCTAAAGTAATGAGCCTGGTAAAAAAAGAAATGGGAAACGACGCAGTAATCTTAAATTCCAAAGTAGTTCATCGTGGTGGTTTCCTTGGCCTTTTCAAGAAGAAGAACATCGAAGTGATTGCTGCTATCGACCCGGCAGATAAGCAGCCTCACAGGAAGCAAGCCTGGAAAATGGAGAAGAAACAGCAAGTAGCAGCGGCCACTTCCGATCAACTTCACGGCTTAGTTTCTGATCAAGCAGTCATCACCGAAATTAAAGCGCTGAAAAAGTTGGTGGAGAAACAGCAGTCTGTCCAGCCTACAGGATATCCACCACCCTATCAGGAACTTTATGATCACCTTGTTGCTCAGGAAATTACGTCAGAGTTAGCTGATGATCTGCTCGCCAGGCTGAAAGCAAACGAGGAAAAGGTATCTGTCTCTATCAATGGTTTGAAATCTATCCTACTTGATTCTCTTGAAAATAGAGGAAGCTCCTTTACCTTTGGAGGGGTAGATTACAGCCGCCAGTTCGTTCATTTCGTCGGCCCAACAGGCGTGGGAAAAACTACTACGATCGCAAAAGTAGCCGCCCGTGCAGTACTGAATGATCAGAAAAAAGTAGCGTTCATAACTACGGATACCTACCGCATTGCAGCAATAGATCAATTGAAAACATACGCAAAATTATTAGATGTGCCTATAGAAGTAGCATATTCGCTGGATGATTATATGGAAGCAAGGAATAAATTCACAAATTATGATTTGGTCCTGGTAGATACTGCGGGCAGGAATTTCCGGGACCCACAATATGTCTACGAGTTAAGTAAACTGATTGATTTCCGTACTGATATGGAAACCTATCTTGTGCTGTCTTTGACCTCCCGTTATAAAGATATGCAGGCAATTTTTGATCAGTTCAGTGATATTCCTATTAGGAAATTGATCTTCACCAAATCTGATGAAACTTCCACATATGGAAGTGCATTGAATATGTTGCTTAACAATCAGGTCGGGGCCGCTTACATTACCAACGGTCAAAATGTACCGGATGACATACAGACAGCGTCAGCGCAATGGATAGCTTCCCGAATCGCAGGTGACCGACGTGATGCATGATCAGGCACAGAAGCTTCGAGACCGCTTATTGGCTAAACAGGTCACCCAACAATCCGCTCGCGCAAAAACTTTAGCAGTGATTAGTGGAAAGGGAGGAGTCGGTAAGTCGAACTTTGCATTAAACTTTGCCTTGGCGTTGTCCCAGCGACAGCAGCGGGTGTTGGTCTTTGATCTCGATATCGGCATGGGTAACATTGATATATTAACAGGCTCGTCAGCTAAATATAATTTAGTCGATTTATTCAAGGAAGGTTTGTCGATGCAAGACCTTCTTACTCATGGACCGGAATCACTGACATACATAGCAGGGGGCTCGGGGTTGAGTGATTTTTTTCAGCTGGATGCCGAAAGGTTCGAGTATTTCTTGTCCCAATTCGATCAGATTACCAAAGATTATGACTATATCATTTTTGATATGGGAGCAGGAATCAGCCAGGACAGTTTAAGTTTCATTCTTGCTGCAGAGGAAGCAATATTGGTCACTACTCATGAGCCTACATCAATGACTGATGCTTATGCCATATTAAAACATATTTATCGAATGGAAAAGGAGATCAAAATATACACACTGATCAATCGTGCATACAGCCGGCAAGCCGGTAAAGAAGCAATGGAACGACTCCAAAAGGTAGTGCAGCAGTTTTTGACCAAAGAGTTGCACCCGATGGGGATTCTTCCAGACGATAATCAGGTAATGAAAGCTGTTGCTCGTCAGGTGCCGTTTTTACTTCTTAACCAGAATTCTCCTGCTTCAAAGGCGGTACAGCATATAACCGATCAATACTTGGAGAATAAGCTTGATATCACTCGACCCCCAGCCACAAGCTTTGTCACAAAACTTAAGCGGCTGGTTACAGAAAGGTAGAACGTATGGCTAAGACATTATTTCAGGACAAGGTGCCTCACCCTTTTAATGACAGTCACCTTTCACAGTCGAAACCAATTGTTGTTATCGGCACTTCCACCGGGGGACCAAGGGCCCTGCAGTATGTATTAGGCAGTCTTCCTTCAGAATTCCCTGCTCCTGTGCTCATCGTCCAACATATGCCGGCAGGTTTTACTAATTCTCTTGCACATCGGTTGAATATGGCTGCTCCAATGAGAGTGAAGGAAGCTGAACATGGAGAAATACTCGAGAATGGTACGGCATACATAACTCCCGGTAATTATCATCTCAGATTAAAAGCAGCAGGTAAGACGTTACTAGTGGACCTGAACCAAACCGACCGTGTTAACGGGCACCGGCCTTCGGTCGATGTGTTGATGGAATCGGTTGCCCGGCTAACGGATTACCAACCGGTAGCTGTCATAATGACAGGAATGGGAACAGATGGATGGAAAGGCATCGAGAAACTGAAACAAGCTAACCGGCACGCTTATGTCATTGCCGAAGCGCGGGAATCCTGTGTAGTTTATGGGATGCCAAAGGCAGTTGTGAGCCGCCGATTGCACAATGCCATGGTTTCAGTGGATGCAATTGGAAAAACAATCTTGGACGTTATCAGGGTGTAGGGGGAAATTTAAATGGAAGTGAATCAATATTTGGATATTTTCATCGAGGAAAGCAAAGAAAATCTCCAGACGGTAAATGACCAGCTGCTTGAGCTGGAACGCAATCCGAAGGATTTAACCATTATCCAGGAAATTTTTCGTTCAGCCCATACATTGAAAGGGATGGCAGCCACCATGGGATTTCAGGACCTGGCTGACTTGACCCATAAAATGGAGAACGTATTGGACGCTTTACGGAATGGTGAGATTATTGTTGACACACTGGTGGTTGATGTCCTTTTTGAAGCGGTTGAATATTTAGAAGCTATGATCATGGATATTTCGGATGGTGGACAAGGAAGAAGTGATGTTACGGCGATCGCATCCAAGATAGAAGCGATCGAATCAGGAAAAATGCCAGTGGGGGCAGATACAGAACGTGTTCAGTCTGATTCCCAAGAGAAACCCATAGAATACTATTTGGATGAGTTCGAAACAACTGTGTTACAAGAAGCGGAAGCGACTGGGTATCACCTCCTGGATATCACCATATCACTGCATGAAGATTGCCTTTTGAAAGCAGCCAGGGTTTATATGGTGTTCGAAGTTTTAGAGCGGGCAGGCGAAGTCATCAAGGCGTTACCTTCTATTGATGAATTGGAAAATGAGCAATTTGAAAGTAGTTTTTCTGTTCTTTTAGTTACCCAGGAAAAGGGAGAAAACGTGCAAAGCAGTATCAGTAAAGTGTCTGAAATCGAAGAGGTCGTTGTCACCCCTTTTTCCTTAACTGGAACAGGAGGAGACTCTCCTTTACCTGAACAATTTGAACAACCGGAAGATGATAGCTGCCATCCCATCGAAAAGCCTGCGGAAGCAAACGGAGTAAAAGATCAAGTGCCTGATACATCAGGAAAACGTGCCTCTGGTAACAAAACCATTCGTGTTAACATCGATCGGCTCGATATCTTAATGAATTTATTTGAAGAGCTGGTTATAGACAGGGGCAGACTGGAACAGCTATCAAAAGAATTAGAGCACAAGGAATTACAGGAAACGGTAGAAAGAATGGCCAGAACTTCCGGAGACCTGCAAGATATTATTTTAAACATGCGAATGGTTCCAGTCGATCAGGTTTTCAATCGTTTTCCTCGTATGGTCAGGCAGTTGGCAAAAGACCTGGGAAAACATATCAACCTTGAAATTTCAGGCGCAGATACGGAACTGGATCGGACGGTAATTGATGAAATTGGAGATCCTATTGTTCATCTGATTCGAAATGCCATTGACCATGGGATTGAATCACCGGACGAAAGAGCAGGAAAAGGAAAACCTCCGGAAGGGACACTGAGACTTCATGCCTACCATAGCGGCAATCATGTATTTATTGAGATATCTGATGATGGGGCTGGAATCAGTCGTGAAAAAGTTCTAAGCAAGGCAATCCATCATGCAGTAATTACCCAGGAACAATCAGCAAAGCTTTCTGATAAGCAAGTCTATGAATTACTCATGGCAAGCGGTTTTTCTACGGCAGATAAAATCTCAGATGTTTCCGGGCGTGGTGTCGGATTAGATGTGGTCAAGAATACGATAGAGTCATTAGGCGGGACGATAGATATTTCTTCTGTTTTTGGGGAAGGCAGTAAATTTTCTATCCAATTGCCACTAACCCTGTCCATTATCTCTGCCTTACTGGTGAAGCTGGAGTCAGACACTTTTGCGATTCCTTTATCTTCTATTATCGAAACAGCTATGATTACCCCTGCTGATATGAAGGATGCCCACAACCAAAAAATGATTGATTTTCGTGGTAGGATGATTCCGTTGATCTTTATTAAGCAACTATTTGACTTAAAAGGAAAGGGAGAAAACGACAACTATCCGGTAGTGATTGTTCGAAAAGGTGATAAGTCAGCAGGAATCGTGGTAGATTCTTTTATTGGGCAGCAAGAAATTGTCCTGAAAACTTTAGGAGAGTATCTATCGGAAGCCTTCGCAATTTCAGGGGCTACAATACTTGGAGATGGTCAGGTCGCACTGGTATTAGACAGCGATACGTTAATCAAGTAACGGTTTAGATAAATAAAGGAGGGCTAATAGGTGAGCACAACGGTTGAAGAGGATTTAAAAGTGATCGTGTTTGAATTGAATAAAGAAGAATATGCAGTTCCGGTACAACAAGTAGGGTCGATAGAGCGGACACAGGCGATTACACGTGTGCCGAATACCGCTGATTTTGTTAAAGGGGTCATAAATCTTCGAGGTGTGGTTACTCCAGTCATCGATTTACGGACCCGTTTCGGGATGAAAGAAAGTGATCAATCAGAAAATACCAGAATCATCATTGTATATATGGATGACATCAAGGTGGGAATGATTGTTGATGCTGCTAACGATGTAACCGACATACCAGGGGCTATGGTAGAACCCCCTCCGTCCGTTGTCGGTACGGTAGAAACAGACTACATAAGAGGAATTGCAAAACTAGAAGACAGGTTGTTAATACTGCTGGATCTTCACAAAGTACTTCACGAAGATGAGATAGAAGTCATTAAGACAGTAGAAGGGTAACGTTGAATGATGAATGAATTCAGTGAGTTGGACTTAGATGTATTAAAAGAAATAGGTAATATCGGGGCTGGTCATGCAGCGACATCCCTATCCTTATTATTAGATAGAAAAATTGAAATGCATGTACCAGCAGTGAAAGTAGTAGATTTTGATGAAATGATGAATTTGGCAGGCGGTCCGGAAGAAAGGGTAGTTGCTGTTTACCTTCGCATCCATGGTGATGCCCCGGGGAATATGTTTTTCGTATTGTCCCCAATGCAGGCTGGCATGTTTGTCAAGCAAATGACCGGTGTCGTTTCATGTCAATTCACAGACCCCCCCTATGATGATATGGCAGTCTCTGCTATGCAGGAATTGGGCAATATCCTTACTGGCTCTTACTTAACATCATTAGCTGATTTTACAAACATGAACCTCCAGCCCTCGGTGCCTGCATTAGCGATCGATATGGTGGGTGCTGTATTAAGCTATGGATTACTTGAATTATCTCAGTATAGCGATCAGGCGATAGTCGTGGAAACACTGCTAGTGGATGAAACCGGGTCCACGCAAGATATCCGCGGTCACTTTTTTCTATTGCCTGACCCCGATTCTTATCAGAAGATATTCACTTCACTGGGAGTAAACGCCCATGATTAAAGTGGCGAAGGTCGTGAAAGTGGGTATTGCAGACATGAATTTTGTAACAACACCCGACATGCTCAAGACCTCAGGGCTGGGTTCCTGTGTGGCTGTCATATTATTTACCAGACATAGACAAGTGGCAGGGATGGCCCATGTCATGCTTCCAAGTAGCAGTTTAAACCATAGTCCGTCGCTCAATCAGGCTAAATATGCCGACACAGCCATCCAGGCATTATTAGCGGGTTTTAAGAAACACCATATTGCCGGGTACATGTTAAAAGCTAAAATCGCAGGTGGAGCACAAATGTTTCCGTTCGCTTCACAAAAAGATGATGGGTTGGCTCGCATAGGACCGAGAAACGTAAAGGCTGTCAGGCAGCAGCTGGAAGCTCACCGGATTCCGTTGGTAGCGGAGGATATTGGTGGCACAGCTGGCCGGACAGTGGTGTTCGACCCTGCTACCAACATACTGCAGGTGAAGACGGCGGATAGAGGGGTGGCTGAAATATAATGGCGGGAAATCTTTTGTGGAACTTATCCTTTGCTGTGTTCGGTTTTTGTTTATCATTAATTTTATCACTGCAAAATAATTCACTTGATACATCTATGATTCGAGCCGCTTCTGTATTTATTTTCATGTACGTACTCGCTTTTTCATTCCGATGGGCATTTCACTATATTAATAGAACCAATCACCAAAAAGTAGATCACAATACGGAGAAAACGTCAAAAGTCGAAAAAGATAGAAACTTTACCCGGGAAGAGCCGGTCGCCAAACAAGCTTCGGAAACGATCAGGCAGCTCTTAAACGAAGATTAATAGTTTCATCTTACGTATGAATTACCTTGTTAGAAGAAGGAGGGGTTGTATGGCAAACTCGTTATCTGCAAAGGAACAAGAACTATGGAGTCAGTGGCAGCACGAAGAAGATATGGAAGCTGCAAATGAATTGATTGAAAAACATCTTCATCTTGTAAACTTTCATGTGCAGCGAATATCTGCCCATTTGCCTTCAAGTGTAAATAAAGAAGATATTAAAAGTTTAGGACTGCTGGGGTTATATGATGCTCTTAAAAAATTTGATATCAATCGCGATTTGAAATTTGATACATATGCGTCATTCAGAATTCGCGGAGCCATCATGGATGGATTGCGTAAAGAAGATTGGCTGCCTCGGTCTGTAAGAGACAAGGCTAAAAAAATCGAACACGTATCAGAATGTATGGAGCAGCAGTTGCAGCGCCCCCCTTCCGCAAAAGAAATAGGAGAAGCATTGGACATGGGAGAAGAAGAGGTAGCTGAAGTCATTAAAGATTCCTTATTTGCCCATGTGCTATCCATGGAAGATAAATCTAAGGATGGCGACAGTGAACATAAGGAAGGGATAGGTTACACACTCCCCGACACGAAAACATTGACCCCTGAAAAAAATTTGGTGCAACAGGAAAACCATCAGGATCTGGCAGAAGGAATAAAAAAGTTGAAAGAGAAAGAACAACTTGTTATCAGCCTGTTTTATTATGAAGAACTTACTTTGACCGAAATCGGTCATGTGCTAGGATTGACGACTTCCCGGATTTCACAAATTCATGCAAAGGCATTATTCAAATTGAAAGATGGACTTGCAGGGTTATTGTTGGATTGATGATCAGCTAGAGGTGATAGCATGGAAATGGATCACGATTATTTAATGATAAGAATAGCAAAAGATAAGATGAAGGTGGAATTGGACATCAGAAAAGATGATGATCTGCCATTTCCGCTATCAAGGGAAGTGCTATTGGAATTTTTGCAACACCATCATGTGCAGTTCGGTATTAATCTCGAATTGATTGAACAAGTGGCAGCAGCAGAAGATACCACGTTGTTTCCAATCTTAGCCGCTGTAGGAACGGAACCTATTAAAGGGGAAGATGGACAAGTATTATTCGATAAGCCCTACACCCATACGATTAATGATAAAGAGAAAGTTAGTTTCAGGGATATCATCCATATCCCTTCCGTAGAAGCAGGAGAACGGATTGCAGTCATTGTACCTCCTGGACCAGGAACGCCTGGGGAAAATATACTTGGTGAAATAATACAAGGAAAACCAGGACGTGCCGCACGTATGATTGCTGGAGAAAACGTTCAAATGAACCCGGCGGATAATGCTTTTTATGCCAGGGCTTCCGGACAATTAAATATTAGGGGCCATGCACTAAACGTGCTCCCTTCTTATGAGGTTAACGGTGATTTGGATATGCGTACAATTTAGACTTTGTCGGTTCGGTCACTGTAAGAGGAAATGTTCCAACAGGTTATCAAATTAAAGCAGAAGGCGATATCACAGTGAAAGGGCTCGTAGAGGGAGCGAAACTGGATGCTGGGGGAACAATTACGATAACAGAAGGAATAGCTGGACAGGGAAAATCGGAAATCACTGCTGGGATGGACGTTCGTCTTGGGTATATCAATCAAAGCATGGTCGAGGCTGGAGGAAACCTTTTTGTAGAAAAATCCATACTCCACAGTGAAGTGATTGCCAAAGGGGATATTTATTGTCAACAAGGTCATATTATTGGCGGTGTATTATCGGCCGGACGCGCAATAGAAGCGAAAGATGCTGGAAACCGTATGAGCACCATCACTGAATTGTATTTAGGTGTGAATAAAAAGGTGAAAGCAAGAGAAGAAACGTTGCAGGATGAACATACGATACTTGAAGATAATATAAAAAAATTACGATTGATTGGTAATCATCTGGATAATAAGAAACATAAAACCGGAGAATTAACCCCAAAAGAACGGGTGACGATGCTGCGTCAAAAAAATTCATTACATAATTATGAACTTAGAAGGCAAGTTCTTTTAGAAGAGTTAAGTGAGCTGAAGAGTGATATTGGGGAATTAAAAGATACAAGGCTTTCCATTAATGGCACATTGTACTCTAATGTGGAAATCGGTTTCGGCATGTATCATAGGAAAATCTTCCGTCCGATTACTAATGTATATGCTACACTTACGAAAGGAGAAATCGTGATTCGCTCTCTGGGATAAGGAAAGTATATATTTGAAAGGATTTTGGAAATAGCGGGGGTTGTTTAATGGTTACTTTTTTATTGATCATTAGTTTTATAGTACACGGCGTTCTGATACTGAGCATGGTTATCCTGTCCACGAGGGTGAAGAGAGCAGAAGAACTCGAGACTCGCCAAAAGCAAGTAGCAGAGGATATAGAACAGATGTTTACCGCATATCTGCTTGAAATCAAAGAAGAAAATGAACGTTTACAGCAAATGCTTGATATGGAAGGAAAAACAGAGCCCCATTTTTCCCCTTCACACCCGGGGCGAAATCGTGTTTCTGGAGAAGAAAATCCTGTCCGTACCCGTGGACAACAGAACTTTGAGAAACAATCAAAGCCGGTTTACCAGCCTCTTATGCCGGGAAATGAACAAGTAAACTATGAACCTTCTATCTCGACCCAGGTATTTGCACTGGAAGACCAGGGTTACGCTGTTGAGGAAATCGCCCGCAAATTAAACAGGGGTAAGACAGAAATTGCCTTGATTTTGAAATTCAATCAACAAAATATGTGATTATACTTGATTGCACCAATGGCTTATGATATATTTACTTTTGGTGTCAATACACACGGTTGCAGATTCCTGCCGAGGGTGCTCTATACATGAGTTTCGGAAGGAAGATGAAGTGGCCGGAGGATACTAAAAAAACCAAACAGGAGGAATTAACATGTCTGTAATTTCAATGAAACAGCTGCTTGAAGCTGGTGTTCATTTCGGACACCAAACTCGCCGCTGGAACCCGAAGATGAAAAAATACATCTTCACGGAGCGTAACGGCATCTACATCATCGACCTTCAAAAGACGGTCAAAAAAGTAGATGAAGCATTCAACTACGTCAAGGACGTAGCTGCTGACGGCGGAAACATTCTTTTCGTCGGTACAAAAAAACAAGCACAAGAAACAGTACGCGATGAAGCTACCCGCTGTGGTATGTATTACATCAACCAACGCTGGTTGGGTGGTACATTGACAAACTTCCAAACTATCCGCAAGCGTATCAATCGTTTGAAAGATATCGAGCGCATGGAAGAAGACGGAACTTTCGACGTACTTCCTAAGAAAGAAGTAGTCGGTCTTCTTAAAGAAAAAGATCGTCTAGTCAAATTCTTAGGCGGTATTAAAGAAATGAAGAGTCTTCCTGATGCAATGTTCGTTATTGACCCGCGTAAAGAGCGCATTGCTATTGCTGAAGCTCATAAACTGAACATTCCTATTGTCGGAATTGTAGATACAAACTGTGACCCGGACGAAATCGATTATGTCATTCCAGCAAATGACGATGCGATTCGTGCTGTTAAATTGCTTACTTCTAAAATGGCTGACGCTGTTCTTGAAGCGAAGCAAGGGGAAGAAACTGAAGTTGCAGAAGAGTCTGCTCCAGCTGAAGAAGCAGAAGCTGCAACCGAGTAACAAAGGTTTCAAAGGTGATAAGAGGGTGAACCTTTTATCACCTTTTTTAAAGAGGATGTTCAGAGGCCTTAGGACGCAAGTGTATGCAATCTAGCTTCCACCCGAAGCCGGACTTCCTTTTCTTCTTTGTTTAAATTTAACTAATAAAGCATACGTTGAATGCTAAATTTCTAAAGGAGGAAATAACATGGCTGTAACTGCTAAAATGGTAAAAGAACTGCGCGAAAAAACTGGTGCAGGTATGATGGATTGTAAAAAAGCACTAACGGAATCAGATGGAGATATGGACAAAGCGATGGAATGGCTTCGCGAAAAAGGTATCTCTAAAGCACAAAAGAAGGCGGATCGTATCGCAGCAGAAGGTTCTGCACACGTTGAAGTTGATGGAAACACTGCTGTATTGCTTGAAGTCAACTGCGAAACTGACTTCGTCACAAAGAACGATCAATTCAAAGCTCTTCTTCAGGAGCTTGGCAAGCACTTACTTTCTCAAAAGCCTGCTACAGCAGAAGAAGCTTTGGAGCAAAAGCTTCATGGCGAAGGCGATACTGTAAACGAATATATCAATTCCACGATTGCTAAAATCGGTGAGAAAATTTCTCTTCGCCGTTTCACCATTCTTAACAAAACAGATAACGACGCTTTCGGTGCTTACATTCACATGGGTGGAAACATCGGCGTACTAACTCTTCTGGAGGGTACGACTGATGAAGCTGCAGCTAAAGATGTAGCGATGCATACCGCTGCTGTCAACCCTCGTTATGTATCCCGTGATGAGGTCTCTGAAGAAGAAGTAAACAAAGAACGTGAAATGCTTAAGACTCAAGCGTTGAATGAAGGCAAGCCTGAGCATATTGTTGAAAAAATGGTAGAAGGCCGCTTAGGTAAATTCTTTGAGGAAATTTGCCTGCTTGAACAAAGCTTCGTAAAAGATCCAGATCAAAAAGTTAAAAAGTTCGTCGAATCTACAGGCGGTTCTGTAAAAGGTTTCGTACGCTATGCAGTAGGCGAAGGCATGGAAAAGCGTGAAGACAACTTTGCTGAAGAAGTTATGAGCCAAGTTAAAAAATAAGCATGCCTGAAGAATAGGGGACACACATGGTGTTCCCTATTTTAAAACATGCTACATATCTTGAAACCAGCTTCTTTTTAAGAACGAATAACAAACATTCAGATAAAATAGGTATATGGAGGTTACTATGACTGCAGCTCGTTACCGACGAATCGTATTGAAACTAAGTGGTGAAGCCTTAAGTGGAAAGCAAGGATATGGCATTGACCCTGCTATCATCCAATCTGTAGCCAAACAAATCAAAGAAGTCGCCGAACTAGGAGTAGAAATTGCCGTGGTAGTAGGTGGCGGTAACATTTGGCGAGGGAAAGTCGGAAGTGAAATGGGCATGGACAGGGCAAATGCTGATTATATGGGAATGCTTGCTACTGTTATGAATTCTCTTGCATTGCAAGACAGCCTGGAAAATAACGGCATTCCTACCCGTGTACAAACTTCGATTGAAATGCGCCAGGTGGCTGAACCTTACATCCGTAGAAAAGCAATCCGTCACCTAGAGAAAAAACGAGTCGTCATTTTTGCGGCAGGTACGGGTAACCCTTATTTCTCCACGGATACCACTGCGGCGCTTCGTGCTGCAGAAGTAGAAGCAGATGTGATTCTTATGGCTAAGAATAATGTGGATGGTGTCTATAATGCAGATCCTAAAATCAATAAAGATGCTGAAAAGTACGATCAGCTTTCTTATATGGATGTTTTAAATGAGGGATTAGGCGTTATGGATTCAACGGCATCATCTTTATGTATGGACAACGACATTGCTTTACTGGTATTCTCGATTACTGAAGAGGGTAATATCAAAAAAGCAGTTCTAGGTGAAAATATCGGAACGATTGTAAGGGGGAAATAAACATGTCCAATGAAGTGATCAAAGAAACGAATACGAAAATGGAACAAGCTGTGCAAGCCTATTCCCGTCAGTTGGCGACAGTACGTGCGGGTCGCGCGAACCCTAACCTATTAGATAGTGTCCATGTTGACTACTATGGCGCTTCTACCCCTTTGAACCAACTGGCTCAAGTTTCTGCACCAGAAGCGAGATTGCTGGTCATCACACCTTATGATAAGTCTGCGATTGCGGATATTGAAAAAGGAATTCAGAAAGCCGATCTTGGCTTATCTCCTTCAAGTGATGGAAACATCATCCGTATCAATATCCCCGCTTTAACAGAAGAGCGTCGTAAAGATCTTGTAAAAGTAGTAGGGAAGTATGCGGAAGAAGCAAAAGTACAAATCCGTAACATCCGTCGTGAGAGCAATGACAAATTGAAAAAGCTTGAAAAGGACGGAGAACTTACAGAAGATGAATTACGTGGATTCCAGGACGATGTGCAAAAAGCAACGGATAATCATGTTGCGAAAGTCGATGAGCTTTCCAAAAACAAAGAAGCAGAAATCATGGAAGTTTAAACACAAGCGCAAGCGTCCCTTTCAGTGACGTACCAATTGGACGCGGAATGAACTGTTTCCTTTTAATAGTACTTTAAAGTAAAAAAGCCGCGCTGCAACTGGCGCGGCTTTCTATTTTGCCGTTATTATTAAGAAAAAGTAATCGAATCTTTTCGTGTTTTGCTTTATGTCATTATACTCATGGTGTAGGATTATAGTATAATAAATAAGATAAGTATCCTTATTGGAGGATGTCGAAATGCCAATCAAATTTCCATTTACTAAATCAAAATCAAAACCTGAACCCCAAACTCCTGGGTTAGATTATAAGCAATTGCCACGTCATGTCGCTATTATCATGGATGGAAATGGAAGATGGGCAAAAAATAAAGGACTGCCTAGAATCGCAGGGCACAAAGAAGGCATGAATGTCGTCAAAAAGGTTGTCAGGCATGCCTCGAACCTGGGAATTGATGTGCTGACTCTTTATGCTTTCTCCACGGAAAATTGGAAGCGCCCGAAAACTGAAGTGGAATTCCTGATGAAATTACCCATGGAGTTTTTAAATACATATCTCCCGGAACTGATTGAAAAGAACGTACGCGTCGAAACAATCGGTGATTTCGAGAGATTACCTGAACATACAAAAACGGCCGTCCAAGAGGCGAAGGACCGTACCAAAAACAATACTGGACTTATATTAAATTTTGCTTTGAATTACGGCAGCCGGTACGAAATGGTAGAAGCTGTCAAGGTAGTAGCTGATGAAGTGAAACAAGGGAATCTGGATGTGGATGAAATAGATGAAGGCTGTATTTCCAGGCATTTGTATACAGCCGATTTAAAAGAACCAGATTTATTGATACGTACAAGCGGGGAACAGCGTCTGAGCAACTTCCTGCTCTGGCAGCTGGCCTATAGTGAATTTTGGTTCACCGATGTATACTGGCCGGATTTTAACGAAGCATACTTTGAAAAAGCGCTGTACGATTATCAAAACAGAAAACGTCGTTACGGCGGAGTATAAGGTGTTGAAGTAGCATGAAACAAAGAACCATTACAGCAATTGTGGGAGCGCTTATCTTCCTTCCCTTGATAGTACTGGGGGAATGGCCTTTTAAAATATTCGTTTACCTGATTGCCAGTATAGGAATTTTTGAATTGATACGAATGAAAAAGATATCCCGTTATTCTTTTCCTTCGATTATTACCCTTCTTTTGTTATGGGCGCTAATGTTTCCGTTTGGAGAAGTCTTCGGAGTGGAAGAGGTGGAAGTCACCAAGTCTGAATTGACATTGCTGGCAGTATTGATCCTGCTAAGCTATACCGTGCTGGTGAAAAACCGTTTTACTTTTGATGATGCGGGTTTTTTATTAATTTCCGCCATTTATGTAGGGATGGGCTTTCATTATTTGATTGAGACGCGCGAGAGCGGATTGCATTTCGTTTTTTATGCGCTGTTTGTCATTTGGGCAACGGATACAGGGGCCTATTTGTTTGGACGGGCATTCGGCAAGCATAAGCTCTGGCCGAAAATCAGTCCTAAAAAGACGGTCGAAGGGGCCGTAGGTGGTATTGTCCTGGCATGTATCGTGGCGCTCGTCTTCCAGATCTTCTATCCAGTGCACTCTTCAACAATCATCGTAGTGATCGTTACGATTGTTGTATCTTTTTTCGGTCAAATCGGCGATCTCGTCGAATCTGCATTTAAACGGCATTACGCTGTAAAGGACTCTGGAAATATCCTTCCTGGTCATGGCGGTGTACTTGACCGGTTTGACAGCTTGATTTTTATTTTACCGGTATTACATTTCATAAATTTCATTTCATAGCATTCAATAGAAGTGGGAGAGATTTATCTTATGAAGCAAATAACACTCCTGGGAGCCACCGGTTCGATTGGTATCCAGACGCTTGATGTCATTCGTCTGCATCCCGATCATTTTTCCGTCTATGCGCTTGCCTTTGGGAAAAATATCGAAAAAGCATTCCCCTTGATAAAAGAATTTGAACCAGAAGTAGTGGTGGTACAAGATCACACAGTCAAGCAACAGGTAGAAGGCGAGTTTCCGACTATTAGGGTATTGCAAGGCACAGGGGGAATGATTGCTGCCAGTACGGCGGAAAAAGTCGATGTCCTGGTCAATGCAGTGATGGGGAGTGTAGGACTGCCAGCAACAATGGCAGCAATTGAAGCGCGTAAACTGATTGCCATCGCTAATAAAGAAACTCTTGTTACAGCAGGGCATCTTGTCATGGAAGCAGCGAGAAAATACCAGGTAGACTTATTGCCGGTAGACAGTGAACATTCCGCTATTTTTCAAAGTTTGAATGGAGAGAAAAATGAATCGGTAGAACGACTGATTCTTACAGCATCCGGCGGAAGTTTCCGCGACAAAACCAGGGAGGACCTTGTAGGTGTCACTGTCGATGATGCTTTGAACCATCCCAATTGGAGTATGGGTGCTAAAATTACGATAGATTCTGCCTCGATGATGAATAAGGGCCTGGAAGTGATTGAGGCGCACTGGCTATTTGATATCCCTTATGAGCAAATAGATGTTATACTTCATAGAGAGAGTGTCATACATTCCATGGTGGAATATAAGGACAAAAGTGTCATCGCCCAGTTAGGGACTCCTGACATGAAGGTACCGATTCAGTATGCCCTCACTTATCCGGACCGGCTTGATTTATCGATGACAAAACGGTTAAACTTAGAAGAAATTGCCACTTTGCATTTTCAGCCGATGGATTATGAACGGTTCCGCTGCTTGAAATTAGCATATCAGGCAGGAAAGGAAGGTGGTTCCATGACCACTGTACTTAACGCCGCTAATGAACAAGCTGTCGAATTATTCCTAAAAGGGGAAATATCATTTTTAGACATAGAAACATTGATTGAACAAGCTTTAGAGCGTCATCAAACGATCCGAAAACCTGATTTAGATACAATCCTCACTATCGATCAGGAAACCCGGCAGCAGGTACGCTCGTATTTAAAATAAAGGAAGGTGCTTCTTTTGACGACTGTTATTGCTTTTATACTCATGTTCGGTGTTTTAGTATTTGTACATGAGTGGGGGCATCTGATCTTTGCCAAGAGGGCAGGGATGCTTGCAAGAGAATTCGCGATCGGTTTTGGTCCGAAAATCTTTGCCTTCACAAAGAATGAAACACTTTACACAATCCGCCTGCTTCCTGTTGGGGGATATGTCAGAGTGGCCGGGGAAGACCCGGAAATAATTGAATTGAAAGCTGGACACCATGTCGGATTGGAATTCAATGATCAAGGCAAGGTGAACAAAATCATTGTCAATAACAAGTCCAAACACCCTAATGCACGAGTGATCGAAGTTGAAAGAGCTGACCTTGATCATCGTCTTCTCATAGAAGGTTATGAACTAGACGAAGATGAGAAGCTGGTTTTTGAAGTAGATCCTAAAGCCTACTTCGTTATGGATGAGAAAGAAACGCAAATTGCTCCGTATAATCGCCAGTTCGCTTCTAAGTCGATAGGGCAGCGAGCAATGCAGCTGTTTGCAGGTCCAATGATGAACTTTGTATTGGCTATCATCGTCTTTTTCATTCTAGGATTCATTCAGGGTGTTCCAGTTGATGAAGCCCAAATAGGGAACGTTGTCGACGATACCCCAGCTGAACAGTCCGGCCTCCAGACCGGGGATGAAATTATCGAAATCGATGGTCAGCAAGTAACTACCTGGGAAGAGTTTACGGAAATTGTCCGCAATCACCCGGATGAGGAATTAGACTTTACAGTCATGAGAAACGGACAGGAACAGGAGCTTTCTATAACACCTGCTTCGATTGAACAACAGGATGTGAAAATTGGTCAAATCGGAGTGGAACGTGCATTTGATGATTCATTTGTAAAAACGATCCAATTTGGCTTTACCCAAACTTATGACTGGACAAAGCTTATCCTGGTCAATTTAGGGAAGCTGGTGACAGGTCAGTTTTCCTTAGATATGCTTTCCGGTCCAGTTGGTATCTATGATGCTACAGATAAAGTGGTTCAGACAGGATTCATCAACTATTTGATGTGGTCAGCGATTTTGAGTATCAACCTCGGGATTGTCAATCTCCTGCCATTACCTGCACTAGATGGAGGACGGCTATTGTTCGTAGCAATTGAGGCAGTTAGAGGCAAGCCGATCGATCCACAAAAAGAAGGTGTCGTCCATTTCATTGGCTTCGCATTACTTATGCTGTTGATGCTAGTGGTTACCTGGAATGATATCCAGCGCCTTTTCCTATGATAACCCGACAAGTTATAATAAAGATAAATCAGTATCTTTTAATAATGAGAACTGGAAGTAAAATGTACAGCGATTACTTCCAGTTTTCCTATCAGTAGTATGGAATAGAGGTGTCGACTATGAGACAAAGTGAAATGTTATTGCCAACCTTGCGAGAAACCCCGGCAGATGCAGAAATTAAAAGCCATCAGTTATTGGTCAGAGCGGGGTATATCCGTCAGATTGCTTCTGGGGTCTACAGTTTCTTGCCGATTGGCCGCAGAGTATTACGGAAAGTTGAAGAGATTGTAAGAGAAGAAATGGAAAAGGCTGGAGCTCATGAAATGTTAATGGCAGCTTTGCAGCCAGCAGAGTTATGGAAAGAGACGGGACGCTGGGATACTTTCGGACCTGAACTCATGCGTCTGCATGATCGCCATGAGCGGGAATTCGCTCTCGGGGCGACCCATGAAGAAGTGATTACAAGTATCGTGAGAGATGAAGTGAAAAGCTACAAGAAACTGCCACTGACTGTCTATCAGATTCAAAATAAATTTCGTGATGAAAAACGTCCGCGTTTCGGTTTATTACGAGGTCGGGAATTTTTAATGAAGGACGCTTATTCGTTCCATGATTCTTTTGAAAGCCTTGATGGTACATACCAAAGGATTTTTGACGCGTATTCCAACATCTTCCGACGCTGCGGTTTGAATTTCCGTGCGGTAATTGCTGATTCAGGAGCAATGGGTGGGAAGGATACCCATGAATTCATGGTGTTGTCAGAAGTAGGAGAAGATACAATCGCTTATTCTGATACTTCCCGCTATGCCGCTAATATTGAAATGGCGCCTGTCATTACAGAATATACAAAGTCTGAAGCAGAACCGAAGGACATGGAGAAGGTGGAAACTCCTGATCAAAAGACCATGCAGCAGGTTGCTGATTACCTTGGCCATACCCTTGAAGAAGGTCTTAAATCGATCATGTTCAAAGTGGACGACCGCTTTGTGATGGTTGTAACCAGGGGCGACCATGAAGTTAATGATGTAAAACTGAAAAATCTTTATGATGCCAGCTTGATTGATCTTGCTTCTGAAGAAGAAACAAAAGAAGTAATCGGTGCCGGTTTTGGTTCACTCGGACCTGTCGGTGTACCGGAAAAGGTAGAATTAATCGCTGATCTTGCTGTGGAAACAATGGTCAATACAACATGCGGCGCCAATGAAGAGGGTTATCATTATAAAAATGTAACACCTGGCAAAGACTTTACCGTGGATAAATATGCGGACCTCCGCTTCATTAAAGAGGGCGATCCATCTCCCGATGGAGAAGGTACCATTAAATTTGCCAGAGGTATTGAAGTAGGACATGTATTCAAGTTAGGTAAATTCTATGCGGAAAAGATGGACGCTTCTTATCTGAATGACCAGGGCAAGTCCAATACCATGATTATGGGTTGCTATGGTATCGGTGTTTCAAGAACATTGGCATCGATCGTGGAGCAATACCATGATGAAGACGGAATTACCTGGCCGGCAAATGTCGCACCTTACCAGGTACATGTATTGACATTGAACCCTAAAAAAGAAGAGCAGGCAGCACTTGGAGAAGAGTTGTACCAGAAGCTTTTAGCTCAAGGGGTTGAGGTTTTATATGATGACCGAAAAGAACGTCCAGGAGTGAAATTTGCAGATAGTGACTTGATCGGTATCCCGCTTCGTGTGACAATTGGAAAACGTGCAGGAGAAGGCATCGTCGAATTTAAAGATAGGGCTACCAAGGAACAAATCGAGCTTGAATCAGATCAGGTTATCGATCATGTGAAACAGTTCCTGAACAAATAAACGCTTCAATTGTATCTTGATTTAACGGATATACCCTTGCTACATTAATTATGCGAGGGTATATTTTATTGTTTGGATGAAGTTGTTATTGGTCTGCCAAAATCGAAGGCTGTAACTCAGCCGCGAGGGCTACGATTTATTGGGAGGAATCATCGTGGGAGTTTCAAGTAGAGAAAAGATGGAGCTGTTGTTAAAGCAAATTCAGTTTCCCGAAGAAATAGCAGAACAGCATTTGAGCAAAAGCTCATTAAAAAAATTGGAAGTATATAAACAGACGAAAACATGGCATTTTCACTTTCAACTGGAGTCTCCGATGCCTCCATCAGTCTATCAATTGTTCATAACTAAATTGCAGGAAGGGTTCCGCCATATCGCTCCTGTGGTGGATTGGACATTCCACACAGAACAGCAAACCATCCAGGAAAGTGACTTGCTGGATTATTGGAAGTGTTTCGTACAGACAGTGCCTCAGTTATCTCCTGCCTACAAGGATCTAGTGTTGGAACAGCAGCCGGAGATAAACGGGAATAAGATTATGTTAACCTGCCGCAACGAAGCAGAAAGTCATGCCGTCCAGAAACGCCTGCATGAACCACTGCTTTCCTTCTGCAAAAAGGTGGGAATTACTCCATGTACAGTTGCGACACAAGTGAAAAGCCAGGAAGAGGAAATCAAAAAGTTTCAGGAAGCGCGGCAAAAAGAAGATCAGTTATTCGTCCAGCAGGCAGTCAAAGAGAAAGAAGAACGGGCTAAGCAGCAGGAGGATAAAGAGCATGAAGGTCCTGTCATGATTGGGTATAACATCCAGGAGGACCCTGATAAGATGTGCGATATTCTTGAAGAAGAACGGAGAAAAATCGTACAAGGTCATGTGTTTGATGCCGAAGTGAAAGAATTACGTTCCGGCCGCCATTTGCTTTTGTTGAAAGTTACGGATTATACGGATTCTTTCTCCATCAAGATGTTCTCTCGCGGTGATGATCATGCCGAACAGTTCAAGGCCATTAAAAAAGGAATGTGGATCAAAGCACGGGGAAGTATCCAAACAGACAATTTCACATCCGAACTGACCATGATGGCGAATGACATCAATGAAGTCAAACCGCTTCAACGCGTCGATGAAGCACCAGAAGGTGAAAAGCGGATAGAGCTGCATGCGCACACTACCATGAGCCAAATGGATGCTCCTGTTGCTCCCGGACGTCTTATTGAAACTGCAGCAAGATGGGGACACGAAGCAATTGCCATTACCGACCATGCGGTTGTGCAAGCCTACCCAGAGGCACATTCGGCAGGAAATAAACACGGCATCAAGATTATTTATGGTGTAGAAGCGAACCTGGTCGATGATGGGGTGCCGATAGCTTATGAAGAACAGGACCGCGACTTGGCCAGCGATACTTATGTAGTATTTGACGTCGAGACGACCGGTTTATCAGCTGTCTATGATAAAATCATTGAACTTGCCGCTGTTAAAGTAAAAGACGGGGATATCATTGATCGTTTTGAATCATTTGCAAACCCGCATCACCCGTTATCACAAACTACTACTGATTTGACGGGAATTACCGATGATATGGTAAAAGATGCTCCAGAAATTGAGGATGTGTTAAAGGAGTTCCATGAATGGACAGGAGATTCCATTTTAGTCGCTCATAACGCAAGCTTTGACATGGGCTTTTTGAATGCCGGTTATAAAAACATAGGTATCGGTAAATCAACATTGCCTGTCATCGATACGCTCGAGCTCGCTCGGCTGCTTGTTCCAGAATTGAAAAATCACCGTTTGAATACGTTATGTAAGTTTTTTGACATTGAACTTACCCAGCATCACCGGGCAATCTATGATGCTGAGGCAACTGGATATTTGCTTTGGAAGTTAATTAAAAAAGCTTTAGAAAGAGGAATCACCAACCATAAGAACTTGAATGATTATATGGGAGAAGGAAACGCGTATCAGCGTTCACGTCCCTTCCATTGCACATTGCTTGCCACCAATCTTACAGGCCTGAAAAATATCTATCGTCTTGTTTCTCATGCTCATGTCGATTATTTTTACCGGGTGCCCAGAATACCGCGTTCTAAATTGACAAAGCTGCGGGAAGGAATCCTTATCGGATCCGGATGCGACAAAGGTGAAGTGTTCGAAACGATGATGCAAAAGTCTGAAGAGGAAGCAGAGAAAACAGCTGAATTTTATGACTATATTGAGATCCAGCCGCCTGGAAACTACTACCACTTGATAGAGAAAGAACTGGTACAGAACGAAGCACAGATTTACGATATTTTAAAAAAGCTGATTGCGATGGCGGATCGTCTTGGCAAAAAAGCGGTGGTAACCGGGAATACTCATTACATCGAACCGCATGAAAAAATGTACCGCCAAATTCTTATTTCTTCCCAAAACGGTAATCCGTTGAATCGCCAGACACTACCGGAAGTCCACTTCAAAACGACCAATGAACTTTTAAAAGAATTCGCTTTTCTTGGACAAGACACAGCTAAGGAAGTAGTGGTGACCAACACGCAGGCAATAGCCAATGAGATAGAAGAAATTTCTCCGGTCAAAGATGACCTGTTCACACCTAATATCGAAGGTGCTGACCAGGAAATCCGTGAAATGTCCTACAATAAAGCAAAAAGTCTTTATGGCGATGTGCTGCCTGAGTTGGTTGAAAAACGGTTGGAAAAAGAATTGGACAGTATTATTGGACACGGGTTTGCCGTCATCTATTTGATTTCACAAAAGCTGGTTAAAAAATCACTGGACGATGGCTACCTTGTCGGTTCGCGTGGTTCTGTCGGTTCCTCTTTCGTAGCAACGATGACCGGAATCACCGAAGTCAATCCATTGCCTCCGCATTATGTCTGTAAACATTGCCGTGACCCGGAATTTTTCACAGACGGTTCCGTCGGAAGCGGGTTTGACCTCCCTGAGAAGGATTGTCCAAAGTGTGGAGAACCGATGAATAAAGATGGGCAGGACATTCCGTTTGAAACTTTCCTTGGTTTCAAAGGAGATAAGGTCCCTGATATCGATTTGAACTTCTCTGGGGAATATCAGCCGCAGGCTCATAATTATACAAAAGTACTTTTCGGAGAAGAAAAAGTGTATCGTGCGGGAACGATCGGTACGATTGCAGAAAAAACGGCTTACGGTTACGTAAAAGGATATGCAGGAGACCACCAATTACAAATTAAAAATGCCGAAGTTGATCGACTCGTCCACGGATGTACCGGGGTGAAGCGTACCTCAGGGCAGCACCCTGGTGGTATCATCGTTGTTCCGGATGATATGGAAATTTACGATTTTACCCCGATACAATATCCGGCGGACGATACGAAATCAGAGTGGCGTACGACTCACTTCGACTTCCATTCCATTCACGACAACCTGCTTAAACTTGATATACTCGGTCACGATGACCCAACCGTCATCCGTATGCTGCAGGATTTGAGTGGCATCGACCAAAAAGAAATCCCCGTCGATGACCCGGAAGTCATGAAGATTTTCAGTGGTCCAGAGACTCTGGGAGTCACCGCCGACGAGATTTTATGTAAAACCGGTACACTTGGTGTTCCGGAATTCGGGACACGCTTTGTCCGTCAGATGCTTGAAGACACGAGGCCGAAGACATTTGCGGAACTAGTCATCATTTCAGGCCTGTCACACGGTACGGATGTATGGCTCGGTAATGCTCAGGAACTGATCAACGATGGCATCTGTACATTACCGGAAGTAATCGGCTGCCGTGACGACATCATGGTTTATTTGATGCACAAGGGGCTTGAGCCATCGCTTGCCTTTAAAATCATGGAATTTGTCCGTAAGGGACGTGGCCTCCAGGACGAATGGATTGAAGAAATGAAGAAACACGGAGTCCCTGACTGGTACATTGATTCCTGTAAGAAAATCAAATACATGTTCCCGAAAGCCCACGCAGCTGCTTATGTATTAATGGCAGTGCGGATCGCCTACTTCAAGGTCCACTACCCGATCTATTTCTATGCTGCTTACTTTACCGTCAGAGCAAGCGATTATGAATTGGAAACGATGGTCAAAGGGGCAGATGCGATCAAGAAGCGCATTGAAGAGATTCTTGCTAAGGGAAATGATGCTTCACCGAAAGAAAAAAGTTTATTGACTGTGCTGGAACTATCTCTGGAAATGTGCCAGCGAGGCTATTCTTTCCAGACAGTCGACCTTTATAAATCAAGTGCTGCCGAGTTCCTCGTCGATGGAAATAAACTGATTCCACCTTTCAATGCCATTGACGGCCTTGGAACGAATGCTGCCATCAACATAGTGAAAGCACGTGAAAATGGCGAATTTTTATCCAAGCAGGACTTGCGAGAGAGAAGCCGGATTTCCAAGACAGTGCTTGAATATTTGGACCAGCAGGGCTGTTTAGAAGGGATGCCGGAAGAAAACCAGCTTTCTTTATTCTGATGGTTAGGAATGGCCTTTCTTGCAATAAATAGGAACGTATGGTATATTTTTATTGGTTAGAAAAGTGATACGAAGGACGGCGAAAGAGTGGGGCAACCCGCTCTTTCGTTTATCTTTACGGTTATTTTTCTGTGTCGAATTGGCTTAGCACCTGTTGCGCACTACATATGCTGTAGTGCCGTATTTTTGTAGAGATACATTACTTGACACTACAGAATTAAATGGAATGAAGAATAGCCCGTCAATCCTGCATGATAGGAATGATTATATTAGAAATACTAAGGGTAAGAAGAAGGAGGGAACGACATGGGTGAAAATGTTATACGCTTGACAGAAGAGCTGGTTCAGCCGGTACTGGAAGACATGAACCTGGAGCTCGTCGATGTTGAATTCAAAAAAGAAGGGAAGAACTGGTTCCTTCGTGTGTTTGTAGATAAAGAAAATGGCGTAGATATCGAGGAATGCGGGTATGTCTCTGAACAGCTTAGTGAAAAGCTGGATGACGTGGATCCGATTGAATTCCCTTATTTTCTCGAAGTAGCCTCACCAGGAGCGGAACGACCGTTGAAAAACAAGGAAGCACTTCAAAAGCATGTCGGCCGCCGCGTTCATGTGAAACTATATGAACCGATAGATGGTGACAAAGAATACGAAGGTGACTTGAAATCCTTTGATAATGATGTCGCTGAAATTGAATTCCGAATTAAAACGAAAACAAAAACAGTTGAAATTCCTTATGATAAAATCGCCAAAGCCCGTCTGGCAGTGAGTTTCAATTAAAGGGGGAGAAGATAGTTGAGCAACGAACTTTTTGATGCAATCCATTATCTAGAAAAGGAAAAAGGCATCGATAAAGATGTATTGATTGATGCACTTGAAGCTGCATTGATTTCTGCTTACAAGAAAAACTTCAATTCAGCTACTAACGTGCGGGTGGATTTGAATGAAGAGGAAGGATCCATGCGGGTATATGCAAGAAAAAAAGTAGTTGAGGAAGTAATGGACCCTCAGCAGGAGGTTTCAACGGAAGAAGCAAAAGAAATCAATCCAAATTATGAGCTGGAAGATGTCATCGAAGTAGAAGTTACACCGAAGGACTTCGGGCGTATCGCAGCCCAGGCAGCTAAACAAGTGGTGACCCAGCGTGTCCGGGAAGCAGAACGTGGTATTATCTATGGCGAATACAGCGACCGCGAAGAAGATGTCATGACGGGGATTATCCAGCGGAAAGATCCACGGTTCATATATGTGAACCTTGGTAAAATCGAAGCACGTCTTCCTGAAGCTGAACAAATGCCGACAGAAACATATGAAATCCACGACCGCCTGAAAGTATTGGTCACAAAAGTGGAAAACACCAATAAAGGTCCGCAGATCTATGTATCACGGACCCACCCGGGCCTTCTGAAGCGCCTGTTTGAAATGGAAGTTCCTGAGATTTTTGACGGAACCGTAGAAGTGAAGTCAGTAGCACGGGAAGCTGGAGACCGTTCTAAAATTTCGGTCTTTGCGGAAGATCCGGAAATTGATCCGGTCGGTTCCTGTGTTGGCCAGCGAGGTCAGCGTGTTCAGGCTATTGTCAATGAATTAAAAGGCGAGAAAATAGATATCGTCCAATGGTCTGAAGATCCGGTAACCTATGTTTCCAACGCCTTGAGCCCTTCCAAAGTGGTGAAAGTGCTTGTGAACGAGGAAGAAAAAGCAACCACCGTCATCGTACCAGATTACCAGCTATCCTTAGCGATCGGTAAACGTGGTCAGAATGCACGTCTTGCTGCCAAATTGACTGGCTGGAAGATCGACATCAAGAGTGAATCAGAGGCTGAAGAAGAAGGCTTATTGGATGATAATGCCGATGATTTAAAAGAAAACGATACAGATGAAGCTTTTTCTGACACAGACGAAGAACGCTTTGAATAAGGAGTGGTAGCTATGGCTGCTTCCAGAAAAGTACCATTACGTAAATGTGTAGTAACGAAGGAAATGAAACCGAAACAGCAGCTGATACGTGTCGTACGCAACAAAGAAGGAGAAGTTTTTGTTGATCCGACTGGAAAGAAAAATGGCAGAGGCGCTTATGTTTCCAAAGACACAAAAGTGATCGAAACAGCCCATGACCAGGATGTTCTCAGCCGGCAGTTGAATACAAAAGTCGATGATTCCATTTACGAAGAACTGAAAGAAATTGCTGGAGATTGACGAAATGCAAAAAGCATTGAATTTACTAGGACTTGCCTTTCGAGCTGGCAAGTGTACACTCGGTGAAGAATCGATTACAAGAGATATCCAGAAAAAAAGAGCTAAACTTGTATGGATAGCGGAAGATACTGGCTACCAGACAAAAAAAAAGCTGATAGACAAATGCAGCTTTTACAATATACCCTACTATCTTGCAGCCGACAGGGATACACTTTCCCAGGCTATTGGTAAGGAGGGGAGAGTCGCGATCGCAGTTCTTGACCAAGGATTTGCGAAAAAGTTGCAATCGCTGCTCGATGAATCTATTCGGGGGTGAACGTATGAGTAAGATGAGAGTATATGAATATGCGAAAAAGAATGAAATGACAAGTAAGAAAGTTATCAATAAATTGGAGGCCTTGAATATTGAGGTATCCAACCATATGTCAACAATTTCAGACGAGACGAAATCTAAGTTGGACCAGGAGTTCGGCTTTGGAAAAAAGGAACAAAAGCCAGAAAAACAGCAGAAAAACGATTCCAACAAAAAGGATGCTCAAAAACAAAACAATATGAATAATCAACCAGGTAAGCAGGGAAACAACAAGAAAAAATCCAATCAAAATAAAAAGAAAAGCAACAATCAGAAGAAGAACCAAAAACAAGAACGAAACCAGCAGCAAAACCAAAAGCCTGCTAAAAAAGGTACTCCGGAGAAGATTTTATTCTCTGGCACGCTTACAGTAGCTGAGTTGGCGGAAAAACTGAACAAAGACACTTCTGAAATCATCAAAAAATTGATGATGTTAGGTGTCATGGCAACGAAAAACCAGGATCTTGATGTTGATGCGATCGAATTGATCTGTTCGGAGTATGGGGTAGAAGTCGAAGAAGAGGTACAAGTCGATGAGACCGATATCGAAAACTACCAGTTCGAGGATGCAGCAGAAGATTTAGAAGAACGCCCTGCAGTGGTCACTATCATGGGGCACGTCGACCATGGTAAAACAACATTACTTGACTCTATTCGTGATACCAAAGTGACTGAAGGAGAAGCAGGCGGCATCACCCAGCACATCGGTGCTTACCAGGTAGAGGAAAATGGCAAGAAAATCACTTTCCTTGATACCCCAGGTCACGCTGCTTTTACCAGCATGCGATCCCGTGGTGCCCAGGTAACAGATATTGCTATCTTAGTTGTAGCAGCAGATGACGGTGTCATGCCACAGACAGTGGAAGCGATCAACCATGCAAAAGCTGCTGATGTACCGATTATCGTAGCTGTCAACAAAATGGATAAAGAAGGCGCAAACCCTAACCGTGTCATGCAGGAACTGATGGAATATGAGTTGATTTCCGAAGATTTCGGCGGCGAGACCATCTTCGTCAAGATGGCTGCAGTCAAGCATGAGGGCATCGATGATTTATTAGAAATGATCGTACTAGTAACGGAAATGGAAGAATTGAAAGCTAACCCGAACCGTCCTGCATATGGTACAGTCATTGAAGCAGAGCTTGATAAAGGCCGCGGCTCCGTAGCTACCTTGCTTGTACAAAATGGTACATTACGTGTCGGTGATGCACTCGTGGTCGGAAATACGTTTGGCAGGGTCCGTGCAATGGTTAATGACCTTGGCCGTCGAGTAAAGTCGGCTGGACCTTCTACTCCAGTAGAAATCACGGGCTTAAATGAAGTTCCACAAGCGGGAGATCGTTTCCTTGCCTTTGAAGATGAGAAGAAAGCCCGTGCAATCGGAGAGGCCCGTCAGCAGAAGCAAATCGAAGCACAACGTAGCGATAGAACGAAAGTAAGTCTTGATGACTTGTTTGAACAGATCAAACAAGGGGATATTAAAGATATCAATCTGATTTTGAAAGCTGACGTTCAAGGTTCAGTTGAAGCTCTTGCTTCTTCTCTGGAAAAGATTGATGTCGAAGGTGTCAAAGTCAACATCATACACACCGGTGTAGGTGCCATCAATGAATCAGATATCAACTTAGCATCTGCATCTAATGGGATTGTGATCGGGTTCAATGTCCGTCCTGACGCCAACGCTAAAAAAGCGGCTGAATCTGAAGACGTAGAAATCCGTTTACACCGCGTCATTTATAAAGTAATGGAAGAAATTGAAGCGGCTATGAAAGGGATGCTTGATCCTGAATATGAAGAAAAAATCATCGGTCAAGTGGAAGTCCGTGAAACATTCAAAGTTTCAAAAATCGGTACGATTGCCGGCGGTTATGTAACAGATGGTAAGATAACAAGAAATTCCGGTGTACGGGTTGTCCGTGACGGCGTCGTCATTTTCGAAGGGGAAATTGATACGTTGAAGCGTTTCAAAGACGACGTGAAAGAAGTAGCACAAAACTATGAGTGTGGTATTACAATCAAAAATTATAATGATATCAAGGAAGGCGACATCATCGAAGCATATGTCATGGAGGAAGTAGAACGTACATGATCCTCAGTGCTGAAGTAGAATGCTTCATCTATGACGCTCAGTCGTTGAAGGAGAAACGTTCTGTCATTAAACGGATTACTACCCGGCTGCAAAACGAATACAACGTTGCTGTAAGTGAACTGGATTACCAGGACTTATGGCAGCGTACTGTAATCGGCATCGTGACGATTTCAAGTGACCGGGTTCAGGCAGAACGGCTGATCCAACAAGCGTTAGCCTTCATTGACTCATTTCCTGAAATTGAAAGGGCAGAGACGACATTGGATTGGTGTTAACCTGCCTTAGCATAGAAGAGGTGGATGACATGAGTGATTTACGTGCCAATCGCGTAGCAGAACAAATGAAGAAAGAGCTTGGAGATATTATCAGCAAAAAGATCAAAGACCCTCGTGTAGGTTTTGTGACGGTCACAGATGTAAGTGTTACCGGTGACCTTCAACAAGCGAAAGTTTATATCTCCGTTTTAGGCGACGATAAACAACAGCAGGATACATTGCTCGGTTTGGCAAAGGCAAAAGGATTCATACGTTCTGAGATAGGAAAAAGAATCCGCCTGCGCAAAACACCAGAAATATCTTTTGAATTCGATGAAGCGATTGAACGAGGCAATCGTATCGAAGAGATACTTCGTGATTTGAATGATACGCATAGCAATTAATCCAGACTAAGACTGTCCTCTTTTTGCCTGCTCTTGTGCCCGAGTATATACAGCTGCTGAATTCCGACTGTATCCGAAAGGGCATAGAGAGGGCTCCGAAGGGAGACGGTCTTTTCTTTTGATTAGGAGGTGTGTAGTTTGGATGGTATACTGCCGGTTTGGAAACCAAAGGGTTGGACTTCCCATGATTGTGTTATGAAGGTGAGAAAAATCCTGCATACCAGGAAAGTCGGCCATACAGGTACCCTTGATCCAGATGTCGAAGGAGTACTTCCATTATGTATCGGGCGTGCTACCAAGATCGTACCGTTTTTGACGGATACAGTGAAAGTCTATGAAGCTGTCGTGACTCTCGGATATGCCACGGATACAGAAGACAGCTCCGGGGAAGTAGTTGAAACCCTGGAAGTGTCCGAGCCGTTTGATGAGAAGGCTGTCAGGGAAATTTTGCACTCCTTTCAAGGAAAGATTAAACAAATTCCCCCGATGTACTCTGCAGTTAAAGTAAAAGGAAAAAAACTTTATGAATATGCAAGAGAAGGGAAAATAGTTGAACGTCCTGTCCGTGAGGTTTATATTCATAATATAGAAAAGCTGGACTCCATACGATATGAGGATGGAAAAGCCAGTTTTCCATTTCAAGTCATTTGTTCCAAAGGCACCTATATCCGAACTTTATGCGTGGACATCGGGAGGGAACTTGGCTACCCTGCCCATATGTCATTTCTTGAACGTACGCGAACAGGTGATATCAGCAAAGAGGATTGTTTCTCATTAGAAGAGATCCAAAAGCTGGCTGACGATGAAGCTTATGACAAACTGTTGCTGCCGCTTGTAAGAGGTTTAAATCATTTGGATGCCTGGCAGGTAGATGAAGAAACACGTGTAAGAATTAAGCATGGACAAGTGCTGCCTTCACCATCTCAAACCTTTACCAGTGATGTTTTTTGTGTCAAATTTCAAGATGAAGTTCTGGCAATCTATCAATTCCATCCGGAAAAACAAGGGAAAGTTAAACCGGTAAGAGTTCTCTGATGGAGGCTTTATCTGTAGTAAAAGTAGGTGAACACCGTGAAAATTACCGAATTGAAATATCCCCATGATTTTGATACCGATGATTTTCCTCCTTCCGCACTAGCGCTCGGATTTTTTGATGGCGTCCACAAAGGCCATCAGAAGCTGATCAATACCGCTGTGGCTAAAGCACGGGAGGATAAGCTTCAAAGTGCTGTGATGACATTTTATCCTCATCCTTCTGTTGTATTGAAAAAACAGGAGCAGCATGCTAAATATATTACACCGCTGCGGGAGAAACAGCAGATATTGGAGCGTCTTGGGGTGGAACAATTGTTCATCGTCAATTTTGATGAATGGTTAGCGGATCTCTTACCCCAGGAATTTGTCGATCAATTTCTTATCCAGTTGAACGTCCGACATGTCATAGCGGGATTCGATTATAGCTATGGGAGGATGGGTAGAGGCAACATGGAGACACTGCCATTTCATTCCCGGGGAAAATTTGACCAGACTGTTATCGAAAAAGTAGAAGATCATGATGAGAAAATCAGTTCGACCCGTATTCGTCATGAACTGAAACAGGGTAATATGCAAGAGGTATCCAGGCTGCTTGATCGTCCCTTTTCTACTTATGGAAGAGTGGTGGAAGGCGATCAACGCGGAAGGACGATTGGATTTCCTACCGCAAATATCCAGTTGCACGAGGACTATTTATTGCCGCGTGTAGGAGTGTATGCCGTCAGTGTCAAACACAACGGACAAGTCTATACTGGGATGGCCAATCTTGGATATAAACCGACCTTTCAGGATGATGCTGAAAAACCAAACCTCGAAGTGTATATTTTTGACTTTTCTGGAGATATTTATAATGATTGGCTGGAAGTCTATTGGCATGCTTTCATTCGAAAGGAAGAAAAGTTCAATGGAGTCGAAGCTCTGATTGAACAACTGAAGCTGGATGAACTGGAAATCCGTCGTTTTTTCTCTGATCACCAGAACTAATCCTTGCATTTTTTATGCAAAAGTTGTACCCTTAAATACGGAACCTTCGCTTGGCAATGCGTTCCTCCAACGCTTGCTAGGGGAAAGGGAATTTTTATAGAAATCTAGGAGGTGTAGCCGTATGGCCATCACACAAGAACGTAAAAACGAAATCATTAATGAGTATAAGACTCATGACAACGACACTGGATCTCCAGAAGTACAAGTTGCTGTATTGACTGAGCAGATCACCAGCTTGAATGAACATTTGCGCACGCATAAGAAAGACCATCATTCTCGCCGTGGTTTGTTGAAAATGGTAGGTAAGCGTCGTAACCTATTGAACTACCTACGTAATAATGACGTTACACGTTACCGCGAGTTGATCAAGAGTCTTGGCTTGCGTCGTTAATGTAAAGACAAAAAGCGGGAGTTTATCCCGCTTTTTCTGTATGTTTGAATACATAAAGATGCAGCCTTTGGTTGCATACTTTTATAAACGCATATCTCTTCAGCTTTTTACTAAAAGCGTAAACATCCAAGATCAACTGCTGAGTAAAGGCGATAAGGAGAGATTGTTTCACTTTATCAGTGAGTATTGAGAGGAGTATAGAAATTTATGGCAGATGAAAAACAAATTTTTTCGATCGAAGTCGGCGGTCGAACCTTCTCCATTGAAGTGGGAGAATTAGCTAAGCAGGCCAATGGTGCTTGCATGGTACGTTATGGCGATACTTCTGTATTGTCCACTGCGACTGGATCAAAGGAACCGAAAGACCTACCTTTCTTTCCGTTGACTGTCAATTATGAAGAACGCCTATATGCTGTCGGGAAAATTCCTGGTGGGTTCATTAAAAGGGAAGGGCGTCCAAGTGATAAAGCAGTTCTTGCTTCCCGTCTAATTGACCGTCCTATCCGTCCAATGTTCCCGGATGGATTTCGTAACGATGTACAAGTTATCAGCACCGTTATGAGTGTTGATCAGGACTGTACATCTGAAATGGCAGCCATGCTTGGTTCATCTTTGTCTCTGGGTATTTCAGATATCCCATTCGCAGGCCCTATTGCCGGAGTTATTGTCGGACGCATCGATGGTGAGTTTGTAATCAACCCGACAACAGAACAACAGGATAAAAGTGATATCAACTTAACGGTTGCTGGAACAAAAGATGCTGTCAACATGGTAGAAGCGGGAGCTTTGGAAGTTCCTGAAGAAGACATGCTGGAAGCAATCATGTTCGGTCACGAAGAAATCAAACGCCTGGTAGCATTCCAGGAAGAAGTTATCGAAGCAGTCGGTAAAGAAAAGATGGAAGTGACCTTGGTTGACCTTGATCAGGAATTAAAGCAGCAGCTGGAAGCTGACGCAAAAGAGACAATGGTTAATGCTATTCAGACACACGAAAAGAAAGCCCGTGAAGCAGCCATCGATACGGCTAAGAAAGATATTATCGCCAGATACGAAGAACAGGAAGCGGATGAAGAAACAATCAAAAAAGTCAAAGCTATTTTGGATGACATGGTGAAGGAAGAAGTACGCCGCTTGATCACCAAGGAAAAAGTACGTCCAGACGGCCGTAGTCCAGAAGAAATCCGTCCATTATCTTCCCGTGTCGGTGTCTTGCCTCGTACACATGGGTCAGGATTGTTCACTCGTGGACAGACACAGGCACTTAGCATTTGTACCCTTGGACCGCTTGGTGACGTTCAGATACTCGATGGTCTGGATCTGGAAGAGTCAAAGCGCTTTATGCACCACTACAACTTCCCGCATTTTTCTGTCGGTGAGACTGGACCGATTCGTGGACCAGGACGTCGTGAAATTGGTCACGGGGCATTAGGCGAGCGAGCGCTTGAAGTGGTTGTACCATCTGAGAAGGATTTCCCATATACAATTCGTCTTGTCTCTGAAGTATTGGAGTCCAATGGTTCTACATCCCAGGCAAGTATTTGCGCGAGTACGTTAGCGATGATGGATGCAGGTGTTCCAATCAAGGCTCCTGTTGCCGGTATCGCGATGGGACTTGTTAAATCCGGAGAAGATTACACAATCTTAAGTGATATCCAGGGCATGGAAGATTTCCTTGGAGACATGGATTTCAAAGTAGCCGGTACAGCCGAAGGTGTCACCGCACTGCAAATGGATATCAAAATCGAAGGGCTTTCCCGTGAAATTTTGGAAGAAGCATTGACCCAGGCGAAAAAAGGTCGTATGCACATTTTAGAAAGCATGCTGGCTACGATTCCTGAATCCCGTCAGGAACTATCCCAATATGCACCTAAGATTTTGACGATGCAGATCAAACCAGACAAAATCCGTGATGTCATTGGACCGAGCGGAAAGCAGATTAACAAAATCATTGAAGACACTGGGGTTAAAATCGATATCGAGCAGGATGGAAAAGTTTTCATCTCTTCCACAGATTCAGAGATGAACTTAAAAGCGAAGCAGATTATTGAAGATATCGTCCGTGAAGTAGAAGTCGGAGAAATTTACGAAGGGAAAGTTAAACGTATCGAGAAATTCGGTGCCTTTGTAGAACTCTTTAAAGGCAAAGACGGTCTGGTCCATATTTCTGAAATGGCAGAAGAACGGATCGGTAAAGTGGAAGATGTCGCAAAAATTGGTGATATCCTGAAGGTCAAGGTTAAAGAAATCGATAACCAAGGCAGGGTCAACCTTTCACGCAAAGCCGTATTGCTTGATGAAAAGAAAAAGCAAGAAGCAGCAAATAATAACGAAGCATAACGAAAAAGAAGCTGGGCAGCCAGTTTCTTTTTTTATAACTTCATTTATTTGTGCAGTTCTACCTCGTCCTCCTTCTCCATAAGTTAATAATAGAGGGGAGGGATAAATGTGAAACCACGCTACATATGGTCAACTGCATTAGCTATTTTAATCACCTTTATTGGATTTTTTGCTATGAACAGTATGTACGGCCTTACTACAAATGTTTATCTCCCGCTCACAGCTTCTATAGAAACAACTCCTCTCTATCAAGAGATCAAAGAAAGACGTACTGAATTCGAAGTTGCTCCGGAGGATGCTTACATTGATCAAGTGTGGAAAAAAACCCCGGGATTGAACGGAAAAAAAGTTAATATTAAAAAATCCTTTGACAAAATGAAAAAAGAAGGGGTTTTTAATGAAAAAAAGTTAGTGTTTGATCCTGTTCGTCCAAAGAAATCACTGGAAGATCTCCCTGCTTCTCCTATTTACCGAGGTCATCCTGATAAGGAAATGGTAACCTTTTTAGTCAATGTATCCTGGGGAGCTGAGCATATTCCTTCCATGTTAAAAACCCTGAAGGAGAAAAAGGTAAAAGCCAATTTTTTCATTGAGGGAAAATTTGCGGAAAAAAATCCTGATTTGGTAAAAATGATCAAAGAAGAGGGACATATAATAGGAAACCATGCATATAACCACCCTGATATGAGTAGAATGAACAGCGGAGAAATTCAGGAACAAATAGAACGAACAAACCAAATCTTAGCCTCGTTGACGGATGAAAATCCAAAATGGTTTGCTCCGCCTTCTGGCAGCTATAATGATGCTGTCATAGAAACTGCCGCAGCATTGAAGATGGAGACTGTACTATGGACAGTCGACACCGTAGATTGGAAAAAGCCCACAAAACAAGTGATGGTCCAACGGGTAGTTTCCAAAATTCACCCCGGAGCCATGGTATTAATGCACCCAACAGCAGTAACAGCTCAGAGTCTCGGGGAAATGATCGAGCAAATAAGTGAAAAAGGATTGAAAATAAATAATATTGAGGCATTGATGAGTGAATCGAGGTAAAAGAAGGAGGCAGATCATGCGATTCAGAAGCCTTAGCGGGAAAGAAATCGTGGATGTAGCCAGTGGCACCAAACTTGGCATCTTAGGTCAGACCGATTTAGAGATAGATGAAAAAACAGGGCAAATTAAATCGTTTGTCATTCCTGAATATAAATGGTTCGGTGTGAAGTCAGGTAACGAGGGTCACCGGATTACCTGGAATGAAATCATCCGGGTCGGGGAAGATATGATTTTGATCCAGCCTAAAAAAGAATAGAGGCACGAATCGTCCATCGATTCGTGCCTCGTTTTTTTGATTTCCGCTTTGTTCATAAGAAGTTTATTCAACTAAAGGGCCGAAAAGTCGAAGACTTGATTTCGAGATGTTTGGTAATGTCTAGGGGGCGTTGGGGAAGGATTCGCTTTCCGCGGGGAAGCCGGCAAGCCTCCTCGAGCTAAAGCTCTGTGGGGTCTTGCCAGTCTATCCTTTCCCGCAGGAGTCTCAACCTTCCCCCACGCCTCTTACCACATAAGATTATCGAAATCGCTCTTAAATTTACTTACCCTAAATTGTTAGGAGAATACTATTACAATGCCAGATTGATCCGTTCTTATTGCTTCAAAAGTATGCCATTCATAACAGAAGTTTCGAGATTTTTACAACCATATGGTGGCTGGAAAAACGGTGAGACTCCTCGAAAATGCTACGCATTTCCTTCGTGCGGTGTTTCTTCAAGATGCTTATTACAAAGTCCTGTGGGATGAACATGGTCGGTGAGATCCCGCAAGGCGAAGCCTGAGGAAGCTCACCACATGCCCACGGAAAGCGATCCGTTTTCCCAACCACCATCATTGCAACCTAAAGTCTCGAAACTGAGTCTTCAGCAAAAGGGAACTTAACTGTTAGATCCAGCAACAGCTCTTAAGATAGCGAATAAAATAAATGATTACGCTGCAGGTTGCTCAGATTAAACGCTGAGCTTTTTTTGATTTACATAATTAAATGACCTGGTAATGATACAAGGAACGAACATACCGCTCCCACATAGGATAGAGGGAGAACATAAAGCACCCATGCAAAAGGAGGTGTCCGGTATGCTGACCGGATGGAATGTGGCAATCCTCGGCGGTGACGCCAGACAGATCGAAATGATACGCAAGCTGAGTGAATGGGATGCTACACTTCACTTAGTTGGATTCGATCAATTGGATTATGGCTTTACCGGAGCAAATCATATCGATATGGATGATGATGAAGTAGAAAAATTTGATGTCGTAATTCTGCCTGTAGCCGGGACAGATGAAAGCGGCAATATTGATAGTATTTTTTCCAACCAAAACATGGTGCTGGATGAAAAATGGGTGGAGCGGACGAAGGAAGGTTGTATTTTCTTAACCGGAATAGCCAATGGTTATTTAACCAAGTTGCTAGAAACCTCTGATCGCTTGTTGATTCCATTGCTCTCCAGAGATGATGTAGCAATTTACAATTCAGTCCCTACCGTAGAAGGCGCGATCATGATGGTCATCCAAAATACAGATTTCACCATTCATTCATCAAGAGTTCATGTACTGGGTCTAGGCAGAGTCGGTATGAGTGTCGCCAGGGCGTTCCAAGGCCTGGGGGCAAAGGTCTTTGTAGGTGTAAGAAAACCAGCTCATTATGCCAGAGTACAGGAAATGGGGCTCGAACCATTTTATTTGAACAGACTGGATGAAGTTGCAGAGAACACAGATATCATGATTAATACGATTCCCGCCCCGATTATAAATGCCTCAGTCATTAGAAAAATGCCTAGTCATACGTTCATTTTGGATCTTGCATCCAAACCTGGGGGCACCGACTTCCGTTATGCCGAAAAACGTGGCATCAAGGCCCTGATTGCTCCAAGTCTGCCTGGTATTGTCGCACCGAAAACTGCTGGCAGGATTTTGGCAAATACTGTTTTACAGATTTTAAAGGATCAACAGAGAAAGGAAGGAAAAACCAAATGAGTCTAGCTGGTAAAACAATTGGTTTCGGATTGACTGGATCACATTGTACGTATGATGCGGTATTTCCAGAGATTAAACGTCTGATAGATATGAAAGCCAACGTGATACCCATTCTTTCTTATACGGTACAAAAAACCGATACGAGGTTTGGAGATGCAGAAGACCACTTGAAAAAGCTGAAAGAGCTGACCGGAGAAGAGTTGATCATGACCATTCCGGATGCGGAACCCTTAGGACCCAAACGTCCGCTTGATTGTATGGTAATCGCCCCACTAACGGGCAACTCGATGAGTAAAATGGCCAATGCTTTGACTGATTCTCCTGTATTGATGGCAGCCAAAGCAACATTAAGAAATGGCGGCCCAGTTGTTCTTGGTATATCAACGAATGATGCGCTTGGTTTGAACGGGGTTAACCTAATGAGGCTGATGGCCACTAAAAATATCTACTTTATTCCATATGGTCAGGATAACCCATATAAAAAACCGAATTCCCTGGTCTCTGATATGACAAAGCTGCCGGAAACCGTTGAAGCAGCCATTGAGGGCAAGCAGAAACAACCCGTACTCATTCAGCGCCATTTCGAAGAAGCTTAGATATGATTAACATTGTCTCCCCTTAATATGATAGAATACAAGAATAGTGACTCTATTTCAGAGAATTTACAATTATTCAAACGAGAAAGGGGACACAGATATGAGTCAAACTAAACAATACAATGTAGCAGTAGTAGGTGCCACAGGCGCTGTAGGACAGAAAATGATCGAAACATTAGCGGATAGAGACTTTCCAATCAAAAGTCTGAAGCTTCTTTCTTCCTCCCGTTCAGCGGGAAAGAAAATAAAATATAAAGGGGAAGAAATCACGGTAGAAGAAGCAACGCCTGAAAGCTTTGAAGGAATTGATATTGCTTTGTTTTCCGCCGGGGGATCCATTTCCAAGAAACTCGCTCCTGAAGCAGTAAAAAGAGGAGCTGTTGTTGTAGATAACACAAGTGCATACCGTATGGATCCAGAAGTACCGCTAGTCGTGCCTGAAGTAAACAAAGAAGACATCAAGGAACATAAAGGGATCATTGCCAACCCGAATTGCTCTACCATCCAAATGGTAGCCGCGCTTGAACCGATTAAAAAGGCTTTTGGATTAAAGCGTATCATCGTTTCCACTTACCAGGCTGTATCAGGTTCCGGTACGGAGGCAATCGATGAATTACGTGAGCAATCTCAGTCTTTTCTTGATGGAGAAGATATGAAAGCAGAAATCCTGCCAGTAAAAGGCGACAAAAAACATTTTCCTATCGCATTCAATGCTTTACCGCAAATTGATACCTTCGAGGAAAATGGTTACACCTTTGAAGAAATGAAAATGATCAATGAAACAAAAAAAATCATGCATGCAGAAGATTTATCAGTGTCGGCAACTTGTGTAAGACTTCCGATTTTCACATCTCATGCGGAAAGTGTATATATTGAAACAGAGAAAGATGGTTTATCAGTCAAAGACCTTCATCAATCCCTTACAAATGCTCCTGGTATTGTTTTAGAAGACGATCCGGCAACCCAAACGTATCCTACTCCATTGAGCGCTGCCGAAAAGCGGGAAGTGTTTGTAGGCAGGGTACGTAAGGACTTGGACCAACCAAATGGGTTCCATCTTTGGGTAGTCTCTGATAATCTATTAAAGGGAGCGGCTTGGAATTCTGTACAAATCGCAGAACAACTAGTTGCTAATGATTGGTTGTAATTTCTTAGTTGATGGGGTGTCAACATGAAAGTAGTTGTACAAAAATTTGGTGGAACATCTGTAAGAGATACAGCAGGTAGAAAAAAAGCGATCGAACATATCCAGACAGCAATTGAGCAAGGTTTTAAGGTGGTTGTCACCGTTTCTGCAATGGGCAGGAAGGGTGATCCTTACGCCACCGATACGTTGCTTGACCTCGTGGATTTTCCCGCCTCTAATATTTCTTCCCGTGAACGTGATTTATTAATGTCATGCGGAGAAACAATTTCATCTGTAGTTTTTTCCAATGAGTTGAAACGGGCAGGTATCCATGCGATCGCCTTGACTGGCGGTCAGGCTGGATTCATAACAAATGGAGATTTTACAAAAGCTAAGATTACCAAAATGGATTCCACACGAGTGGAAGAAGAATTGAACTCCCATGATGTGGTAGTGGTTGCCGGTTTCCAGGGGAGATCGGAAGAGAATGAAATCACTACTATAGGCCGCGGAGGCAGTGACACGACAGCCGCAGCACTGGGAGCGGCTCTTCAGGCCGATTTTGTAGACATTTTTACAGACGTGGAAGGCATCATGACAGCGGACCCCCGAATTGTGGATTCCGCACGTGCCCTTAATAAGGTTACTTATAATGATATTTGTAATCTCGCTTATCAGGGAGCGAAAGTCATTCATCCAAGAGCAGTTGAAATTGCCATGCAGGCAGAAGTGCCGATTCGTGTACGGTCAACTTATTCCCTCGATGAAGGTACGCTCGTAACTTCCTCCAGGGAATCAGAAGCCGGAAAAGATATTCCAGATCGGTTAGTAACGGGTATCGCTCACATTTCAGGTATCACTCAAATCAGAGTACTTGCAAAAGAAGAACCATACCAGCTGCAATCCGAAGTATTCAAATCAATGGCAGAAGCTGGGATATCGGTAGATTTCATTAACATTTCTCCAAGTGGAGTAGTTTATACGATAGAAGATTTATACACGAACCGAGCTGTGGAAATTTTGGAAAACCTGGGTTATACACCTGAGGTGATCCGTAATTGTGCCAAAGTATCGACAGTAGGTGCCGGTATGACCGGTGTTCCAGGTGTAACTGCGAAAATCGTTCATACCTTGACAGAAGCGGGAGTACAGATATTACAATCTGCCGACTCCCATACGACAATATGGGTATTGATCCCGCAGGATGACTTAGTCACGGCTGTCAATGCCTTGCACAACGTTTTTGAACTTGACACTGAATAACAGTGAGTGAGAAGGGAGAAAGTGCAAGATGAATTTCGGCAGAGTATTGACAGCAATGGTCACTCCATTTGATAACAAAGGTAATATTGATTTTGAAAAGACGACTAAACTTGTCAATTATTTAATCAATAATGGATCAGATGGGCTGGTCGTTGCAGGAACTACAGGCGAGTCTCCAACCTTGACATCAGAAGAAAAAGCAGCACTATGGAAGCATACGGTGGAGGTCGTTGATAAACGTGTGCCTGTAATTGCTGGCAGTGGCAGCAATAATACACATGCTTCCATTGAGTTGACCAGAAAAGCGGAAAATGCCGGTGTAGATGCTGTCATGCTAGTGACTCCTTATTACAATAAGCCGAACCAGCATGGGCTTTATGAACATTTTAAGAGTATTGCCTATGAAACGAAACTCCCTATAATGTTATATAATGTTCCAGGTCGCTCCATTGTACCGATAGCAGCGGAAACTGTTATCGCGCTCTCAAAAGTACCGAATATCGTTTCATTAAAAGATGCAAGTAAAGATTTTGAAGCAATTTCAGAAGTGATCGAGCGGACACCTGAGAATTTTACCGTATATGGGGGAGAGGATAGTCTGACCTTGCCGATTCGATCTGTCGGTGCTTCAGGTATCGTCTCGGTTTCTTCCCATGTGATTGGAAAAGAAATGCAGGAGATGCTTGAAAAGTTTGAACAGGGTGATGTGAAAGGTGCTGCTAAGGTACATCGTCAGCTTATTCCAATAATGAGTGAATTATTCAAAGCACCTTCCCCAGCACCTGTGAAAACAGCATTACAAATAAAAGGAATCGATGTTGGAGGAGTAAGACTTCCTCTTGTGCCATTGACTACTGAAGAGCGGGAACGGTTAGTCAAGATGCTCCATGTTTCCGTTTAAAACAAAACTTGGGTATGTATAATAGGAAAAGCAGCAATTACCATTATGGTATATGCTGCTTTTTCATTTGCCTGGAGAGGATTAGTTTTTGATTGGTTTGATACACTATGGCACTCTCCATAAAGCAACCCCTTATCCAGCTCATTTATGTCATTTGTTTCATTCTTAATCTTTAACAGTTTTACTTGCTGACAAACAAAATCCACAACAACATTTTCTAAAGCCTTTTTTAGGGATTGTATTGGATGATTATGTCTGGTTCATACTAATCATAAAGAAAGGGGTATGATCATGACAGATTTTAATAATCAACCGCAACAACCTCAAAAAGAACAGCCTGGAGAGCAGCCGAAGAAATCAGAACTGGTGGAAAAAATCCAACAGCTTGGGCAATCAAACGTCCCCCAGGCTCCCGATTCTAATATTCATGTTCTGCCTATAATTGGACAAGTGGAAGGGCACATGCAGCTTCCTCCACAAAATAAAACAACAAAATATGAACATTTGATTCCGCAGCTGGTCGCTATCGAACAGAATCCGAAGATCGAAGGTTTAGTAGTATTGCTTAACACAGTAGGGGGAGATGTGGAAGCAGGACTTGCTATATCCGAAATGATTGCTTCGCTTTCCAAACCGACTGCATCGATTGTACTCGGGGGAGGGCATTCCATCGGGGTACCGATTGCTGTTTCTACGGATCATTCATTTATCACAGAGACAGCAACAATGACCATTCACCCTATCCGGATGACCGGCCTGGTGATTGGAGTGCCTCAGACCTTCGAATATATGGATAAGATGCAGGATCGCGTAGTAAATTTCGTAACCCAGCATTCCAACATCAGTGAGGATAAATTCAAGGAATTAATGTTTGCAAAAGGTAACCTTACCAGGGACATCGGGACAAATGTGGTAGGGCAAGACGCTGTTGATTACGGGCTGATCGATGCTGTAGGTGGAGTGAAAGAAGCAATGGAAAAATTGAATGAAGAGATTGATAAAAGAAAACCTGACGATGATGAGCAGGTGATCCAGTAATGGTACTTTATACGCCTTTAAGTGAAGTAGACATTTTTCCAGCCGATCAAACTGCATACGATAATACTGTCATCACCAATTATAATCAGACACCCATTAAAGCTTTGAAGTTAGAAAACGGAAGCTATCAGATTATCCAAGTATTATCGACAGATCCTTCTATTTACTTACACCCGGACTATCAGCCGGGAATGCAATTTAACGCTTAAACAGACACCAAACACATGCTTGCCTGTGCTATAATGAAACTAACTTTAAACGAACAGGGATGTCGCTCACAATGGATTATTCATTTGCGCCGGCATCCTTGTCTTTTCATTATGAAAGATAGAGGTGACAGCATGGCAAAAAAGAGAAACAAAAAGAAACAGGCCAAGTTGAAAAAACAATTGAAAGTTGAATTGCTTGGTCTCTTATTCATATTGCTTGCAGTGTTCGGGAGTGGTGCAAGTGCGATCAGTGATGGAGCCATACCCGGTGGCCTGGAGCATATATTTCAATTTTTCTTCGGGGTGTGGTATTTTGTAGCATCGGTCTTTCTCCTGGTACTGGGTTTATTTTTAATGATCAAAAGAAAATGGCCGGTATTCTTACATAAGCGAATGGTGGGATTTTATATCATCTTTCTTTCCACGATTCTTTTTACACATATTCAGTCGTTTGAAAGTATTCTGGCAGGTTCTGTCCAGCCATCGATTTTAAAAACGACATGGGAGCATTATTTTGCCTATTTGGATGGCAGTCTGCCATTCTCCATTATTGGCGGCGGAATGACCGGAGCCGTATTATTTGCGCTTACGTATTTTCTCTTTTCAGCAGCAGGGGCTAAGATATTATCGGTGTTTGGGATTATCATCGGAATTATTTTTCTTACTGAATGGTCGCTTGGCAGCTGGTTGGAAAGTGTGTTCAGCAAGTTCCTTTCATTTATTCGTAATCAGTGGGACGCTATCAAATCCAACCGGGTGACAAAAGAGAAAGCGCCGAAGAAGAAAGACAAACAGAAGAAACAAAAAGCGGATAAAGAGGAAATCCCGGAAGAAACCGAACCGGAAGTTGCAGGAATTTCTGATAATGAAGAGCCGATTATCCAGGATTTCACAGATATTGCTTATTCTTCCGAAATGAAAAAGCAGCAAGATCAAGCCGAACCAGCTGCTAAAATTGAAACAGACGAAAAAGATGATGATCAGCTGACCCAGTCATTGCCGATGACAGAGGTAGAGAACAAAGATTATCAATTACCGAGCATGGACTTGTTAGCAGAGCCTACGCATAACTCCCAGTCGCAGGAGCGCTCTCAAATCCAGGCCACGGTAAGGAAGCTGGAAAAGACCTTCCATAGTTTTGGAGTAAAAGCCAAAGTTACCAAAGTCCATGTCGGACCAGCTGTTACGAAATATGAAGTATATCCTGATGTCGGGGTGAAAGTAAGTAAAATTGTCAATTTACATGATGATCTTGCCTTAGCCTTGGCAGCAAAAGATATTCGGATTGAAGCTCCGATTCCAGGAAAATCTGCCGTCGGAATCGAAGTACCGAACACGGAAGTAGCGATGGTTTCCTTACGGGAGGTTTTAGAATCCAATTACGCCAAGCAGGGCCAGAAACTTGGATTTGCACTCGGACGTGATATTTCCGGGGATGCCGTAATAGGGGAACTGAATAAAATGCCCCACCTGCTTGTAGCAGGTGCTACAGGCAGCGGGAAAAGTGTATGTATCAATGGCATTATTACCAGTATATTGATGCGCGCAAAACCACATGAAGTAAAAATGATGATGATCGATCCGAAAAAAGTGGAATTGAATGTCTACAATGGCATTCCTCACTTGCTGTCTCCTGTGGTGACGGATCCAAAAAAAGCGGCAAGGGCATTGAAAAAAGTAGTGGCTGAAATGGAACGCCGTTACGATCTATTTTCGGATACAGGGACAAGAAATATTGAAGGCTATAACGAATATATCAAAAAGCAGAACCAGGACACGGAGGATACACAGCCGCAGCTTCCCTACATCGTCGTCCTGGTTGACGAGCTGGCTGACTTGATGATGGTTGCCTCGAATGATGTGGAAGATGCCATCACCCGTCTTGCGCAAATGGCACGTGCAGCCGGCATCCATTTGATTATCGCTACCCAGCGTCCTTCGGTTGATGTTATTACGGGAATTATTAAAGCCAATATTCCATCAAGGATTGCGTTCAGCGTTTCTTCCCAAACAGATTCAAGGACGATCCTTGATTCTGGCGGTGCAGAAAAGCTGCTTGGCAGAGGAGATATGTTGTTCATGCCGGTAGGCGCTTCGAAACCGACACGGGTACAGGGCGCGTTCTTGTCGGATGAAGAAGTTGAACGAATCGTCAATTTCTGTGTTGAGCAGCAACGGGCACAATACCAGGAGGAAATGATTCCAGAAGAAGAAAGCGAAGTAAAGCAGGAAGTAGATGATGACCTTTATCCAGAAGCGGTCCAGTTAGTCATTGAAATGCAAAGTGCAAGTGTATCCATGCTTCAAAGACGATTCCGGGTCGGTTATACGAGAGCGGCCAGATTGATTGATGCTATGGAAGACAATGGAATCGTTGGCCCTTATGAGGGCAGTAAACCGAGGACTGTGCTGGTATCACAAACCAGCGAAGAACAGCAAAGCTCGTAAACGTTTTGCTTATTCACACACAAAATCCTATGCCTGTTTAAACTGGGCATAGGATTTTTTTACAGTAGATTATAAAAAGGTTCAGGGTGAAAATAGCCCTAATTAATCACACTAATTCAAAAAGTTGTGTCTTATTTAGTAAAAATGAGAAAACACTATTTATTTATGACTAGTTTAGTGGTATATTATTGTCTGACAAGATGTGTCGAACGTCAGATGTCAGATCTCATACGTTAGGAAAATTGGAGGGAACTCTATGTCAATAAGACAGGACACCCGTCATTTGTATTTACAAGTGATCGAACAGGTGAAACGGGATATAGAAAACGGTATCTATAAAGAAAAAGAAAAACTGCCATCTGAATTTCAACTCTCCAAAAAGCTGGGGGTTTCCCGAGCAACATTACGGGAAGCTTTAAGAATCCTTGAAGAAGAAAACATTGTAACACGACGACATGGTGTAGGCACCTTTGTCAATCCTAAACCAGTGTTTTCCTCAGGTATTGAAGAGTTGATCAGTGTTACAGCAATGATTCAGAAATCAGGTATGACTCCTGGGACCCAATTTCTTTCGACAGATTTCATTGAACCTACAGATGAAGACAAATCACGCTTCGACCCCATTAATATACATAGTTTAGCACAAATCGAGCGGGTAAGGACTGCTGATTCTCAGCCAGTGGTTTATTGTATTGATAAACTTCCCGATGGGCTTATACCTGTTAAAGATGTGTTGGAGAGAGATTCCATTTTTGACAGTTTGGAAGAGTATGCCAACAAGCGTGTAAGTTATGCTGTCACTTATATCGAACCAATCGGATATCATGATCGTATTTCCCCTATTTTAGAATGTGAACCTGAACAATCGTTGCTTCTTCTTAAGCAGATGCATTATACGGAATTAGATGAACCTGTGTTGTATTCATCAAACTACTTCCGGGCAGACAAGTTCAGTTTCCATGTTTTACGAAAAAGAGTGTAAGCGATTTCAAAAAGAGTCTGGCTGGATTAGACACTTTGGGGGGTGATGAACGGCAATCGAGTAAATTATGAAAGCGGTTTAGGAAGATTTTTTGCTGATTTTATTACTATTAGGGGGTAATTTATTTTGAAAAATCGTCGTTTTCTATTAGTTTTTTCTTTATTGCTGGCGATTGGTATGATTCTAGGTGCTTGTGGCTCATCTGAAGGCGGTTCCAACGAATCAGAAGGCAGTGGCAGTGATGGTGGTAACGGGAATAGTGAAGAAGCTTCTGAGGGTGATTTCTCAGTTGCGATGGTTACGGACGTAGGGGGAATTGATGATAAATCATTTAACCAATCCGCATGGGAAGGTTTGCAAGCTTTTGGTGAAGAGAATGGCATGGAAAAAGGACAAGGCATCGATTATGCCCAATCCGCCAGTGATGCAGATTATAACACGAACTTGAACCGTTTGGTTCGCAGTGATTATAACTTGATTTTCGGAATTGGCTTTTTGCTTGCCCCAGCAATCGAAGAAGTTGCAGATCAAAATCCAGAAACGAATTTCAGCATTGTTGACTCCGTGGTTGAAAAAGATAACGTGGCGAGCATTGTATTTAAAGAACACCAAGGGTCTTTCCTGGTTGGTGTGGCAGCTGCTATGAAGACAGAATCTGATCAAGTAGGCTTTATCGGTGGTGTAGACAGTGATTTGATCAACAAATTCGAAGCTGGCTTCCGTGCTGGTGTCAAATCTGTCAATCCGGACATTGAAGTGAAAGTTCAATATGCAGGCGCATTCGATGCTCCCGATGATGGTAAGGCTATCGCTTCTAACATGTATTCCCAAGGTGTAGATGTAATTTATCACGCTTCAGGTGGTACAGGAAACGGTGTGTTTGCCCAAGCTAAAGACCTTAAGCAAAACGATCCAGACCGTAATGTTTGGGTTATCGGTGTTGACCGTGACCAGCACGAAGAAGGTCAAATCGGTGATATGAACGTTACATTGACTTCAATGGTCAAGCGTGTGGATATCGCAGTACAAGATATTTCCACAAAAGCGATGAACGGCGAATTCCCTGGTGGAGAAGTTGTAGAATACGGACTTGAAGATGATGCTATCAGTGTCGCTACTTCGAATGAAGAGGCAATGACTGATGAAATCAAAACTGCTGTTGAAGATTGGAAACAAAAAATCGTCGACGGTGATGTAGAAGTACCAAGCACACAAGATGAAGCAAAATCATTTGAAGATTCCCTTTAAGTTTGCATGGAAAGGTTGGAGCCCCAGCCTTTCCTTCTCTTACATAAAAAACATCAAATGAAAAGCAGGCAGCCCTTTTCATTTGATGTTTTTAAAGAAAGAAATCTATTAACTTATCTATCTATTACAATGGTTTACGTTCGATAAAGAAAGTGGGGGAAACCATGGATTATGTTATTGAAATGTTAGACATTCGAAAAGAATTTCCTGGTATCGTCGCAAATGATAATATCACGCTCCAAGTGCAAAAAGGTGAAATACATGCTTTGTTAGGGGAAAACGGTGCAGGTAAATCTACGTTGATGAATGTTCTTTTTGGCCTGTATCAACCAGAAAAAGGCGAAATTAAAGTACGCGGCGAAAAAGTTAAAATCAGTGATCCAAATGTTGCCAATCGGCTTGGGATCGGGATGGTCCATCAGCACTTCATGTTAGTCGACAAGTTTACGGTCACTGAAAATATCATTTTAGGAAGCGAACCCAAAAAGAAGGGTACCGTTGACCTTAAGAAAGCGGAAAAAGAAGTGGAGCGGCTGTCTGAGCTTTACGGTCTGAAAGTTGATCCCAGAGCGAAAATCCGTGATATTTCTGTCGGGATGCAACAGCGTGTCGAGATTTTAAAAACTTTATACCGTGGTGCGGAAATATTGATTTTTGATGAGCCAACTGCTGTGTTGACACCCCAGGAGATCAAAGAACTTATTGAAATCATGCGTGCGTTGATAAGAGAAGGTAAATCTATCATTCTCATCACTCATAAACTGAAAGAAATCATGCAGGTCTGTGATCGATGCACAGTTATCCGAAAAGGAAAGGGGATTGGCACCGTTGATGTAGCTGCTACCAATCCCACCGAACTGGCTTCCTTGATGGTTGGCCGTGAAGTCACTTTTTCCACGGATAAAACACCTGCTAATCCAAAAGATGTAACACTATCTGTCAAGGATTTAACGGTGAAAGATGCCAGGCAGGTAGAGATGGTTAAAAACCTGAGTCTCGATGTCAAAGCTGGAGAAATCGTAGGTCTGGCCGGTGTAGATGGCAATGGCCAATCGGAATTGATTGAGGCGATCACAGGTCTAAGAAAATCGTCGAGTGGCTCCATTCATTTAAATGGGAAGCCAATTACCAATTTGACACCACGGAAAGTCACAGATGCAGGTATTTCGCATATTCCGCAAGACCGCCACCGGTTCGGTTTAGTACTGGATTTTCCAGTTGGAGAGAACATGGTGCTTCAAACTTATAATAAAAAACCATTTTCAAAAAATGGGATCCTGAATTACAAAGAAATCTACAAAAAAGCCGAGTCATTGATTAAAGAATACGATGTGCGCACACCTTCTGTTTACACCAAAGCCAGAGCATTGTCAGGAGGGAACCAGCAGAAAGCGATCATCGGCAGGGAAGTGGATCGTTCTCCTGATTTAATCATTGCAGCTCAACCGACCAGGGGACTGGACGTAGGTGCCATTGAGTTCATTCACAAAAAACTGATTGAAGAACGGGATAAAGGACGCGCCGTATTGCTGCTATCATTTGAACTTGATGAGATTATGAACTTGAGCGATCGGATTGCAGTAATGTTTGATGGAAAAATCGTATCAGAAGTGAAGCCAGAAGAAACGACAGAACAAGAACTCGGTCTGCTTATGGCTGGCAGTAAACAGCAGAAAGCTGGTGAGCAGTAATGTTTTCAAATCGTTTAGTTAATATACTAATTCCTATTGTATCCGTCTTTCTCGGTCTTTTAGTGGGTGCATTCATCATGCTTGGCTTTGGTTACAACCCATTACTTGGGTATTTATCCTTATGGAACGGAGCTTTTGGGGACTCCTATTTCTTTGGAGAAACCCTGAGGCAAGTCACCCCGTATATTCTTTCGGGATTAGCTGTAGCATTCGCATTCCGGACTGGCTTGTTCAACATCGGGGTAGAAGGTCAGGTCATCGTTGGCTGGTTAGCCTCTGTCTGGGTTGGTCTGGCGATTGATGCACCGATGATCATCCATCTGCCCTTAGCTGTATTAGCGGCAGCTTTAGCCGGTGCGGCCTGGGGGTTTTTACCAGGTTTGTTAAAAGCGAAGCTTGGGGTCCATGAAGTTATTGTCACAATCATGATGAACTACATCGCCTTATATACTTCCAATGCTTTGGTACGGAATGTCATAAGTGATGGGAAAGACCGTACGGAACGAGTGCCTGAGACGGCATCATTGACATCAGAATGGCTGGCGTCTCTTACGCAATATTCCAGATTGCACTTCGGTCTATTGATTGCTTTATTTGCAGCTGCAGTCATGTGGTTTTTACTGAATAAGACAGCAAGGGGCTATGAGCTTCGGGCGGTCGGTTTCAATCAGGATGCTTCCAGATATGCGGGAATGAATGTCGGACGCAACATTATTTTATCGATGGTCATCTCAGGTGCTTTTGCAGGACTTGCAGGTGCGATGGAAGGTATCGGCACATTCGGCTACCAATCTGTAAAGGGCGGTTTTACCAATATCGGATTTGATGGTATCGCCGTAGCCTTGCTCGGTGGCAACGCTGCAATAGGTGTCGTGCTGGCAGCCTTCTTATTCGGTACTTTGAAGATCGGAGCACTGAACATGCCGACAGGCGCTGGGGTGCCGACTGAGTTGGTGGATATTGTCATTGCGATGATCATTTTCTTTGTCGCTTCCAGTTATATGATCCGCTGGTTCCTGTTGAAAATTAAAAAGGAGGGGAAATAAAATGGGGTTCTTAGATATTCTGCAATCAATCATCGGCCCGGCTATTTTCTTTTCAGCCCCTCTGATTCTTACCGCCATCGGTGGTGTATTTAGTGAAAGGTCCGGCGTCGTAAATATCGGGCTGGAAGGTCTTATGGTTATGGGAGCCTTTGTCGGTATTGTTTTCAATCTTACTTTCATCGGAACATTCGGTTCCTGGACGCCCTGGATATCTATTTTTGTAGCAATGATAATCTCTGCGATTTTCGCTATCATCCATGCCATTGCATCGGTGACTTTTCGCGCTGATCAGGTAGTCAGCGGGGTAGCCATCAACTTTTTAGCCTTGGGGCTAGGGTTGTTTTTGACAAAGCAATGGTATGGAAAAGGACAGACAGATATGGTAGACAGGCCTTTTTATACCACAGACGTACCTTTCTTGTCTGATATCCCGGTCATTGGAGAGTTGTTTTTCTCAGGAATGTACCTGACTTCTTATTTAGCAATAGCAGTCGCTATCCTGGGTTGGTATGTATTATACAAAACCCCATTTGGATTGCGTCTTCGCTCGGTGGGAGAGCATCCGATGGCTGCTGATACAAACGGTATCAATGTCACAAAAATGCGTTATATCGCTGTCATGATCTCAGGCGCGATGGCCGGTCTCGGGGGTTCGGTATTCGCACTTACGATTGCACTCAATTTTTCTCATTCTACAATCGTAGGCCAAGGGTTCATGTCATTAGCTGCCGTCATTTTTGGTAAATGGCATCCCCTGGGAGCAATGGGGGCGGCGTTATTCTTCGGTTTTGCCCAAAGCCTGAGTATTATCAGTTCAGGTGTTCCATTGCTGCAGGATGTTCCGCAGGTCTTCTTATTGATTGCACCTTATGTGTTGACGATATTAGCTCTGGCAGGAGTCATCGGTCGAGCAGAAGCACCAAAAGCAATTGGTACACCATACATCAAAGGGAGCCGCTAAATCAAAAATTCACCCGGGTTTTAAAGACCGGGTGAATTTTTTTTACATTTCGGAAGTAATCACGTAGGATAATAAATGGAATGAATTTTTTTGAATGGATAAATATAGATTGAATTGTAAAAATAAGAGAAGCAGATCGAATGAGGAGGACTGGATTATGAAGATAACTAAAGAAAAGATGTTAGAAAAGAAAGGGTATCGGTTACATATCCTTCCCAGTAAGAAATATAAAACCATTAACATAGTAGCAAAATTTAAATCTGACTTAAAAAAAGACTGGATGACAAAGCGAGCATTGCTGCCGATGGTGCTGCAGAAAGCGACGCAAAACCATTCCAGCCCACGCCAGCTTCAATCCGCATTAGAAAACCTGTATGGTACTATCCTGAGCAGTGATGGGACCAAAAAAGGTGAGAATCACGTCATCAGTTTTCGAATGGAAGTTGCCAACGAAGCTTATTTAAATGACCAGACGCCATTACTGGAAGAAGCTCTTCATCTTCTCCATGATGTCCTCTTCAACCCGAAAACTGAAAACGGCGCCTTCGATGAGAAAATATTCAACCGTGAAAAACAGACGCTGGAGCAAAAGATCACTTCCATCAAAGATGACAAAATGAGCTATGCGAATATGCGTCTCATCGATAATATGTGCAAGGAGGAGCCATATTCCTATCATGTCCACGGTTATCCGGAAGATTTGGAAAAATTAACTGCTGCTGACTTATATGAATATTACCAAACCTTCATCACGACCGATTTGTTGGATGTATATGTAATCGGGGACTTTGACGAAAGTGAAACGGAGCGGTTGATGGATAAATATTTTACAAGGGAGCAGTCCAGCAACGATACAAACATAACACAGAACTCAACTACGCCAAACATTGACGAATCACAGGAAATCATCGAGCAAGATGAGCTGAACCAGGGTAAACTTCACCTGGGCTTCCGTACGCATACGACATTTGGTGATGAAGATTATTATGCTTTGCAGATTTTTAATGGACTTTTCGGTGGGTTCCCAAGCTCCAAGTTATTCATGAATGTACGGGAAAAGCACAGTCTTGCTTACTATGCTGCATCGAGATTTGAAAGCCATAAAGGTTTGCTGCTTGTGTTCAGCGGTATCGCTCCTAATGATTACGACCAGGCAAAAACGATCATTCTCGAGCAAGTGGAAGCGATGCGAAAAGGTGAGTTTAGCGAAGAAGAAGTGGAACAAACGAAGGAATTAGTGATCAATCAACTATTAGAAACGATGGACAGCGCACAAGGTTTAATTGAAATCCTCTATCATCAAGTATTATCGGGTCATATGATTGAAGCCGAAGAGCTTGTTAATAATATCCGCTACGTTTCGAAGCAAGAGGTTATCGATATGGCCGCTAAGATTGAATTAGACACCATTTACTTCTTGACAAGCAAAGAAGGGGGAGCACAATAATGAAGGAACTCGTCTACGATCAGCTGAAAGAAAAAATATATACAGAGACGTTAGATAACGGGCTGAAGGTCTTTTTATTAAGTAAACCGGATATGGTAAAAACATTCGGTATCTTTGCTACGGACTATGGTTCAATCGATCAGACTTTCACTCCGATCGGTAAAAATGAAAAAGTAAGTGTCCCTGAAGGCATTGCTCACTTTCTAGAGCATAAACTATTCGAAAAGGAAGACAGGGACGTTTTTCAGGATTTCACCAAGCAAGGTGCTTCCGCCAATGCTTTTACATCATTTACAAAAACAGCCTACCTATTCTCTGCCACGAGCAATATTGAAAAGAATGTGGAAACGTTGCTGAACTTTGTGCAAGATCCTTTCTTTTCTGATCAATCGGTAGAAAAAGAAAAAGGTATCATTGCCCAAGAAATTAAAATGTATGATGATCAGCCAGATTGGCGCGCGTTTTTCGGTACAATCCAAAGCCTTTTCCATGAACACCCTGTGCGTGTGGATATTGCCGGTACGGTAGAGTCGATTGAAGAAATCACTAAAGAAGATCTTTATACGTGTTATGAAACTTTTTATCATCCATCCAATATGACTTTGTTCATAGCGGGGAATTTCAACCCTGAAGAAATGATGAAGCAGGTCAAGGATAACCAGAACGCGAAAGAATTTGCAGATACACCATCCATCCAACGGTCTTATCCTGAAGAGCCGGAAACGGTAGCAACATCCTATGGAAAAATAGAGATGCCTGTAACTACATCTAAATGCATGGTCGGCATTAAAGAGAAAGTCGCAGGGTTATCCGGGAGAGAACTTTTGAAAGCAGAACTCTTATCCAGCATGATTTTAAGCCACTATTTTTCAAAGAGTGGGGAATTTTATGAAGAGTTGTATGAAAACGATTTGATTGATGACAGCTTCCATTACGAAACAGACCTTGACCGCCAATTTGGTTTTACCATTTTAGGTGGTGATTCAAGGAAGCCGGATGAACTGGCAGAACGGGTAAAAGAAATGCTTCATCAATTGAAAGAACGGGAAATTGCCGAGGAAGATTTCGACCGTATGAAAAAGAAAAAAATTGGTCAGTTTTTACGAGCGATGAATTCAATGGAGTTCATCGCTAATCAGTTCTCCCATTATCACTTGCTTGGTATCGATTTATTCGAAGTGCTTCCTGAAATTGAGTCGTTGACTACAAAGGATGCAAATGAATTTTTGAAAGACTGGATTAATGAAGAACGAATCGCAGTTTTCCAGGTAATCCCACAGCAAGCTGGCTGAGCAGGATATGAGCAATAACATATTGATTATGGGTGCAAGTGGAGATATCGGGAGTGCCATTACCAGCGTCTTATCCGATCAGGGTAAACGTGTGTTCCTACAGTATCACTCAAATGAAAAATCTATCACACAGCTGAAAAATTCCCTTCCAAAAGAGAATTGGCTGGGAGCTGTAAAAGCGAACTTGGAGACTTCGGCCGGCATCCATGATTTTCTGGAAAACATTCCAGTCCATATCGATGGCGTAGTGTTTGCGGGAGGCCGGGCTTTGTTAGGGTTGTTTCAAGATATGACCGAAACGGAGATGGATCAACTTTTCCACCTTCATGTCAAAACACCCTGGCTGGTTACCAGGCACCTTCTCCCAAGTATGATCAGGCAGAGGTATGGCCGGATTATACTTCTCTCTTCCATTTGGGGAGATATAGGGGCCAGCATGGAGGTTCTATACAGTTCTGTAAAAGGGGCTCAAAACAGCTTTGTGAAAGCCCTGGCAAAAGAAACTGCCAGAAGCGGCATTGCAGTGAATGGGGTCAGTCCTGGATTCATCGATACAAAAATGAATGAGGCTTTCAATACTGAAGAACGCGCCTCATTATTAGACGAAATCCCTTCCGGGCGAGCAGGAACACCGGAAGAAGTGGCGAAAGTAGTTGGATTTTTGTTAAGTGAAGATGCGAGCTATATCAATGGAGAAATCATCAAAGTCAACGGAGCCTGGAGCTAAGCCGGTCATAATTTTTTTCCTCCTGTTCCTTCTTTCGCGTATAATATTTCCCATTTTTCTTAAACTAAGGGTGTATTTTAAACAAAGGAGGAAACAGTATGTCTGTACTTGACAACTTTGATTCGTGGAAAGATTTCTTAGGCGATCGCCTTCACCAAGCGGAAGGACAAGGGATCAATCAAAACGCCGTATCTGATCTTGCTTATGAAATCGGTGGTTATCTGGCTAAGCAGGTCGATGCAAAGAATGATCAAGAAGCAATCCTTCGCGATCTATGGAATGTGGCTGACAAAGAGGAACAGCATGCCATTGCAAATATGATGGTGAAATTAGTTCAAGATCAAGGTACCCAACGCTAATAGAAAATCTCCATCTGAAAGTCGCGCTGTTGCATCAGCGCGGCTTTTGTCTGATTATGTCGATATTCCCATCAACAAGGTTTGCAATAGGACTAATTGTGGAACTCTCCAAAATATATAAACACTCCTTTTCTAATATATGAAAATCATTTATTATAAAAGAAGGGTTGAAGCTCGATTTTTTGCTGGTACATAACATTTGATTCCAGAGGAGTTGTAGTATGGAGAAAAAAGAGTGGTATCTGGAATATGAAATTCAATATAATCGCCCAGGACTATTAGGGGACATTTCTTCTTTATTAGGGATGCTGGCGATTAATATCATTACGATTAACGGTGTCGAAAATTCGCATCGCGGTATGCTTTTGCTGTGTAAAAATGAGGAGCAGATCGACCGATTGAAATCTGTTGTAAAAACCATGGACACCATCAAAATCACGAAATTGAGACGCCCTAAACTTCGTGACACCCTGGCAGTGCGTCATGGCCGGTATATTCATAGTGATGTAGACGACCGGAAGACATTCCGGTTTATTCGTGAGGACTTGGGTTTACTGGTTGATTTTTTGGCAGAACTATTTATGAAAGACGGCCATAAGCTCGTCGGAATCAGAGGAATGCCTCGGGTCGGCAAAACGGAATCCATTGTCGCTTCCAGTGTATGTGCAAACAAACGCTGGTTGTTCGTATCCAGTACACTTTTGAAACAAACGATCCGAAGCCAGTTGATTGAAGATGAGTATAGCGAAGATACATTATATATCATAGATGGAATCGTTTCGACTCGAAGAGCCAATGAAAAGCATTGGCAGTTAGTACGGGAAATTATGAGACTGCCAGCCACCAAAGTTGTAGAACACCCAGATATTTTTGTGCAGGAGTCCGAATATAAAATGGAGGATTTCGACTATATCATCGAATTAAGAAATACAGAAGACGAAGAAATAACTTATGAGACAGTAGAAAAACCGGAACTTTCACCAAACGATGGTTTTTCCATGTTTGATTTTTAATAGTAATGGATGGTGTTATACATGGAGCTCGGTACTCGCTTGAGGGAAGCGCGAGAGTCAAAAGGCTTTTCGTTAGAAGATATTCAACAAGTCACTAAAATACAAAAACGTTATCTTCAGGCTATAGAAAAAGGGGATCATAGTGTGCTGCCCGGGACATTTTACGCCAGGGCATTCATCCGGGAATATGCAGCAGCAGTTGGACTTAGCCCTGATGAAATTATGGAGGAGTATAAAAATGAGCTCCCCGCATCCCCGGAGGAAAGTGCAGTCAGCTACAATCGCATGCAGCGTTCCAAAGAAGAGGCATCTCCTTCAAATGGAGGTTTTTCGAGAATTTTTCCTACTATCATTACAATCATTTTAATAGGAATTATTATTTTTGCTGCCTATTTTTTCCTTTCTAAACTCGATTCAGGAAAAGATAATGACTCGAGCCAGCAGAGAGACAGTGGTGATGAAATCATCGTCGAGGATTCTACTGGAGAAAATAATTCCACAGATGAAAATAGCGAAGAAAATAAACAAGGTGCAGATGCCAAGGATGAGGGAGAATCAAAAGAAACAGCTACACAAGAAGACGATTCTGACAAGAAAGATGAAAAAGCAGAAGAAATATCAGCAGAAGTAACTGAGACCGGTTCTGGCGGTTTCCCGCAGCATACCGTAGAAGTGTCTCAAACAGAAGAACTTGGGCTGACGATTGAGCTGAAAGAGACCAGCTATTTAGAAGTAAAGAAGGGTCCCGATGGGGAAACCTTGATTCCTAGCATTGAATATGGAAAAGATGATTCTCCGATCACCTTAGATATAAGCGGTGAAAAGCAGATTTACATCAAATCTGGCTATGTCCCGGCTACTACGATAAAGCTCAATGGGAAAAAAATTGAATTCCCGGTGGATAAAATGCAGCAAAAGTTTCTCATCAAAGTAGCTGAATGAACGATTCTATAGAAGCTGTTCCAAAGGAACGCAAGGGGGTCCCATACGACCCCTGTAACATTTCTTTATGGAACAGCTTTAATCATGCAGGAAGCCATTTAGGAGTGTGTTAACAATGAATATACCAAATCGAATTACCATTTCACGAATTTTGTTGATTCCTATTTTTATCGTCCTTATGAGTGTGCCTTTTAATTGGGGGGATATCGCTATGGGGGAACGTGAGCTTCCGGTCTCCCACCTGGCAGCTGCTATCCTTTTTATAATCGCTTCAACTACAGATTGGATCGACGGCTATTACGCCAGAAAACACAATTTAGTCACGAATCTTGGTAAATTTCTTGATCCGCTTGCTGATAAATTGCTCGTGTCTGCCGCTTTGATTTTATTAGTGGAGCAAGGGCTGGCGCCAGGCTGGATTGTCATCACCATTATCAGCAGGGAATTTGCTGTCACAGGGTTGCGCCTTGTTGCTGCTGGGGAAGGTATCGTCCTTGCAGCGAGTAATATGGGGAAATGGAAGACAACCCTGCAAATTGTTGCTATCTCCGCGTTACTGCTTCATAACTGGCCGTTTGCTTATATTGGATTTCCATTTGGAATTATCACTTTATACGCAGCAATGATCATCACGGTTATTTCCGGCTATGATTATTTCGCCAAAAACTGGCATGTGATGAGGGATTCAAAATAATGAAGACAGTAAAAGCAGAAATTATCGGTGTCGGAACGGAGTTATTACTTGGGCAAATCGCTAATACAAATGCGCAATGGATATCCGCCCAGTTGGCGGCTCAAGGTATTCATGTTTATTTCCATGGTGTGGTCGGTGATAATTTCAACCGGTGTGTCGAAACATTCGAAGCAGCTCAGCGCCGCTCTGATTTGGTAATCGTAACTGGCGGCTTAGGCCCCACGGAAGATGACATGACAAGAGATGCAGCAAATGAACTTTTTGGCCAGACGTTGTTGGAGGATGCGGAAAGTTTAAAGCGTGTCGAACATTTTTATCAAAAAAACAACCGGATCATGTCTCCAAATAATCGCAAACAGGCACTTGTGTTCGAACATGCAAGGGTCTTGCAAAATCATGAAGGGATGGCTCCTGGGATGATTGTGGAGCATGAAGGGGTGCTATGGATATTCCTTCCTGGTGTCCCATCTGAAATGAAGCACCTGATGGAAAAGCATGCAATGCCTTATTTATATGATTATTATGATTTAAGCACGGAAATAGTATCTGAGATGCTGCGATTTATCGGAATCGGAGAATCACAACTGGAGCATGAGCTTCAACATATGATCAGCAGCCAGACGAACCCTACAATCGCCCCTTTAGCATCTGAAGGAGAAGTCGGATTAAGATTGACCGCAAAAGGGGAAACAAAACAAGAAGCAGGAACTATGATTGCTTCCCTTAAAAATCGCATACTGGCTAAAGTCGGAAACTATTATTATGGTTCGGGTGAAGTAACCATTCAGCAAAAAGTGATTGGACTTTTAAAGGAACAGCAGTTAACGATAGCTGCTGCAGAAAGCTTAACGGGTGGCCGGTTCACCGATCAGATGATCAGTGTCCCCGGTGCTTCCAGTGTCTGTGAGGGAAGTTTGGTGACGTACACACCTGCGATGAAAGAAAGTCTGCTGGGCGTACCTGGCGATCTCATCAATGAGTTTGGGACCATCAGTGAAGAATGTGCCCGGTCTATGGCGGAGAACGTCCAGCGGTTGACTAGAAGTAATATCGGCATCAGTTTCACAGGTGTAGCAGGACCAGACGCAAGCGAAGGTAAGGATCCTGGTACTGTTTTCATCTCACTTCGAATCAATAAGGAACAAGAACTGGTCAAGAAATTCCATTTTAATGGAGGCAGAGAGACTGTACGTAACCGGGCGGTGAAAAAAGGGTATGAATTACTCTTCCATAAGTTGAAAAAAGATTTTTCAAGTCCTGTTCCTGGGCGATAATTCTTGTTTCCACTAGGTATAAACCAAAAGTCAGCTGGTGCAATTTATAAAAAAAGGGAACATCTATTCGCTTTTTAGTTGGCAAATCGTTCAAAACAAGTTATCATAAGGATAGCAAAGCTGAAAGGGGAATATTATGAGTGATCGTAAACAAGCGTTAGACATGGCGCTTAAACAAATTGAGAAACAATTCGGAAAAGGCTCTGTTATGAAGTTAGGTGAACAAGCCGAACAAAAGGTAAATACAGTGCCTAGTGGATCCTTGGCACTTGATGTAGCCCTGGGTGTCGGCGGATATCCGCGCGGGCGTGTCGTTGAAATATATGGACCGGAATCATCCGGTAAAACAACTGTTGCACTTCATGCGATTGCAGAAGCTCAACGGAATGGCGGACAAGCAGCATTTATCGATGCCGAGCATGCATTGGATCCTGTCTATGCACGGAATCTCGGTGTTAATGTAGATGAACTCTTGTTATCCCAGCCGGATACAGGAGAGCAGGCTTTGGAAATTGCAGAAGCACTTGTACGTAGTGGTGCTGTCGACATGGTGGTTGTCGATTCTGTAGCAGCCCTGGTGCCTAAAGCGGAAATCGAAGGGGAAATGGGAGACTCACACGTCGGCCTGCAGGCACGACTGATGTCCCAGGCTTTGCGTAAGCTTTCTGGTGCTATCAACAAATCGAAGACTACAGCTATCTTCATCAACCAAATCCGTGAAAAAGTCGGAGTCATGTTCGGTAATCCTGAAACTACTCCGGGCGGCCGGGCATTGAAATTCTATTCTTCTGTACGCCTTGAAGTACGCCGGGCTGAAACTTTGAAGCAGGGCAACGACATGGTCGGGAATAAAACCCGCATCAAAGTTGTCAAAAACAAGGTAGCTCCTCCATTCAAGCAAGCGGAAGTGGATATCATGTATGGTCAAGGTATTTCAAGTGAAGGTGAATTGATTGATATCGGTTCTGACCTTGATATCGTCCAGAAAAGCGGTTCCTGGTATTCCTATAACGATGAACGTTTGGGACAAGGCCGTGAAAACGCGAAGCAATTCCTGAAAGAAAACCCTGATGTCTATCAAGCTATCAATGATCAGATCCGTAAGCACTACGGTATGTATGAAGGACAGGATGACGCAGAAACATCAAAGGGAGCGAATCAGGAATCGTTAGACGTATAAATCGTTAGGAAAGCAGCGTATACCATAAGCGCTGCTTTTTTATATGAAATGATTACAGCCTGTCCAGCTCCTGCGTACAGGAGCCACGACCGGCTCTGGAACCGGGAATTTTCTTCCAAGCAACGTTGAAACATAGTGGTATCAGCATCTATCAAGAAGATATATTTGACGATTCCTTGACATTACCATTACACAAGCTTAAAATTAACGTGTATCATTTTCATTTTTTTATACACCTAACAAACAAATTTTGTCTGAAAATGAAACGTATGTACATGCCGACAAATTGTACAATTTCATAGCAAGAGGAGGTGAAATCATGGATAATTTGGTATCCCTGCTCATCTTCATTTTGCTTGCCCTGATCGTCGGTATTGTTGTTGGTTATCTCATTCGGAAATCCATTGCGGAAGCGAAGATTTCAAGTGCTGAAGAATTGGCAAAACAGATTGTTGACGAAGGTCGTCGTAATGCGGAAGCTGCTAAAAAAGAAGCACTTCTGGAAGCGAAAGACGAAAATCATAAGTTTCGCCAGGAAGCAGAAGACGAAATTCGCGAACGCCGTATGGAGTTACAAAAGTCAGAAAATCGTTTAATGCAGAAAGAAGAAAACCTTGACCGTAAAAGCGAAACGCAAGATAAGCGTGAGCTTACGCTCGAGAAAAAAGAGGAAACTCTTGCCGAAAGACAACAACAAATTGAAGAAATGGAAAGCAAAGTGAAAGCTATGCTGCAAGAGCAACAAACTGAGCTTGAACGCATTTCCGGCTTAACTTCAGACCAGGCTAAACAGATCATTTTAGAACGTGTTGAACAAGAAGTTTCTCATGAATCTGCTCTCTTGATCAAAGAAGCAGAGAATCGTGCCAAAGAGGAAGCGGATAAGAAGGCGAAAAGCATTCTTTCACTTGCTATGCAGCGTTGTGCCGCTGATCATGTAGCGGAAACGACGGTATCGGTTGTAAACCTTCCAAATGATGAAATGAAAGGACGGATCATCGGTCGTGAAGGTCGAAATATCCGAACCCTGGAGACATTGACTGGAATCGATTTGATTATAGATGATACGCCGGAAGCTGTCATTTTATCAGGTTTTGACCCGATTCGCAGAGAAACTGCCCGGATAGCATTAGAAAAATTAGTACAGGATGGAAGGATTCATCCTGCTCGTATCGAAGAGATGGTCGACAAATCTCGTCGCGAAGTGGATGAATATATTAGAGAAGTCGGTGAACAAACTACTTTTGAAGTAGGTGTCCACGGCTTACATCCTGACTTGGTAAAAATCCTTGGCCGTTTAAAATATCGTACAAGCTATGGTCAAAATGTTTTAAAACACTCCATGGAAGTAGCGTATCTCTCAGGACTGCTTGCAGCAGAGCTGGGGGAAGACGAAACATTAGCCCGCCGTGCCGGCCTTCTGCATGATATCGGAAAAGCGATCGATCATGAAATTGAAGGCAGTCACGTAGAAATCGGTAAAGAGCTGGCAGTCAAGTATAAGGAAAATGAGGTTGTCATCAATGCTATTGCTTCCCACCATGGGGATGAAGAACCGACATCGATTATTTCCGTACTTGTAGCTGCTGCTGACGCTTTATCCGCAGCACGCCCAGGTGCTCGAAGCGAAACTCTGGAAAACTACATCAAACGCTTGGAGAAACTGGAAGAGATTTGTGAAGCTCATGAAGGAGTGGAAAAATCTTTTGCCATCCAGGCAGGTCGTGAAGTCCGGATTATGGTGAAGCCAGACGAAATCGATGATGTTACAGCTACAAAAGTAGCACGCAGCATCCGCAAACAGATTGAGGATGAGCTTGACTATCCTGGTCATATTAAGGTTACCGTCATTCGTGAAACACGATCAGTAGAATACGCTAAATAAAGTGGCCCTAACCGGCCACTTTATTTTTGTGTTTTGACATTGATGGCAGCCTATGTGAAACTGAATCTGAATATAGTGCAGAAAGGATAAGTTTATGAAAATACTATTTATTGGTGATGTTGTTGGTTCACCTGGAAGAGACATGGTACAAGAATACCTGCCGAAATTAAAAGCGAAATACCAGCCTGCAGTAACGATTATTAATGGGGAAAATTCTGCTTCAGGCAAAGGAATAAATGAAAAAATATACCGCAGTTTCCTGGAATGGGGCGCGAATGCTGTCACATTAGGGAACCACGCTTGGGATAAGAAAGAAATCTTTGATTTTATTGACGATGCCACTTATATGGTTCGTCCGGCTAACTATCCGGAAGGGACGCCGGGCAAAGGGATCACCTTTGTAAAAACGAATCATGGAGAAGTGGCAGTACTTAATCTGCAGGGACGAACTTTTTTGTCGCCTAACGACGATCCTTTTCGCAAAGTGGATGAATTGATAAAAGAAGCCAAGAAACGAACGAATATCATATTCCTCGACTTCCATGCGGAGACCACGAGTGAAAAGCAGGCGATGGGATGGTATGTAGATGGAAGAGTCAGCATCAATGTCGGTACGCATACCCATGTGCAAACAGCCGATGAACGCATACTTCCAGGGGGTACGGGCTATATCACAGACGTAGGTATGACTGGACCGTATGATGGAATTCTCGGAATGGATCGAGAAGCCGTAATCAAACGTTTTCTTACAAATCTTCCGGTACGTTTTGAAGTCCCTAAAAAGGGAAGAAAACAACTAAGCGCAGTCTTGGCGGATGTAGAGGAAAGTACCGGAAAGGCTAGGAAATTACAACGGATCATGATAAACGACGACCATCCTTTCTTCGGCTGATTATTTGAACTTTTCAAAAAATTCCTTCATAATGGAAAGGAATAATCTTCATCTCCAAGAATATAGTAGTTATGGAACAACTATAGTTTATGAAGGAGGAGCTAGTAATGGAAATATTAAAAGTCTCAGCTAAATCCAGTCCGAATTCAGTAGCAGGAGCTCTAGCAAACGTCTTAAGGGAACGTGGCTCAGCGGAGATTCAGGCGATTGGCGCTGGCGCCTTGAACCAGGCCGTCAAAGCAGTGGCTATCGCCAGAGGTTTCGTCGCACCAAGTGGTGTGGATCTTATTTGTATTCCAGCATTCACAGATATCATGATTGATAATGAAGAGCGTACTGCAATAAAGTTGATTGTTGAACCTAGATAGGCGACAGGCTCTTCCTATGAAAATTTATGATGGACAAGATCAGCCGTGCTTGTAGGAGCACGGCTTAAATTTTTGGCTTGGAAAGGAAGAAAGCTTTTGATTATAGATGCGCATTGTGATGTATTATGGAAGCTTTGGGAAAAGAAAGTAGATTTTTATGATAGCGAAGCATTACGGTTTAATTATTTGAAATGGAAACAGAGTGATGTAAAGGTTCAGTGTTTTGCCATTTTCGTTCCCGAAGAAATAACAGAAGAAGCACAATTCAGCGTAGCACTCGAAATGGTATCCATCTTTTTCGAACAAATTATCGAACCATATGATGATGTACGTTTCGTAGCAAACAGACAGGATTTAATGAAATTGCAGCCGGAAGAAAAAGGAGCAATTTTGACATTGGAAGGATGTCACGCGATTGGTTCAGATATTAACAAGTTGAAGACGCTTATACGCCTTGGTGTGAGGATTGTCGGCCTGACCTGGAATCAAGCCAATTCGGTTTGCGACGGGATTGAAGAAGAACGGGGGGCGGGATTGTCTTCCTTTGGTCGCAAGGTGGTTGAATATTTGAATCAGGAACAGATTTGGACCGACTTATCTCATATTTCCTATCAAGGTTTTTGGGATGTACTTTCTATTTGTGATTATCCAATGGCTTCCCATTCGAATGTCTACCACCTGTCTCCCCATAAGCGAAACCTCGACGATACCCAGTTGAAAGCATTGATCGATTGTAATAGCTGGATCGGAATCACCTTTGTTCCGGAATTCATCAATGGAAATCATCATGCATTCATGCAGGAAATCGTGCCTCACGTGGAGTACATAATAGCTATGGGTGGAGAAAATGTGATCGGTTTCGGATCCGACTTTGAAGGTACAGACGACTTAGTGACCGGTTTAGCGGAGGTAACAGATTATAAGTTTCTGATTAATGAACTTTGTCACAGTCAAACGAAGGAAACTATGCAAAAATTGATGTGTAAGAATTTTGTCGATAAATTCCCCCGGCAAAGATGATGCAGGAGCTTGTTCAATTTAGCGGATTCGCTTGAAAATTACTACTTGAAGGGATATGATTTATATACATATATCACTTGCATCGTAGCAGGCAATCTATATAGCTTTTCTGCATATTGCCGGGCTGGTCCCTATGCTTCACAAGATTTTTTTTTGGTAAGGTATTCTATTATCCTATGTATCTAGATAGGAGAAGATCCATGGACAAATTAAAAGGGGTGTAGTAGATGGTTGAACAACTTTCCTGGAAAGTTGGCGGGCAGCAAGGGGAAGGGATTGAAAGTACTGGAGAGATTTTCGCCATTACTTTAAATCGTCTTGGTTATTATCTCTATGGCTATCGTCATTTTTCCTCTCGTATCAAGGGTGGACATACGAATAATAAGATCCGGGTTTCAACAGAAAAAGTGAGATCGATTGCCGATGATTTGGATATACTTGTCGCATTTGATCAGGAAACGATCGATGTCAATGCGCACGAATTACATAGTAAAGGAATAGTACTGGCAGACGCTAAATTCAATCCGACTCTGCCAGAAGGAGTAGACGTTACTCTTTATTCGGTGCCTTTTACAGAAATTGCAACTGATCTTGGCACTTCACTAATGAAGAATATGGTCGCAGTCGGAGCATCAAGCGCCATTATGAATCTTAAGTGTGAAGTTTTCCGCGATGTTGTAGAAGAGATTTTCTCCCGTAAAGGTGAACAAGTCGTCGCTAAGAATATGGAAGCCATTGTTAAGGGAGCCGAGTACGTCCGGGAACAAGATAAAGGAAATCTTCACCAGATGGAACTGGCAGAAGCGGATGGAAAAAAGCGGATGTTCATGATCGGGAACGATGCAATCGCTATGGGATTTTTAGCGGGCGGGTGCCGTTTTATGGCCGCATATCCGATTACCCCTGCTTCTGAAATCATGGAATATATGATTAAGAAGCTGCCGGAATTCGGTGGGACAGTAATCCAGACTGAGGATGAAATTGCTGCTGCCACGATGTCCATTGGAGCTAATTATGCAGGGGTACGTACCATAACAGCCTCCGCAGGTCCTGGTTTGTCGTTGATGATGGAGTCGATCGGCTTAGCGGGGATTACAGAGACTCCGCTCGTGATCGTGGATACCCAGCGTGGAGGACCAAGTACAGGGCTTCCTACTAAACAAGAGCAGTCCGATTTAATGGCGATGATTTATGGGACCCACGGGGAAATCCCGAAGGTGGTAATGGCACCAAGTACAGTGCAGGAAGCTTTTAATGACGCTGTGGAAGCGTTGAATATAGCAGAAGAATATCAAGTACCAGTCATTTTATTATCAGATTTACAGCTTTCCCTTGGAAAGCAGACAGTTGAACCGTTGGAATATGACAATATCGAAGTGCGCCGTGGCAAGCTGGATGAACATCCAGACCTTCCTGAACTGGATAAAGGAGAATATTTTAAACGTTATCAAGTCACCGAAGATGGCGTGTCGCCTCGGATTCTGCCAGGAACTAAAAACGGTATATTCCATGTCACCGGTGTAGAGCATGACGAAACAGGTAAACCTAGTGAACTTGCATCAAACCGAAAAAATCAGATGGATAAACGGCTGCGTAAACTGAAGAAGCTTCCGGAAGTTTTCCCTACACCCGTCCAGATAGATGCCAGGTATGAAGAAGCGGATGTTCTATTTGTAGGGTTCAATTCAACACGGGGGGCAATCGAAGAGGCGAAAGGAAGGCTGGAGGAGGAAGGATATAAAGTGAACCATGCCCATATCCGTTTGATTCATCCATTCCCGGCCAAGGAAGTCAAAGCTCTTGTTGATCAAGCTAAGAAGGTAATCGTCGTAGAGAATAATGCAACTGCCCAGTTGGCTAATATAATCAAGATGAATGTCGGCAGTCAGGAAAAGATGGAAAGTATCCTCCAATATGACGGTACGCCATTCCTGCCAGGCCAAATTCATCAGCGAAGCAAGGAGTTGTTATAAATGGCGACATTCAAAGAGTTCCGTAATAAGGTGAAACCAAACTGGTGTCCAGGGTGTGGCGACTTTTCTGTCCAGGCATCCATTCAACGAGCGGCGGCTAATGTAGGCCTGGAGCCTGAAGATTTAGCGGTGATATCAGGGATAGGTTGTTCCGGTCGTATTTCCGGCTATATCAATTCTTATGGCTTCCATGGAATTCACGGACGCGTCCTGCCAATTGCCCAGGGTGTTAAGATGGCTAACAAAAATTTGAAAGTTATCGCTTCTGGAGGCGACGGTGACGGATTTGCGATTGGAATGGGCCATACTGTCCATGCGATTCGCAGAAACCTTGATATCACGTACATCGTAATGGATAACCAGATTTATGGTTTGACTAAAGGGCAGACTTCCCCGCGAAGTGAAAAAGGCTTTAAAACGAAGAGTACACCGGAAGGTTCCATCGAATCTGCGGTCAATGTCATGGAAATGGCTTTATCCGCTGGTGCAACATTTGTAGCACAAAGCTTTTCCAGTGATTTGAAAGAACTGACTTCCTTGATTGAACAAGGCATTAACCATGAAGGTTTTTCTTTGATCAATGTATTCAGCCCATGTGTCACTTATAATAAAGTCAATACCTATGATTGGTTTAAAGAAAATCTTGTCAGTTTAGATGATATCGAAGGATATGACAGCTCTGATCGTAAAAAAGCGATGGCTACTTTGATGGAACATAACAGTCTGGTAAAAGGTCTGATCTATCAAAATACAGAGCAAAAGTCTTATCAGGATTTGATTCATGGCTATGCAGACCATGCATTGAAAGACAGTGAACTTAATCTCGATAAAGGAAAGTTCGATAACCTGGTTAAAGAATTCATGTAAGAGAAGAAGTCCGATCAGCACTGGCTGATCGGATTTTTTATTGAGATTTTAAGTTTTACAATTGGTAATTTGCGCTTATAAAAGAGGCAGAAGTACTGCCGCCTATCCACGGTGTTCAATTGTCCTTTGTATGTGAACAGAGTCATTTGCGTAATTTTCAACTCATGATAAAATAGTGATATATCTAGTTTCATGAGATTGAAAGAGAATGGGAGTGTTCGTAGTGGGTGGAACAATGAAAGCTATTGTGAAGCATCACCGTGGAGTAGGAGCGGAACTGCAGGAGGTAGAGATTCCTGCGATCAAAGAAAACGAAGTGCTGATAAAAGTGAAAGCGACATCGATTTGTGGGACAGATGTCCATATTTACAACTGGGATGAATGGTCTGCCAGCAGGGTCAATCCGCCATATGTGTTTGGACATGAGTTTGCCGGTGAAATAGTTGAGGTAGGAAGCAAGGTAACAACTTTTCAGGAAGGTGACTATGTAAGTGCGGAAACTCACTTAGTTTGCGGTCATTGCCCACAATGTTTGACAGGAAAATACCATATTTGTGAAAATACACAGATCATCGGGGTAGATACACAAGGCTGTTTTGCAGAGTATGTTGCCCTTCCAGCTGATAATCTATGGAAAAATCCGGCTGATATGCCGACAGATATCGCTTCCGTACAGGAGCCGATGGGAAATGCAGTCCATACTGTATTAAATGGGGATGTGGCTGGAAAATCAGTAGCAATCATCGGATGTGGGCCGATCGGATTGATGGCTGTAGGAGTGGCCAAAGCAGCCGGTGCATCCCAGGTGCTGGCTTTTGATTTAAATGAATATCGTCTTGGTTTAGCTGCTCAAATGGGGGCCACTACTTTAATCAATTCAGCTGAAGAAGACCCGGTAGAAAAAGCGAAGGCTTTGACAGGCGGACACGGTGTCGATGTCGTATGTGAGATGAGCGGGCATCCCGTCGCCATGGATCAAGGCTTCAAAATGATTACTAATGGGGGTAGAATGTCCATTCTCAGCCTCCCGACCAAACCCGTCACGATTGATGTGACGAATGACATCGTATTCAAAGGGATTGAAGTCCAGGGGATTACCGGTCGTAAAATGTACGAAACCTGGCAGCAAGTGTCCCGTCTTTTACATTCGAAACAAGTGGATTTGACGCCAATGATCACACATCATCTGCCACTGGAAGATTTTGAAGAAGGCTTCCGACTTATGAACGAAGGAAAATGCGGGAAAGTAGTCTTACATCCCTGAAGGTTATGGCTGCTTGTTGAAAAATAACCAGTAAATAAGGGATACTATAAATAGAGACTTGATTGTATATGGGGGGGAGACCTTCCTCCTTTGTACATACTATGCAAGGGAACATTTATCCATTATTCAAGGAGGCGTGTTTATGAAAGGGTTTGAATACTTACAAAAAGAATTAGATGAAATGAAAGATCAGGGAACATTCCGGGAGTTGATCCCATTAGAATCACCGCAAGGATCACGAGTGAAGATCAAAGGCAAAGAAGTGATTCAACTTTCTTCTAATAACTACCTTGGTTTGACTTCTCATCCAAAGATGAAGGAAGCGGCAGAAAAAGCGGTCCGTGAATATGGAGCAGGAACGGGATCTGTCAGGACGATCGCCGGGACTCTTGAAATGCATGAAGCATATGAACGGAAACTGGCTAAATTCAAACATACCGAAGCTGCACTTGTATTCCAGTCAGGCTTCACTACGAACCAGGGTGTTCTATCTTCTATTTTGACGGATGAGGATGTTGTGATCTCCGATGAGCTCAATCATGCTTCCATCATCGATGGTATCCGATTGACAAAGGCCGGCCGTAAAATCTATAAGCATGTCGACATGACTTCTTTAGAAGAAAAATTAAAAGAATCAAGTGATTACCGGACACGTCTTGTCGTCACCGATGGGGTTTTCTCAATGGATGGCAACATCGCCCCGCTTCCGGAAATTGTCGAGCTGGCTGAAAAATATGATGCTCTCGTGATGGTCGATGATGCCCACGCCAGTGGTGTGTTAGGGGAAAATGGCCGCGGCACAGTCAATCACTTCGGTTTAGACGGACGGGTACACATCCAGGTAGGTACCTTAAGTAAAGCCATCGGCGTACTTGGTGGGTATGTGGCAAGCAGCCAGACACTGAAAGAATACCTGATCCATAAAGGTCGTCCTTTCTTGTTTAGTACCTCTCATCCGCCAGCAGTTACAGCTGCTTGCGACACTGCCATTGATGTACTTTTAGAAGAACCAGAATTGATTCAAAAACTATGGGATAATACCAAGTTCTTCAAAGACGGTTTAAAGTCACTTGGCTTTGATACAGGGATTAGTGAAACGCCTGTTACACCAGTGATGGTCGGCGATGATTCTTTGACTCATAAGTTTTCAGATGAATTGTTTAATGAAGGAGTCTTCGCCCAAGGAATCGTATTCCCGACGGTACAGCGAGGTAAAGGCCGGGTACGTACCATTGTTACAGCCGAGCATTCGAAAGAGGAATTGCAGGAAGCACTGGACGCATTTGAACGTGCTGGCAAAAAATTGAATATTATCTCCTAAGTTTCAAGGAGGCTGGTCGTCGTTGTATGGCGATCAGCCTTTCTCTATGGGACAACGCTTATATTTGTTGGTTGCTGCTCTTAAAATTTGCAGCTAAAGTTGATATAATGAGAAAGTTAGATATGTTATGCGAAAGGAGCACTGTTGATGAATGAACAACAGCGTAAACAGATGAGTCAAATTCGTGAAGCTAATCCAGCGGACGTAAAATCCGACCAGGACAATCTTTCACGAATCAAAGAGAAGAAAAGTGAAGACTTCATCAAATATTTTGAGACAAGCTATCAGCCTCCTTCTTTGAAAGACGCGAAAAAGCGAGGCAAGGAAGACGTAGAAGTTCATTATGACTTTACTATACCTGAAGAAATGATTGGTCTCGGAAGTGGCAAGAAATTCATGATCCGTACTTATGGATGCCAGATGAACGAACATGACACCGAAATCATGGCAGGCATTTTAGAGGAGATGGGCTATGTTTCTACGAATGAAACAAAAGAAGCCGATATCATATTATTGAATACTTGCGCGATCAGGGAGAATGCGGAAAACAAAGTGTTCGGTGAAATCGGTCACTTGAAACCCTTGAAAACCGAGAATCCTGACTTGATCATCGGGGTCTGTGGTTGTATGTCCCAGGAAGAATCGGTAGTCAATCGAATCTTGCAAAAACACCAATTTGTCGACTTGATTTTCGGTACACATAATATCCACCGGCTTCCGCAGCTCGTCAAGGAAGCCATGTTTGGTAAGGAAATGGTGGTAGAAGTGTGGTCGAAGGAAGGAGATATCATCGAAAACCTTCCTCGTTCCCGTAAAGGAAAAATCAAAGCATGGGTGAATATCATGTACGGCTGTGACAAATTCTGTACCTATTGTATTGTTCCGTATACCAGAGGGAAAGAGAGAAGCCGTCTGCCGGAGGATATCATTCAGGAAGTAAGGCATCTGGCCGCCCAGGGTTACAAGGAAATCACCCTGCTTGGTCAAAACGTCAATGCCTATGGAAAAGATCTGGACATGGATTACGGTTTAGGAGATTTAATGAACGACATTCATAAAATTGATATTCCACGGGTCCGGTTCACGACTTCCCATCCGCGTGATTTTGATGACCGACTGATTGAAGTGTTAGCGCAAGGCGGAAACCTGCTTGATCATATCCATCTTCCTGTCCAGTCAGGAAGCTCCGACGTCTTGAAAATTATGGCACGTAAGTACACCAGGGAAAGCTATTTGGAGCTTGTTGATAAAATCCGTACGGCTATGCCAAACGCTACCTTGACCACGGATATTATTGTAGGCTTCCCGAATGAAACAGATGAACAGTTTGAAGAGACATTGAGTTTAGTTGAAGAAGTCGGATTCGAAGCGGCTTATACGTTCATTTATTCTCCTCGTGAAGGCACGCCAGCTGCCCGTATGAAAGATAACGTACCAATGGAAGTGAAAAAAGAACGGCTGCAACGTTTGAACGAATTGGTCAACAAGCAGTCAGCAGAGGCGATGAAGAAATACGAAGGGCAAATTGTCGACGTATTAGTAGAAGGGGAAAGTAAGAAAAACCCTGATGTGCTGGCTGGATATACAGAAAGAAACAAACTGGTCAACTTTATTGGACCAAAATCAGCGATTGGTGAAATCGTCAAAGTGAAAATAAATAATGCTAAGACATGGTCTCTTGATGGAGAAATGGTCGAAGAAGCAGCAGAGGTGAACTGAAAATGGCCGAATATACTCGTAAACAAGTAGTGGAAGAAGCGCAGAAACTGGCTAAGATGATGGCAAATATTGAAGAAATCGATCGTTTTAAACAGCTGGAAGCAAAAATCAATGAAAATAAAAAAGTACAGGAATACATTTCCCGTATTAAAGCATTACAAAAACAGGCGGTCAATTTTCAGGCATATGGGAAAACTGAAGCCCAGCAAAAAGTGGAAAAGGAAATTGATCGGCTGCAGGCAGAATTGGATGCCATTCCGGTAGTGGAAGAGTTCAAAAGTTCTCAAACAATTATCAATGATGTTCTGCAAATGGTATCCAACACGATTGCCCGCGAAGTGACAAATGAAGTCATCCGCTCCACTGGAGGAGATGTTTTGAAAGGGGAAACAGGCTCTAAAGTCAGTAATTCCGCCTGTAACCACTAAGTTTTTGTGATACCATTGAACGAGAATTCTCGTTCAATGGTATTTTTTTCGTACAATTATCTGGGCTCTTGCATAGAATGAACTAAAACCTTATACAAATCCTTCTTGATGGGAAAGGCATGTGCACATTTCGCCCAATTCAAGCATAGGATGTTGTGTATGATAAAGGGAGGTTTTAGGTGAGATGTCATTCTTTGACCAAGAATACCGTGAGATCTTCACGAAGGCTGTTTGTGGTAAAGGGAAGAAATTCACCCAATCAACACACTTGATTTCGCCCCCCCACCGTCCATCAAGTATCTTAGGTTGCTGGGTGATCAACCATGTCTATCACGCCAAGAAAAAAGGAGATCATGTGGAAGTACATGGCCACTATGATGCGAACGTCTGGTTTTCGTACAATGATAATACGAAAACGGAGGTCGTAACAGAAAGAATCGACTATTGCGACCATGTGCCGCTGTACATCAAAGATGAAAATTGCATCGACGATGATTTAGAAGTCTTTGCAAAAGCGACACAACAACCGAACTGCCTGGAAGCCAACATCACTAGCAATGGGCAAAAGATTTCGGTTGAAGTAGAGCGGGAATTCTACGTGGATGTAATTGGGGAAACAAAGCTTTGTGTCCGTGTCAATCCGAAGGGCTGTAAGCATGATGATGATTTTGATTTTGGTGACTTATCTGATGATGATTTTTCAGAGATCGACCCGGATTTTCTCGGAAGAAAAGAAGAAGAATAAAGACTGCTTGATAATCCTTGCTAAGCATAGCGGGGATTATTTTTTTATTTATACGGGATTGGGAAACAAGTGCTCTTGAAAACACAACCATTCAAGGAGAGTTTGCATCTATGCTATAATAATAAAAGTGACTAAAGTACGTTTTGGGGGATATTAAATGAAGCAATACACACCAATGATGGAGCAATACTTGACGATCAAAGCACAGCATAAGGATGCTTTTTTATTTTTCAGGCTCGGTGATTTTTATGAAATGTTTTTTGATGATGCTTTGGAGGCATCTAGGGAACTGGAAATCACCTTGACCAGCAGGGATGGAGGAGATGAAAGGATTCCGATGTGTGGAGTCCCTTATCATTCCGCAGCAAATTACATAAAAACGCTGATAGAAAAAGGCTATAAAGTAGCTATCTGTGAACAAGTAGAAGATCCGAAAATGGCAAAAGGCGTAGTCAAACGGGAAGTAGTCCAACTGATTACCCCAGGAACCGTAATGGAAGGTAATATGCTGGATGAAAAGGAAAATAATTACCTGGCAAGCGTGACTTCTTTTGAAGATGGCAGCTATACGGTAGCCTATAATGACCTGACTACTGGAGAAAACAGCATTGCTCTGATCACGGATGGTTGGGATGCTGTATTAAGTGAGCTGTATAACCGTCCAGTCAAGGAAGTCGTCATTGCATCCGACCTTCCGGAATCACATGAAAGTGATTTGAATGAACGGTTGGCTTACACGATTTCTTACCAGGATGAGGTCAACACTGACGATGCGTTTGCCCCTTTGCTGGCCGAGCTCCAGCAAGAGAAATATAAAACCGGGTTCGGAAGATTACTCAATTACATCCAGCACACCCAAAAGCGATCGCTGGATCATCTTCAGCCTGTGCAGAAAATTGAACTGAAGCAGTATATGACCCTGGATATGTATTCGAAACGCAATCTCGAGCTGATGGAGACATTGCGGAAGCAGGGTAAGAAAGGGAGTTTGCTATGGGTGGTAGATGATACAGTCACTTCCATGGGTGCGCGGTTATTGAAAAAATGGCTGGAACGTCCCCTGTTGAATCGAAAAGGAATGGAAGAACGCCATGAACAGGTCTCCGGATTCCTTGAGCAATTTTTTGAACGGGAAGAACTGAGAGAACAATTGAAATCTGTCTATGACCTTGAACGTCTTTCCGGAAGAATTGCTTTTGGAAACGTGAACGCTAGAGACTTGCTGCAATTGAAACAATCACTAGGGAAGATTCCAGAGATAAAGGTAACCCTCGAAAAATTTTCTCATCCAAGCATTAAAAACCTACATCATTCCCTTGATCCGCTTCATTCCTTATCCGAGTTGTTAGAAGAAAGTATTCATGAGGATCCGCCTCTTACCATTAAGGAAGGAGGAATCATCAAAGATGGTTTCAATAACCAGCTTGATGATTACCGTGATGCAGCTAGAAACGGAAAACAATGGATTGCAGAGCTTGAACGGAAAGAGCGGGAAGAGACGAAAATCAAGTCATTGAAGGTGGGCTACAATCGTGTGTTCGGTTATTACATTGAAGTGACGAAAGCCAATCTTCATTTACTGCCGGAAGGGAAATATGAACGGAAGCAGACACTGACGAACGCAGAACGATACATTACACCTGAATTGAAGGATAAGGAAACGCTGATTTTAGAAGCACAAGAAAAAAGTGTGGAACTGGAGTATGAATTATTTCTCACCATCCGGGAAAAGGTGAAAAATTATATTGAAGACTTGCAGCTGCTCGCCGGACAAATCAGTAAAATTGATGTGTTGCAGGGGTTTGCTTCCGTGTCGGAAAAAAATGATTATGTACAGCCCAATTTCAATGAGACACGCCTGATTGATATCAAACAAGGAAGACATCCCGTCGTGGAAAAAGTGATGAAAGATGCTTCCTTTGTTCCAAATGATGTTTATATGGATGACGAATCAGATGTCTTGTTGATCACTGGACCAAACATGTCTGGTAAAAGTACGTATATGAGACAGCTTGCCTTAACAGCTATCATGGGACAAGTGGGCTGTTTTGTGCCGTGTGAACAGGCTAATCTTCCAATCTTTGATCAGATTTTTACTAGAATCGGAGCTGCTGACGACCTTGTTTCCGGTCAAAGCACCTTCATGGTAGAAATGCTGGAAGCCAGGCATGCGCTTGCCAATGCTACCGAAAACAGCTTGATTCTCCTGGATGAAATCGGCCGGGGTACAAGCACTTATGATGGAATGGCCCTTGCCCAGGCAATTGTTGAGTACATTCATGAGGAAATTAAAGCGAAAACACTCTTTTCTACCCATTACCATGAGTTGACGGAATTGGAAGATAGTCTGGAACGTTTGAAAAACATCCATGTCCGGGCTGAAGAATATCAAGGGAATGTTGTTTTCCTGCACCAAATTCAAAATGGAGCAGCAGATGAAAGCTATGGCATCCATGTAGCCAAGCTTGCGGAATTGCCAGATTCCTTGATTGCAAGAGCGACAGATTTATTGAAAGAATTTGAAACAGGGCCAAAATATGAAGTCCCTGTCAATCAAGCAGACGAAGAACAGCTGACCTTTTTTCAGGAAGAAGTACGTGAGACTAACAATAAAAAAACGCAAGCAACAGAAAGCAAATTGATTGATCAGCTCACGAACCTTAATTTGATGGAAATGACACCGATGGAAGCGATGAATCATCTTTACCAGCTACAAAAACAAGTGAAACGATAAGGAAGGGGGATCACCATGGGAAAAATCAAACTCATGCCTGACAATCTGGCCAATAAAATTGCCGCAGGGGAAGTTGTAGAACGTCCTGCATCAGTAATTAAAGAATTGGTAGAAAACAGCATCGATGCCAACAGTAAATCAATCAAGGTAGAGTTGGCGGAAGCGGGACTTGAGCAAATCAAAATAAAAGATGATGGGGACGGAATGGTGGAAGAAGATTGTGACCATGCTTTCTTTCGGCATGCCACCAGTAAAATCCAGGATGAAAATGATCTTTTCCATGTTAAAACCCTTGGGTTCCGCGGAGAAGCATTAGCGAGTATCGCAGCAGTCAGCCGTCTATCCATTCAGACGTCTACAGGCGAAGGAGCCGGTACAAGATTAGAGCTGGAAGGCGGAAAATTGGTCAATAAAACAAAAAGCGATGCCCGCCAAGGCACAGAAATCATCGTCAATGATATCTTCTTCAATACGCCTGCTAGGTTGAAGTATATGAAAACCATCCATACCGAGCTCGGGCATATCACTGATGTCTTGAACCGGATGGCTCTGGCTCACCCTGATGTGAAATTCGTCTGCTTTCATAATGGCAAGCAGCTTTTCCAAACCTCAGGACGTGGGGACTTGCTTCAAGTGATCGCACAAATCTATGGAATGGCGACAGCCAGAAAAATGATCTCGGTAGAATCATCGTCTAAAGATTTTCATGTGTCAGGGTATATTGCCAAACCCGAAGTAACCCGTGCATCACGTAATTATATTTCCACTATCATCAATGGCCGCTATATCCGTAACATTACGTTGAACAAAGCGGTGATGCAAGGCTATCATACCTTGCTCCCGATCGGCAGGAATCCATTGGTTGTACTCACTATAGAAATGGACCCCATTCTCGTCGATGTCAATGTTCACCCGGCGAAGCTTGAAGTCCGTTTCAGTAAAGAACAAGAACTATTTGAATTGATTAAAACTACCATTCAATCTGCTTTTCGAAAAGAAACGTTGATACCAGAAGCACCGGAGCAAAAACGTCCTGTTAAAAAAGAACATTCTACCCAGGCGGCGTTTCAATTTTATGAAGAGCGTGAGCAGGAAGCGCACCAGCAAAGAGAAAATTCCATCGATCATTTACTTCAGTCTGCTGCCGGTCCACAAGAAAGCAACCCATCTCAAACAAAAGAACAGGTGGAATTTACAGAGACACAGAATGAAGTCATCAAAGAAATACAAAAACTTGACCAGACTTCAGAATCACCAGTGACTACAGAAGAAGAAAAGGGAAGCGAATTGGAAAGAGTACCGGCGATGTATCCGATTGGGCAGCTGCACGGCACGTATATATTGGCACAAAACGAAAAAGGTCTTTATATCGTTGACCAGCATGCCGCCCAGGAACGTATCAAGTATGAATTTTTTACCGAAAGATTAGGAGTCGTCGAAAATGAAGTACAGGAGCTGCTTGTACCGATCACCTTTGATTTTTCCAAGAAGGAAGCACTTCGGATTGAAGAGCATGCGGAGGAATTAAAAAAAGTGGGCATCTTCTTTGAGCCTTTCGGAGAAAACAGTTTTATTATTCGGTCGCATCCTAATTGGTTCCCTAAAGGATTCGAAGTGGAAGTTATCGAGGAGATGGTGGAGCAGATCATGTCTGATGAACGTATTGATCTCAAAAAGCTTCGTGAAGAAGCAGCCACCCTCATGTCCTGCAAGCGGTCGATTAAAGCCAATCATTATTTGAATCAGCAGGATATGTTCCGATTGCTTGAAGATTTAAGAAAATCGACTGACCCTTTCACCTGTCCTCATGGGCGGCCTATTATCGTCCATTTTTCAGAATATGAAATGGAGAAGATGTTCAAACGAGTCATGTAACTGCAGCAAACTGAAGAACTGTACAGTTCTTCAGTTTTTTTATTGCAGGCACACCATTAATAATTAGCCAAGTCTTATGCTAAAATAGCAAGGTGTCTAAAAATAGGCTCTGTTAAATTTCCATGTTGATTTTACAGTAAAGCTCCCTTTGCTGAAGACTCAGTTTCGAGATAAACTGTTTCCGTTACGGTGGTGAGCGGTTGGAGGTCCGGGAAAAAAACTCGCTTTCCTTGGGAGTACGGTGAGCTTCCTCGGGCTGAAGCCCTGCGGGATCTCACCATGTACTTTAATCCCATAGGAGTCTCGCAATTTCCCGGACCTCCTTG
>NZ_FNQR01000034.1 GCF_900107755.1 Thalassobacillus cyri | reverse complement strand
AAGGTTTGGTGGCGAAAGCGGAGAGGTCACACCTGTTCCCATGCCGAACACAGCAGTTAAGCTCTCCAGCGCCGATGGTAGTCGGGTTTATCCCCGTGAGAGTAGGACGCTGCCAAGCCTTTATATATTGGAGGATTAGCTCAGCTGGGAGAGCACTTGCCTTACAAGCAAGGGGTCGCAGGTTCGAACCCTGCATCCTCCACCATTTTATTTGCCGGTCTAGCTCAATTGGTAGAGAAGCCGTAAACTTCCTTGACTTACATCAGAGTAGGCTTTGCGAGGAGCGTAAGCTTCACCGAATCAACTGGTAACGAGACGAGCATAATTCAATAAAACTTCTGTTTGCAATTTAAATTTGCCGGTCTAGCTCAATTGGTAGAGCAACTGACTTGTAATCAGTAGGTTGGGGGTTCAAGTCCTCTGGCCGGCACCATTCTTGATAAATCTTGAGCCATTAGCTCAGTTGGTAGAGCATCTGACTTTTAATCAGAGGGTCGAAGGTTCGAATCCTTCATGGCTCACCACTTATGCGGGTGTGGTGGAACTGGCAGACACGCTAGACTTAGGATCTAGTGCCTTACGGCGTGGGGGTTCGACTCCCTCCACCCGCACCATTTTTGCGGAAGTAGTTCAGTGGTAGAACACCACCTTGCCAAGGTGGGGGTCGCGGGTTCGAATCCCGTCTTCCGCTCCAAGAATCACTTCAATATCATATGATTTTAAACATCACTTTATTACTTACACGAGCCAAGCCGGGGTGGCGGAATTGGCAGACGCACAGGACTTAAAATCCTGCGGTAGGTAACTACCGTGCCGGTTCGAGTCCGGCCCTCGGCACCATAACTTTATATGCGCCCGTAGCTCAATTGGATAGAGCGTCTGACTACGGATCAGAAGGTTAGGGGTTCGACTCCTCTCGGGCGCGCCATTTTACGGGAAGTAGCTCAGCTTGGTAGAGCACTTGGTTTGGGACCAAGGGGTCGCAGGTTCGAATCCTGTCTTCCCGACCATTTCTTACGGGGCCTTAGCTCAGCTGGGAGAGCGCCTGCTTTGCACGCAGGAGGTCAGCGGTTCGATCCCGCTAGGCTCCACCAATTATTTATTTGATCTTTGAAAACTGAACGAACCAACCAGTACGTCAAATTAATTTCTTCATTATATGAGGAAATAAAACAACGCACTTTAGTAGTGCAAACATGAGCAAGACAGACTCAACTTTTATGGAGAGTTTGATCCTGGCTCAGGACGAACGCTGGCGGCGTGCCTAATACATGCAAGTCGA
>NZ_FNQR01000012.1 GCF_900107755.1 Thalassobacillus cyri | reverse complement strand
CACAGGAAAGCGAACCGTTTCCCAGCCTCCCTTCTCCTAATTAGGCGACGGACCCAAATTATCTCGAAATCAAGTCTTCGACTTTTCGGCCCTATTGTTGAATAAGCCTCTTAGTATAAATCATTAATAACGATTAACAGGGACTTTGTGAAAATAAAAAAGTAGTTCAGCTTTGAAAGTACAAGTAAGCATTTGTACTTTAAAGCTGAACTACTTCGTGTTTGTTGGCTTCTTTACTTATTAACCGTGATCAAAGATACAGTATCCGATGTTCAATAATAGGATAAGTGCAGAAATAATAAAAAATGTAACTTCCCACATGCTGCTTCACCTCCAGAATTTTCTCCGATAGCTCGATGATTCATTCATTTTGTAGTGTACGCTATAACAATAAGTATTAGTAATTCACCTTAGGCTGGTACTACATCAGTAGCGAAAGGTATGTCAATTAAGATTTTACCTGCGTTTGCCATCTAAATCAAGCAAATTCCTATGCCTGGTCTAAACCTGCAGGTGCTGAAAAACCCTGTTTTTCACATCTTTGCCATAACTTTATTGCTAAAATGTGAAATACATCACAAAGTTACTGCAAATCTTAAAAAAGGTGATATGATGTAACTGTAAAAGATAACACCCACACAAAAGCCGGCTAAGGTGTTCTTCTTTTAACTAATCATGTGAAACAGTGAACAAAATCCTATAAAGGAAGTGGAAACTATGATTAACAAATTACTAAGAGAAAACAATGTAGTGGCTGCAATTTTGACAGTGATTCGGGTTTACATCGGCTATGCCTGGCTGACAGCAGGCTGGGGTAAGTTGACAGGCGGAGGCTTTGATTCTGCCGGCTTCATCCAGGGAGCTATCGGAAAAGCATCTGGTGAACACCCTGCTGTACAAGGCTGGTGGGCAAGTTTCCTTGAAGGTGTAGCTCTTCCAAACGCAGAGATTTTTACATTCCTTGTCATGTGGGGTGAAGTTTTAGTAGGGATCGCACTTATTCTAGGTATTTTCACTAACTTCGCAGCAATCATGGGATTAGCAATGAACTTCGCCTTCCTGTTCAGTGGAACTGTCAGTACCAATGCTCAAATGGTATTGTTGACCGTGTTCATTGCAGCAGCTGGATTCAACGCAGCTAAGTTTGGTCTAGACCGCTGGGTCATTCCTTATATTCGTCAAACGATCGCTAAAAAAGAAACAAAGACTGCTCCAGTGGTATAACTGATGCAGATAATGACTTCTAAGACCCATCACAAACCTCCATAAAAGGCGATTCCCTGTCCAGGAGAATCGCCTTTTATCATGCCTGTTAATGAGAAGGAAAGATTTCGATAAAATAAAGACATGAACCAGTATAGAGAAGCATGCCAGCCTGATTCTCTTTCGTCACATAATGATAAGTTCCTTTACGATGTTCGGTAGACTCATAAAAATCAATCACTACATCCATCGGTACGAATAATGTAATTGGACTAGTAGAACTGCCGGGATTAAGTGATGGAAAGGTATCCCCATATCTAGCTTTTGCTGTAAGACGGCCGGTTCCCCCATGGATGATTTGCAAAGAAGCTTCTTCTTTTGGAGGCCGCTTAAGGGGATAGGACCACAACTCTAAATCACCGTCTTGGTCAAGCATGCAATAAAAACAATCCGCTGAGACCGCTATGTTGCTGCCACTGAATCCGATTGTTTCCTTAATATGCATCCATTCAGCCGGTTGAAGGTTATATTTCCTTTTGTCCACCGTGATTGACGCGTTTTTTTCGGAGGCGTTGAAAACGATAGCAGGGTTTGTGCCAGCTATACGTAACGCTTCTGTCCTCATTCCTCCCCCTCCTTCTTCTGTCGTGTATGTTTTATTCATTATATTTTTCCCCAGTACTTCTCATGTTAGAAAAACTTGGCTTGTCGCCAAGACTTATGGAGAAGGCCTTAGTATTTTTTTACCTTTAAACTTTTTATAAATTTAAACTTACTTAAAGTGCGAGAAGCCCCGGTTAAAAAACCGGGGCTCGGGATCAAAGATATTCACATTCATGTTTTGCTTTTAACCGATTCCAGCGCTTTTCCACTTCTTCCTCAAATTCAAGGTAGATTGCTTCGTTTTCCGGCTTCAGTAAATGCTTTGTTTTGCCAAGATATTTCAGCCATTCACTGACCGGCTCGCGTTTATTCTTTGCTTCCGGATTATAAGTGATAGCCGTTTTTCCTTTTTCTACTTCATATAACGGAAAGAAACAGGAATCCACAGCAGCCTTGATGATGGTCTGGCCATAACGCTCCTCACTTTTCCAGTTCAATGGACAGGTGATCAGGAGTTTTCCATAGACCAGGCCTTCGTGCTTCGCATACCACTGCGCTTTAGCCGCTTTTTTGATCAGGTCCTGGGGGTAAGCTTCGGTGCCGGTGAACACATAAGGAATATTCGTTGCTGCCATGATCTGCGGGGTGTCCTTATGATGAAAGGCCTTTCCTTTTTGTGCTTTACCGATATTGGATGTTGATGTCATATGGCCAATTGGTGTTGAATAAGACATTTGCGAACCTGTATTCATATATCCTTCATTGTCGTATTCTACGATGATCATGCCATGGTTTCTTAACGAAGTGCCGATGGCTGAACCCATGCCGATATCCATCCCTCCATCACCTGTCACCATGACAAAGGTAAAATCATCTCCTACTTCTACTTCTCCGCGACGTTTCATTTCATAAAAAGCTTCCACTGTCCCCGATAATGTGGCTGCACCATTCTGGAACAGATTATGGATGAACGTCTGCTTATGGGAGGAATGTGGGTAAGCAGCACTAACTACATAACCGCACCCTGTCTGGAATAAGACCACGACGTCTCCTTCAATGCCTTTAAAAAATAGTTCAAGGCCTGGAAAGATACCACAGCCAGGGCAGGCACCATGGCCTGAAGCGATCCGCTTCGGTTTATTCATCAGCTGCCGGAGCGGCGGCACTTTCACCTTTAATTTACCCGTCACTTCATCATGAGTGACTTTAATCAGCCCCGAATCATAAGAGCCGGAATGCTGGGGCTCTATGATGGGAAGGAGCCGCTTTTTGGAATCGCCAGCATGCACGCCATAATAATCAAACGGTTTCGCCGCGACGGGGGTTTCCGCAGCTTCTAACGCTTCATTAAAAAATACTTCAGCATCCTGCTCATAAAAGTCTTTTCCTCCGACACCATACACCCGGCTTAAAACAACTGGCTGCTGGCCTGGCATTTCCTGCAAGGCCGCTTTGATTTCAAGGGTCATATTCGCGCCCTTGGCACCGTAGCTATCAGCACGCTCACCGACAAGCACTGCTTTGACATGTTTCAGCGCTTGCTTAACAGCTTCTTTCGGGAAAGGACGAATCATATTCGGACTGATGACCCCGACTTTCTTTCCTTGTTTACGATAACGATCGACCACGTCTTTCGCCGTTTCGGCTGCAGAGTTGATTAGAAATACCGCAGCCTCCGCGTCTTCCATTTCGTAAGTTTCGATAGTTGGATACGCTCTTCCAGATAGCTTTTCATAGGCTTCCTGAATTTCTTCAAAAACTTTTTCTGCCCGGTAGATGGCTTCCGACTGCTGGTAATTATTATGAATCAAGTCATCCCCATTCATATGAGCCCCGATTGTCACAGGATTTTCTTTATCTACCGCGTTAGGAAAATCGGTGGGACGTTCGCCGATGAATTCTGATACTACTTCCCTATTTTTGAATGAAAGGACCTTCCGCTTTTGGTGGGAAGTGAAAAATCCATCAAAGGCAACGATGACTGGCAGGCGCACATCATGATGTTCTGCTACTTTTAACGCCATGATATTCAAGTCATAGACAGCTTGCGGTGTACTTGCTGTTAAGATTACCCAGCCTGTATTCAGCGCAAAATATAAGTCGGAATGATCCCCGCGGATATCAAGCGGTCCGCTCACTGCACGGGTAACCAGATTTAATACCATCGGGAAACGAGTGCCTGACTGTACAGGAAGTTCCTCGAGCATGAATAAAAAGCCGTTTGCACTGGTAGCATTGAAGACACGGGCGCCACTTACCGCCGCTCCGTAGCAGATACCGGCTGAACCATGCTCGCCATCGGCAGGAATAAGTTTGATATCATGTTCTCCTCTTGCCTTCATCTGATCCAGATATTGGGCAATTTCTGTGGATGGGGTAATTGGGAAGTATCCCATAATATGATAGTTGATTTGCGCAGCAGCCTTAGCTGCCATTTCATTGCCTGATTCAAAGCTTACCTGCTGACCTGCAGGTGCTTGCAATTTTTCTTTTTCTGTTATGACATGATTCATTTTACCACTCCTTCCACATAGGGGAACGTTTGCTTCACGCGGTGCTCGTCACTGTAACCAATCGTCTCTCTAATTTCAGTTAAAGCACTTGTCGGACAGACCTCAACGCACTTCAGGCACCCTTTGCAATACTGGTAATCGATTCCCTGCAGAACCATTTGCTTGCGGCCGCGTTTGTCTTCCCTCTCTTCCCATACGAAGCAAAAATCAGGACACACCGTGTCACAGTGGGTGCAGTTGATACATTTTTCCTGTTCGAAGGCAGGTAAGAATCCTTGCCTGGATCCACTTAAGTCTTTCGCGATACTATTCGCCTGAGCGGAGATGATACCCCCGATTTCCTGGGTTTCATATCCTAACCGTGATGGCTGACGTTCAAATGGTTTTTGTTCTGCTCCTTCAGGTACTTCATAGCTTTTAAAGCTGACTTCTTCGTATCCACGATTGAATGTCCGGATGTTAGCATCGACTATGTGCGGATACTTTTTACCAAACGTTTCGCGGATGACATCACGCATCTTATCTACATCTAAAAATCTGAGTACGCGGTAAAGTGCACCAAGCATGGCGGTATTGATCCGAGTATTTTCTTCGACAGCGATACTCATGGCGTCAACGACAGCTAACGTACCGTGATCGAGTTCCAGCTCTTCCCGGACCGCTTCCATATCGCGTTCACTATTTACCAGCACGATACCATCCGCTTGCAAGCCGTTGACGACATCGACTGTTTTATATAACGCTTCATGAAATACACCGATCACATGCGGCTCTTCAATTGGTGAATGGGCTCTGATTTCTACCTCAGGTTCACAAAAACGAATGAATGCTTTGACTGGCGTCCCCTTTTTTTCGGAACCATAAGAAGAAAAGTTAGAACCGTTTAAACCATGGCCTAATACGCCAGCTTCTGCAAGCATTTTTCCAGCCAGATTGGCACCTAGCCCGCCAATTGATTCTAACCGGATTTCAAAAAAACCAAGTTCATTAGTAGTGGGCAAAATTGACATAGGATCCCCCTTTGCTTTTTAAGTGACGTGGGTTGATTCTACATCCATTATAAAAACACATGAACGGTCTGTATGTGACAAAGGTCATAACTGTAGCAATTTTATGCTCAAAAATTATGCTACACCTCAAAACAACTAGGTATTACCAGCATTATAACAGGGTATCATTTGTCATTTTGACATATAACAGTAGTTATTCTTCTTCTGATGGATATAAGCGGGTAATCTTTTAGTAACGTGCGTGAATTTTTCATAATCCTTTTCTTACTGGGAAAGATAGGGATAAGGAGGGATGTCTAATGCGTGAACAAAATATCGAGCGACAAATGGATGAATTCACCTCGTTTCCTCATCAAATCAATGCACCGAATGTCGAAAAGAAAAAACGGAAGGCCCCTTTCGTTAATCCCTATGGTGTCACCATCGGAGACAGCTACTATGATTCCATGAATTCTCCACTCAATCATTGGAGTGAAGAAATTGACCCGGCTGTCATGTCTGGTGATGAATGGGTCCACGAAACCAATGATATCGGCTGGAACACTTCCCATAACCGGAAGCTCATGGAAGAAAATTATTACGCGAAGCGGAAAAACTTTTCTCACCCCACCCATGATGCTTCTTACCAGACAGATTGAACATGTTAATTGTCTATAATCTGGGTGAATGACCATACACGAAACTCCCGGTTGCATATAGTATCAGTGTACCAACCGAGGAGGTGAGCTTTTAATGTACCATTGTTACCCTTACGGACGTCGAGGTGCTTACGGTAGCAACTTCGCGTTGATTGTAGTGTTGTTTATCTTGCTCATCATTGTAGGAGCAGCATTCTACTGCTAAGCTAATCATCGCATTGAAAAGCGCAAAAAAGCGCACTCCTTTATATAGGAGGCGCTTTTTTTGTGTTTTATTTAACCTATAATGATTCGTTCTTTCGGGTAGTGATACTTTCCCGTCTTCTTTTTTTCTTGCTTCAATGTGAATAGGAAAGTCAATATGCCGATACGTCCGATGAACATAAGCGACATCAGTACAAACTTGGCAAAAGTCGATAACCCGGGGGTAATACCGGTGGACAAACCCACAGTCCCGAACGCTGAGGTCACTTCAAACAGAAGATCCCCTATGGTGTAGGGTTCTGTGATCGTCAAAGCGACTACAGCCACAAAACAAATCATTACTGCCATGATGGTAACGACAACCGCTTTGATTAAATCGTCGTCATGAATCTCGCGCCGAAACACCCGTACTCGTGTTTGTCCCCTGGCATAAGTAAGCATGAAAATAACCAGCAATGCGAAAGTAGTCGTCCGTATACCGCCGCCGACACTGCTTGGTGACGCCCCGATGAACATCAAGGACGAAAGGAACAGTTTTGTCTGTTCTGTCAATTGGCCGACATCCATAGTTGCCAGTCCACCGCTTCGCGTCGTCACCGATTGGAAGAGAGCATAGAACAGGATCTCATGCCAATTTTTATCAGCAAAAAAATGATTGAATTCAAAAAAGATGATCATTACCATTCCAAAAATGACCAGCATTAAAAACGTAAACGAAGTCAATTTCGCAAATAAGGAAAACCGTTTATTCTCTCCGGGCGTTGTATTTTTAAAAAGGTATTCTTTCACCTCAATCAACACCGGAAAACCGATGGCACCAGCTACAATCAGCAGCATATTGATGAATTGTACGAAATAATCATCCTTGTAAGGGATCAGTGAAGCTCCCGTAATATCAAAACCGCCATTGGTCATGGCACTGATCGTTCCAAAAAATCCATGAAGATAAGCTTCCTCCGGAGGATAATATTGTAAAAAATAAGTGCCGAGTGTGACAAAACCGACAAATTCAATCAACAGAACAACCCCAATAATCTGACGGATCAATCGGACGACGCCCTGGAAAGAAGTCTGGTTCTGGTCAGTCATAATCAAGCGGCGTTCCTTCAGACCGATTTTTTTCCCTAAGAGCATCCAAATCGCTGTACCGATGCTCATCACGCCGATTCCACCAAGCTGAAGGACAAAAGCAAGGAGGATGATGCCGGTCGTGCTGAAGGTATCCGCTACTGTAATGACACTGAGGCCGGTCACACTGACAGCACTTACTGCAGTGAATAATATATCGATGAATGATAGTTCCACACCCGGCTGATGCGCAACCGGCATAGCCAATAAAAGTGAGGATACCGTAACGGCAAATAAATAGAACAAAGCGATCAATTTGAATGGGGACAAGTTATTGATTGATCGTAAGTTCCGTTTCCTGATTTTCATATTGTTTCTCCTTTGTCGACTAGCTGCGCCTGCTCTTTAGAGAATCTTCTACCCATTATAGCAGTGTGCTGCAGAAATTTCCTAGAGATTCGGCAAAAATTGTCCGGAACGTCTGGGTTTTTCCCTAAAGCTCAAGGTAAAATGGAAGCAGCAGCCTGTGAGGAGGTAGGATATGTTTTTATCAGAAGCATTAGCACAAAGGATTCTACAGGAAGTCAGAAAATTGATGGATGAGGACTTCATCATCGTGAATACAGAAGGGAATATCATCGCCAGTACGGCTCGGGATCGGATTGGAAGCTTTCACGAAGGAGCTATGATTGCCGCCCATGAAAAAAGAAACGTCCTATTGACCGAGCAAGACGAATCCCAGCTGCAAGGTGTCAAGGCCGGCATTAATCTGCCAATTATGTTTCAACACCATGTCGTAGGGGTGATTGGTATAACAGGTAATCCGGAAAAAGTAACCCCCTTTGGATCTCTCTTAAAAAAAATGACCGAACTATTGATCCACGAAAATTATTATAAAGAGCAAGTGGAGTGGAAAACTCGGGCGGTAGAAGGCTTGGTATTTGACTGGATTCACCAGCACACGGACTCGGAAAATTTCCAGGAACGGGCGGATATGCTGGGCATTGATTTGTCGTTACCGAGAAGAAGCACCATCATCCATCTCCGGAACATGAATGCGGACAAAGAACCAGTCGTCCTGGATTTTTTAAAGTCACGCTTACTACCTACGAAAAACGATATTTTCGCCCGTTTAGGCAGCGATCGTTATGTGCTTCTTGAAGTGGCCATGAGTTCTGATGAAGCTAACCGGATCACACATCGCAAGACTTCTTTTTTAAAATGGAAACAGGAACTGGAGAAGCGATATGGGATAACGATGACGGCAGGGATTGGCCAACCCGTTTCCAGAGAAGAAGTTAATATTTCTTATGAACAGGCGGAACGCGCGTTACTGGTCGCTGATAAAAATGACGGGATATTTTTTGATGAGGAGTTGGGACTCGAGATGTGTATTCAGGAAATCAGCCATGCTACACGTTCGGATTTCATAACGAGGACAATTGAACGCATCAAAGGTGAGAAAGATTTGATCGATACCCTGATTATTTATTTTAAGAACGATCTGAAAATAAAAGCTGCCGCAGAAGATATGCATGTACATATTAATACCATCCATTACCGGTTCAAACGAATTGAAGCACTTACCTCCCTTGATCCTAAAGTATTCCGTGATTTAATGACACTTTATATGGGGTTGTATTTTTTGGAGGAACAAACAAAAGAAAAGCATGTAAGGGCTTAATCTTTGTGAATTCTTATATAGCTGTCAGATCCGGCATTTCTTATAATGAAAGTAATCATTCTTTTGGGGGAGTTTTTTTATGTTAAACGAAGCATTAAAACGCCAGCTTACAGCTATTGTCGGACCGGAAAATTTCCAGGATAACAAAGCCAGCCGGCTTGTTTATTCTTATGATGCTACGCCACAGTTCCAGTCGATGCCAGATGCGGTCGTTGCTCCAAGGAACACCGAAGAAACAGCCTCCGTATTGAAGCTGTGTAATGAAAACAAAGTTCCTATCGTTCCACGCGGTTCTGGAACGAACCTATCAGCGGGCACTACCCCTTTGAATGGAGGCATCGTGCTGCTGTTTAAGCATATGCAGGATATCATCGAGATTGACGAAGAAAACCTGACGATCACCGTCCAGCCTGGGTTGATCACGCTCGATATGATTCATGCCGTCGAAGCGAAAGGGCTGTTTTATCCCCCTGACCCTTCTTCCATGAAAATCTCCACGATAGGAGGAAATCTGAATGAGAATTCCGGCGGCCTCCGGGGCTTGAAATATGGCGTGACCAGAGACTACGTGATGGGGCTTGAAGTTGTTTTGCCCAATGGTGACATCATCCGTACCGGCGGGAAGCTTGCCAAAGATGTGGCTGGATATGATTTGACCCGGTTGTTTGTAGGTTCGGAAGGGACGCTTGGAGTGATTACAGAAGCAACGTTGAAATTAGTGCCGATTCCGGAAACGAAAAAGACGATGCTTGCATTATATGAGGATATTGAAGCGGCGGCAGAAGCGGTGTCGAGCATCATCGCCCACCGAATCATACCGACCACGCTGGAATTTCTCGACCGGCCTACCCTGAAGGTCGTCGAAGAATTTGCCCAAATCGGACTTCCTACCGATATCGAAGCGGTATTATTGATTGAACAGGATGGCCCGGAAGAAGTCGTTGAACGGGATATCGCCAAAATCGCAGCGCTGTGCCGAGAAAACCAGGCGATCCAGGTCGACGTCGCAAAATCGGAAGTTGAAGCGGATGCCCTCCGGACAGCAAGACGGACAGCATTATCTGCTTTGGCACGTTTAAAGCCGACCACGATTTTGGAAGACGCGACTGTCCCCCGCTCGAAAATCGCAGAAATGGTACGTGCTATTAATGACATTGCCAAGGAATATGACGTGGAAATTTGTACCTTCGGCCATGCTGGTGACGGCAACCTCCACCCCACTTGTTTGACCGATGTCCGGAATAAAGAGGAAATCCATCGCGTCGAGCAGGCATTCGAAGCGATTTTCCACAAAGCGGTCGAGCTTGGAGGTACGATTACCGGTGAACATGGCGTAGGGGCCATGAAGTCGCCTTATCTTCACTTGAAACTGGGAGAAGAAGGAATTGCCGCCATGAAAGGAATCAAGCAGGCTTTCGATCCTAACAACATCATGAATCCAGGAAAAGTTTTTGCCAAGTCGGAAAGGAAACGAGTGGTGGTACAGCCATGATCACAGTACAAGAAAAGAAACGGATCCAGACAGAATTCCAGGACAAAATGGATTACGATGAACTGCTGAATTGTATGCGATGCGGTTTTTGTCTTCCAAGCTGCCCGACATATATCGAGAGCGGTTATGATGAAGCACACTCCCCCCGCGGCCGCATTGCTTTAATGAAAGCGGTTGTCGATGGAGATATTGAGCCAGATGAAGACGTAAAACGGTCACTCGATATGTGTCTCGGCTGCCGGGCCTGCGAGCCCGTCTGTCCTTCCGGAGTCAATTACGGCCACCTGCTTGAGCAGGCAAGGGATATCATCTATCAGAATCATCAGTTAACCGCTTCTACAAAAGCAATTCGGAACATCGCTTTCAAAGGATTATTTCCTAACCAAAGCCGCATGAGAACGATGACTGGCCTGTTAGGTTTTTACCAGCGGAGCGGTTTACAAAAGGCAGCCCGTCGCACAGGGCTCATGAAGTTTTTGCCGGAAAACTTAAGGACAATGGAGCAAGTGCTTCCGGAAGTACCATCATTGAAACAGCTGAAGAACCGTCCGGATCATTTACCTTCTCTCGTACCGCAAAAGAAAAAAGTTGCTTTCTTTTCCGGGTGTCTGATGGATTCCATGTTCATGGCGACCAATGATGCAACCATGAAACTATTACAGTATGCCGGTTGCGAAATCGTGATTCCTGACAGCCAGGCTTGCTGCGGCGCGTTGCACGGCCATAGCGGCGAGAAACAGCAGGCAAAAGAACTCGCTAAACGGAATATCGCAGCATTCGAAACATCCGGAGCTGATTATATTATCACCAATGCAGGCGGCTGCGGTGCGTTTCTTACCGATTATGACCACCTGTTAAAGGATGATCCTGAATGGGCACCGCGTGCAGCAGCATTTGCTGTTAAAATTAAAGACATATCAAGCGTCTTGAGTGAATTAGAATTTGATAAACTTCCGCTCGAACTGCCAGAACAGATCATCACCTACCAGGATTCCTGTCATTTGAAAAACGTGCAAAAGACATTCCTGGAACCCCGTCAATTGCTGCAATCTATCGCAGGGGCACAATACAAAGAAATGAAGGATGCTGACCGATGCTGCGGCTCCGCCGGCATCTATAATATCGTCGAGTCAGAAATGTCGATGCAAATTCTTGATTATAAAATGGAACAGGTGCAGGATACCATGGCGAAAACCATCGTAACCGCGAACCCGGGATGCCTGCTGCAAATGAAACTTGGCATCGAACGGGAAGGATTGGCGGATAATATGCGCGTTGTCCACATTGTCGATTTGCTGCTGGAAGCGTATGAGTATGCCCGGCAGCCCGTTGGTTCCTAAAGAACAAAAGCGAAAGCGACTTGCTCACCCCCGATAAGCTTAAGCCAAGCCTCGTCATGACGTTTTGTGTACTTTCATTCCAATTAAGTTTAATAAAAGTATAAGTATAACTAAGGCTTTAGTCATAATCCATTGGCGATAAGCCGAGTTTTCCTAATCACAGAGAGGATGGACTTAAGACCTCGAGGGGGTAGGCGCTAGAGCCGGATGCAGTCCCCTGCAAAATATTAACCCCAATCATTAAATATTATAATTTCCTAGACAATGCAAAAAGTCCTGCGGATGGCAGGACTTTTCGTTTGGGCGCGAAACTATTGAATGTTGCATGACAAAATCAATCTAGCGCGAATACGTAAAACAAAAATATCGGCCGTATCACATGTGAATACGGCCGATTACTTCATCAGTTTTTATTGTTGTTACTGCCACGTTTCTTAAACTCTTCCAGGAGCTCTTCTCCCTGATAGCCTTCCTCGATCAGCAGCTTCAATGTTTTTTCAATTTGGTCCTGCCTGCGGTCGACGATTGTACCCATGAACAGAACATTCATGTTTTCGCTGATATTGTTCGTGTCAATCGCCTTCACTAAAAACGTGGCTGGCTGGTTCGTCTCCTTCGTGATTTTCACCTGGACCAGTAACTCTTCTTCACTTTTAACGTATTCCTCAAAAAAAGACTGATAACTTTGGTCTACGTAGGCTTCAATCACCCAACGTCCTTTATCATCTTCCCGGTTTATGATCAGACCGTCAATCAGCTTGATTCTTCGCTGTGTGATGTCTTCCGCTTTTTCTTCAACTAAATCAAGGGAAACCAGCTTGAACGTCTTCATCCCATTCACTCCCACTTTATGTATCTAGCTTCATTATAGAATAGTAGCCTTCTTTCAGCAAAAAGTTTCTATAATTTTAATACCAGATTGAACACGGGACATGGGCAGCTGGTTCGGTTATCCTAATGCAAATAATGGGGCAGGGCAATAACTAGCTTTTCCACGCCCCGTGCCACATTTTATAGGGAATGATACCGCACGATATTATAAGTATTTGGATGTGATTAGACAAAGGAGTGTGCTATATAAGTAAAGCTTAGAGCCTTGTAGGTGCTCTAAGCTTTTTGGTGTCTTTATCCGCCAATGTAGGACATTTCGATTTTTTCCCGTTTGAGCGGCTTGCCTTCTGCGCGTTCATCCGAATAGCGGTCGGTCCGTCCGCTCCATAGCTTGATCAGCTCAAGTATCAGTTGATGGTCGCTGGCATGTTCTCGCAGTGGTGTTTTGATATCATAGCCTGTTGTCGCAAACAGACACGTATATAATTTCCCATCCGCAGACAAGCGGATTCTCGTGCAGCTGCCGCAGAAGGAATCCGTCACGGAAGAGATGACACCGATTTCTCCACTGCCATCTATATAGCGGTAACGGGTAGCGACTTCCCCATAATAATTCTGTTCCGCCGGTTCAAGCGGCATTTCTATGTTGATACGGTCAATGATTTCCTGTTTAGAGACCACGGTGTTCATGTTCCAGCCATTATGGTTTCCGACATCCATAAACTCAATAAACCGGAGGATCACATCGGTCCCTTTGAAATAGCGGGCCATTGGAAGGATCTGGCTGTCATTCAATCCTTTTTTTACGACCATATTGATTTTAACCTGCAGGCCTGCTTCCTGGGCTGCTTCAATTCCCTTGAGAACAGGTTTCGTTTTGACACCACGGCCGTTAATTTCCTTGAACACATCATCTTCTATGGCATCCAGGCTCAAGTTGACACGATCGAGGCCTGCTTCTTTCAATTTTTTCGCCTGTTTGGTCAAAAACACCCCATTGGTTGTAATTGCAATATCTTTGATACCGTCAATCGCATACAAACGTTTGATCAGCTGATCGAGATTCTTGCGGAGTAAGGGCTCCCCTCCGGTAATCCGTATTTTTTCCGTACCGAATTTAGCGAAAATCTCCACCAGCCGGACAATTTCATCGAAGCTTAACAACTCTTTGAACGGTAAAAATTTATAATCCTCCCCGAAAATTTCGGCTGGCATACAGTACGTGCAACGGAAGTTACACTGGTCGATGACCGAGATCCGCAGGTCTTTCATCGGGCGGTTCAACCGGTCCCTGATATATTGTGTGTCTGTCATGATAAAATCACTTCTCCTTTACTCCCTGGTTAAGGAGCTATTTGAATGCTGCCTGACCGGAAGGGTCCTCAAGCAAAATCGCCTGGACGGCATCCCCGGCTTTAAAGCCTCTTGTGCCACCAGGAAGCATAATTAATGCATCTGTGTTCGCCAGTGTGGTAACAACTGCTGATTTGTCCATACCTGCAGGGCTTACAAGTACCTTCCCGTCTTCGTAATGGATAAATCCACGGACAAACCTCGTAAATGGATTCGGTTTTGGAAAATCTTTGCCGAGCACGGCATCAATTTTCCGATGATAAGGTTTTTCCACTCCGGCAAACCGCTGGATGACCGGATATGCATATAATTCAAACCCTACATAACAAGCAGAAGGGTTGCCGGAAAGACCGAATAACAGCTTGCCATCTTTCTCAGCTACAGTAGTGACACTGCCCGGGCGCATGGCTATTTTATTGAATAACACTTCTGCCCCTAATTTGTCATAAATGTCCGGCATCAAATCAAAATCACCGACAGAAACTCCACCGGTAGTTATTAAAGCATCCACTTCAGAAAAAGCTCTGGAAACAGCCTGATAGCACGTATCGAAATCATCTTCCAGCTTGCCATAATATTTCACATGGCCGCCTGCCCGCTCGATTTGGGCAGCTATCATATAAGCGTTCGAATTTCTGATTTTACCTGGCTGTAGCTCTTCATCAACATCCAGTAATTCCGTACCTGTCGCAAACAAACCGATCACCGGCTTTTTTCCTACCTTCACAGTTGGATAGCCAAAAGTTGCAAGTAGCGCCTTTACGCCAGGATTAATTCGTGTCCCTTTGTTAACGAGCACATCACCGAGTGATGTTTCCGATCCTTTCTCGATGATGTTCTGTCCTTTTTCCATTTGCCGCTTGATCGTCATATAGTCCATACTATCTTCTTCATAGGTCTGACAAATTTCAAACATGGCGACACAGTCGGCGCCTTCCGGGATTTCTGCGCCAGTCATGATGCGAACGGCTTCCCCATGTTCAATCGCACGGCTGGACTGATGCCCTGCCCCCACTTGTTCGATGACGCGGAAAGTCACAGGTTTGTCAGAGCCGGCTTCTGCCGTATCTTCTGCCTTAAGCGCAAATCCGTCATAAGGTGATTTATTAAAAGGCGGGATTGGATGCGAGGCAGTGATTCCTTCAGCTAAGATTCTATTTTCACACTGATCGATGGCCACCTCTTCCCAACCACCGAATCGTTCATACTCCATGACTTTTGCTACTGCATCCGTTACCGGAATCGGTTTGCGATCGAATTTCATTAGTAAAACAATCCTTTCCCTTTGGCCCATCTATTGGTAATTCTTCTTATCTGTCATTCTAACGTAAATCTGCTTTATCTTGTAAAGATATGATTCATAGCAACATTTCCCTCATTATAACAGCCGCTATCTTTCTTCCGAACGGTGAAATTTTAACGTTTCATGAACACTTTAGACCTGTTGGAGCTGTTTTTTCTTAGGCATTTAGGGGTAGATTACTATTAAAAGGATTGATGGAGGGATGGAACATGAACACTACATACGATATGATCGTCATCGGTACCGGTGTAGCTGGCAGTACAGTAGCAACAAAAGCTCAGAAAGCGGGCCTCGAAGTGGCCATTGTTGACGAACGGCAATACGGCGGAACATGTCCTCAGCGCGGATGTGACCCGAAGAAAGTGATGGCGGGAATCAGTAAAATCGTTGATGATGCCAAACGGGTGAAAGGTTTGGGATTAGATGGAGACGTAACATTAAACTGGAAGGACCTCCAGGCATTTAAAAAGAAATTCACCGAACCGGTCCCTGAAGGTACAGAAGAGAAATTCAACTCTTTGGGCATCAGACGATACCATGGCACAGCGAGTTTCCTCGACCCTCACACTTTAAAAATCGGGGAACACAATGTGACAGCTAAATATATTGTAATAGCAACGGGGGCCAAACCAGCTGACCTTCCATTTGAAGGATTTGAACATTTGGTTACCAGTGACCAATTTTTAGAGATGGAAGAATTGCCAGACCGTCTCTTGTTCGTCGGAGGAGGCTATATTTCATTTGAGTTCGCTCAGCTGGCAGCACGTCTGGGAAAAGACGTCCTCATTGTCCATCGTGGTCGTAACGTTCTGGAGAATCATGATTTTGAGATGACTAATAAACTGATCGAGCACACGAAAGATTTAGGTGTGGAAATCCATACCAACACCGAAGTGACAAAAGTTACAAAGCTCGACTCCGGTTATAAAATAGATGTAAAAAAGTTCAATCACGAACATGCATTGAAAGCAGATATGGTGTTCCATGGCGCTGGACGGGCGCCCAATATCGAGCACCTGGAACTTGCCAACGCGGGAATCGAATTTTCGAAACAAGGAATCAAAGTGAACGAAAACCAGCAATCGCTGCCACATCCTCACATATACGCAGCGGGAGACTGTGCGGATACCGTGCTTCCACCACTTACGCCGGCTGCAGGAGAAGAAGGAACACGCCTGGTCAGTCATATTCTGGATGACAAACCCATGGCCCCTGTCCAGAAACCGGTACCTTCCATCGTTTTCACTTATCCTGTACTCGCTTCGGTAGGATTAAGTCAGCAGGAAGCACGGGAAAAGAATATCCCATACGAATCGGAGTCAAAAACGATCACGAAATTTTTCACGTACCAACGAACGAAAGAGCCAGGAGCCTATGTAAAAATATTGCTGAACCCTTCTACAGGGGAAATTCTTGGAGCACACTTTTTATCAAGTGAAGCCGAGCACCTGGTCAACATTTTCGCGTTAGCTATCCAGCAAGGGCTGACAAAACACGATTTGAAGTCTGTTCTCTGGGGCTATCCGACTGCGGAAAGCGATATCCCAAGCTTTTTCTAATTGTATAGTCCTCTCATATAAAAGAAGGCGGGATCCATCAGCATTGGATCCCGCCTTCATATTATCAATAATTAATTTGTTTTAATTTAATATTTTCCAATCGCCGCTGCACTTGTTGCTGATGCAGTTCTTCTTTGACTATCTCATGCTCCGGGCGTTTGACGATAGAGATATTGAAAAATAATATACTTAATTTCATGAGAAAATTCCCCTTCCGATCGTTTCATTATTCCAGCTAAGCGCTATCCTTCTCCACATTTAACCATTCCATAAACCTTATCAATTTCATCATCGTCATTCATCCTTTCTGTTGTTCTTTAGTTTTATAGTTGAAAATGTTTCTGCTTGACATCTTCGATACGCTTACTGATTGCTTGTTGGCGTTGCTCTTTTCTTTCAAGTACTTCCCTTGGTTGTTTTTGAATGATAATCGTAAAAAATAACATATTAAGTCTCATGATTTTACCTCCCTTCTATCAGGGAATATCTAATCCGAATCCATCTCCTCTTGCGACCAGCCTGTGAAATTCATCAAGTATCCGTTCATGTTAGTCACTCCTCTCCCTTGTGGGTTAGAATTTTGATAAATACATCATTTTACGGTCAAACAATTCTTCTTCCGGTGTTCGATGGTACTTCGGATCTTTCGTCCCCTTCACTTTTTTTCTTTTTTCAATTCTAATAGTGAATATGAAAAATGGAATCGTCATAACACTCACCTCCTAAAAGTTGATATTTATAGTAAAAGATGTTTCCTACATCCTTTTACACACGTACAAAAGCGCAAGCGCCTTGCTAATAATTAATTTCCCACACAAGAAAAAGCCACAGGAGAATCCCGTGGCTTTTAACAAGCATCCCCATCAAACTGCCAAAATAGACAGTTGGGCATACTTACATTAAAAAACCACAAGTCAATCCTATGATCGACCTGTGGCTGATATGCACATTTTCATGATAGTCAGAATATTAAAACTTACCGCTCAGCTGAGGTCGATCGTATCGCTTTATTTAATTGATGGAAGTAAAGAGTGATGTTTTTCATTGGATTCGACCTCGCTTTCTGAGAAATTTTTCTTACAAAGGAAATTATATATAAAGACTCAATAAAAGTAAAGCCTATTTTTGAAATAAGTTATACTATTTATCCTGTTGTAGGATGCCTGGCATCTCCTGCCAGGTAATCAGCAATCTTTATATCCAGCTTTCGCAGCAGCTTGATTGCTTCTTGGCGTGACATTTCTTTGTAGTGATGCATCCCGCCGGGCTGTTCGTCCATCGTATCCGCCTCCGCCACCACTTTCTGTAGTTCCGTCCGTTTTCCTTCCACGTCAAATGGCAGATAACTATCCGTGTGAAGAAGTACCGCCAATGACACTTCTTTTGCCACCAGACGATCCTCACCAAGACGAATCAATAGTTTATGGGCGCGCTCTGCTCCTTTGATCGCATGGATATCATGTCGCCGGTATTCCTCATAATCCCATTTTCCATCACGATACCATTCGTAGTGTCCCATATCATGAAGCAATGCCGCTTTTGCGGCTAAATCGACGCTTACTCCCCGCTCTGCGGCAAGATCGAATGCATTATATGCAACGGAGACGGCATGATTGACACCCGATCGTTGCAGATATTTCTGTGTCACGCGATGTTTGAATATCGTCTCTAATGTTACCTTCGACATAGAAACCCCTCCGCCTGAATTTTTTATAGACAAATATAGCATGCTGTTTGCAGTTGAACAAGTTATTTTATCTATGCCCGTGAAACAATACTTTAAACGCTTTTGTGAAAAAGAGAACAAAGGGGGCATTCCCTTCTCCACTGCTTGAATTTTATGCAAACTTGTCAGGAAGGGTTACGGCATCTACCTCTATACGGGCAGATAGTACTATTTGCTGTTATTGATGTTTGACAGCCACTCATGCAGGGTAACTTTTAACCAACACAACAAAAAGCGTTAAATAAAATATGAGGTGATTAGATTGAAAGAACTAACATCCTATCAAGTACATTTGAACCAGGCGGTAACTACATCTGAAATTATAAATATCCATAAATTTGTAAGTAACAGTGATTATGAAATTTATTTGCATCAGGATCAACTGATTGCCGATGTCACCATTATGCCAAAGTTAATGTCCTTCTTTTTACTGGCAAACACAAAGAAGCCGATCAAAATGATTATTGATGGCGACAACACAGAATTTGCTTATCAAAAACTCCAGAATATTTTAAGTAAACATATCAAGCAGTCTGATCAACGTGTGAAGTACAGTGCCTCTACGGCAGACAAACAAATTTCTATTGTGGTATAAATCATTAATTGGTTAATAGGTCGATTACAGTGTAGCAGCTATGAAACATTGATTTACTCGGTATCATATTAATTTATTCTCAGCGATAACTCCTCTGAAGAGGGGATTATCACATAAATCATCCTTTTCTCCATCTTAAGGACAACGCCCGGCTGGATATCCAGTCGGGCGTTGTTCATGTTGCTAAGGGTTAATATTTTCCAAAAAAAACATGGTTCGTTATAATAAGAAAAGAATACGCTTACACAAAGGAGAGAGGTATATGGTTGATATAGCAATTATTGGTGCAGGACCAGCCGGCGCAAGTGCCGCATTGTTTGCAGCAAAAGCAGGAAAAAATACGGTGATGTTCGACCATGGGAAAAGCATCACAGCAAAAGCATGGGTGGAAAACCATTATGGGGTAAAAGAAATGGAAGGTCCGGAACTTTTGAAAACCGGGCAGGATCAAGCAAAGAAATTCGGAGCTGAGCTCAAAGATGAAGAAGTAATTTCTATTGAAGAAAGCGACTCCGGTTATACGGTAAAAACGCAAAACGACAGCTATGAAGCGACACACGTTATTTTTGCAACCGGCATGTCAGCTAAACTCGCAGAAGAATTCGGCCTGTCTATTGAAGAGGGAAGCGAACCACGGGTAGCGAAAGTCATTAAAGCAGACCCTCAAGGCAAGACAGATAAGAAAAATGTCTGGGCAGCAGGTACCGTTGCAGGAGTAAGTGTCCATACCATCATCACTTCCGGACATGGTGCTCATGTTGCTATCAACGTCATTAGTGAATTGAACGGCGAACGCTACGTCGATCATGATATCCTGAAAAAATAATCCGGGCTAAATTGAACGTCCAAGCCTATCAAACATAAATAGACCGCTCTGTTGAGCGGTCTATTTGGATCATCTACCCTTTATATTTCTTCGATATCCCAGTCATGCTCAAATTGGACGCACCCCTTCAGGGTTTGAGCAACCGGACAACTTTGCTCGAATACAGCTAAAGCTCTTTCAGCCGCATCCCGTTTTCCTTCCGGTATCTTTAATTGATAATGACAGCGGATTTTGGTGATTTTCAACACCCCATCTGGTGCTTCGATCACCCCTTCAAAGCTGCCTCGCAGTTTATCAGGAAACGTTGGTATTTTACGCGCCTCCAGCGCGCCAGATAATGTTCCAGTCAGTCAGCCACCTGCTGCTGAAACAATGTGATCCAACGTGGATGGATGTTCTGTTTCAGGGACTGCCTTGTAGAAATCCTTGACTCCGCCGTGTACCCCATAATGGACCGGCTCCTCAAAATCTGCAATATAAGCACGTCGGTTCGGCCGTTCCTCCTGAATGATCGTTATCCTGGAAATTTCGATAGGATCGCTCACTTTTTAGTATACCCCCTTGAACATTCATAATAATAGAAATATTCCCTTTCCAGGTGAGGAATAAACATCCAATTTTCATTCGGATTCCAACGCGTGCAAGTCAATGACATAAGACAGTTATTATGGCACAAAAAAACAGTATCTCCTGTTCAGAAGGTACTGCCTTTTTAGAGATCGCTCTCACCTTTATACCGGCCAGACGACTTTTCTTAAGAATTCATGAAATACAAGTACCACGAAGCAAAATAAAAATAATTTGTTATACGACTCACTATCTTTTGCCAAGGAGATGAACAGCCAGCCAGTCATTAAAATGAAAGAAATCAGCGATAAAATCTCCAGATACTGAACTTTTTCTTCTGTACCTAACATCATCATGACCATCCAGCCCATCAAAGCTGCCATCAACCCGTGCACGATTGCAGGCCACTGCAGGGTATCCTGGAAACCAAAGGCAAGGCTGAGCAGGCCGGCAACCACTCCCCCTATCACCAGCACAACTACGAGGGATGTTAAGAATAAAGATGACAGACTGCTCACATATAAGATGATTACCATGATGACAGCAGTACTGACAGCATGATGGTGACTTTCTGTTTCGAATTTCCTTAATTGAAAAATAACCATAAACGTTACGAGTGATAAGGTTACGATCAACAATATCATTGAAGAATGCATCTGTAATTCCCCCCACTGCATCTTATGCAAGGAGAGTATCGGACATGCACACCGGAAAAACCCACTTGAATATTTATCAAGTGGGCTTCCTGTTATCGGGGACGGCGAGTTTCAACTTGTTTAGAAATTTCATACTCATTGAAATACATAACCTCACATCCTTTTCTTTATTTTTACCAATCAAATGTGCCGTCTTTGCATTTCGATCCAGACATCACGATAGGGGTTAGATTTCGTTTTCTCGATCCATTTTTTTAAAAAGTTCATGCTTATCTCCTCCGTTTGCTTTTCTAAGTCTAAGTATAGGGACTTTTCATCTTTTCCATAACAGTCAGCGGAGTGATTATACTTCAGCCTTTAGACTGAACTTTTTATCGGACCAACAAAAGCGCAAGATCCTTGCTCACCCCCGACAAGCTAAGTCAAGCCTCGCCGTGACGTTCTCTGTCACAGAAAGGATTGACTTAAGACCTCGAGGGGGTAGGCGCTGGCCGATGAAAACGTCACGTCCTCAAAAAAGACTTTGTCTTTTTCTGGGAAGTACTTTCAAAGAAGTAGTTCTAGTGTGGCAACATCGGCACTTGCACGTCCTGTGCGGCGGAGCTGGATGTAACCTGCAAAAAAGGTGCCCGCTTCCTTCTGTAAGGAAACGGGCACCTGGGAGGCATTTGAATTCAGAAGCCGGTTTAACTAAACCAACCTTTGCTTTTAAACCAGATAATCATCGCTATAGACAGCACAATCATGAATATCCAAACAATTGGATAGGCATATCGTTCATCCAGCTCCGGCATGTATTCGAAATTCATTCCATAAACCCCAGCAATAAAAGTCAGTGGCATGAAAATCACGGAAATGACCGTCAGTACCTGCATTGTTTTGTTCTGCTGGTGTGAGGTTAACGATAAGTAGCTGTCCCGGATGTCCTGCGTCAAGTCACGATTGGATGCAATCACATCTGCCAATTTGATCAAATGATCGTGAACATCTGCGAAATACTCTTTCCCCTGCTTCACCCCATCGAGGTGCTGGGAGTTGAGGATACGATACAACAATTCACGCATCGGATGGACAGTCTGCCGCATAGTCAGCAGTTCACTACGCCGGTCGAACATTTGCTCCAGGAGCTTATCAATCGAAAGATTTTTCGTATTTTCTTCAATTTCGTTGATATGGTCTTCAATTTCATAAACAATTGGAAAATAATTATCGACGACGGCATCAAAGATATAATGTAACACATAGTATTCATCCCAGGTCGGCTGTTTTTTCTTGACCATCCGGATGATGTGATCCAATACCGGCAATTCCTGCTTATGGTACGTAATAATAAAGTCTTCGCCGAAAAAGATATCGATTTCCTGTTTTTTAAGTTCTTTGGCATCAATGGCATGGATGACGATCAAGGTATGATCATCATAGTAATCCATCTTCGGCCGCTGCAGGTCATGAATACAGTCTTCGATTGCCAGCGGATGAAAATCAAAATAACTGTCAAGGAGATCCGTCTCTGCTTCACTGGGCTGATCGAAATCGACCCAGTACCAACGGATATCATTTGTTTTCAAAGGTTCAAGCGAATTGTCTTCGATCAGTTCCCCTTGTTTTGTATAAGCGGTCAATTTCAACATATAAAAACCCTTCCTGCTTCTTCCTTTAACTTCTAATTATATTACCCAACTGCTGGTATACAAAACATGATTCCTGGATGGTTAAATACCTGAGCAAGTATGATAGGATAAAGAAGAAGGATTAACCTGGGGGTGGCTGGATGACCGCTAAAGAAAGCTTTCTTATTGGAAAGCGCGTCAAGTTGAGAAGCATCACGGAACAGGATCATGAACAATTATGGAAACTCATTTATAAAGATAAAGACCCGGAATGGAAAAAATGGGATGCCCCATATTATCCCCTCGAACCCCATACCCTGGACAGCTACCGAAGCTACGAACGGGCAAGAAAAGAGCGGCTCTCTCCCGATGAACCAGACTCACGGCTGATCATTGAAGTAGATGGGGATATTATCGGAACAGTTAGTTATTATTGGGAACACAAAGCCTCGCTTTGGCTTGAAGTAGGGATAGGCATTTACCGGCCGGAATATTGGAATGGCGGGTACGGTACTGAAGCATTGATCCTGTGGATCGATCACTTGTTTTCTGTTTTGCCGCTCGCTCGTGTCGGCTTAACGACCTGGTCAAAGAACGAGCGCATGATGCGTGTAGGAGAAAAACTAGGTTTGAAATTAGAAGGCCGGATACGGAAATGCCGTATTTATGAAGGAAAGCATTATGACGCCATCCGGATGGGGGTACTGCGTGAGGAATGGGAAGCGATCCACAGTACAATAGAAAAACAAATAGTTTCAAAGTTGTGAAATCCCGCTGACGCGGGATTTTTTCCTTTTTATTATGGCGGCAGAGCGGAATCTGGTTGCTACGGAGTAAAGCTATTCCTAGCGGGAACTCGCTTTAGAAAAGAACATACTAGACATTCGGTTTATATACTAGACAAACTTCAGTGGTTACTAGACAATAATAAAGATTTACTAGACAATTTCGAGGTTTTACTCGACAAAGTCGAAGTTTTACTAGACAAAATTTAAAATTTACTAGACAACAAAGCTGTTTTACTAGACAAATTAGTTAAGCAGATAGAAATAATCTTTCTGGTAGTCATAATTCAGGAAATATCTTCTACCCTTTATTCCCCCATTATGTTGCAACCCACTTCGCCCCAATATTTTACTCATAACTTGCTGGTCATCTAGCTGGAGAAGCCACCTGGCTTCCCTATTAGAGATTGTATCTTTGAATAACAGCTGAAAATCTTTGAAGGTTTCTAAGTGGCTATTTTTATTTTGATGGCCACACCCCCTGCATTCCCATATGCCATTTTTGCGAATCATAGGTAAGCCGCCACACGACTCGCAAATCACCCCAGGTACTATGTCGCTTGCTGTGAGTTTGTATTTCTTCATCATGTCGAGACGCAGCGGTTGGTTCTGTTTTTTCATACGTATTGCCAATTTTCTAATCTCATGCAATTCGAGGAGCGGGCGCTGATATTTTTGATGCAGGGTCTTAAATACTTCATTGAGTTTACCGGCATGGATGATACGGTCATCTACACAACTCTCTCCCACCCTTGTTAGGTGCACGTTGCTACTGACAAATACGACTAGCGTTTCTATTGGAATGCTCCTGATTTCTTGCTTGATCAGCCAGCTTTGTAATTGGAAAGCCTGGTTGTCAGCCTGGGCGATTGGATCCTTGAACGGACGGTTTTCACCATACCTTTCCTGGGTCATCTGACCGAATCCGTGGTCGAATCGGATAACCCCAGTAAGATTTTTCACTTCTACTATCAGAAAAAACTTATTCGTTAAGACCAGGGTGTCGATTTGAAAAAAGTTGCGGTTTTGCAACCTTACCCCGTGTAAAATGAAGCTTTCTTTCTCGTCCAGAAAATTTAAATGATAATCAAGTGCCAGCTCTCCGCGGTAACCGGACTGATACATAGCCAGGTCAGTTTTCACGCCGGCATATTGTGGATGGTCACTTGCCAATCGACGCTGAATGGCTAATAAATTCAGGAGGGCTTCAGGAACTTCATGGCTTTTGATAAGCATAGGAATCTTCCTTTTTAATAAAAGTAAAACGGACAATCTCCTCAGCGTCAAAAAGCTGAATTTCCAGTTTGGCCGCTTGTACCATCCTAAAAATTCAGCTTTCACCTAAGAGTATTGGCACTTCTCCTAGTCCATCATTCCATGACAAATTTACAATTGCCCATCATACCATTGGAAATATCCCCATCGGACGGAACAATACACACTTACTCCATATAAAGACAGCATCACGCCAAGAAATACCCAATCTTTAGGGGTTACTTTCATATTCCTGTAAAAGGTTCGTTCTTTGCTGCCTGTAAACCCCTTGGATTCCATAGCGATTGCTGTCCGCTCGGCTTTACGAATGGCGCTTGCTAACAGCGGGATGACATAGCGCTTCATCTCCTGCACCCGCCCGCTGATTCCCTTTCCCCTACGCACGCCACGGATGCGGTGAGCCATCCGGATTGCTTTCCATTCGGTCATCATCATCGGCAAAAAGCGATAACCGGCAAGCACTCCATAGGCAATTTTTGGCGACAGTTTCAATTGCTGCATCAGGCTGAGCAGGAATTCGGTTTTATTTGTCGTCAGGATGAACAATAAGGATAACAAAGCAAAACCAAGTACTCTCAATGCCAGTGAGATGGCTACTTGAAAATCAGAGTGAGAAAAAGTTAAAAACCCGAGGTCAACGATAGTTCCTGCCTGGCTGCCGGTATCCGCGAAAATAAGTGTCGTCCAAAAAAAGCCGAAAGCAATAATCAAGAATGGCACAAAATAAAGCGACCAGATCTTCCATGACACACGCCCGAATAAAAATGTGAGGATTACTACCCCACTGGAAAAGAGGAGCGGGGTAATCGGGTCGAATACAAAGGCCAGCAGGAACACAGCCAATACTATCGTTATCGCCTTCATGCTAGGATTGAGTTCCTGTAAATTCATAATTGCCCTCCCTCTTTCTTGCTGCTTCTTCAAGCCTCACGCGAAACGGTTTTTGCAAATGATGCTGTTCCAGCCAATGATTATTTTTTTGCCACAGCTCAGAAGGGCTGCCTTCAAATGCCACTTTTCCCTTATCTACTACAATGACATGATCTGCATGCTGCTCGACGAGCTCCATGTCATGGGTGACCATCACCAGGGTGGTACCGGCTTGATTACGCGCTTCCAGCAAATCGATGATTTCAGCAGCTGCCCGCTCATCCTGCCCGAAGGTCGGTTCATCTAATATCAACAGGCTTTGGTGCTCAACCATCATGGTGGCGATGCTCAAGCGCCGCTTTTGTCCCTGACTCAATGTATAGGGATGACGGTCGGCATGCGTAAGTAAACCGTACCTATCAAGCAGATGGTTTGTTTTTTCAGTCAGTACTTTTTCTGGAATCTCCTGCAAACGCAAGCCAAAGGCAACCTCTTCAAAAACAGTATCAGCGACAAATTGATATTCAGGATTTTGAAAAACATAGCCGATTTCCTGCCATAACAAATGCTCCCGGTAATCAGCCATCGCTTTATTATTCAGCTGGATGTTACCTGTAGAGGAATGCAGCAGCCCTGCCATCAACAGACTCAGGGTAGTTTTCCCGGCACCATTGGCACCAATAATGGCTGCCCATTCCCCCTCTTTGATTTCGGTCGTTATATCTCCAAGGATATGTTTATAACCGATGTTTTGCAGGGACAGATGGGTCTCTCGTGAGGAGTCAATATACTTGGTCTCCGATAATAACTCGGCAGGCTTGTATTCCAGTGTCTCTGGTATATTGCCAGCCAGGGATTCCAGCCGGACAGGATATTCCCCGCCGAGTTCAATCAAGCCTTGATCACTCAACTCCTGAGCTGTCCGGAAAAGCTCAGGAACCCAAATCCCTTCGCTCTTGATGGCTTCGTAATGCTGATAAAAACCTTGAGCAATCGAGCCGTCATAAAATATTTCTCCCCGACTATTTATCAATAGACAACGATCACCATATGGGAGCCATTCATCTAAATTGTGTTCGATAATCAATAAGGCGAAATCATTTTCTTCTTGCAACTTAACTACTGTTTCAATAAACGAACGCCTGGCATGTGGATCGAGTAAGGAAGTCGGTTCATCCAAGATCAATAGTTCAGGTTCCATGGCTAACACACAGGCCAGTGCTAATTTTTGTTTCATTCCCCCGGATAAAGTGGAAATTTCCGCTTCTTTCACGTCCATTAAACCGACCATTTCGAGAGCCCGATCCACCTTTTCCCTAATTATCTCAGGAGCAGTTTTCAAATTTTCCAAACCAAAAGCTATTTCATCTTCGACGGTCAGCATGCAAAACTGGCTTTCCGGATCTTGAAAAACCACTCCAACCCGCTGGCTCAGTTCTCCTGCTTCGAAATTTTCAAAAGGCACACCTTGATAATAGCGTTTACCATTCATGCTTCCATCCAGTTCACCTGGATATAAACCGTTCAGGCAATACGTTAAGGTACTTTTTCCAGATCCGCTTGGTCCAAGGAGCAGTGCGGTTTCCCCGTGTGATAGGCAAAAATCAATCCCGTTTAACGTCGGAGATTTGGCCTCTTCATAATGTAGGGTGAGCTGATGCACTTCTATTAATGGCTTATCATGCGGCGCCATGTTTATTTCTCCTATGCTCTTTGCCAAGCTCAAAGTTGTACAGTACCCCTGTTTTCGCAAGTGCGTCGCTGATTGCTTTTCCAAGCAGTCCGGCGATGACTGCACCACTGATCAAGCGGGCAATAAACATGGCTGCAACATAGGGGCTTGCAAGTGCTGCATAACCAGACAGGAAGTAGCCCCAGACAAAACTGAACACAGCTGACCCCATCCCTGCTGCCATCAACACCCAAACGTTGTACATCCGGTACCTGGTTACAGCAAATACCGCTTCAGCCCCTAGTCCCTGGATCATCCCTGAAATGATCAGCATCGGTCCGACGGCATTCCCGAGCATCACTTCAATGATAGCGGCAATCGTTTCGGATAAAAAAGCGGCGCCCGGCTTCCGGATAATATAGGCAGCGATGATTGATACGATAAACCAAATACCAAAAATCAAATCGTAACCGATCGGACCGAAAAATCCGACCAGCAATTTCCCGACAGGAAGAAATGCTAAATAAACGACTGCGAATACGACAGAAAGTACGGACATGACAACTATTTCTCTCATTTTCCACTTATTCATCGTCTTCCCCCTTTTGATGGGATGGACTATTCGCAGAAATGGATGCCGTCATCACGACATGATCGTTATGTTCCTGGGTTGCAGTGAAGGCGTTTTCCAGTGTCGTAAAAATGTCATCCGCTTCCCCTTTCAGCTTAGTAGCATAATGGATGCCCTCAACAGTGAGTCCTCGTTGTTTGGCAGCTTCAATTTGTTCCATGATCTTATCCATGTAACTGTCAGAACCAAGCGGATACAGCGCAAAATCACAAGCGGCATATTGGTTTATCGCTATTGGGGTGTTTAATTTACGATTGTTTTCTGCCATATAGACATCGCCATCCGTATCACCCGGGCAGCCGATGGAATATGTGCCTGAAAAAGCTACATGATGGCCGGTCTTTGCAGCATGGGAAAAAATAGCTTCGGTGACATCGAAGACATGCGCAATTTTTCCTCTCACACACGTACTGACATCATCCGTTTCTAACCAGACCTTTGAGGTATCGACTTCCTTAAGAGCCGATAAAATGACATTCACGAAATCATCCGTCATCGGGTGTACCGAAAAGCGGCACCCTGCAATCCTGCTTGTTCCTTTACATACGTTATTTGACACGACATTCCCCTCCTTTTTATGCAACAAAAAAACTGCATCCACGGGGAATGCAGTTCAAAGGTTATCGTTGATAAAAAGGATACGTGTCACCTTGTCTCTGCACTTCCCCACGCTGGTATTATCCAGTTCGGGTTCTAAGGGTCAGAGTCTTGTGACTCCTCTCAGCTCAATCGCACCCCTAGTGCTCGAATCTTGCTATGCAGTTTTTTCATCTACTAGTAGCTTAATAGATTTCCAAACCTTTGTAAACATCTATTTTACAGTAATACGTCCCACCAGATTTTGATGGCTGTTCCGACAATTAAAGCTGCCAGAATACCCTGTAGTAACTTGGTATTCACTTTCTGTCCTGCTTTTGCTCCAAGCGGAGAAGCGATCAGACTGGCAATAATCATGATAATCGCTGGTACAAGAACTACCTGACCGGTCATCACTTTACCAATAGTGGAACCAATCGAAGAAAGGAAGGTTACTGCTAAGGAAGTTGCGATGGTGACGCGAGTTGGGATTTTCAGTACCGTCAACATGATTGGAACAAGCAGGAAAGCACCTGCCGCACCGACTATTCCTGCTGCAACCCCTACTGAAAAACCGGCAACGGCTGCAATAGTTTTATTGAAGGTCACCTCTTCAGGTGGTATGTCATCCACATTTTTACGTGGAATAAACATCATGATGGCTGCAAGTAAGGCAAGCACACCGTAGACTATCTGGATTCCATTTTCCCCCATGAACCTGGAACCATAGCTTCCGATGAAACTACCGACTAAAATACTGGCCCCCATATAAATGATGAGATCTTTATTCAAGTAACCGCCTTTACGGTACGCCCAGGCCCCGGCAATGGTAGCAAAGAACACCTGAACAGCACTGATTCCGGATACTTCGTGGGCAGTGAATGCAGCGAAACCTAACATCGGTGGTATATATAAGAGCATTGGGTATTTAATAATTGATCCGCCGATTCCTACCATACCTGATACGTAAGAACCTGCGAAGCCGATAAGAAAAATCGTGACGTAAAACCATAAATCCATTCTTTCTTCCTCCCTTATCTATAATGAAAGCCTTTCCAATTGGAAGGGGACAGCCATCCATTTACTGGAATGTCTGTCCCCCTTATTCTTTCTTAGCCTTTCTTGATCCAGAACTTAAGAACTTCCTCTTCTTCTGTTTGATCGACGAGTTCGTGTCCGCTGGAATCTGTCCAGGCTGCTAAGTCTGCTTTTGCACCTTTGTCTGTTGCGTGGATCTCAAGGATATCTCCTCTGTTCATTTCATCCATCGCTTTTTTCGTCTTTACGATTGGCATTGGGCATGCCAGACCTTTTGCATCTAGTACTTTATTTGCTTCCATGTTAGTACACTCCTTTTGTAAAATTAATGAGGGTTTCCCTCCGGAGTCCGGAGGGTTAAATTCTCAGGATACCGCGCAGCGGTTTGGTCCGATTTCCATTTCACGCTTTTCTTCTTCTTCAGGCGTTAGTTTACCCATGTTTACTTGGCGTATTTCCTGGTATGCGTTTGGTTGGGGCGGAAGATTTTCTGTAACCATCTTACGGAATTCGCCCTCGTCTTCCACATTCAAGCCTGTATTCACTTTGTAAAGTTCACCAAGTGGTGCGGATACTTTTCCGTCATCCTGTACTTCACTCATGTTAGCGAAGTGAGCTGGCAGCACTTCCAAGTCATCAGAAAGCTCTTTGTAACGGCTGTAAAGTGTCTCACGCAAGTCGCCTACCCAGTCTTCTGCAAGACCGGCAAGGTCAGGACGACCGATAGATTCTACGAATAGGATGTCACCAGTCAACAAGTATTTGTTGTCGACGATGAAAGAAGTAGATCCGATGGTGTGGCCTGGTGAATATACTGCCTGAGCAGCAACCTTCGTAGTACCGACAGTGATTTCATTGCCATCTTCAAGCTTGTTATAATCGAATTGAACTTCTGTTGCATCTTTCGGTGGCAGCCAGTATTGGGCACCAGTTTCTTCACGAAGTGCGCGGCCGCCGGAAATGTGGTCCGCGTGCAAGTGAGTGTCGGCTACCTGAACGATCTTCGCATTCTTTTCTTTCGCAAAATCAAGGTATGGCTGAATCATACGGTTCGAGTCGATGACCATTGCTTCACCATCAGAAATGACCATATAGGATAGGCAGCCTTTACCCAGACGGACGAACTGGTAAAGTTCACCGCCATCAGACATGTCGCCTACTTTAACCGGCTCCAGGTACTCACTCCAGGCTTTCATACCGCCTTTCAAGAAAGAAACTCCTGTCACGCCAGCTTCTTCAAGCAGGTCGGCAACCATCATGGAAGATCCTTCTTTTGCACAAACGACCAATACGTTTTCATTTGGAAGTTTATCCATGATGCTTTCTACACCATCTAATAGATCAAAGTAAGGTACGTTGATGACTTCAACACTGTCACCTTCGATTTTCCAGTCTGCGAATTCTTTTTGGTTACGAACGTCCAAAATGAACAATTCTTCTTTATCAATAACTTTACGCGCAATTTCTTGTGCCTTCATTGCCTTTGGCATCAATGACCCTCCAATTAGAATTTATTTTTCTACGTTTCCGTTCCAGTCTTTCATTCCCGGCGTCACGTTAAATACGTTGTAGCCTTTTTCTGCAAGTTTCTGAGCTGCCATGTCACTTCTGCTTCCTGTACGGCAGATAACATAGACTTCTTTATCTTTATCGATTTCGTCCGCTTTTTCGTCGAGTTCTCCAAGCGGTACAGATACGGCACCAGGAATGTGGCCGAATTCATATTCCGCCGGTTCACGGACATCCAGTACGGTAATATCGTCATTCAGTCTGCCTTCCAAATCTTCATTGGAAACTACCTGGTCATGTTTTTTCTCTGGCTTATTTTCTGAGTCTGTGCTTTTGCGTACATAGTGGTACAATACATCGCCATCTTCTTTATGACCGAGGTATTGGTGACCCATGTTTTCAGACCATGCTTCCAGGTCTGCGATTGAACCGCGATCCGTTGCCTGAATTTCAAGCACGTGGCCAGGTTCGAGATCAGTCATTGCTTTTTTCGTTTTTACAATCGGCATTGGGCAAGCTAAGCCCTTGGCATCTAGTACTTCATTTACTTTCATTGGAAAATACCTCCTATTTTAGGTGAAAGTTTATTAAAAGTTTACATGACGGGATTATTCGACATCCCCAGTCCAGGACATCATTCCGCCTTCCATATTGGTAACATCGTATCCATATTGATCAAGGAACTGTGTCGCTTGACCGCTTCGGCCGCCGGAACGGCAAACCATGATATAATCTGTGTTTTTATCTAATTCATCTTTACGGAACTCAAGCAAGTGAAGCGGGATATTCACCGCACCAGGAATTTTACCCTGGCTTACTTCGCCGACTTCACGAACGTCAACGATATTCAATTTTTCGCCTTGTTCCATTTTTTGTTTTACTTGTTCTGCAGTTAAACTTTTCATCTGTGAATATCCTCCTTTTAACCTCTCCAGGCGTTCATGCCACCTTGGACATTAATCACTTTTTCAAAGCCTTTCTTTTTCAGCATGCGAGAGGCTGCTGATGAACGGCCGCCACTCTGGCAGATAACATAGACAGGCTTTTCCTTATTGAGTTGATCTGCTTGATTTCCTAATTGCTGAAGCGGAAGGTTGTTGAATCCTTTAATGTGATTGGATTTGTATTCCCCAGGCGTACGGACATCAATGAACTGTTTATCCTTCTTCTGTTTCATTTCATCCTTCAATTGGGAAGTTGTAATCTGATCGACACCTTTTGCCGGCATCAGCCTTTTTGCCAGGAATCCAATCAGAAATGCTACTGCTATTATCGTTATTAATGTTTCCATTTTCTCATTACCCCTCTTCATCATTACCATAACCCCTAAGGGTATAGTGTAAACTTATTTTTTTAAAAGTCAACCCATGAAATTCTTGGCAAACTTTTAAAAAAATAAGTGGAGCGGGTGGAGGAAGCGGTTTGCTCCCTCGTACCCTTATTTATTTAGTGGCAACAATAAAGTATACATCCTTATTGAGCTTGCCGACTTTTACAGAAAAACCGGCTTGCTCGACTTCATGGGCCAAATCCTGTGACGGAATCCGCTCATGGAGTGGTGGTCCCTGATCCCCTTCAACCTTTTCCCAGTCCAACACTACAAACATACCGTGTTCCGGAAGAATTCGGTAGACTTCCTGCAGCGTTTGATCCAGCTTTGGAACTTCATGAAGAACAAATGCTGCAACGGCACGTTGAAATGAACCATCAGGGAAATTGAGACGATCCACTCCACTTGGCATGCGATCAATATTCGCAATACCAGCTTCTTCCGAACGTTCTGCCAGCATCTCCAGCATTTCCGGCTGGATGTCAACCGCGGTTACGCGGTCACTTGTTTCTTTTGCTATCGGTATTGTCAAATACCCGTTTCCTGCTCCCAATTCAATGACTTTTTCATCGCCATTCAAATCAAGAAGCCTGATGACCTCCTCAACAGGAACGGTTTCCTGTCGTTTTGGATCGAGCAATTTTTCGGCTTTCTCATGTGAAAACATTTTACCGGCCATACAAATCTCCTTCCATCACGCCGAAACGGGTAATCGACATGGTCCAATTACTGCTCTTACTGTTTCGGCAAATATTTCAAGAATGTTTCTGGATCGAATCCGATAATCCATTGACCGTCGATATTGGTTTGTGGTACGCCCATTTCACCAGTCGTTTCCACTAACTTTCTCGCAGCCTCTGGATCTTTTTCCAGATTGACTTCATCATAATTGACACTCATCTGATCAAGAAATTGTTTGACCATGGTGCAATAAGGACATGTGCTAGTTGTATATACTGTTACCATTTACTCCACTCCTTTAAACCTTAGTATAATTAGAATGTTAGAGAAACATCCGCGTCTTTAGCAAAGTTTAGGAAAGTTGCTGCGCCGCCAACTTCGATTCCGTCAACGAAGTCTTCTTTAGTAAGACCCATAACGTCCATGGTCATTTGGCAAGCGATGAAGCGTACGCCCATCTCTTGAGCCATTTCAACTAGTTCAGGGATGGATGGTACATTTGCTTTTTCGAAACCTTCCTGGAAGTGTTCTGTTCCTTCTGGCATTGGAAGCTGCTTATGAGCATCCTTGTGGATCAAGTTCAAACCTTCGAATGTGAAGAATACAGCAGTTTCCCCATCGTAAGTTGCAGATGCGTTTGCAATATTCAATACCTTGTAAGCGTCGAACGCTCCACCGTTTGCTGCGATAATAGCTGTTTTCATTTAAAATTCCTCCTTGAGAATGTTATTAATATTTTCACCGTCTAGAAGTTGAAAACCTCTAATACCCCGGCGGGTTTAATACCCTGATATGTATATTAAATCATATCACCAAAATAGTCAAGGGGGTATGCTTGAACTTTTTTAAAACTTTTTTAAATGGCTTTTAAAGCTTGATACAAAGCGGTTTTTCATTAAATTCTCCGAGGCAGGCACATAAGAAACAGGTACCCAACCACGTATATAAAAAGGATAACAGAAGAACTGTTATCCCTCAAACATTTTACTTTTTACTATTTGGACGATGAAGAATTCTGTTAGCTTTGTGGGTCCCATACTTGGCTTTAAGGTCCAGGCGTTCAATCTCCCGCTGCATTTTCCAATAATTCTTCAGCCTCTCTTCCGTTAATCTGCCATCCTTTATCGCTTGTTGGACTGTACACCCTGGCTCGCTCCCATGGCTGCAATCCCGAAACTTACATTGACTGCTATAGGCTTCGATATCGTAAAACGTCGAATGCACACCATCAGCTTCTCCCCATAACTGCAGTTCACGCATCCCCGGTGTATCTAGAATGAGCGGCCCTCCCGGAACTAAAAACATTTCCCTATGGGTAGTCGTATGCTTTCCTTTATGATCTTCTGCCCGGACTTCCTGGGTTTTCTGGACCGTTTTTCCGACTAGACGATTAATCAAACTCGATTTACCAACACCGGAGGAACCGATCAATGCAATCGTCATCCCTGGGGTGAACTTTTCGATCAAAGAATCGAATCCAACTCCCTGAAGTGTGTCGACAGGATATACCGATACTCCCGGAGCTATCTGTTCCACCTCAGCTGTCTGCCTGTCAGGATCGGATGCTAAATCTGCTTTTGTCAATACAATAATGGGTACCGCTCCGCTTTCATACACCTGCATCAAGTAACGTTCGATCCTTCGCAGGTTAAAGTCCTGATCCATACTACTGACAATCCAGACATCATCAATATTAGCAGCCATCACCTGCTCCTGATAGGTATTTCCCGCGGCATGTCTTGTCAATAACGTCCTCCGTTCAAGCCGCTGGTGGATAACCGCCTTATCCTCGCCTACCTGTGGTTGAAATAGAACCCAGTCTCCAACACAGGGATAATCTCCTTGCACCTCTGCTTCAAAACGATACTTACCAGAAAGTTGGCCTGAAAAGGCTTTTTCCGGAGTCTGGATGGTATAAAACCCTTTCCCTGCTTTGGTAATTCGACCGACAGGAGTTTCTTTTCCTATTGTTTGTGTTTGAAAGAAGCTTTCGTAACCAAGTGTTTCCCATGTGATTTTTTCCAATAAAGTTCCTCCTAGGTTGGGAGGTTACTGTATCAAGTACCCCCCCTGGTTGTTTTGTTGTTTATTATTGTGGTGGTTGTACGCTCCAAATTTGCTCATAAAACATCACGCTCCTTTACTTGTTATTTTCATTATATCAGAACCTTTATATGAGTTAATGTCTCCTTGCTTTCTAATATATAAAGGAAGGGATTCTTTCTACAGGAGGTTACTTTTCTTATAGATTGCATTTCCTTTGCTGAGAGCGCATTCCCCTCGTTCGTAAGCGCATTTCCTTCGCTGAGAGCGCATTCCCCTCGTTCGTAAGCGCATTTCCTTTGCTGAAGGCGCATTCCCCTCGTTCGTAAGCGCATTTCCTTCGCTGAGAGCGCATTCCCCTCGTTTGTAAGCGCATTTCCTTCGCTGAAGGCGCATTCCCCTCGTTTGTAAGCGCATTTCCTTTGCTGAAGGCGCATTCCCGCTCGTTCGTAAGCGCATTTTCCCCACACGTCTGTTAGAGGACTATTAGGACGTATAGTCGAAGACTTGATTCCGAGTCTTCTGATAGTAATGGAGCTCAGTTGAAACAGCACTTAGTAAACAAAGCCCCATTTAAATAGTCCTTAAGCATTATGCAGCTTTACAAAAACGTAACGAAACATCTCAAGAATCACCCCGTATTTCCCTTTTATTGTCATAATGGGTTACCGTCTGCATATTTCGGGAACTTGATTAACATACTAAAGCAAGGAGGGTTGAACATGATCTGGTTAATGTTTTTAGTACCCCTTGCCCTACTCATCGCTATTGCCATCTATATTGAGAAAAGAGGCAACAAAGCAGTCGCAGATGCTGATATGACGATCCAGGATAAAGAAATGCTGACCGAAGAATACTTGGATCGCAGCGCACAAAGTGAAGTCCACAGTCCCAAAAACAAGAATATATAAACAAGGAACGCCCTGCATACAGGGCGTTTTTTTCTTTTACATAAAGCGAAACTCTATGTAATGAAGAGAAGGAGGCGAAATATGGTACGAAAAAGGAAAAATCATACCATCCTAACACTAAGGAAACATCGGCTATATTTCGAAAAACCAGATGAGCTATTTTATTTGTTTACGCAATTTTTGATGGGGATATGCTTTTTGGCAGGTAGTATTCTGTTTTATTTTGAAGCTCCTATTAAACATGCAGGTACCTCATTATTTGTACTGGGAAGTATACTTATACTGCTCCACCCTTCACTCCATATCTTCCGCAAAATCCATCTATCTAAAAAAGACCATGATGAACAAAAATAATAAACCGGGCCAACTTCTTTCCTATAATATAGAGGCTGGTTTTTCTACTTGGAAGTTGTTGTAATTCCCCCTTGGTAGTGGTAATTTTTAATAGAGAAGAATAATAGAGGAGCTAAAAAATGAAACATGTGTTATTTTTCATGGTGTTGGGTATGGTGTTGGTATCCGCAAGCTGCTCACCCGATCAAGGGCAAGCCACGGAAGAAAAGATGGACGTGAAACAAGAAGAGGTCAGTCCCAAGGTAGAAGAAGAAAAAAGAGACGACGACGAAGCACCGGAAAAATATCGAATCCAGCTCGGAGAAGAAACATTTACGTTCGATTTAAAAAAACATCCGATTTTGAATAATTTTTTAAGTGCTTCATCAAACCCTGGAGCGAAGCTTGCGACAATGACCTTCATTCCAATCACGATGAACGAACATTCTGATAAAGCCCTGATCGAGTTCGCTTGTCATGAAGGACGCTGTTCCTACTTATTGATCGACTTCTCCGAGGAAGTATCAATCTTGATGGCCGATTTAGCCAAATTGGAACAGGTTCAAGTATCACACGACAGCCTGATCGCGATGAAATTCAGCAGGAATAATCAGCAAGGGGTTACGACCAACCACGTTGAAGCAGCTGATTTAAAGACACTGTCTGAAAAGAACTTCTCTATCGATTCGGATGCTTATCCAGGGGTAAGCTACGAAGCTTATCTTTTTCCAATTGAGAATATGAAATGGACCGAGTCCGGCGAATTGGCGATTCATATTCCGAAAGTGGAGAATTACGCTTCCTATAATCTTGAAAACTGGAAGTCCAAGGGATCACCTACTACCGAACTCATAATGACTATCAATTAGCTATAAAGGAGAATCACCATGAATGAAATGATCGAAAACTTATTAAGCCACCGCTCCATACGTAAGTTCAAATCCAAACGACTGAACCAGCAGCAAATTGAAACGATCGTTTGCAGCGCACAGCACGCATCCACTTCCAGTTATATGATGGCTTACTCCATTATTGGTGTTACGGATGATAGTAAAAAAGAACGATTAGCCGAGATTACCGGGCAATCCTATGTGAAACACAACGGACATTTCCTGATTTTTTGCGCAGACTTGAACCGGGTGACCATCAAAGCAACAAATGATGAGTACGAAAATATGCTGGATAACCTGGAAAACAGTGAACATTTTCTCGTTTCAGCCATTGATGCGGCACTTGCTGCCCAAAATGCTGCCATAGCTGCTGAATCCATGGGACTTGGCATCTGTTATATCGGAAGTATCCGCAACAATATTGCTGCAGTGGATGAACTTTTCCATTTGCCAAAACATGTCATCCCTTTATTCGGCATGGCCATCGGCTACCCTGCCCACCATCCAGAATCCAAACCACGCCTTCCGATCGATGCCGTCTATTTTGAAAATGGCTATCAGGACCATGAAGATGCGTTGGATCGATTCGATGAAAAAATCGGAAATTATTATGCGAAGCGTTCTGAAAACAACCGAAAAGACACGTGGACCGATCAGATGAAGCGGCGTTTCCAGAAGACGATCCGGATGGATGTCACAAATCACGTGAAAAATAAGGGCTTCAATAAAAAATAGTAACCCAATCAGGTCTCCTTACTTACAAGGGGACCTGTTTTTATAGCCATAGGAATTTATAATATAATACAGCTACGAAGATGCATTCAGGAGGGATTTATGGTGCAACAACTTAAACGAATCGCTGAAAAATTACAGCAGGCAAATTCAATCGCCGTACTTACAGGCGCAGGAGTATCTACTGCCAGCGGCATTCCTGACTTCCGCTCCAGTCAGGGATTGTGGACGGAGAATCATGCACGTGAGTATTACATGTCGAATCGGTACTTTTACAAAGACCCCGAAGACTTCTGGGATAAGTATAAAAGCATCTTCCGACTGAAACTGCTGAAAAATTATCAACCAAACCACGTCCATGACTTTTTAAAAAAGCTGGAAGACCACGCCAAAGATGTGGCTGTCATTACTCAAAACGTGGACGGTCTTCATCAGCTTTCGGGGAGCAGTCGTGTGATCGAATATCATGGAACCTTGAACCAGGCAACCTGCCCTGCTTGCGGCACGTCTTATTCATTGGATTACGTGATGGCGTATGACATCCCCCATTGTCAGGAAAGTGGATGCGGAGATGTCCTGAAGCCTGATGTCGTACTGTTCGGCGATATGATTACAGCCCATGATCAAGCGGAAGCGGTAATCGACAAGGCCGAGGTCCTGCTTGTTATGGGCACGTCTTTATTCGTCACTCCATTCAACCTGCTTCCAGAATACGCAGCTTATCTCGGAAAACTGGACACGATTATGATAAATGGGGAACCCACAGACAAAGATTATTTATTCGATTATGTCGTTCACGATGATCTGAGCAGGACAGTGAAAGAGCTTAACAAGTTGATGGAATAAATCCGCTACGATTAAAGTGCTCCTATAACGGGAAGAGCGTAAGAGAGACTTGCAGTATGGGAGTGATAAGCTTGGATAGAATTCAAATCAGCAACACAGACATGAAAGCAAGCCGGATCGGTCTTGGCACATGGGCGATCGGCGGCTGGATGTGGGGTGGCACGGATGAAGAAGAATCCATCCGCACCATTCATACCGCACTAGATAAAGGCGTGAATTTGATCGACACAGCACCGGTCTATGGCTTCGGCAGATCTGAAGAAATCATCGGGAAAGCGGTGAAGGAACATGGAAATAGAGATGACATCATTCTTGCTACCAAAGTGGGATTAGACTGGAAAGATGAACAGCCATTCCGTAATGGAAGCAAGGAACGGATCCATCAGGAAATCGAGGATTCTTTGCGTCGGTTACAGACGGATTATATCGATATCTATCAGGTCCACTGGCCGGACTCCGTAGCTCCGATTGACGAAACAGCGGAAGCGTTGAATTACCTTTATAAACAAGGAAAAATAAGAGCGATCGGAGTCAGCAACTTCACACCCGAACAAATGGATTATTTCCGTGAGGCCGCACCACTACACACATTGCAGCCGCCATATAATCTATTTGAACGGGAGGCGGAAAATGACCTCCTCCCTTATGTGCAGGAAAACCATATGACTTCCCTATTATATGGATCGTTATGCCGCGGCCTATTGTCCGGCAAAATGACGAAAGAACGTAATTTTGAAGGCGATGACTTAAGGAAAGAAGATCCAAAGTTCCAGTCCCCGCGATTTGACCAATACTTGTCTGCAGTAGACGAGCTCGATAAACTGGCGCAGGACCGCTTCGGGAAACGTGTCTTACACTTAGCATTGAAATGGGTAATCGAGCAGCCTGGCGCCAATATTGCCTTAATGGGCGGTCGTCGCCCCGACCAGATGGCTCCAATTGATGAACTGGATTTTGAAATCGACGACGAAAGCATGCATGATATTGATGAAATCTTGATGAGACATATCAAAGATCCAGTGGGTCCTGAATTCATGGCTCCCCCTGATAGACAACAACTTGGAATCAAATAACGAGGTACAGAAGGTCCGGTGTGAAACCGGCCCTTTTTATATTCTCAGTTCGTTCTGGAAAGAGGGGATATACTAACGATATATTATTTCTCCTGCCTGACCTTCTCTTCTGACGGCCTGAACTTTCTACCTAACGTACCTTCCTTCTATACTAACGCCCTGAACTTCTCCCTTAGCGCGTCTGCTTTCTGCCCTAACGAGCAAAACTTCCGACCTAACCTTACCGCCTTCCTCCCTAATGTTTGAACAGTATCTCTAAAATATAGGAAAAAGTAATGTTCGACTCTGGTTATAATATCCTATCTTTCAAGATTTTTATTGTATTGGTTACTTTTGTATATTACGATGGTTTTGTTATACATTCAAGGATGTATTTGTCAAATGGAATGCTTAGCATAAAATTTTACATACATAAGGAGTAATGTTAGTTGCATCGTACGCCTATTTTAATCATATGTTTGCTAATGTTTGTTGTTGGCTGCAGTTCTGCGAAGGAAGAGGGTAATCATACAGGAAGCGTAAATGCGGAAGGAAATCCTGATTCTACTAATAAACGAGAAACGGAAGAAAATACACAAGCCCCGGCACCAGAACCAACCGAACAGGAAAAAACGGGAACGACACCGATGACCCTCACCTTCACTGGGGATGTCCTGTTTGCCTGGTCATTGGAACAGACCGTTGCGGAAAAAGGCTATGAATATCCATTCCAGCATGTGAAGGAGTACTTTTTACAGGATGACTTTACGTTCGTAAACTTTGAAACTCCTGCAACGGAACGAGGCACCAAAGAAGATAAAATCTACAATTTCCGGACCCATCCTGATGCGATGGATGCATTGGCGAATGTCGGCGTTGATGGCGTCGCGCTCGCCAACAATCATACGCTTGACTTCGGAATTGACGGGTTGCTGGATACACTTCACTTTGCTGATGAGGCGGGGTTGGCTGCTATTGGAGGCGGCGCCAATGAAAGCCAGGCTTATCAAGGCTATGAAACTACCATCCAGGATAAAAAAGTTGCATTCTTGAACTTTTCCAAAGTACTTCCCTATATCGATTGGTATGCTGTCGGGGATCGGCCTGGGGTAGCCAGCGGCTATCAAATGGATCGTGTGATCAGGATCATCGAAGAGACAAAGCAGACGAGTGACTATGTCTTCGTTCAAATACACTGGGGAAAAGAAAAAGACACCCAGTTCAATGAATCTGAACAAGCTTATGCTCATGCGATGATTGATGCGGGCGCTGATGGGATCATCGGCAGCCACCCCCATGTGCTCCAAGGGTTTGAAATCTATAAAGGAAAATTAATCGCCTATTCCCTTGGCAACTTTTTATTTCCGGACTATGTAAAAGGGGAAACTGCTCAGACAGGTGTGTTACAGCTTGAGATAGATGAGAACGAAGAACTGACTTACCGCTTCCTTCCCCATTTTATTAAAAATGATGTCATCCAACCCCACCCGGATGCAAATGGTTTGGCACAGGCATTGGAACAACGCTCGGCACCCGGGATTAAGATTAATGAAGCATTTGAAATAACTGCACAATGATTGGCTGGCGCATAGGGAGTAAACCTGTGCGCCATTTTTCCTTATCGTGTAGGATAGAAAATAACAACGATTTTTATATTTATCGGTGATTATCCCCAGCAAACAGGAGGAAATTCAATGGAGTTTATACTATGGACAATCATTCTCGTGTTATTTCTATTAAGTTTTGCCAGCCTTATTTTCCCGATCATACCAGGAACGGTGGCACTCTGGGCCGGATTCCTGATTTATCAGTTTTTCATCAACAGTGATGGACTCTCCTTCTTCTTTTGGACAGCCATGGTATTGCTTACACTGGTTCTGATTGTTTCAGACATTATTGCAAACAGCTTTTTTGTGAAAAAGTATGGCGGCACGAAGTGGGGAGAAAGGTCGGCTGCGATCGGTGTCATCGTCGGTTCCTTTATCATTCCTCCGTTCGGGCTTATCATTATTCCGTTCCTTGCAGTTTTAGTAGTAGAACTGCTGCAACAGCGCTCTCCAAAAGAATCCATGCGTGCCAGCATCGGCTCGTTGTTCGGCTTTCTCAGCGGCTCTGTTGCCAAAATAGTAATCCAATTAATCATGATCATCTGGTTCTTTATTGCGATATAAGAAAAGCGTAAGCGCCCTGAGAGACACGACACGCATAAGCAAAACGGCTGGAGGATGGTGACCTTTCCTTCCGCAAGACGGGTTGCTTATGTCGCGAGGATCGGGGCGCTGGAGCTGGCCAACACTTCGCGGAAGAGTCCGTGTTATACACTTTCTTATTTATATAGAAAATCCAGCACCGTTTACGGTGCTGGATTTTTTCGCTATTCTCTTCCCATACCTTTTAAAAATTGCATCAGCATCGTTACACTTCGATTGATTTCCGGGTCCTTCAACGCTTTGGCAAGATCAATAAAACCAGTTTTGGACTCGGGTTCTTTCTCTGTTTCTTCCATCCCTCGATTGATGCGATCGGATAAATTCCGGATCGCATCGACATCGAGATCCCCGAGTAGAAACATGAAACCGGTAAGGTTTTCAATGACACCAGAATACTGGTCTTTGTTCAGTTCAGTAGCCAATTTCCCCATCGCTTCTTTTCGGTGGTTCGTTAAGGCGTACATCGCTTGCAGCATGTCCGCATCATCGAGAGATTTGAGAAGCTTGATTCCCTCGAGTATCGCGTGTTTATTTTCAGATAAGGCTTCCTTGATCTCTTCGACATCTTTCTCCACTTGTACTTCCTTCGGTATTTCCATCCGTTTGATATTTGTCATTGATTTAGCCATTGTTCTTCACCTTGCTTCCTGGGAATTCATAGTCTTCACGCTGCCATTTTCTTTCCACTTGGACGCTGAGTTGTGGCTGGCGGTTGCCGCGACGATGATTATTCGGCGGAATTGGTGATTTTTCTCCTTTTTTCGTGACGACTTCCATCTTAGCCGCGATTTCTTTATAAGCAGGCGTATCGGTGTCTTTATCGACACGGTTGTCCGTCAGGAAGTTGACAGCTGATTTTCCGTTTGCGCTCATTGGAATGAACAGCTCTTTTCCTTTGACGCGTTCCGTAATCGTGACGATTCCTGTCGCTTCCCCTGCATCAGAAATAAGTTTGATTTCAGCTCCTTCTTTCAACCCTTTCTCTTCTGCAAGTTCATGAGAGATTTCAACAAATGCATTCGGTGTCTTACGGACAATCCCTTCTGATTCGTACGTCATATTACCTTCATGGAAATGCTCCAATAGACGACCGTTATTGATGTGAAGATCGTACTCTTCTGTCACATCATATTTTAGTTCAAAGTCCAGCGGATAGAGCTTCGCTTTTCCGTTATCAAAATTGAACCCATCCTGGAAGAGCAGAGGCTCATCTGTACCATCTTCATGAACTGGCCATTGAAGGGAGTTAAAGCCTTCCAGCTTTTCATAGCTTACGCCGGCAAAAAGTGTAGCCAGGCCGGCAGCTTCTTCCATGATCTGTTCTGGATGGGTGTAGCCCCAATCAAAACCAAGTTCTTTAGCGATAAGCTGGATGATTTCCCAATCCGGCTTTGTATCATACATTGGTTCAATTGCCTTATAAAGTCGCTGAATTCGACGTTCTGTATTCGTGAATGTGCCATCTTTTTCAAGACTCGCCACTGCAGGCAGAACCACATCGGCGTATTCAGCAGTTTTGGTAAGGAACAGATCCTCAACTACCATGAACTCCAATTTTTCAAATGCAGAAGTGACATAGTTGATATTGGCGTCTACGATTCCAGTATCTTCTCCTTTGACGTAGAAAGATTTCAACTTGCCTTCATGCATCGCTTTAATCTGCTCATGGTTATCCATCCCCACTTCTTTCGGCAGATCTACGCCCCAGGCTTTTTCGTAACGCTTACGGACGTCATCGTCGGTGACAAATTCATAGCCCGGGAAATAATTCGGCATGCTTCCGAAGTCACTGCAGCCCTGGACATTGTTATGACCGCGAAGTGGATAAGCACCTGTACCCGGCCGGCGGTAGTTTCCTGTAATCAATAGCAGATTGGAAATCGCCGTACTGGTATCACTACCAAGCATATGCTGCGTGACACCCATCGCCCAACAGATAGCTACTTTATCTGTTTCGGCAATTTCTTTTGCCAAATCCTTTAGTTCTTCCTGGGATATGCCAGTCATCTCTTCTGCATATTCTAACGTGTATTTTTCCAGGCTTTCCCGGTATTCTTCAAAACCGTCCACCCATTCATCGAGGAAGTTCTTGTCTTCCCAGCCTTGATCCAAAATATATTTAGTGACCGCAGATAACCATACCAAATCGGTACCGGACTTAGGCTGATAGAAGCGGTCGGCACGGGTAGCCATTTCGTGCTTGCGTAAATCGAATACGAATAACTTCTGCCCATGCAGCTTATGGGAACGTTTGATCCGGGAAGCTAATACCGGATGAGATTCTGCCGTGTTTGAGCCGACAGTAATCACCAAATTGGCTTTTGCAATATCCTCGATAGATCCAGAGTCACCCCCATGACCCACGGTACGGAACAGCCCCTTCGTCGCTGGTGACTGGCAATACCTGGAGCAGTTATCCACATTATTCGTACCAATTACTTGGCGGGAAAGCTTCTGCATCAAGTAAGATTCTTCATTTGTCGCTTTGGAAGAAGAGATGAAACCTAATGCATCCGGGCCATGCTCCGCTTTAATTTCCTTGAAGCGTTCTGCTACGTATTGGATAGCTTCATCCCATTCTACTTCTTCGAAATGATCTCCCCGGCGGATCAAAGGTTTTTTCAGGCGCTTTTCACTGTTGACATAGTCCCAGCCGAATCTTCCTTTGACACATGTTGCGATTCCATTAGCAGGGGACTGTGCGTGTGGTTCTACCTTCAATACCTCACGATCCTTCGTCCAAACATCAAAGCTGCAGCCGACACCACAATACGTACATACCGTTTTCGTTTTCTTGATACGGTCTTCCCTCATGGCAGCTTCTGTATCGGAAACAGCCAGCAATGGACCGTAGCCGGATTCAGCTTTTTTCGTCAAATCGATCATGGAACGGAGGAGTCCAGGTTCCTGATCGGTCAGGTATCCTGCTTCCCCTTCCATATCCTTCTCCAATAGGGCATTACAAGGACAAGCGGTTACACATAGGCCGCAATTGACGCAGGAGGATTGGTCGATCGATACATCATTATCCCAGATGACACGGGGCTCTTTTCGCTCCCAGTCTATCGTCAACGTTTCATTGACGACCACATCCTGGCAGGCTTCCACACAGCGCCCGCAAAGAATGCACTGGTTCGGATCATAACGGTAAAATGATCCGGATCTGTCCGTTTCATAGGAAGTAGGCTTGAACTCACGAGATTGATGTTCTAAACCAAAGTCTGCGACCGCATTATGTATTTCACAGTCGCCGTTATTGTAATCACAGACCGTACAATATAGTTCATGTTTTTCCAGGATAGTATCTAATGCTTCTTTTTGAGCATCATGTACTTCTGCAAGGTTGGTCATGACTCGCATGCCAGCTTCTACTTTCATGCCACAGGCGCGTTTCAGTTCCCCGTTCACCTGAACGATACAAGTGTCACATGTTTCGATAGGTCCAAGCGATTCGTTATAACATATTTGAGGGATATTTTCTCCCGTCGAATTGATAAGATCCAATAGGTTCTGCCCTGGATCCGCTAAGTACTCTTTTCCGTTGATGGTAACTACGGTATGGTCACGCTCTAGCATACTATCTTCCCCCTATTTAAGTGATGAGATGCAGGTTAGAATATTCGCATTATATAAACTAGTAACCTGTTTAGGGGGAGACAAAACCTATTTTTCGATAACAATTGGCCAAATTTCCTTAGGATTCAGTTGGTATCGATTATTTTCCCGGAACATGAATTGTTGCATCACCCATTCTCTACGAATGGTGGCAAAGTCTTCATGGAAGGTTTTAATATACGCATTGACCTCTTTTTCTTCATATACTTTCCCGAGTTCAAAATGCTCGACAAAGTAGCTGAGAATAACGAGTTTCTTCTTCAGCTGGCTGGGAATCTGCTTTAATTTCCCTTCCTTCGTTACAAAATTTTTGATGATTTTCTGCTTTTCTGCTTCAGTCATTTCTAATTCCTGATTCTTCACAAAATTCTCCTCCCCGATTCGTATGATTGCTGTAGCCATGTATTCCAGTTTCTTTTCATCAAGGTGAAAGTAAATCGTATTTTTTTCCCTTCTCGCATAAACCATGCCGGTGTCTTTCAATTTTGCGATATGATGGGTGATCGTTGGCGGCTTGAGGCCAAGCTTACTCGCTATTTCCTGTCCATGGCGTGGTCCTTTTTTCAGTAATGCCAGGATTCTTATCCTGGTCACATCCCCTACCGCTTTATGAAATTGGACCATTTTATCTAATTGCATGTTTTCACCACCTAATTAAATATATATCTAATTAGATATTAATCTAATCATCTTCCGTTGTCAACGTATTAGAGGTTTGCATAGCCCGATTTAGGGTTATAAGGATCATGAATATCTTTAAAGGAGTGCGTATAATGAAACCATTTATTCGTGAATATACCAACGATGAAAAAGTAATCGAAGATGTGAAAAAGTTAAAAGATCGCGGTATTGATAGCGACAATGTCTATGTCCTGACCCATGATGACGATCGCACAGAGCGGCTGGCCAGCAATGCCAGTGCGAACACGATCGGATTTTCTGAGCAGGATTTCAAGAATGCGATTGGAAACCTGTTTAGTAAAAAAGGGGACGAACTGCGTACGAAATTACAGGAAATGGGCTTTAGTGAAGAGGAAGCCGATAGTTATGAAGCAGAAATGGATCAAGGGAGAGTATTGCTGCTGGTAACTGAGACCGAAGATGTCGAGTCAATTTTAGTCTAAATAAAAGAGTGTGAAGCCTTTTCGGCTCACACTCTTTTATTTATTTGGTCCTATGCCTCGATTTTTATGTGTCTAGAAAAAGCATTTTTTGTCTAGTTAATTATTGATTTTGTCTAGTATTTTCCTAAAAGTGTCTAGTAAAATCGTGAAAATGTCTAGTAACTTTCTAACATTGTCTAGTTAGAGCTAAAGTTGTCTAGTATAAAGGGTTTTTATCCAGTAAAATAGCTGAATCCTAGTACCTTCCATTACAGGAGGGACAAGGATTCAGTCATTTTTTCAGTCTTGTTCACACCGCACATGACATTCAACCATGAATGATTAGGCGAGCTTAATAGGTAGTAAACCAGATCAGCTTTTGCAAGCGGTACGTCAGGCTGAGTAAAAAGTTCAACTCACTTTCATTTTCTTTGTAGTCTACGGTATACGCGCCGCCTTGGTTCGTCCACATATTTTCGAAATAATCCCTTACCTCCTGAATTACTTGCTCCTTTTGTGGCGCCTGGATCCTTACATCTGCTTCCAGATTCAAGTTAGCCAGGTTACGTCTCGTATAGTTTGCTGATCCGCCAATAATCACATGGTCTCCTTTGGCTTTATCGATGTAAAGCATTTTTGTATGGAACTGTTCTTTACCGACGTTATACCAGCGTATGTTCATATTTGGATGATCAAGCTTTTTTAATTCTGCCGCGACCGGGAGATTCGGCAGTCCTGTCTTTGTATTGCCAAAAGCTGTCTTATTCGGGTCGAGAATGATATTGACCATTGCACCATGATCAGCCGCTTCTTTTAAACGGCCTAGTATTTTCCGGTCAGCCAGGTAGTACATGCCAAGCCAGACCGTATCATTTTCTGAAGCTTTTTCTAAGTCAGCTAATATAGCTTCATAAATTTTACGTTCAGTAAGAAACTGGGCATTGATGCTGCCGGTTTGTTCCTCAAACTGATAGCTTTCCATATCAGGATAATCGACTTCCTCGTCTGCCGAATAGTCGACGACCGCTTTTTCTGCTTCTAAAATATCTCTTTGTATCGGCCCTTTCATCTTGAACGCTACATTTTCATGATAACCGCTGGCATCATGAGGGTTGGCAGTAGATACAATTGCTGCATCTTCTGTTACTACCAGCTTACGGTGATTTGCCTTGATATTCATCATTTTCACATAAGAACGGAAGGTGATATCAGGAGCCTGCTTCGCCATGGGGTTGCCTATCCAGCCATCCCCTTTTTCTCCAAACCATTGGAAAAAGGTCCGGTAAACCGATGAATACAGCGGATTGGAATCTCGCAGCTCGCTCAGGCTGGTCATCACGACGTCCACATCATTAGCGCGCAGCCGCTCAATCGCTTTCGGCTGGTAAGAATTATAGACCGTATTGACCTGGTCGGTAATAAATACAGCCTTCATGTCAGGGTGTTTTTCTTTTTGCTTGATGATAGCATCGGCTAGCTCTTTTGATATTTGGGGGAAGTCTCTCTTTCCATCCGTATACCCGTTGAATAGAAACATGTCTATTACGACGAACTCTTCCGCTTCTCCGATCAAATCATTGATTTCCTGGAATATCTCGAGTTCATGGACGGTTTTTCCGTTTTCGTCCGGGTAGGTCAAATCACGAAAGAATTCAACCTGTTCCATATCGTGTACATTGCCTTGGTATGACAGTCCTTCGGGTAATGTTTTATAGGAAGTATGGTAAAATATCACGCCGGATAACCATAGCACCACCACTATAAATAGCCAGCTTCGTTTTTTCTTAAGTAAGAATTTCATTCTGGTTTGGATACGAGCAAATTTGTTTTTCACTTTTCCTGATCCTCTGCTCTTTCATAGCAGTCATTACAGTACAATTGGTTATCTTCATAGATACCATTCAAAAAGCCGTCTTCACAATAAACATTTTTCCCACACTTACTGCAGCGGCCTACTAGTTCTCTCATATTCCCTGCCCCCTTTTCTCCATCATACTATATACCACCATGACAAAAAGAAAAACCTTGCCGGAAGAAATTGGCAAGGTTGGTTATTCAGTTCAATTGTTCTTTAGGTCTTGCTGCCGCCCGGTAGGAAGCCTGTTCCTGATCGTTTAAAAGAATTCGCGGCTGTTTGTGGAATAAATATCCCAAGCCGAGCGCACTGATGATTGCTGCCGGCACCATATAAGAAGCATTATAAACCAACGAGTAAATCCATACATTTTCTGCATCGGTATATTCGGCAAAAAATACGACGCCTGCAATGAAGTGTCCCATGAACCTTAGCGTACTTCCAAGCAGAATACCGAGCGTCACATACGTGAAAAACTTCTTCGTGTTATGGTTGATCAACGCCTGTTTAACAGTGTGGGCAAAAATGCCGGCTAGTCCTAACAGGGTGAACGCCAGTCCGTATTCAATCACCGCCTGCACGGGCGTCAGAATATAAGCCTGTCCGACGATGATTTGGAAAATCCCGTAAAGCAATCCGGTCAGCAGTCCCCCTTTTAATCCCCAGCGGAACGCAATTAGAAAGACTGGCACCATCGCAAGCGACACCGAACCACCCTGTGGCATTTTGAAAATCGGGATGAAGTCCAAAAGCGTCGCAAGCGCTGCGAAAATAGCTACCTCTACCATAAATAACGTACGTTTGTTTCTCATGAATCAATCACTCCCCTTGTTTTTTGGCAACAAAAAAAGCAATGCCAAGGGGGAAGCTTCCAGATGGACGGATTCCGTTTGCATTGCACCATCATAAAAGCCACCATTCCTACGCTAGTATTAACTAACAGGTTCAAAGGGTAAGGACACGAGCGCCCACTCTCAGCCAAAATCGGCTCCCCTTGGAAGGCTTTGAATCTATGCTTTTTTTGTACTGCATCTATTATAAAAAACTATCACAAATTTAGCAACAAGCGACCGGTTCATTCCATATTCTGGAATAATCCCGCAGCCTGCATGACGACGTCCCCGCTTTTGGCATTTTCTTTCATCATTGCAAGTACTATATCCGTATTTTCGGTCGGATAAACGACAAACCAGCCGTTTTCCTTTCCTTCCTCATCTTTCGTGCGTTTTAGTTCAGCTGTCCCTGTCTTGCCAGCTAACGGAATTCCTGAAATGTTGGCGGCACGTGCAGATCCTGCTTCATGAGCAACCACCTGTCGCAGCGCATTTTTAATGACATCGTTGTATTGTGGGTCGGTCACGCCCTCTTTCCAAATTTCCCGCGGATTTTTACTTTTTACAATCGTCGGCTTCAACAGATCGCCTTCATTGAAAAATGGGGTATAAGCGGTCGCGAGATGGATCAATGACATTTCCATTTGCCCCTGTCCATAGGCTGTATTTGCCATCAGCAAATCATCGGAAAACGTATCTTCATTGGAAATCTGCGAGTTATATACCGGGTATTCGATCGGAATTTCCTGATTGAAACCAAACGATTCCAAGCCGGAACGGAAGGTTTCCTGTTCCATCTGCAAGGCTGTTCTCGCAAAGAAGATATTATCGGAGCGAATCAGTGCATTGGTGACATCGACAGGTCCATTAAATTCTGTGACCCGGCTGATTTCATAATTACCCCATGATCCATCTTCTTTTGCCCACGTTTTGCCATTAATATCAATTGTTTCTTCTGGTCCGATGGCGCCATTGGTCAATGCGATCGCTGCTGTAACCGGTTTGATAGTTGACCCTGGTGCATAGGTATACATGGAACGATTCAAGCTGGGCTGTCCTGAATCATCAAGCTCCTTATTCGTACCATAAATACGCAGGTTCGGATCGATAGCGGGTGAACTGACCATTGCCAATGTTTCACCAGTAGTCGGATGGATGGCCGCTGCAGCACCTGCTCCTCCTTCGTAAGATTGATAGATTTTCTTCTGGAGATCAGCATTAATCGTAAGATGTACATCCTCCCCGTGCTCTACCGGAGTTTCAGCGATCGTCGTTGTTCCTTCCTCCGATTTAGCATAGATGGTAACCCCAGGTGAACCGCTTAAGGTCTCTTCCATCTTTCCTTCGATACCGCCATGACCAATCATACTATTGGCATGATATTTCTCGTCATCTAGTTCTTCTAAATCCTCGGCGGTCACCTGGCGGATATAGCCAGTCAGATGGGCGGCCGCTTCCCCATAAGGATAGTCCCGTCCGGTAGTTGCCTGGGTAGAGACCGGTTCCATGTCAACCAGTTCTTCTATTCTCTCCGTCTCATCCGCGGGTACCTTTTTCAGTGGTACGAATTGATCAGGATTTTCTTGCACCCAGCCGGCACTCAGTTTTTTATCAATATCTTCCACAGCCATATCCAGCAGTCCGGCAATTTCCTGTTTTATCTCTGCTTTCTCCTCCCCAAGCTGTTCCGGGATCACACCGATATTCAGAAATTCAGCATTAATGGCCAGACCGTTCCCATTACGATCATAGATTTCGCCTCTGACAGGATTAGTTGTGGAGAGTCCAACTTCCTGCCCTTCAGCTATCTCCGGAAAAATGAATCCCGGATTCCAGTTGACATACCAGTTTTCTTTCGTTTCATCGCCTGCTTCCCGTTCTTCTTTCGTCAACGTCGCCTCATAATCAAACGCTATTTCACCTGCAACCGAGGTCATGGAAACATGGAAAGGAATGGTTTCTTCTGTCTTCTCCTTATCCTCTTCCTCCTCTTTTTTCTCAAAGGTCACTTCTACATTTTTAATAGAAAAATCCTGATAGATTTTCTCAAAACGATCGACCGCTTCTTCTTTTGTATAATGTTCTTTAGAGGAAGCAGCAGTCATTTCGTACATTTCTTCAAACTTCTGATCCTGCCATAAATCTATGTATTTGGTAAAACGCTCTTCCGCCGTAGGCTCATCTTTATTACTGCATGCTGTAGTGATAAAGATAAGTGCTATGATCATCAGGACACCTGGTAATTTCCTCATAATATCCTCCTTTTGGAAAGTTATTAGCTCTTTTATCTTATCATATTTGCATCTAATTCAGGAATCAGCCGATTGGGATTTTCACTGAGTCAAAGGTCATACAAGGATAATGTGCGGCGCTGCCTGTAAAGTGAGTCAATTCCCTTTTCTATTCGTATTCCAGGCCAGGTTAAAACATGTTACCGTTTGCTTGTATGGAAGAAATAGAAAAAGCCTACCTTGTATGCCAAGGAAGGCGGCTGATCATTTTTTTTAAGGAACGACGGTGACTGGCACATCAGCAGTATGCAGGACGCTGTAACTGATGCTTCCTAATACAGAACCCTTCACCCGCCCGAGACCACGGGAACCCATGATGATGCCTTTCACTTTTTCCGTTCGTGCCAAACGGCAAATCTCATCGCTGGCAATACCGGTCAACATCACTTTTTCTGCTGGAACATCACTTTGTGCCAATAGCGGTTCGGTAGCTCGGAATGCTTCTTCCGCCATTTCCTGCTGGTACTCTTTAATTTGCTCTTTCGTAATGAACCTGCGGATATTATGCGTATTATATTCAGGCTGTACGTGCACAAGTAAAATTCCACTGCCAGTCTCTTTTGCATGCTCAATCGCATATTCTAACGCACGCAAAGAATGATCGGAACCATCTACTGGTACTAAATACTTTTTCTTCACCTAATCCAGCCCCTTTCCACTCTCTCTAACCATACTTTCCGTTTATACTTCTATTATACCACGAATATATTCACCGTCCGCTTTCAACTTTGACATATTTAGGGCTGGCGGTAATATAGTAGACTACCCCTTTACTGTTTTTCACACGGTACTGATAACCTGCACCCACTTTCACCTTTGCTATTATAATCGGGAAACCATAGCCTTGTTTCACGGTGCCCGCAACATCGACATCCTTCCATGAGGGGCACGCATAAAATCGTAAAAGTCCAGGATAAATCGACTCTAGCCGCTTTCCAAGATAGAAATTCCCCCTCGGGATGAGATTGTTGTTCCCGATTTTTTCTATAAATTCATTCCATACTGGCAAAAGAGCCCGCGGGCAATTTTTGCCGCTCCATTTTTTATGAGGGACGATTCGACTTAACGGAATTCCGTGACGCTTCTGTAACGTGCGAACCAGCAGGACTGCCCTCTTTACCGCCTCTTCAAAATTACCATCTTCATGCTCGCATATTTCCACTCCGATCGAATTTCGATTTCCCTCCCCATTGCCATCACCGGCATGCCAGGCACTTTCATAGTCAGGCAGATGCTGGATGATCAAGCTATCGTCTACGGTATAATGCCAGCTGACCAGCCGGCTGCCATTCAGGTTCCTCATGTACCTGCCATGCATTAGAGCATCTGCACCCCATGAACGGTTTCCTGTTGTATGGATCGTTATGTAATCTGGTCTCATGGCATAACCAGGGCGGCAAGGATGATTTTTCGGCAGGACCATCGGTTTGATTTCAAGTAACATCGGCACTCCCTCCTCACCGCTATAATCGAATCTGGTGGCAGGAATAGTGTCGAAGGAATATAAATTCACAGTCGCAATAGGAAGATTACATAGGAATTCAATTTTAAACTAGCATAAACCGTCTGGAGGGCTCATGTTATTGAAATAAATCAGGTGGATAAATTTCAGTATTGTTTTTGTCGTACAAGGTTACCCTGGCAGGAAAAGGCTTTTCAATATCTGGAGGCAGCTTATGGTACTTTACATACGTTTTCTCGCCAGAGACATTGGATGTGAATTTAAATTCTTCATCATCTAGATCAGCTATAATGTGGTCTATCTTCCTATCAGGATTTCGACCTACTAACACACCGTATATCCCATCACTTGTTTTTATTTTTTGATAATCAGCCACATACTCCCCGTCTCCATGCCCAGCGAGAACGATTTTAAATTTGCCATTCCACCCTTTGATTAATTGAGCATATCCAATATTACCGCTTTTTGTCTGGAATGAAACGATATAAGAACTTGTATCATCTAATTGAACCTTCTTTAAAACTTCAAGATTAATAAGCCCTGAACCCCTATTTATCCATTCTTTTAATTCCGATTGAATGGAGGTTGTTTTATCCTCGATATGGTATTGGTTAAAATAATTAACCGAATAAATTATAAAAATAATGGAGACAAATAACAGCAAAAAAATAATTCTTTTCAATTCGCTCCCCCCCCAAGAAGATTGAAAGCCGTTCTTAACACTATTGCTGCCCTCCCTCCCCCTCTATTCTTAAGTAAATAACAGATTATATCTTATTAGTTGATTGCCCCTTATATTTAAAGAAAAGTCAAACTTCCGTGTTCCTACTGAAAAGTATCGGCCACTATATTGCTGAATTCTTTTAGGTAATATAGATAATTCTTACTTCCGTAGTTGTATCTTTTGTTATACATTTTCGCCACTCCCACGTTGTATTTTGGAATCACTATTTTATCCTCCGTAATCAAACTGAAATTAAATCAAACAAACTTTCTGAAAAACGCTTATAGCAGAACCTGTCGACGCCCTCGATTGTTGAAGAAATGAAATTGAGATATACTTTACCGTATGTGGAAAATACGTTTTGCTTAAGAACGTTTGTTTTAATAGTTGATCACCAATACCTTATTTTGAACATTTGTGTTGTTATTTGGGGGTGAGATCATGCAAAAAAACTCAACATTGCAAAAGCCATGGATCTATAAGGTAGGAATGATTCTTATTATTTCTTCTATTCTCATATGGGTGATTTCCCCTGTTTTAATCCCCTTTTTACCACTTACTAATGGAGTGAAGGCTATTAGTATAACTACCAGCCTGATTATAGGTGAGGTGATTTTTTGGATAGGTGCTTTGATGGCGGGAAAAAAAGTAGCAAATAACATTAAAAAATCATTTAACCCAAAAAATTGGAGGAAGAAATTTGTTCATAAGGAACAAGACAGAGAATAGTCTATAGGAATAAATTTCTGAGAGTGAAGATCTTTTATAGAATCTTAAATCATCTTAAATATTATCGCTAAATTGCCACAAAATCCCCTTTAACACAATGAAGCAACTATTCCTTTTGTAGGTGTGGGTCCTGAAAAATCTTAAAATCATTTTTATTCACCTGGAAGTTCAGCAATTACTTCCTTTGTTTGAGGATCCACTACTATTCTTGGATACGCCATCCGCTCTGTCTTAAATAAGGGGGTAACTAGAAATACCGTTTCATTATGGAACTTCTCTTCTACATATTGGTAACTGTCTATGTCATCTGTCATCTTTATTTCTTCAACTTTTCCGTTTAACCAGGCACTTTTCCATTCTTCATCCTGAGGCATGTCTGTTGTTTGCACATATTCCCAAACATTTTCAAGAACCTTATTACTTTCTTCGCTTTTATTATTACTTGAATCCACAACATTACAACCTGTCACAAAGGCTAACAGGAAGAACGCCAGGACGTTTATCCTTCTTCCCATTTCATCACCTCCTGTTTTTACAATAGTAAATTTTTGTTTTATTTCATTGATAGTAATTTGGTAGTTCGTAGTTTACTTATTTCCTCTTTTACTCCATCTCTTCCCCTAATAGCACAACGATCCGGCTCGCATATAAGAAAACTTCATGTTAACAATAACATATTATTCCAATTTAATCCCTCAGAAATCCTCAGAATGTACATTCGGCATAGGACGCAGTGGTTACTATTTCTATATAAAATAAGCGGGCTAAAATCCATAGGATTCAGCCCGCTTACTTTTTTCTGTGTACAAAATAGTTAATTCCGTTTGATCTCTGCCAAAAACTTATAGCGGTCAGCTCGATATGCCGACTGGACCAATTCGAACGGCGTATTATCAGTAGTAAATGTCAGACGTTCGATGCCAAGCAGAGCAGCATGTAACGGAATAGCCAGTGCGTCTGCCTCTGCTTCATCAGCCAGGGAAGCTTCAATCGCTTGTTCGGCGCGACCGATGGTAAGTCCGAGTTCTGATTCGACGTAGGCATAAAACGATTGTTGGATATGCGCCTGTGTCAATCCCGGCATCAATGCATATGGGATAAATGTCGTTTCCAAAGCCATGGGGACTTCATCGGCAAGGCGGACACGTTTCACTTCAAATACCCGTTCACCCGCTTCAATCTGAAGTTTCGCTGCAAGCTTGGACCCTGCCTCTTTCACATCGAAACTTAACAGGTTATTTCCCGGTTTCAATCCTCTTCGTTTCATATCTTCTGTAAAACTGGTCAAGCCGGTCAGCGGCTGTTCCATTTTGGTTTCAGCAATGAACGTCCCTTTACCTTTTTCCCGGTACAGCAGTCCTTCCTGCACCAGGTTATTGACCGCCTGGCGTACCGTCATTCTGCTGACATCATAGGTCTCGGTCAGAGACCGCTCAGAAGGGATCGCCTCACCAGGAAAAAATTCCTGTTTGGCGATTCGCTGCCTGATATCTTCCTCTATTTGATAATACATAGGGAGAGGAGACTGTTTATTCAGCATGGCTTCTACTCCTTCCATGAACCACACCCTGATAGGCGCTTTCGTCGACAATCAATGTCACATCGGGGTGATTCTTCAGCGCAGAAGCCGGAAATTCTTCGTCTATTTCCCCTTCAAGCAAACGTTGAATTGCTGGTGCTTTATCCTCCCCGGATGCAAGCAGAATAATCTGTTTACTTTTCAAAATCGAGCGGATCCCCATCGTTATGGAATGTTTTGGTACATCTTCTGCGGTCGGGAAAAAGCGTGCATTGGCTTTTCTCGTTGATTCCGTCAATGTAACGACGTGCGTGGTCGAATCAAATGAAGTACCGGGTTCGTTGAAGCCGATATGACCATTTATCCCAATTCCGAGCACTTGTAAATCAGGCGGACCAATTTCATCTATCAACCCTTCATAGCGCTGGCATTCATGATCGATATTTTCAGCATTTCCATTTGGCAAATGGGTGTTGGACGCATCTATATCGATATGGTCAAACAGCTTTTCCCGCATGAAATAATGATAGCTTTGCGGATGGTCTTCTTCTAAACCGACGTATTCATCGAGATTCAGCGTACATGCCTGACGGTAACTTACTTTTCCTTCCTTATATCCCTTGACCAGCTCTTCATAGGTAGCCAGAGGCGTTCCCCCTGTAGCTAATCCTAGTACGGCACCTGGTTTTTCAACAATTTTACTTTCTATGAAATGGGCTGCCGCACAGCTCATTTCATGGTAGTCTTCTTTTACAATCACTTTCACTGTCATCAGCCCTCCCGTTCAAATGCGACATATCCATTGCAAATCGTCATAGCTACATCGAAATCCTCATCCAAAACTACAAGGTCAGCATCTTTCCCGGTGCTGATGCTCCCTTTCCGGTCAAAAACACCAAGCTCTCTGGCGGCATTTTCTGAAGTGAGGCGAATGATATCCAGCCATGTCGGTGCTACGATTTCTTTCATATTGGCTACCGCCTGCTTCAGGGTCAGAATACTGCCAGCCAATGTGCCGTCCTCGAGACGAGCTTCATTATTTTTAACCGTAACCTCTTGCCCGGCAAGGTCATAATCCCCTTCCGGAAGACATTTAGCGCGCATGGCATCGGTAATCAGTATCATACGTTCGGGACCTTTCGATTGGTAGGCAAGCCGCACTGCATCCCTGTGGGCATGGACCAGGTCCACGATGATTTCTGTCGTTAATTCCTTGTGTAAAAGTGCCGCTCCAAGAGCCCCAGGCTCACGGTGATGGAGGCCACGCATCTGGTTGTATAGATGGGTGACATGGGAAGCTCCATTCTCCACGGCGTCCGTCACTTCCTGGAAAGTCGCATTCGTGTGCCCGATCGAAGCAACAACACCTGAATCATGTAAATGTCTGATCAGCTGCAGCGCCCCTGGTTCCTCCGGCGCAATCGTAACCAGACGGATGTGACTATTGCTTTCTTGCTGCCACTGATCAAACCGAGGGATGTCAGGGGCAATAATATGCTCCAGCGGCTGTGCGCCTGCTTTATCTTTTGAAAGGAATGGCCCCTCCAGATGGATGCCGATAACTTCAGCACCTGAACCTGCTGTCTGCTCTTTGATATACCCGGCCGCATTTTTCAAAGCTTTAGAAATCGCCTGGTGCGACTGGGTCATCGTCGTGGCAAGAAAACTCGTGGTCCCTTCCTGTGGCAAAGCCTCTGCAATTCCCGCCAGTGCTTCCGGGGTAGCATCCATGGTGTCATGGCCGGCTGCTCCATGAATATGGACATCGATGAAGCCAGGAAGTACGGTCCAATGCTTCCCTTTTCCATCAATCACGACATCAGCCTTTTGGTCAGACATGTCTCTCTCAGTAACCGTTGAAATTTTTCCATTCTCGATCCAAAGGGAACCGGTGATTTCTTTTTTATTTTCAACAATGATTTGGATATTTTTCATCAACAATGTGTGGGGCATGTTGTTCCCTCCTTCGGTGTTACTACTAGCTCTATTATAAAGCGTGCATATATAGTTGTCTATACCAGCAAACAATTTACTTAAATGTTCTGGGACTTAGTATCACCAAAGGAAAGAATGTTATTTAGTCATCGTGTACTGTTGAAAAAATTCCAGACTCCTTTCAATGATCAAGTCGAAATCATAATCCAGTGTGGCGACATGATAACTATTTTCCAAATGGACAAGCTCCGTATGTTCAGAAAAAATCGTATCAAAGATGTACTGTGCATTATCCGGTGGTACGACATGATCTTCATCCGACACAAAAATTAATGCTGGACAGTGGACATTGGCCAAATCAGCCCGGACCCCGTGCAGCAAATCCAGCAATTGAATGACAGAAGCATAGGGAACTTTGTCATAAGCAAGCTCTTTAACTCCTTCTTTTTGAATATCAGAATGAATCGACTCCAAATACCTGGATTGATTCTCTTCTTCTCGCAGCGCTTCCATCTGCTGTATTTCAATAGCTGCATTGATCAGCACGATCCCTTTGAGGTCGTCATGTTGTTTAGCCAGGTGTAAAGCCAGCGTGCCGCCCATGGAAAGTCCGACCACAAACTGAAACCTCGTCCTTTTTTTCAACCAATCAAGCGCTTCTTCTACCGACGCTACCCAATCCTTGTAAGAGGTTTTTTCCATATCTTCATAATGGGTACCGTGACCGGATAATCTCGGCATTGCAACTGTATATCCCGACTTGGCATATGTTTCAGCAAGCGGGCGCATACTCTGCGGCGAACCTGTAAAACCATGTATGACAAGAATCCCCAAATCATTACCTTCTTGATAAAATGCTTCCGCTCCAGAAAGCACAGGATAGTTCTCTTCCATATTATCTTCCTCCTCTACTTATCGTGGACTTTAAAGCCTGATCTTGAGAGCTGTCGTAATACCAGCCTTTCCCATGCCTTCCATGGAAGGATGCGTTTTACAGCCATGGTGGTACGTACGCCTTTACCAATCGGGTAGCACACCTTCCTCCAGTGAGAACGCTCCGCAAGCTTGCTCGTAAATGTGGCTACCAGCGCGGGATCAGCCATTTTTTCCCGGCTTACTTCCATATAATCCTTGATATTTTTCATGTAATCCGCGTATGGGGAATCCGGGTGTCTTGCTTCTTCTGGTATGTATGTCCCTTTTGTCCAAATATTCGTTCGGAATGATCCAGGTTGAATGACTGCTGCGTCAATTCCATACGGTTGCAATTCCAAGCGGAGACTTTCTGTAAATCCTTCCACAGCATGCTTGGAAGCAACATAAGGAGATAGCCCCGGAAATGCTACTTGCCCACTGATACTGCTTACATTAAGCACTTTTCCAAAACCTTGCTTTCGCATGATGGGAAGCACCATCTGCGTAACAGCAATCATTCCGAAAAAATTGGTTTCAAATTGCTTTCGATAGGTTTCCACCGGAACTTCTTCCGCAAAGCCACCGACTGCAAATCCAGCATTATTGATTAACACATCAACACGATCAATTGTCGTCAGGCTTACTTGGAAGGAACGGAGGGAATCATGATCGGTTACATCCAGCTGCCTTGGGATGATACGATTCCGTACGACAGGGTCCTGGATTTCTTCTTCAAAACGATTGGCATACTTCATGTTCCGCATCGTTGCAATCACCCGGAATCCTTTTTCTGCACACTTGACTGCTGTCAGGTACCCAAACCCATTGGAGGCCCCTGTGATCATTACCGTTTTTGTCATGGCAGACTCCTTTCTAACCGCTTTTTTCCATAGTACCACGCTGGCATACCGTGTAAACCCCTTGTACAAGAGCGGCAAGGCATAATTAATCCTCTTCATAAAAAAGGTCGCTTTCCGAGGGGACAGGACTGAAAGCTGGTAGCCCCATGCTTAATCGCAGGGAGATCGTTCATCTGTCATTGGTTTAATGAAACACAAAAGACTGTCGATCGTTTTTCGACAGTCTCGCTGTGAACTTCTTCCTATAATTCCTGTTTAGAAATCATCCGATTCACTTTCGTTATTTCTTCCGGTGATACCTGCAAATAATAGATGTCATTAACATAGCTGTCTTTCCCTTCTATTTGGTACATGTTGATATTTTCAAGTCCGCTGCGATAATGAACGGCCAGTGTTCTCAGCTCATCCAACGTGAGGTTGGTCTCCATATTCTCAGCCAGGACATTGAAAATCCCGTCCAAATTGACAACTGCATGCAAACTCAATCCCTGGGCCATCAACCCTTCTACCACCTCACGCTGTCTGTGGTTCCTGCCGATATCCCCTTTGGGATCCTCATCACGCATTCTTACATAAGCAAGTGCCTGCTCACCTGAAAGTGTCTGGGGACCTTTTGGGTAGTCGAAACCACCTTGTACAAATGGAAACTCGTTAACTACTTGCACACCACCGACCGCATCTACCATTTGTTTCAAACCAGCCATGTTCATCGTGGCGTAATAATCAAGCTCGATATCCAGCAACTCTTCCACTGTATTTATGGTCATGTCCACTCCGCCGAATGTATAGGAATGATTAACTTTATCATAGCTTCCATGCCCTGGAATCCAGGCCATCGTATCCCGCGGAATACTGATTAAATGCATTTTTTCCTTTTTTGGGTCGATATTCATTACGATAATCGTATCAGGTCTTCCCACATCTGCTTCCCGTTCATCAATTCCCAGTAATAGAAAATTCAACGGATCGTCTTCATTCATCTTATGCTTACTTTCCTGACTGTCAATAGCGGTGACAGGCTCGAATAGTTCACCGGATACTGTGTGATGGACTTTCTGATAAAGAAATAATAAGTAAGCACTCATGCCGCCGATTATCACAAGCATCGACATTCCGACAACCAACAGCCATTTACGTTTCCGATTTAAGTCCTTCCACTGTTGTTTCATTATCGCACCCCACCCTTACCGCATTATATGTCGTTAAGGCAGCCGGTATGTCCAGGCATTAGAAAAGGACACCTCCTTTAAAGGGAAGTGTCCTTTCATCTAGATAAATAACAATAGACTGAGTGCCATGACCATCATTCCGCTTATGATACCGTATATCGATAGATGAGCTTCATCATATTTTTTCGAGGCAGGCAGCAATTCATCAAGCGAGATAAATACCATGATCCCTGCTACACCAGCAAAGATGATACCGAACATGATATCATTCAAAAACGGCATCAGTATTAAATAAGCTGCTAAAGCACCGACAGGCTCTGATAAACCGGAAAGAAAGGAGAGCTTGAATGCTTTTTTCCGATCCCCGGTGGCAAAGTAAATCGGTACAGAGACAGCGATACCCTCAGGAATGTTATGGATGGCAATAGCGACAGCAATGGCGATCCCAAGACTCGGATCCTGCATAGCGGATGTGAACGTAGCAATCCCTTCCGGAAAGTTATGGATAGCGATCGCTAACGCAGCAAATGTACCCATTTTTAACAATGCAGGATCCTTCACACCATTTTCCGGCTTCTCCATATCCTCTACTTTCTTGACCTCGTGAGGGTTTGACTTTTTAGGAATGAACTTATCTATCAAGGCAATGAACAGCATCCCGCCGAAGAATGAACCGACTGTTACCCAGTTCCCGCTTTCAACCCCCATCGCACTTACCAGTGAGTCTTTCGCTTTAAAGAAAATTTCGACCATCGAGACATAAATCATCACTCCTGCAGAGAAGCCGAGTGCAAAGGATAGAAAGCGGGTATTGGTGCTTTTCGTGAAAAATGCCAGCACACTACCGATGCCTGTGGCCAGACCGGCCATTAAAGTTAACCCGAATGCTAATAATAAATCTGAACCCAAGTTTCCAGTCTCCTTTCTACCTCGCTAAAGTAATCATACTGCACATTTTTACCAAGGGAAACTTTTTTTGTTTAAGTAATAATATATTCACCAACGAAAAACCCCCTTGCCACAATATTATGTAGCAAGGGGGCGGCATGTGCCTATTTTAACAATATAATTATTATCGGATTTTAGCATAAATACAAGTATTTCGCAGACCCTCTCCCGTGACAGATAAATCATCGTTTCGCAAAACACCTTCCAAATCAAAACCTAAGCGTTCCGGAATTGCCCTGCTCGCTTCATTTCCTGAATCGCAGCGGATCTCCACACGTCTTGCTTTCAATTTATCGAAAGCAAACGCAGCAATTCCTTCTACTGCCTCGGACATATAGCCTTTTCCAGCATACCTTGTATCGATCCAGTATCCGATTTCAAACTTCGGTATCTCCCAATTTATCCGATGAAGGCCAGAGGACCCGATGAATGTGCTGGACTCCTTTAAAAAGATATGCAAGCGCAAATCTTCGCGAGTCAGAAATTTGGCATGTGCTTCTCGTACATTCGCTTCTGTCTCTTCCAGGGTGCCTCTGTTTTGTGCAAAAGGCATCCATTCCTTCAGTTCTTCGTGAGAAGCTTCCTTCGCTTCATGAACCGCCTCTCCGTCTCCAGGCAGCGGCATACGCATTTGAAGCCGCTCTGTTTCAAACGCTGACGGAAAATCAATTAAGACCGGATCCATCCTGCATCACCACCCTCTGTATATTTGCTAAGATGACTGATAAGAAAGTTGAAAAATATCTTATCATAAGAATGGAAATATTTCACTATCTTTTAGAATAATTGCAATTTATTTTTTTGATTCGTGAATCTGATCATTACTTGAGATGCTTGCTGGTTTACAGTCTCTGTTAAACGTTATTGTTTTTCATAGAAGGCTATCCAACAATAGGGCCGAAAAGTCGAAGACTTGATTTCGAGATATTGAAGGAGATTAGGGTCGTTGGGGAAGGATTCGCTTTCCGCGGGGAAGACGGCAAGCCTCCTCGAGCTAAAGCTCTGCGGGGTCTTGCCAGTCTATCCTTTCCCGCAGGAGTCTCAACCTTCCCCCACGCCCCTTACCACATAAGATTATCGAAATCGCTCTTAAATTTACGTACCTTAATTTGTTAGGAGAATACTATTACAATGCCAGATTGATCCGTTCTTATTGCTTCAAAAGTATGTCATTCATAACAGAAGTTTCGAGATTCTTACAATTATATGGTGGCTGGAAAAACGGTGAGACTCCTCGAAAATGCTATGCATTTTCTTCGTGCGGTGTTTATTCAAGGAGGAAATTCAAAGTCCTGTGGGATGAACCTGATTGGTGAGATCCCGCAGGGCTTTAGCCCGAGGAAGCTCACCGTACTCCCATGGAAAGCGAGTGATTTCCCGGACATCCAGAGATTCTCAACCGTACCGGAAACAGTTTCTCTCGAAACTGAATCTTCAATAAAAGGGAGCTTCAACTGTAAAAGGAACAATGAGATTTAACAGAGCTTATACAAAAAAGCCGGAAGCCGGCTTTCCTTAAGGATATCTACAACTGCATATATTAGAGATAAACGTTCATTGTTTAATTCTCAAATCATTAGACACTCATGTTCATAAATGAAGGAATATCGAAGATCAATGAACAAAAAATGCTGTTCGGTCAAAGGGAAACTGAACGTACGGATGGTTTCTTTCGTCTCGATATCGGAATAGAGCTCGGATAGTATTCCTTTGTGCCATGTTTTCATCAGCATCACATTCTCCAGAAAGTATGGACGGAATGCCCAGTTGGATCCTTTCTTCTGTGATTCGACCACCCATTTATCGCCTCTTTTTCTGAAGTTGGCTGAGACTTGCTGGCCATCGCTGTTACAAATGAATGTACGAAAACTCTCTTCATTGAATTGGTCCGTGATCCATTCGATAAATCCATTTACCTTTTTTGGGCCATCCCATTTCGGTAACACTTTTTTCACCTTGTCTTCCCACTGGAGAATCAATGATAACCGTTGCTCGATCAAGGACTTTTCCCTAGTGATATACTTGTAAACTTTTTCAGATATATTTGAAGCCAAAGCGCTTTTAGCCAGGAAGCTGGAATCCGGTTCTGCTAAATAGCTGCCCTGATAAAAACGCCCCCCGTGCTTCCAGGCGAATTGGAGCTGAAAGTCATCCTCGATGTGCTCAAACAATAATGCAGCGCCAATACGACGGGCTAACATGGACAGGGAATAAATAATATCTTGAAAGCTATCAGCATTTGCCTGGCGAATGATCGTCGTATCAATCTTTAAGAAATGAGGTTCCAGCTGCCGTATCCGATCAATATTCGAGCTTTTAGCTCCGACATGATCGACAGCAATTTGGATGCCGTAGGTTTTATAGTAGAGAAGCAGATGACTCAGCGCTTCAAAATCTTCGTCAAAATCGTGCTCGGTCACTTCAATGACAATCCGGTCCATCGTAAATCCTTTACTTTTGTATAATTGCAGTGTCTCAAGGAGATCTTCCCCATTGTTCACCATCAATTGTTTCGCATTTCGATTGATAAACAAGTAACCTTGTATGTCCGAATGGATCATCTCTGTCAAAGCAAGCTGCAACAAATGCTGTTCCACTTCTGCTTTGAATTCTTCAGGAACATCCGGGTCCTGAAAAAAATCATCCAGGCTGATCCAATTCTCCCCATCAAAACAACGGCCAATCAATTCATAACCAATTACCGTATATCTGACAGCACTGAAGACCGGCTGGTAAACAGGCTTTATTTTGCTTAAATCACTGATAATATCTAATGGATCCACAACGCCCCCTCCTTTCTTTCATCCTACCATAATAGGGAGATATGATTGACGGAAAGTTCAATTTTATTCTCTCTCACCCTAGTTATGTTAGCGTTAACAAATTGTTCATAATTACTGGTTTCACTCATCTGATATGGTGGTATAATAAAAGTGTAAACAAGATAACAACAAAACAAGCAGCTAGACAACTTAGGTGGCTCAACCATCGCGAGTTCGTTTCCAAAACGAACAGAGACGCCGGACCAAACAAGGGATAGCACTTCCTGTGCAAGGTGAAAAACAGCCCTGAAATTTGACCGGGCAGTCGGGTCTGCTGACACGATAGCTGTACGGCAGATAGAGTAAATGGTTTTGAGCTTTAAGTAGATTTAAAAAATTGGACTTAACCAAGAGGTAGAAGGAAACGAATTCATCAAAAATTATCCTTCTGCATAAGCTTTCAAATGTGGAATCACGGATGATTCTAATATGGTTGGGTCACCTAAGTTGTTTACCACTTTTCCTAACACATGATGTGTTAGGTTTTTTATATTTTAAGAAATTGAAATATAAAAAACGCTTAGGCTTTCGCCATAAGAACCTGGCGATAAGCCTAGTTTCTTTTGGATTGAAATCTAACCAGCATCATTTCTATCTTTAAGCAGTTCATCTAACTTTTCTTCTATTCTTTCTAAACGCTTATTCCTTTTTGTAAAAGTACGGATAAAAACTGAAATCCCTATAATGATCAGAATTAATATCATGAAAAATAACAATTGGGCTATCATATCTCCTACCATCAGTCCGCCTTCAGCTAATAAATATATAAAATGCTCCTTTCAGCTTTATCTACTATTCTTTCTCTTACTGCCGATAAGTTGTTAACATTCATTTGAAAACGGTATGACGTTGCCCCTTTCCTTTTCAACCTACATTTATATACCAAAAGCCCGAATAAAATTAAATTCGGGCTTTTGATCCTGAAATATTATTGCGCTTCTCTTAATCGCGCTTCAATTTCTTCCATGATGGTGCCAGCTTCTTCCCAGTTACCGTTCGAAAGGGCCTGCTGATACTGGTTAAATAAGTCTGATACTTCTTTCAGAATCTCTTCTGACTGGAGGAGTTCTTCAGCGTTTTCTCCATCCTGTCCGGCTTCATCTTCCTCTTCACCTTCTTCTACTTCAGGGTCGACTAATACCAACATTTTTTCCAGCGCTTTATCAAATGTAGGTTCCATCACTATATGGTCACCATAGGCAAGAATGATCTGCTTCACTTCTGGCAAGGATGTTTCATTCGAGGATTCAATATAGATAGGCTCTGCGTACAATACCGTATCTTCAAATGGAATCGCCAGCAGATTGCCACGAATTACTTCTGAACCACCTTGTGACCAAAGATTAAGCTGTTGAGATATATTACTGTCCTGATTGATCCTGTTTTCAATTTGCTGTGGTCCATAGATATTCCTTTGTTTAGGGAATCGGTAGACGATAGTTTCACCATAGTTCTCGCCGTCGTTCCGGACACCCATCCACGCAATCATATTCTGCCGGTTCCTTGGTGTGTATGGCATCATTAAGACAAATTCCTCTGTGTCATTCTCCGGAAGCTTCATGGTAATGTAATAAGGTTCCATTTGAATATCTTCATTGAAATATTTCTCTGTCGGAAACTCCCACTTATCTTCCCTATTGTAAAAGACCTCAAGATTTGTCATATGGTAAGTTCCATATATGGATGCCTGGACCTTGAATAGATCCACCGGGTAGCGGAAATGGGACTGGACATCTGCTGGTATCTCCTCGGTGAACATATCCGGGAACATTTTCTGATAGGTCTGCAGTAATGGATCTTCCTGGTTCACAGCATAAAAGTCTACTTCTCCGGTGTAAGCATCAACTGCGACTTTCACCGAATTCCGGATATAATTTATTTCTCCGTTAAACGGCTCTGAGTATGGATAACGCTCTGCGGTCAAATAAGCATCGATCAGCCAGGATAGACTTCCGTCTTCCCGCACAAAAATATATGGATCTTCATCGTATTGAAGGAAAGGCGCGATTCTCTCCACACGGTCCATAATATTACGGGTATCCAGCAGTTGACTCTCTTCGTTCAATTGGTTCGATACAAACATTCGGAAAGAACCTGCATCCAGGCTGAAAATCAACCGGTTTAAGCCTGATAAGGGAATACCGCTGTCAGCTTCATAGCGTGTCGATTTATTTTCATCCCCTGACGGATAATCAAATTCATCGATACCGCTGTTTACAATGACATTTTGATAGTTTTCCTCACCGAAATAAATTTGAGGACGGGTAATATCGATAACACCCTGGGAGGGAACATTTTTAAGCATATATTCCGGCTGTCCCTGGGAAGTGATTTTGTTGACATCACTCATCGCAACACCATAGCCATGAGTATAGCGCAGGTTTTCATTGACCCAGGTCTTTGCCTGGGACGGGAGATCTGTGGTATTCAGTTCCCTGGCACCTAAGAAAACCTGCTGGTACGTGTCATCAATGACATAGCGATCGACATCGATATCATTGAACTGGTAATAGGTCCGGAAAGTCTGGAGCTGATTATAGATATCAAGTATCGGCCGTGCATCGTTGATACGAACATTATTGATCGTCAGCTGATTATTTTCGACCATCGACTCATCCAGTGACTGATTACCCGGGTGTTCCCGTTCTTCAATTGTATCCAAATCATACGCTGCACGTGTGTATTCCAGGTTTTTCTCCAAGTACGGGCTTTCTTTAGAGAACTCATTTGGTGATACCACATAGTTCTGCACGATGACTGAGGCACCTTGCGCAATGATTACGAGTGCGACATAAGCGACCACCGGAAGCAGCATCGAATGTAAACGCCCACGGATCATGGCGATAATCATCCAGACAGCACCCAGGACTGCCACGCCAGCTAATACATAAGAAGCCGGGTTGTTGATCAACTTATCCGTATAACTCAACCCATGCACCACACTGGTCTGGAAAATGTTCACCTGGTTAGTCAATAGGGTGGCATAAGGTTCCAGCACATGTACCGCCGCCAGCAGCAAACCAATGACACCAAGCGTTACTCCCATGTGAAGCTGTGCAAATCGACTTTCCCTGTACATCGAAAATACGGAATAAAATCCGAGTTCAATCAGCAGTAAAAAGACACCTAATCCCAATAAAGTATTGAGTGCGAAATTGATAAATGGCAGTACGAACATATAAAAAGAGATGTCCATATCGAAATGAGGATCACTGATGCCGAAAGAACTATGGTTCAGAAACTTAAGCCATAATTCCCAGCCAATCCCTTGTACAATGCTGCTTCCAAACAACCCAACTAATGCAGAGATCCCTATAAGTATCAGCCGCGACCATTTCTTGTTCAGAAGGATGGCAGGAAGACGTTCCCGATCAAAAAAGCTGATATACGTCCTTCTCACCGAAGCCAGTGTCACATACATCAATAAAAAGAAGATGAGGAAGCCAGTGACCCCAAGCATGATTTTACTCGTAAATATCGTCATATAAACTGATTGAAAACCAAGTGAATCCATCCAAATATAATCCGTGATCCAGTTCAACGTAAGTGCCAGCAAAACAGCCAGCACCACAAACACACCGAAAATCCTGCCCAATAAAGACCCGAATTTTTTCAGTTTTTGTTTCTGTCTTGTTGGCATATTAATTGTTCGATTATCCAATTTTCTCCCCCTTAGTTTTGCTCTATGTAATCCTCTCTGTGAAACAATAAGGTTTTACAGTTATTTGTTTATACGGATGAAACAACGATTTCGTTTCATCTGTTAACGATTTCCTTGCAAAATGTTGAGAAATAACAGGTTTACTATAGCTTTTTGCATCGGGGCAAAGCTCACCGTCTTCCCCACTCCAAACGAGTTGTTACCCTTTCCCGTTTCTCCCTATAAAAATCCAATACTAATCTATATGGGCTTTTTTACATATTTACTAAGGATACTCCTCTCTTTATTTTACTCTAAACCCCATCCAATGAACACACGATTTCCTTGACCAAAGAAAAAACCGGCAGCTATTACTCTGCCGGGAACTGATTAAGAAGAAATTTCTTCTCCTTTTCCTGCTAATATTTTTAATTGATCGTTCTCCAAACCTACCGTGTAGATCAGCTTATATTTTTTCAACTTCACTTCGCCGCCTACCGTTTCTTCTACTGTAATAAAGGCAGTGACCTCGACATTTTTACCTGCTTGCTTCGGTATCAAGTCATCGATTGTTACCGATAACGTATTAGAATAACCTTTACGGAAATTTTCATAGGAATTGTTCCCTTGCCAGCTGCTTCCAATCAAGGAATAGGCAGTGACGAAATCACCTTGATTTATACTTTCATAAAAGTACTCGACAATATAAGTAGCCTGATCGATCGGTGTGACATTATAGCCTTCCCCTGGCCCACCGACTGTATCCTGGATTTCCGGCAGGCTTTCCATTGGGTTTTCCGACCATCTTTCCACCAGATTAATGATGTCTGGGATTGGAATACTGAAACCGATCGCTTCTTTATCTAATTTAGCCGAGTTGATCCCGATCACTTTTCCGGTTTCTGCATCGACTAACGGACCTCCGCTGTTACCTGGCTGGATCGGCGCTGAAATTTGATACAAGCCGCGATATTCAAATGGGGCGATATCAAATTCCCGGTCAAGTCCTGTAATTTCACCGGTCATTACCGTATTCTGTAAGCCAAGGGGGCTTCCCAAAGCCAGAACTTTATCCAGCATACCAGCTTTTTTATCCCGCTCGAGCGGTAATGGTTCGGAATCTTCAAGCGCAGGCACACGTACGACAGCAACATCCGTGGTGGTGCTGATACCAATGACCTCCCCTGACACTTCTTTGGAATCCCCGGTAGTGATTGTGACTTGTTTCGCATTAGCCACCACGTGGGCATTCGTGAGGATATCCCCTTTGTCGTTATACAGGAAACCGGACCCCTGCTCCCCATCACTTTTTGTAATCTGTACGACGCGCTCTTGCGTCGCATCTATAATTTCTTCTTGCTCTCTTGTAACCGGCTCTTCCACAGACTGGTCATTACCAGTCTGCACCAATGCGGAGGCTTCTGTAAGCTTCGTCGGCATTATGTCCTGGATGTAAAAAACTCCCGAGACGCCCGCAATGGCAATAATTACAGAAAGTATGATGCTGATCAGCCATCTACGATTCATGCTGCGTCCCTCCTACTCGACATACCATTCGATATTTTTAACTTTCACATCGACTTCTTCATTGATTTCAAAAAATTGTTTTTCAAATTTACCTGTATCCCCCGGGTTTAAGTACATCGGGTAAACGGTGACTGTATTTTCTTCCGTCTCGATTGGTTTTCCCTCTTTATCGAGGATTTCTAACTCCACGGTTACGGAACTGATGATTTTAGTCGCAACACTTTTCACTTCCCCGGTGACGGTAAGATCACCAAGGTCATCCAGTTTTGCATTCACGTTCTGCACTTCAATAGCTGCAGTCTGGTTCTTCAAATCTTCCTGTGCGGCCTGCTCTGCCGCGCGCTCAATCCGTTCTCTCTGTGCCTGGACAAATGCGCCTTGCTCTTGCCGGATCCGCTTTTTCAATTTCAGCAATTTATCATTATTTACCGCAAATTGCAAGGCATGGTCGACAGCCGCTACCGCTTTATTGAACTCTTTGCCAGCAATATGGTTTTCCGCATCATTGGAAGCAATGGTAACGATCTTTTCCATAATTTTCGCCTTCACTTTTGTCGCTTCCTCTAAGTTATATCGGGATAAGGTGGACAGTTTGGCTGCCAATTGATCCACTGTCGTTAGCTCAGCCAGTTCACTGTTAATACGCTTAATTTTGATTTGAGAATCCATCGTATCCAGTTTTGGCAGGAATTCAGGGACCAGCTTGCTCTCGCTGGCCTTCACATCTTCCCGAAGGGCAGCGATATGGTCTGTCGCTTTACCCAGCTGGTCACTCTGGATCTCTTCTTCAATTTGCTGCATTTCTTCTTGGAAGTTGTCCGCCTCTTCGATGAAGGCCAGGTCTCTTTCCAATACAGCAAAATCTTCCCTTTTATCCATCGCTTTTTCCAGCATGGATGCTGCTTCACCATACTTTCCTTCTAAGGCAGAAGCCTCCGCATCCCTTTTTAACTTAAGCACTTCTTCGTTTACATTCTTTTCATGGGCATAGGTGTAGCCGACACCCCCGGCAGTCAGTAATAATACGATGACTGGAAGCAAAATCATCTTCCAGTTTTTGTTCCCTTTCGGCTGCCTGTGGTCGATACGGGAAGAAGGCTCTTCTGCTACTGTAGCTGATATTTCGTCATTATGTAGACTGTTTTCTTCATCAAGCCTTGTGCCGCAATTGGGACAAAAACGAGAGCCCTCGTTCACTTCTTTCTGACAGCCTGGACACTTCTTCATGGGCTCACTCCCTTTTACTATAATTATAATCTGCTAGATTTAAATGGGAAATAAATGGAACAAAAACATACTTTTTCAATTATAGCATGTTTCGGCAAATTTTCGGATATAAATGGTAGATTTTCGGTTTTGAACTACCCCCACTTAATTTCTCCGAAATTTGAAGTGGGGGATTCCTGGGTTGACCGTCCTGTTGGACAGTAATCGACACAGGCTATCCCCGTCGTCCCGACGGTTGGTGCGCTTACGCACTTTTAGATTTTGTCAAGAGTCGTTCCGCCTCTTTTTTTATATTACAAGCAGCGTTGATATCCCGATCGTGATTAGTATGACAATTAGGACATATCCATGCCCGAACGGTATCATCTTTGACGCTCTTTTCCTTGTGGCCACAGACAGAACACAACTGTGTAGACGGGAATAATTTTCCAATCTAAACAATGGTGGATCCATACCATTCTGCTTTGTACTTAATCATTGTTGTGAACTCGCTCCATGATGCATCGGATATGGACTTGGCTCGATCCGGGCTTTTCAGCATTTTGGCCACACTTAAACTTTCTATGCCGATGACATCGAATTGGTCCACTAGTTGGCGAGATAATTTATGCTGAAAATCCCGGCGGGCATTAACGATCTTTTCGTGGATGCGAACCACTTTATTTTTTGTTTGTGCCAATTCGAAGAACCAATGGTTCTTCGGGACATGGTACGCTGCGCGTGTTGTAATTTTTGCTCATACTTCTTTAGATGACGAGGGTTCTTGATTTTCGAACCCTCGTTCGTGATGAGGAAATCTGTTAATCCGAGATCCAAACCGACAGTTTCGTTAGTATTGTTACGGTTATAGTTGTGTTCCACGACAGCTAGAATAGATACAAAATACTTACCCGCCGCATTTTTGCGCACGGTGACACGCTTAATTGTTCCTTTAACTTCGCGGCTTTTGGCATAACGGATCCAGCCTACCTTCGGTAGCTTGATTTTATTGTCTTCCAGCTGAATGTTTCCGTTGACTGCTTTTGTTGTATAACTCTTCACCAGGTTTTTCTTAGACTTAAAGCGCGGGAATTTCGTTTGTTTGCGATAGAACCTTATGAATGCGTCGTCTAAGTTTTCGATGGCTGCTTGGAGGGCGATGCTATCAACAGCTTTCAGCCACGTAAAAGCTTTTTTGAGTTTACCTATTTCTTTGATTGCTGGAGTCTTACGGAACTTAGTACCTGCTGTTTTTGTTTCATAGAGTGCCCGGTTGTACAGGAAGCGTGAACAACCGAAGGTTTGTTCGAAAAGTTGTGTTTGCGTTTGATTTGGGTAGATACGAAACTTATAAGCTTTCTTCACTTCCATTCGGTTGCTCACTCCTTTATAGGCATTTTGATACCTATATTATACAGCATCTGTTAAAATATTACGAACGCGAGTTCTTATCTATGGTATCGCCCGAAGTGAAAACCCGGCATTCATCCCCCACCTAAACGCTCCGCGTTTTGAGGTGGGGGTCTTCTGCCAATAAATGATAAAAAACAGATTCGTCAGCCTGATTACAAAAAGGGAGGCAGGAAACAACTCGCTTTCCGCGGACGTACGGTCAAGCCACAACATTGCGCTGTGGGGTTCTCGACTCGTATATACTTCCGCAGGAGTCTCGCCGTTTCCTGCCTCCCTATACTTTAAAAATGGTTAACGAAGCCAATTGACTCAAGCTGTTCTCTCTTTAAATAGTATAAATTATATATCCTGGCATATATAGCGATTCGTTTACTGGATCCCTACTGCGATATTTTGCAACAGAGCGTATGCTAAATATACTAGTTTATTAAGAAAGTAAAGAATCGAGACGCTTAAACTCCAGTTCATTGAACTTTTCCATCATCCGTTCCTGATTGATTTCAAAAATGGCATCATCGAGCGAACAATTGACATCGACTTCGCAGTGAATCGCTGCTAATTTGCGTGACAGGTGGAGCATATCGAGTTCATTTTCAATTTTCGTACGCTGTCCTTTCGTCAGGTTCGGCAGGTTGTCCAAAATCCCTTCGATTGTTTCATATTCGGTGAGCAGCTTCAGGGCAGTCTTTTCACCAATCCCTTTAACACCTGGATAGTTATCACTGCTATCTCCCATCAATGCTTTCAGGTCAATCATCTGCATCGGTGTGATGCCTTTTTCTTCTATAAAATTATCATGCTGATACTCAGCATAATTGCCATATCCTTTTTTCAACAAGGATACGGTGACATTGTCCTGAAGCAGCTGAAGTATATCCTGGTCACCAGTCAAAATAATAACCTCGGAATGCTCGCTGTATTCATTGCTCAGTGTTCCAATACAGTCGTCCGCTTCGTAGCCGGCAAGCCCGACATTCGGAATATCCAGGGCTTCCACCACTTCCTTGACTAAATCAAACTGTGGAATCAATTCGACAGGTGGTTCTCCCCGGTTCGCTTTATATTGAGGAAAAATTTCATTCCGGAAAGTAGTGCTGCCCATGTCCCAGCAGCATACCACATGGCTGGGTCCATAGTTTTTCGTTGCCATAAACAAGTGTTTGACGAATCCATACACGGCATTCGTCGGTACGCCTTTACTGTTAATCATATAATAGTTGCTCATTGCAGTGGCATAAAAAGCGCGGAACAATAGCGCCATACCATCAACAAGCAGGATCTTGTTCTGATTCAATGGGACTCCCCCTCAGTTTTAAAAACGTGATTATCTTTTACTAGTATACTAGTCGGCATTCGTTAAGGAAAGACCGATCCATTAGAAAAACTTGGCTATAGCCAAGTCATCATGGTGAAAGCCTAAGTGGTTCTTATACTTAAGCCTTTAACTAAGTTTAACTTTCTTAAAAGATAGAAAACACGCTGGCTAATGATACCAGCGTGTTTCATCGATTTTTATTTTGTAAAACGGTTGGCGATCATCGTCAGCGCGCCATCGCCGGTTACGTTTGTTGCCGTACCGAAGCTATCCTGGGCTAAATAGAGTGCAATCATCAGCGAAGTCATCGCAGGACCGAAGCCAAGCATCGATTCCAGGAGGCCAAGTGCCGCCATAACCGCGCCACCTGGAACGCCAGGCGCAGCAATCATCGTAACACCAAGCATCAAAATGAATGGAGTGATGGCACTGAATCCTGCAGCGTGCCCTTGCATGTACATCACGGCCATGGCACAGCTAGTAATCGTAATGGTGCTTCCAGCAAGATGGACATTCGCCAGTAATGGAATGCTGAAGTCGGCCACTCGTTCACGGGCCCCGACTTTTTTCACTCGCTTCAGAGTAACCGGAATGGTAGCTGCCGAGGACTGGGTCCCAAGCGCTGTAAAATAAGCAGGCAGCATCGTGCGCAACATGCGGATCGGGTTCATTTTATGCAAGGAGCCTGCAAGTGTATACACAACTGCCAGGTAGACCAAATGAAGCAGGATAATCATGATAAATACTTTCCAGAAAACGTTCAAAATGGTCTGCACCTGACCGGCATAGGTCATATTGGCAAATATCCCGAATATGTGAAAAGGCAATAACGGGATGATGACTTTTTCTATCACCATTTGGATGATCGAACGAAATTCATCCATGACCTGCAATAGGGCATCGCCTTTCAAACGTGAAATACCAAGCCCGATAATAAAAGCTAAAATCAGAGCCCCCATGACACCGATCACGGGAGGCATATCGACGGTAAAAGAAGCTTCTACCAGCGCTTCTTCCGGATTTTCCAATTGAGCAGCATTTTGCCCTTGTAGCATGAACGGGTAGAGCGTCCCAGCAACAAAGAATGCCAGTAAACCGGCAGCAACCGTTGAGCTGTACGCCAAACCCGTCGTCAATCCGAGTAATTTGCCTGCCCCCCGTCCCATGGAACCAATTCCCGGGGCGATGAATCCCAAGATGATCAGTGGGATGACAAAACTCAGAAAGTTTCCGAATAGACCGGTAAATGTAGCGAATAATTCTACCAGCCATTCCGTAGCAACGGACCCGATTAAGATCCCTAAAATAATAGCGATGATGATTCGTGCGAGTAAAGGTACTTTTTTCATGGTGTTTCTCCCCTTCCGATGTACGTCTGCAATGTATGGTTGTATGTTCAAGAAAGAATCATACCCTCTACTTTATTACAAAGCAACCCATTAGAAAAGGGAAAAAACTTGTTAATTTATGTTTATTTCACCGGTGTGTTGTCGGTAACCGCTTACACATCTATTGTCACATTTCTGCAACCAAACTGTATTGTCCCTGTAGTTTAATAGTCACAACTATACTGCTACAATATGGAAAGTAGTCACATCGAAGGGGGCAATAAGCATGAATCATTTGAGAAATATTGTCGTCGTCCTTATTCTATTATCTGGAATCACATTAACAAACGAAATTCATTCTAATGCAGAAACGACAAATGAAAAACAAGTCGCACTGACCGATAAATCTGATCAATTGAAGCGTTTTGAAATGAACAGCAAGCCGGTACAAACCTCCCAGGATCCTCAAGGGAAAAAAGTTACCGTTGAGGCTACAGCATACACCGCATCCTGTGAAGGCTGTACAGGCATCACCTATACGGGCATCGATTTAAAAGCGAATCCGGGTAAGAGAGTAATCGCCGTCGATCCTGACGTCATTCCGATTGGTTCAAAAGTCCATGTACCTGGATATGGGACAGCCATTGCCGGAGACATCGGAGGCGAAATCCAGGGCAACCGGATCGACCTGTTCATGGCTGATTTAACAGAAGCAAAAGCATTCGGCCGTGAGAGCATGGAAGTGACCATATTAAATTAGCGGCGGTAAATACAAAAGCGGAAGCGCCTCGTCCTATGGCGACATCGGCACTAGCACGTCCTATGCGTCGGAGCTGGATGCAGCCCATTGCAAAAAGTTATAAAATTTTATAATTTCGCAGTTATTAGAAAGGCGTCCAGCTTAATCAGCTGGACGCCTTTTTTTATCAATCTTCATCTTTATTCAAGAAGTCTTCTTCCCGTTCCAAATCACCGACGAAGAATGTTTCCACGCGGTCCGTACGAATGACTAGATCATCATCCAATGACCACCATAATCCTCTTTCCAATTGCTTTATAATGAATTCACATGCTTCACGAGTCGTATGAGGTTCACTCAATTCTACTTCTTGTGTCACAGTTCTTCCACTATTCATCAGGAAATTGAACTGCCATACTTGTTTACTTTCTTCTTCTGCCAATGTCTTCATCCTTTCTTTTTTCGTGTGTCGATTATTTTAGTATAGTCGATTCCCAGCCGCAAACGATTCGGCCTATTTTTTTGCAAAATTAGCACATATTGCTTATATTTCAGGTCTTTCCCACCTGTTAGAATGACCCACCATCACTAAAATATGAAGTGTGCGAAAATGACAATGATCGGCAGCGTGACAACGGTACGCTGTAAGAAGATCATGAACATTTCGCCAATGCTTAACGGGATTTTCGACTTCAATATCAATACCCCGATTTCCGACATATAAATCAACTGGGTAATCGATATGCCTGCAATCACAAATCGTGTCAATTCACTCTCGATCCCACTGCCGATCACTGCCGGAAGGAACATATCTGCAAAACCGACGATTAGAGCGGGAGCAGCTTCATTCGCTTCAGGAATCTGCATCCATTCCAGAACCGGAACGAGTGGATAGGACAACCACACGAATACCGGTGTGAACTCAGCTAATACCAGGGCAAGCGTGCCCAGTCCCATCACGACCGGAATCAAACCGAGCCAAATATCCAGTACGTTCGCAAAACCACGATAGATGACATTCTTATAAGAAGGGACTTTTTCTGCCTGTTCCATCGCTTTATCGAGACCAGACTGGAAGCTTGATTTACCTGTTGGTACATATTCTTCGATCTGCTTACCAGCCACTTCATCATATTCGTCTTTCTTCCTGGACAATGGCGGAATCCGTGGCACAATCACAGCTGCTGCAAATACCGCTAAGGTGACAACTAAGTAAAACGGAACAAAATATTGCTCTAAACCGATGAATGTAATGACGACAAGGCTGAAAGCGATTGAAGCGATCGAGAAGTTTGTTGCAATCACCGATGCTTCCCTCTTCGTGTAATACCCCTGTTCAAACTGCTGTGTCGTGATCAATACGCCTACTGGTCCCGCTCCCATCCATGAGGCAGTCGCGTCAATCGCAGAACGGCCAGGCAGCTTGAATACCGGCTGCATCACTTTTCTTAGGAGCGTACCAATGAAGTCCATCAAACCAAAGGACATCAGGAACGGCATCAACAGTGCTGCGAATAAAAACCATGTTGTCAATACCGGGACCAGGGAGTATAAGACGGTTCCGCCTGTAATATCAGACCAAATGAACTCCGGTCCTACCTGCATCATCGTCATGACAGCGAAGACTGCCCCTATGATTCTTACCCCTGTCCAAAAAATTGAAACATCAAATAGATTCTTAAGTAATAGACGCTTATCCAACCATGCCGGCTGTGCCATTTTCACAGCCAAAGCTCCTAATGCTGATATCGACACTAGGATAGTCATGAACAGAGGTATCTGATCTGCGAAATAACTTTGTACCGATTCAGCCAGGATACCGACCCCGATGGTCACTTTCCCTTGAAAAGGAATCGGTACTAAAAATAATAAAATCCCAATGAACGATGGGATAAAAAATTTACCGAAACTGGTCCATGAAAATGCTGATGCTTCTTTTGTCTGATCGATTTCCTGATAGCTCGTCTGCTTCTTCACTTCCATTCCTACGTCCCCCTGAAAAATAAGTTAGTTATAAATATACATAATATAATATATTTATGCAATGGCTTTTCTGTCTATTTTAAAAATTGAACTTGTAAAACAGTCTTTCTTATTTACCAACGAGTCTTATTCAACAATAGGGACGTATAATGGAAGACTCAGTTTCAAGGTAAATGGGGTTCTTTATCAAAAAAGAGTCAGGGGTGGCTTGGAAACTACCCCATCCGAAGGGAAAGACGGCATACCCATGTTTCCGTTTATCTCACCAAAGCAAGGAGGTCAGGAAAATTGCGAGACTCCTCGAAAATGCTACGCATTTTCTTCGTGCGGTGTTAATTCCAGATGCTTTTTCAAAGTCCTATGGGATTAAAGTACATGGTGAGATTCCGCAGGGCTTTAGCCCGAGGAAGCTCACCGTACTCCCATGGAAAGCGAGTGATTTCCCAGACCTCCAAATGCTCACCACCATAACGGAAAAAGTTTCTCTCGAAACTGAGTCTTAATGTAAAGCGAGCTTAATTGTATTATCAAAACAGAAATTTTACGGAGTCTAAACTTTATTTCCGATTAAATTAATGGGTTTACAAATCATTGGAATCGTCTTATCATATATGAAAGTTAAAGCACATTATATTTATCGGAATTAGGAGGTATTAGTTATGACTCAAACAACTGCAGAACGACAAATGGAACAACCTTCCATTTCCGCTCGAGCAAAGCAGGCAACGACCGTTGTCTTCCCATTAAATCCTGTGCAAAAACCCGCATTGTTCACCGGGTTGATCATATCTATCATTCTACTATCGGTAACAGTAGCTGTTGCCGGATGGACACAAGGAGTACTTTTCATCATTGGAATCGGACTGGGACTGGCACTGTTGCACGCCCGGTTTGGATTCACCTCGGCATTCCGGAGACTGCTGTCTGTCGGTAATGTGCAGGGTCTGCAGGCCCATATGGTGATGCTTGCTGTTGCCACGACGTTATTTGCAATCATTTTTGCTACCAACTTCAGTTTTACTGGAACCGATCCTGTCGGTTATGTTTCGCCGGTAGGGATCAGCGTCGTAGTCGGCTCCTTCCTGTTTGGAATCGGCATGCAAATGGGTTCTGGCTGTGCATCTGGTACCTTGTATAGTGTCGGTGGAGGAAAATCTTCCATGTTATTGACATTGCTTGGGTTTATTGCAGGCTCTGTAATCGGCGCATTTCACTTTGTATTCTGGACAGAACAGACACCATCCCTGCCAGCGATTTCTTTAGCGGAATCTACCGGTCTCGGATATTTAGGCGGATGGGTACTACAGATGGTGATTTTCCTGGGAATCTACGGATTGACTGTAAAGTATGCACGTAAGAAAAACCCGCCCCACATGAAGCCGTTAGCAACAACAACGGGTTGGAAAAAACTATGGCGCGGGGCATGGCCGCTGCTTGTTGCAGCTGTGGTGCTGGCGGTTTTGAACGCCCTGACCTTAACTATACGTGGTAATCCTTGGGGGATTACATCCGCCTTTGCTTTATGGGGATCCAAATTTCTGATGTTGTTCGGAGTTGACGTATCAGGTTGGGGCTATTGGCAAGGTAATACTGAGGCATTGCAAACAACCGTGCTTGCCGACTCTACCAGCGTCATGAACTTCGGCATCCTCCTGGGAGCCTTTATGGCAGCAGCTGCTCAAGGCAACTTCAAGCCTGGAAAAATCAAACCAGGCATTGCTGGTGCTTCTATCCTTGGCGGACTGATGATGGGATATGGAGCTCGTCTGGCATTCGGGTGCAATATTGGTGCTTATTTCGGAGGAATCGCCTCCTTCAGTCTGCACGGCTGGGTGTGGATGATCATGGCATTGGCAGGAAGCTACCTTGCCCTGTTCATTCGTCCAATTTTCGGCCTGAAAAATCCTAACCCAAAAGACTCCATGTGTTAAATTAAGAAAAGCGCAAACGCCCTGAAAGACACGACACGCATAAGTAAAACGTCTGGTGGAAGGTGTACTTCCCTTCCACCAGACGGGTTGCTTATGTCGCGAGTGTCTGGGCGTTGAAGCTAGCCAATAAAGCGCAAACGCCTTGCATAAAAACACCATGTCCACAAAAAAAGGTGCGAATCCAAAACGGATTCGCACCTTTTTTTATCTATATCAGACTTTCTGCTTGGATTTCTCCTTGTTCATAAACAAGGTCATAATGAACATCAGTGACAAGAAACCGATGATCAAACTGAAGCCGCCGGCTTGACCGAATGCTTCAGATACTGCACCTACAAGCAATGCTGCCAAACCGCCGCCGATCCCGGATGCGACGTAAATTAAACCGAGTGCGGTACCAGGATTTTTAGAGATGGACGTCCCGAATGCCGTACCTGTTGGGAACAGCGTCGAGAAGAATAGCCCGGCACCAGCAAACAGGTATGGTAACTGTTCCGCAAACATAAAGCTTACCCCGATCATCAAGGCAGAGCCAAGGGAGAAAGTGATTAAAATCAAGCGTTCATTTATATGATTCGCAAGGTAAGCCACTCCCAGTCGTCCTGCCATAAAGAATACCGAGAACAACGTCAGAATGGTAGCCACCATATCTTCCTTGGCGGACGTTGATAAGCCACCGAGGTCGAGACTCTTCAAATAAGTCGGAAAGAAGTTCATGAATGAAACTTCCGCTGAGACTTCAAGCATAAGGAATACCATCAAGAACACCATCTGGGCGTCCTTCAACATTGGGATGAAAGCCTTCAAATTGATTTTTTCGACTTTTCCTTCCGGGAAATTGACAGAAGTTATATAGATGATCACACCGATATGCAAGGCTGCTATGGCGATGTAGAACACCCTCCAGTCTGCGAACTGGAACAACCAATTGAGAATTTGCGGGAACAATACCATCCCAAGACCATAAATACCCATGGCCAGGTTGAACATCTGGTTTTGTTTTTTCGGATAAGCTGCAGGAACAATTGCGTTACCAGCAACACCAAGTGCACCAAGACCGAAACCTACCAGCATGTAGAATCCTAAGAAGAACATAATATTAGGTGCAAGTCCTGTTCCAAGGAAACCAGACCCCATAAGGACTGCAGCGATAATCATCATGATCCGGAGTCCGTTTTTATCCGTCAGGTAACCGAAGATTAAACTTGCTAATGTAAAACCTAACTGGAAGATGAATACGACAAAGCCGAATTCGCTCATATCCAGTCCGATGTCTTTTTCCACCTGGTCCAATACAATTCCTTTTGTATTAGTGACACCACCAGAAATAAATTGCGTGAATAATAGTATCATTAACGCGTGAATACTTTTTCCTTTTGACATTGTGAGTAACCTCCATCGTTTGTTAAGTGTTGTCTGATAGTCCGTCCATTCCACGTGTTTTATTCTGTAAAACGTGTCTGATTATTTTGTCTTTGAATGGAGGTTACGTCGACTTTCATTTGCGGGGTACTCCTCTTTACTTTTATCCCAATATACCCTTGTGATTATTGCTTATTCCCTAACTTGTCATAAAAAAGAACTATGACCAAGGCTGGTCATAGTCCCTTTTACGTGATGATTTTTACTAGAAACTTCCTGCGGCGAGGCCCGTCGAATTCACAGAAATACACGCCTTGCCAGGTTCCCAGTTCTAATTTACCTCCACTGAGGATCAGTGTCTGCGCATGTCCTACCGTACTCGTTTTCAAATGAGATGCCGTATTCCCTTCCGCGTGCCTATCTTCCGGATGATCCCATGGATACAGTTCATCGAGCCTCATCAGCATATCCGTTTTCACATCTGGATCGGCATTTTCATTAACGGTAATTCCCGCAGTCGTGTGTAAGGATGAGATGACTATCATTCCTTCATCTACTTCATTTTCCCTGATAAAAGCTTCGATTTCATTGGTAACATCAATCATTTGGTCTCTTCGATCCGTTTTTAGTTCAAATTGCTTTTTCACGATTTATCACCTCTGTTCTCATCCTATACTAATAAAAACAGGGGATTCAAACATCTTCTACAACGGGATCCCATACTTTACAGATAAATGTTTGCGAAAAGCCTTTACATCTTGTTGCAGCTGGCGAATATCATTCAACGTAACTGCTTTCTCCAGCCGAGCCTTAATGCTCCAGTACACAGCCAATTCTTCATCAGTCAACCGGATGCTTTTATGAGGGAAGTGGACGAGCTCGCCCATTTCAATCACTCCTCTTCTCCTCTTGAATAGGGTTTTACTAGTGAGTTTATGATGGGACAATCAGGATATGTTCGTATCCTTTTTAAATCCTAAGTTCCTTAGCGGATTCCATGATCTGCCGGGAGAGCAGCATCATTTAACAAAGCCTGAAAAAGTAAATAGTCTCTAACGTTAACTATTCTGTATGTAGGTATTAATATCCTTTATCTGGTATGAAATATGACTTTATACCAAATATTAATACCAGGTAGTAAATGTTATTGACTGTGAGAATAGGTATTGGTACGATGAATTACAATATGAAGAGAAAACTTGCCTTCCATGAAAGGAGATTGGAAATGAAAGAGCTTCATTCCTTCAGTTGGTATGCAAAACAAATAAAACCACACTTGCCTAAGGATGTGTTTAAACCTGTCCCCTCCCGACTGTTCGGAGGTTTAGCTTATTTACTAATAACGATTGCCGGGTTTTTGACGATCGGCCTGATGAACCTGCATCCGGTGATCAACCTGGCAATATCGTTGGTGATAGGCTTCAGCTTTGCCGGACTTGGCTTTCTGGGACATGAAATCCTTCATGGCACTGTGGTACGGAAGCCGTGGCTACGCGACCTGCTTGGGGCGATCGCCTTTTTCCCCTTGAGTACAGGACCGAAGCTCTGGAGAAAATGGCATAACATGACCCACCATGTCCATACTCAGCACGAAGAAAAGGATCCAGATGCCTGGCCGACCTTGGAGAAAATAAAAAGAATGAAGATGTTCCGGTGGGTGTATCGCCTGCCATTGAAGGTCCGGTCCACGTTCGCGTTTATCTCACTGGCCTTTCAGTTCTCGATGCATTCGACGAAAATGTTCATCACTTATGTGAAAGACTTCAAACCGAAGAAGCAGCCAGAGGTTTGGCTGCAGGCGGTTTTACCGTGGATTACCTGGATCGGTCTGTTATTTGTCATGGGCTTCACGAAATGGCTTTTCGCGTTTTTTATCCCATTGTTGATTGCTAACCTGATTGTGATGGGCTATATTTCTACGAATCATCGACTTAACCCGATTACACCCATCAATGATCCATTAGCGAACAGTCTGACGGTAACCGTTCCGAAATGGGTGGACGTGCTGCATTTCAATTTCTCTTATCACACCGAACACCATCTGTTCCCGGGGATGAATCCGAAACATTACCCGCTCGTTAAGGAACAAATCAAGAGATTCTGGCCGGAGCGTTATCATGAAATGCCGCTCAGCCAGGCGTTGATCGCTTTATGGAAAACGCCGCGTGTCTATTATAAAGATAATAAACTCGCTGATCCGAAGTATGGTAAGTTATATCGATCGCTCGGAAGCGGCCTTGACCCAAAAAATATCAAGTTCCGGAGATTGCGTCTGAGAAAATAAAATGAGCCAGTTTGCACAGGCTCTCAGCTTGTAGAGAAACCCCACGGTTTTTCTGCAAGCTTATTTTATGTCCCCCTGCATTTCGATATCACAAAAAGGAAAGAGGCTATCCCTCAAAGTCTTTTGCAGACTTATCGGACAGCCTCTTTTCCTTTTGAAAGCATTGTTTCTCGATCATGTTTTGGAACGAGACTGCCGCCGGTCGACCAGACAAGGTGGGTGGCGTTGTCGCTATCTATGTCAAGCGTTTTTCCGATCGTTTCCGACCACCGGGCAGGTCCATACATGCCCGCAAGTGCAGATGGTTCAAGAAATAGTCTCTCGCTGCGATGGAGCTGGTAAAGCAGTTTGTATAGTTCCCTATCCTCGACGGTATAGATGCCGGCAATCAGTTTATCAATGATTGGCGCCACATATCCGGACGGGCGGCCGACAGCGAGGCCGTCCGCTTCCGTGATATTATCAATGCCAAAATCCTGCACAGCCACCTTGTCATGCAGGCCGGTCATCAAGCCAAGCAGCATCGAAGGGGCATGCGTCGGTTCGGCAAAAATGCAATGGACCGCTTCACCGTAGATTTGTTTCAATCCATATGCGACACCACCTGGACCGCCACCGACCCCGCACGGGAGATAAACGATCAATGGGTGAGCCTCATTTACGGCCACTCCTGCTGCCTCCAGCTGTTGCTTGACTTCTTTCGCTGCCACCGTATATCCAAGAAAAAGATTTTTTGAATCTTCATCATCTACAAAATAGCAGCGCTGATCCTGCAGGCACATTTCCCTTCCTCTTTTCACAGCCACGCTGAAATCGGCCGGATGCTCGATAACGGTGACGCCATAGCTCCGAAGCAGATCTTTTTTCCACTTTTTCGCGTCCTGTGACATATGGACGGTCACCTGAAAACCAATTTTGGCACTGATAATACCGATGCTCAAGCCAAGATTACCCGTCGAACCGACAGCAATCGAATAATCGGCAAAAAAGCTACGATACTGCACATCGTCAAGCTTGCTGTAATCATCGGAGCGGGACAGCAGGCCATGATCGATCGCCATCGTTTCAGCATAATGTAAAATCTCATAAAAACCGCCGCGCGCTTTGATAGAACCAGCAACCGGCAGGTCATGATCGCATTTCAGCCACAAGTCGCCTTTTATGGTTTGGGGGAAGGAAGCTTCCAACTCCGCTTTCATGTTAGGTATTTTTTTCAGTGGGGACACGATTCCTTCCTCAGCCAGATCTGCTTCTGGAAATGTTTTTTTCAAAAAAGGGAGAAACCGAAGGAACAAAGCAGCTGCCTCATCAAGCTCGGCCTGCGTAATCGGCTGCTCCTTACTTTTCGGCTGATAAGCAGGATTTTGCCAGTATACTTCGCTGGTATCCATGATATCTGTTAACAGCGGGTGAGCCTCTTGCCATTCAGAAACTGTTTTTCCGGCTATATGCTCTTTCATATACTTACCTCCTTAATACTGAGCTGCATCTACCAACTCGCCTTTATACATTTTCTTTTCGACAATATCCAGATCTACTTCTTTACTGATTCTCTCCAGTTTCTTGATGTCGTCCCTGGTGATGAGGGAAATCACGGTACCGTCTTCGGTAGATCCAAGTCTGCCAGTCCGTCCGGCACGATGGATATATTGACCTGTTTCATTTGGAAGGTCATAATTGATGACATACCTTAGTGAAGCGATATCGAGTCCTCTGGCCGCGACATCGGTCGCAAGCAAGAGTGCCAGTTTTCCTTCGCGAAATGCCTTCAATGTTTTGACCCTGTCTTCTTTTTTTGAATCCCCGTGGATTACTCCGACAGAAAGGCCTTTAAAACGAAGTTTTTCTGCCAGTACCTCCAGGTTTCCGATATCCCGCACAAACACGAGTCCCTTAAACGCGTCAATAACAGTCAACCGTTTAAGTGTATCGACTTTTTTTCGTGCATCCGTAATCAAATAACCGTGCTCCACCGCGGGCTTTTCATTTTCGGTGCCGACACGGATAACTTCTGGATCATTCATCAACCGCTTCGCTTCCAGCTCACTTGCTTCTGGCAAAGTCGCTGAAAACAATAACAGCTGTCGCTCAGCTAACGTACTTTTGATGATATCTTCCATCGTAGCTTTGTGCTCCGGTGCTAACAATTGGTCGCCCTCGTCGAGTACGATCGTTTTTACTTCATGCATTTTCAGTTTTTTCTTCTTGATCAGTTCATGGACGCGTCCCGGTGTACCGATGATGACGCGTGGATGTTTTTTCAATTTATCCAGCTGCCTTTTCATGTTGGCTCCACCGATCAACGTCGCGCTTGAAATCCCGCTTCCTGCATTCCATGTCTGCATTTCTTCATGGATCTGCATGACAAGTTCACGGGAGGAAGCCAGAATGACGACCTGTGTATCTTTCTTATCCGGATCGATTTTTTGCAGGATAGGAAAAAGATAAGCGAGTGTCTTACCACTTCCTGTCGGTGCTTCTGCCAGTACGTCCTTTCCCTCCATAATAGGCGGAATCGCCTGTTTTTGAATCTCGGTAGGTTTACGGAACGCTGAATTTTCCCATGCTTGTTGTAGAAACGGCGGTAATTTTTCTAATACAGGCCAGTAGCTGGCCGAATTTTCATGATTGGTCATTGCTTGATTTCCTTTCCTTGGACAGATATTTTCTTCTTCCTATTCTAACCCAACTGAGCCCTAAAGGAAAAATTACAGCCAGGCATGTTATACTGAACATATACATAAAGGTATAAAGCAGGTGAGATACATGAAACGAGTGACCATAGCAGAAGCACTGGAAATGGATTGTCCAGTAGTTGACGTCCGCACGCCTAAAGAATTTGAGGAATTCCATATTCCCGGCGCAATCAGCATGCCGATATTTTCGAATGAAGAACGTGTAAGAGTCGGTACTACGTATAAACAGGTCGGTAAGGAAGAAGCGAAGGAACTTGGCATTTCTCTCGTTTCGCCAAAACTGCCTGAATTTTATAAGCGTGCCAAAGAAATAAGCAACGGCAGACCGATCATCATTTATTGCTGGCGCGGCGGCATGCGAAGCAGGACGCTGGCCACGGTATTTGAAGTGATGGGGCTGAAAAGCTATCAACTGGAAGGAGGTATCCGCTCTTTCCGGAAAAAAGTAGTGGCAGACCTTGATGCCATTGCCAGCTTACAACGTACTTTCATCGTGTTAGAAGGCTTGACAGGTACCAAAAAAACGGAGATTTTAGAGCAGCTTCAGGAGAAAAACTATCCTGTCCTGGATCTCGAAGGATTAGCAGCCCATCGCGGCTCGGTGTTCGGACGAGTGGATTTGCCCGATCGCAGCCAGAAGGATTTTGACATGCGCTTATGGGAACGGATCCAGGAAATCGGCGAGACGGATTATTATATCATCGAATCCGAAAGCAAACGGCTTGGCAATATCGAAATCCCTAAATTCATCATCGATGGAAAACAGGCAGGACCGCGTATCCACGTGCATACTTCCATCCCTGTCCGTATCGATACGATCCTTGCCACCTATCAGCCGGAACAGAATCATGAAGCGATTGAAAAGGCGTGGGAAGTGATTCGTAAACGCATTGCCGCTGAAGCACGGGAGATTATTGATGAGGCTCTGACAGCACAGGACTACCGGACTGTCACCGAACAGCTGCTTATCCATTACTATGATCCAAAGTATAAGCATGCATCCAAGGATAATGATGGCACGATCCGCGATGTCTTTTTTGAAACGTTGGAGGAAGCCGTCGAGCTCGTACAAGGCCATGTCGATTATCTGGCAGAAGAACTTTCTTCCGGCGATCCAGTGTTTCCTAGGTGAACCCATTTCGCAAGTCCAGGCTGGAGAACTCGGGCTAATCGTTTTAGTACCATTTACTAGACAAGCTGGACGAATACGAGACAATGTAGATGTGATACTAGACAATTTTGCGTGCTTACTAGACAATTTCAAACTTTTACTAGACAAAAACGGGAATTTTCACGACTCCTGATGCTTTACTAGACAACCTAACTGTTTACAAGACTAGCAGGACCGCATACGAGAACAAAACATAGCTTACACAAAAAAGACATGCAGGCCTCCTGGCTGCATGTCTTTTTTTACTAGGTTTGCTGGAACGAAAACCAATATATTCTAATGCCTGGTGGAGAATTGAAATAGAAAGCGTATCTTCAAAATCGACACCCAGCTGTACCATAGTCTGGGCAATTTCCGGCCGGATCCCGCTCATCTTCACCTCAACACCGACCAGTGTCAAAGAACGGATCACCTTGAATATTTGATGACCCACCATCGTAAAAAACGCAGCTGGTAATCAACACGGTTATTAAAATAGGGTAAAAATATGAAAAAATTCAAGCTACGCTGATTACCAGGTTTGCATTCGCAATTTTTGGTAAGATTACATAAAAGAAAGAATCGAGGAGTCCTGCCCTATGTCAAAAAACAAGTCAATTGAACATATATTGCAGCGGCTTTCCACATGGGAGAAGCCGTTCAATTTCACCAAACCCACGGTAATAAAACATGATATAGCCGCCTATTTGAATTACTATGGACTGAATATAGCTGATGTCGCATTCCATTTCGGAAAAATAGAAACGAACGGAACGAAAACGATGGTGCAGATGTTCGCACCGAAAGAAAGCAAAGGAACCATTTTTCTATTGCATGGTTACCTGGATCACGTCGGTCACCTGAAATACATCATCCAATTTTTAAACAAGCATGGATTTACGGTGATCAGCTATGACCTCGAAGGACATGGGTTGTCAGAAGGAAAAACGGCTTCCGTCCAACGCTTTTCCGATTATGTTCATTCGCTGGAGAAACTGATGGATCTCACCAAAAAGGAAATGCCGGGTCCATTTTATGTAATCGGCCACAGTACCGGCGGTGCGATTGCAATCGATTATGTATTGCAGCACCATGACCATGTCTTTGACAAAGTGATTCTGGCAGCCCCGCTGGTGCATTCAGCGCATTGGTATGGAACCGTCCTCGGTTATTATATGGCCAAAGTGTTGCCTCTACTTGAGGAGGTAAAACGGAATTTCCGGGTTAATTCCTCTAATCAGCATTACTTGGAGGCAAGAAAGCTTGACCCCCTGCAGACGGAGGTCATCCCGTTGGACTGGGTCGGTGCCATGCTGCACTGGAACAAGCTGCTGGACCACTATCCTCCTACAAACACGCCCACTTTTGTGATACAGGGGAATAAAGATAACACGGTGGCCTGGCAATATAATCTGAAGTTTATTGAAGAAAAATTCCCCCATGCGAAAATGGTCCAAATTGATAATGGCCGGCATGCTCTTTTTAATGAATCAGAGGAAATACGTGAGCTGGTGTTTTCGTTTGTTAACAAGTTTATAGAAGAAAAATGACACGACTGAGCTCAGTCGTGTCATTTTATTTAAGAAATTTTATAATGCTTCATAAGCGCAGCTTTGTCTACATCCGTAAGCATATTTTCAGCCATTGGGAACAGGACATTTTCTTCTTTATGGAAGTGAGAAATCAAAATACTGCACCCTTCGATGACCCGGTTGTACAGTTTTTCCGCTTCCTTTGCCGTGATGGTTTCGCTAAGGTCGAATGTCCCCCTCAAATAAGCTTCAAAATTCTCTTTCGCCATTTCATGTTGATACTCCATTACAACGATCGGCCCTGTTTCTTTTCCGATATAGCTCCCCAGCATCGGGAACAGGAATCCTTCCTCTTTTTCCGAGTGTGGGAGAAGCTCTTCCATGAATAAAACAACTTCTTCCCGTAGTCTCAGCAAATTGGTGTGAGCCTCTCCCACTGCTTTCAGCTGCTCGGCCAGGTCTTCCAGTTCATCCATCATGCCAAGCAGGATGGGATGTTCATCTTTCAAATGCTGCAACGGGGCACTAAGTTTGGTTCCGCTTTCTACTTGTATACCTGCACATTCATGACTCATATCGGCCACTCCTTTTTCTATGACTCTATGCCTATCCTACCGGAATTTAAGCAAGGCGTATGTGATACGCATCACTAAATACGATAAACACATGATTTATCCCAAGATTCTTTCAGCAATTTAGTTAATATTTAAAGTCACAACTAGGAACTCACTTACTCCCCAGGTGTTTATTAACCAAATAGGAAGCTCCGAATTGGACCAGCCTTTTTTAGGGCAGGAGGTAATGAGGGTATCAGGGGGCGGAACGAAGCTTTTCAAGAAGTGTCTCTCATAAGGGGGGAGGTGGCGCATATAAGCAGCTCATTTTTTCTCAAAAAAAAAAAACGCATGGCATAAGCCACGCGTTCCAATTGATTATTCTGCTCCCCATTTATTTTGCAGTTGTTTGATTTCCGCTTCATGTGTCGAGGTTTCTTTTGGGGTTTCTAAAATGAACGGAAGGTCTGCAAGCTGCGGGGTAGTGATCAATTGGTCAAACTGCTCCTCTGTTATGTAACCATCCTCTCCTAAAATATTAGCATGACGGTCCTTTCCTGAGCCGGTATCATATTTGGAATTATTGAAATGAATGGCTTCCAGATGATTGAAATAATCAAGCTCCATTCCTTTTTCCAGCACTTCATTCCAGTTGTCTCCGTTCCAAAGGCCACTGGCAAACGCATGACAAGTATCGAGACAGAACGCGATTCTTTCTGGCTGGTCACAAAGACTCCGCACCTGGACGAGTTCCTCTAACGTTGTCCCCATGGAACCCGGCTTTCCGGCATTATTTTCGAGCAGTATTTTACATCCTCCGTCCCATTGAGAAAGAACTTCATTGAGGACAGCAATCATTAACTGGTAGCTGACGAGCGGTTCGCCATCATCGATACGCTTGCCGAAATGGACAACCACGCCAATGGAACCACAGGCATCCGTGATTTCGAGATCATTCAATAATGACTCTACCACCTGCTTCCTCTTTGCATTATCTGCCGGGGTCAGGCTGGTTGGATAAGGGGTGTGAGATACAGAGACAATTCCTTTTTCCATACAAAATTCTCTGCAGAGCCTGGCATCATCCTGGTGGAAGGCTTTGACGGAAAGGCTGCGTGGGTTTTTCGGGAAATACTGAAAAGCAGCAGCATTCATTGCCGCTGCCTGTTTTGCCGCTCCCAAATAGCCATCCCGAATCGAAACATGACTGCCGAACTTCATTGTTATCCCTCCCTTTTTCAGAAGTATTTACGATAGTATCCCCCTGCTTTCTAAAAATGATAAGCTACATTTTTTCTCATTCTAAAGGATGGTATTGCTTTCCTTCCTGATAAAAACATGGCTATAATTTTAGTAATGACAGAGTTAAAGAAGGATTTAGATGAACTACTTTTCCATATCTTCGATGGTAGAATCATTCAAGGAATTATTCCCGAAAGAAGCTTCTATTGCTGTGTCTGATGCTCAGCAATTCATCTATTATAAACCGAGCAAGCATATCGATCTGAAAATCAAACCCGGTGATAAAATAAATGAAAATACCGTGACGTTCAAGGCGCTCAGCGTACGGAAAAAGACGTCGGATCACATCAATGGCAAGGTGTTCGGCACCCCCTACTTCGGTACCTCGGTGCCAATTATCGATTCGGGTAATCCAAAGGGCTGTGTCACAGCGATTTTACCATCCAAGCAATTGAAATTTCTGTCCAAGTTCCTGACCCTCATATGGAGGATCGCTGGATGCCGGTTCCATATGAGGAAGTCATGTTTTTAGAAGCGCACAACCGGAAAACCTGGGTCCAATCAGAACGAGGAACAGGTACGCATAAATTCACATTGAGCGAAGTGGAATTCCACTTGCCGGAGGAAATGTTTTTACGCTGTCATCGTTCTTACATTATCAACGTCAATTATATTGTGGAAATACAGCCGGATTCCCATTCGACGTTTCTATTGGTCATGAAGGATGGGACAAAGATTCCGGTAAGTCAGACGTACGCGAGCCAATTCCGCAGGATTCTTTCATTCTGATTTTTCTTAGTTATGTTATAAATTTTCTATTTTAGTACGAATTTAAGCCTTTTCATACCAAACCCCAAGAGATGAGCGCGGGTAGACGTTAGAATTATAAGAAAATTACAGCATGGAGGTTTTGGTATGACACACACTTATGAACAACGATTACGAGATAAACGACTGGAAGATCGAATTGTTTCTGAGGGAACAGCCGCTTCCTGGATAACGGACGGGATGACACTTGGATTGAGCGGGTTTACCCGTGCCGGTGATGCTAAGGCAGTCCCTTCCGCTCTCGTTGAAAAAGCGAAGGCAGAACATTTGAAAGTGAACGTATATACTGGGGCTTCCCTTGGCTCAGATATCGACCGCCTGATGGCGGAAGCCGGAATGGTGCATAAACGTCTGCCGTTCCAGGCCGACAAAACGATGCGCAATGAAATTAACCAGGGAGACATGCTGTTCGTCGACCAGCACCTTTCCCACACCGCAGAAGCGATTCGTCAGGATGTTTTGAATCCGATTGATTACGCCATAGTGGAAGCGGTATCAATTACTGAGGAGGGGATGATCATTCCGTCCACTTCTGTTGGTAATTCTTCTATTTTTGCGGAGCAAGCAGAACATGTGATTGTTGAATTGAACCTGGCTCAGTCTGAAGCGTTTGAGGGCTTGCATGACATCTATGAATTAGGGGCGCAAGGAGAACGTCAGCCGATTCCGTTGACCGAAGTCGACGACCGCATCGGCACGACCGGCATCCAGGTCGATATAGATAAAATTAAGGGAATCGTCATCACCGAGCAGCCGGACTCGCCATCGACCATTGTTCCGCCAGATGAAGAGACAGCAACGATGGCGAACCATCTGATTGACTTTTTGCGAAAAGAGGTAGAAATCGGACGGCTTCCTGAGAATCTGGCACCCTTACAATCCGGCATTGGCTCAGTTGCCAATGCCGTGTTCCATGGCTTGCTCGATTCAGAGTTCACGGACCTGGAAGTCTATTCCGAGGTATTACAGGATGCTGTTTTCGACCTGCTTGATGCCGGAAAAATCAAGTTCGCCTCCGGCTGTTCGATTACCCTTTCTGAATCCAAACTTGAAGAAGTCTATGGGAATATCGACCGCTATCGTGACCGGCTGCTGCTGCGTCCGCAGGAAATCTCCACCATCCGGAAATCATCCGCAGGTTAGGTCTGATTTCGATCAATACGCCGCTTGAAGTCGATATTTATGGAAACGTCAACTCGACCCATGTGCTCGGCACCAAGATGATGAATGGCATTGGCGGTTCCGGTGACTTCACGCGAAATTCACGTCTCGCTATTTTTGTCACGAAATCGTTTGAAAAAAATGGGGACATTTCAAGCGTCGTACCGTTCGTTTCTCATGTCGATCATACCGAACATGATGTCGATGTGATTGTAACAGAACAAGGACACGCGGACCTGCGTGGCCTGGCACCAAAAGAACGCGTGCCATTGATCATCGAAAACTGCGCGCACCCTATGTACCGAGATCAGCTATATGCCTATTATGAAGAGGCATGGGAAAAAGGCGGCCAGACGCCGCACGTGCTGGAAAAGGTCTTCGAATGGCACACCCTTTTCAAGGAAACCGGCACCATGAAAGTACCCGCCCTGCAGCATTCCTAATCATAAATTACACCCCGGGGGTGCCGTTGTGTGATCGCTCTGGTGTGTCTAGTATACGCATTTCTTGTCTAGTAAATCTGCAAAAATGTCTAGTATTATTTCCAAAATGTCTAGTATTCTGCCAACACTGTCTAGTATAGACAGAAATTGTCCAGAAAAAAGCAGCACCCCAGGTCCTCCAGATAATGGATGTCCCGGGGTGCTGCTGCTTATAATTTTATTGCATGGTTCCTCCTGCCTGCTCATAGCGGGCGTGGAATTCTTGTAAAAATTGATTGGTTATTGCTGCATCGTGGATGAACAACATGTTTTCATCATTGACATTATTGCCATTGTTGCTCCAGTTCGTCGACCCGACAATCACAGTAGGATCACTGCTTGTATCTGCATCAACCAACATGGTTTTACTATGAAGCTTACGAGCTTCCTCATCTTGATAGACAGGAGCCGGATTAGCCCAGCGGGTATTCGGGTTATTCGTACTTTCCTGTGATGCAGTACGACCTGTCATATCAACACTTGCGGACCACCACTGGTTCCAGAAGCTGGTGTCGAATACTCCTTTTATATCGAAACCGGTCAACGAACCTTGCATATCGTTATACGACCCTTCCCATTTATACTTCAACTCGTCGACTAGCGCCTGATCGCTCCAGGCGAATATGGAAAAATACGTATTAAGATCAGCCTCATTTTTCACAAACTCTGTCATTCTTCCGACCGCGTCATCCCCTGCCGAAAAATAGATTTCAACTGGAACACCATTGATATTCACGTGATGCACCGTATTATCGACTTTCCGGGAACTGAAATTGGAGGTCACTTTATCAGGAGTCATCCCTGTACTGCCCCACATTTCATTGAATTCCGTATCATAGATTCCAGCAAGCTCTGGCCAGTTAATTTCGACTACATGCTGCTGGTTACCATCGAGAATTCTTGCGTCCATATTGGCTTCCGATCCATATAATCCAGTCACCGTAAAGTTCCAGCTTCCTGTGAAGACCCAACGATCATCCACCACTGCAAATTTATTATGCATCTGGTTTCCTGGTGAATAGTAAGCATTACTGTCCTTCTCTTCCGCTTCTACAAAAAGGCGTCCGGTTTGTGTACTGTTGCCGATTTCAACCGTCACTTTCGGAATATCGTTCGCATCAGAAGGCAACCCCTTCTCTGTCCTTGCCGCGCTATCTTCCACTGCCATCATGGGGGAATCAGAGAATACATGGATATCATCGGCTGTCCCGATTGTGTTATCCTGGCCTCGGACCATTTTTTCAACATATAACCGCATCGTTTTATACCGTTCCGTATAATGGGGATCAGATGCATCTTTGGCATCCGCTATGACTCGGACATCCACCCCTTCTGCTGCTTTTGTAATCAGGGTATCGACAATCCGTGGAAGATTGATTTCATATGTTGCAAAGTCGATACTAGTCGTCGCGCTATTCAGCCTTTCGATCAACTGCTCTTCCAAATTGACATGATCATTCGCTTCATTTCCAAAACTCGCATATTGATTGTCCGCACATTTGTTAAAAAATACGTTAATCGCACCTTCTGCCTCTGATACATTCGATAAATTCTCGGTCTTATCCGCACAAACAGAGTTGCCTGCATTGGAATTCGCTGCTTTTGGTGTACCAATTCCTTCCGTATAGTCAGTGGTGGCATCTGCCCAGTTATTTGCATCTGTTCCACTTTTGGCTGGATCAACCCGCTCCATCGTAGCTTTCGTATCATTATCACCGGCATGCCAGGCATCCACTTCATCGATAATATTGTCTGTTTCACCGCGAAGCTCTAAAGCTTCTCCGGTGTTAGATAGACTGCCAGAATAGATCAAGTCAGCAGCTACTCCGGAAACAGTTGAATCATCCGTTCTTTCTAATATGTAATAGCTGTTAGCAGGAATCGTGCCGGACAGATGGATAGCAGGTGTGCCATCCTGGGCGTCCAGACTCCACCCGGTAAGGTCAATATCCTGACTGGTCGGATTATGCAGCTCTATCCATTCATCATTATAACTTGCAGTCGTGCCCATCCATGCCACTTCATTAATAACTACTTCTCCTGAAACAGCCGCATGGGCTTGTTGGTTCTCTTCTGGCACGAGCCCGTAAAAGGATAGAACCATCGCAATCAGGACCGTAATTGGTAAAGCTCTCTTCATATCTCTCACTCCTATGATCGTTTTTGTCTATTCTACCTTTCTAGTGTAAAGGAGAGAAGAGCAGGTTTGTTATAGAATTGTAAAATTAAAACTCAGGAGCTATATTTGCTGGGGCAATGGGGTTTTTTACAAAAAAACAAGCCCCCCTCCCTGCATCTATTTATGCAGGAAAGGAGGACTTTTGTTCGGGCTGTAGTTTGTTCTAAAAGTCCATGGAAACACCAGACGTGAATAATACTCAACCATTATCTTTCCTTTTGAGGAAACTGGAGATTATACACTCCATAACACTGGTCCCCTTAAAATTAGAAAACATCCTCCTTACCCGTAGAGGGCAGGAGGATGTAGGTTTTCTGTTACTTCACTTCGACAGTCCAACCTGGGGTGTCTTCCAGTTTACCCGTTTGGATGCCGGTAATCGTGTCATAAAGTTTTTGCGATAGTTCGCCTATTTCGTGGTTGTTAATCACCATTTCCTTGCCAAGCCAGTTCAACTCGCCAACCGGGGAGATGACAGCAGCAGTACCAGTCCCAAACGCTTCTTCCAATACACCTTCTTCGTAATATTGGTAGAGTTCTTCAATAGAAATTCTCCGTTCCGTGACAGGAATTTCCCACTTTTCCAACAGTTCAATAACGGACATTCTCGTAATCCCCTGCAGGATGCTTCCGCTCAATGCAGGTGTCACAACTTCTCCGTTGATTTTGAAGAAAATGTTCATGCTGCCGACTTCTTCGATGTACCGCTTTTCGACGCCATCGAGCCACAGGACATCAGCCTTTCCTTCCTGATAGGCCTGCTTTTGCGCCTGGTATGCCGCTGAATAGTTTCCGGCTGTCTTCGCCATACCGGTACCGCCTTTGACGGCACGCGTGAACTTATCTTCGACGCGGATTTTGACCGGAGTCAAACCGCCTGAAAAATAGGAACCAACCGGAGACAAGATGATCATCAGCTTATACGTTTTGGATGGAGCAACCGATAGATTTGGCTCCGTACCGATGATGAACGGGCGGATATATAAAGATGTACCTGGTGTGTCCGGCACCCAGTCTTTTTCCAGGCTGATCAGTTCTTCCAGGTACCCCATCACTTCTTCTTCATCGATTGGCGGGATGCTCAACCGGTCGCTGGAACGGTTCAAACGCTCCAGGTTCTTTTCCGGGCGGAACAAAAGCACGCGGTCTCCGGAACGATAGGCCTTTAACCCTTCAAAAACTGTCTGCCCATAATGGAAAATCATCGCGGCTGGATCCAGCGTCAACGGCTCATATGGTACAATGCGCGGCTCATACCAGCCTCTGTCTTCATGGTAGTCCATGACAAACATGTGATCGGTGAAGGTTCGGCCAAATGGAATCTGATCCGTATTCGGCTTTGGCTGTTTCGTTTTACTCTCTACGATCGTAAGTGCATTATTTTTCATGTTCATGACTCCTTATGCGATTAAATTAGTTTAGTAAGTAATTTGGGTAAAAAAGGACCCCCAGCCAGGTGGAGGTTTAAGATTATTATCCATTGTACGCCTAATTGATTTTAATTTAAAGCTTTACTGGGATAAAAGATGAAAAAATTCTGAATCAAGCAAAAATATACGCAAGGTATGCAGCCAGTTTAATGCCCACCGGGATAGACAGCCACGTGATGATCAGTGACAAAATAAACAGATATAGCGATTTCTTAAAGAACATCCATACAACCAACAAGGCACCTATTGCCCATATAACAAGAATGGCAAAAAATTCTGGAGCGACAAACGTTTGATCGGTATAATTTTCTCCTATTCCACCAGAAGCGAAAAAGGTAGAAATCAGGATAACTAAGATGCCTGTGAGGATCGCATTGATAATGGCGACCGTTTTTCTAACTATCATTTGACTTACCTCCCGTACGGTGCATCAATAAAAATAGTGATACAATGAATGAAATCGTTTAATAGAAGGCAAGGTGTTTTTTATGTATGAGCAAAAAAGAATACCCGATTATGGCGTGAAAATCGGACGATTGAATACTGGATCACTCAATGCAATTACAGATGTCGCAGGAGTTACTGTCGGCCATGTGACATTGAGCGATCAGGATATACAGACAGGCGTGACTGCTATACTCCCCCACCAGGGCAACATCTTCAAAGAAAAATTGATCGCAGCAAGCCATGTCATCAACGGGTTTGGAAAAACGATCGGAACCATCCAGATCAATGAGCTCGGCACGCTTGAAACGCCGATCGTATTGACCAACACAGCAAGTGTCGGAAAGGCTGCGGATGCGTTAATTGCAGATACGATGAAACAGAACCCGGAGATCGGACGGACGACCGGCACGGTGAATCCCGCCATTGGCGAATGCAACGATATGTTTTTGAATGATATTCATGCCCAGGCTGTTCAGAAAGAACATGTCTTAGAAGCACTCCAGCATACCGCTGCTGAATTTGAAGAAGGAGCGGTCGGTGCCGGCCGGGGAATGCTTTGTTATTCACTGAAAGGCGGCATTGGTTCGGCATCGCGACTGATGGATTTTGATCATGGTGTGTATACGATGGGAGTGCTCGTTTTAACGAACTTCGGGATGCTGAGCGACCTGCGTGTAAATGGAAACCCAGTCGGACAGGAATTAAAGCAGGCTCTCCTCGATTCCTGGGAACAAAAAGACAAAGGATCGGTGATGGTGATTGTCGCGACTGATCTCCCGGTATCGGAGCGGCAGCTGAACCGGATTCTCAAACGATCGGTCACGGGACTGTCCCGGACAGGGGCGATCATCGGACATGGCAGTGGTGACATCGTACTTGGTTTTTCCACAGCTACAAAAATACCGCACGATAAACCTGCTCAGCCGCTTACCATCCCTACGATTCACGAAGAGGATATCGACACAGCTTTTCGTGCGATTGGAGAAGCGACAGAAGAAGCGGTGTTGAATTCTTTAGTGACCGCAGAACACGTCACGGGACGAAACGGCAATGAACGGCCTGCTTTTAAAGATTTGCTTGAACAATTCAGCATTAAGTTAACATAATTATCTTATGGAAACTTAGGGTTCTCGGAGGTGTTAATCTTCAGTGAAAGCCATCGCCCTCATGATTATGATTGCTTCCTCCGAAATCATGACCGCTGACATGCTTAGCGCTCTTATTATAAGCCTCATCTTTTAAGGTGCGCTTTTCTTTATTCAGCTCATCCCCGTAAAAGCGGTTTGTATCCCACCCGAATTTTTCGCGGATCAGCATGATTGCCAAAGGCGAGGCTAACAGGGCAAGTAACCCTAAAAATAACCACATAGTCATTTTCCTTCCCATTCATTGGTTTTTGAAGCGGTGATCTCCTTTGTCAGCACCTCGATGAACCATTGATTCTTTTCCAAAATCAAGTGACTGACGATCATGGCCAGGAAAAAAGCGATCGATGAAGTTTCAGCAAGTAAGGACTGGTTGACAATGTAAAATAATAATACCGATAAAATAAGCAGGCTTATCGTGTAAATGAGGCCTTTTACCATTGATACTCCCCCTTTTTGCCAAAAAGGCACGTTCGGAGTGGAACGTGCCTCTTTTCAACCATGGTTATTCTTGATTCGCTGCTTTAGAACTGCGAATCCCCATGTTCCCTGCAAGCCAGGTTTGCACCATCAGGAACAATCCTCCTACAGACCAGTACAATGGCAGCGCGGCCGGCATATTAAAGGAAATCACGAGGATCATTACGGGAGATATCAACCCCATCCAGCGCATCATCGGGTTCTTATTTGCTGGATCTGTCGGCATCATCTTTTGCTGTACTCTAAATTGGAAAAAGTAAATGACCCCAGCGATCAACGCCAAAGGAATATCCGGCCCGCCAAGGCTGAACCAGAGGAAAGAATGCGATGCAATTTCCTCAGAGCTTTGTATCGCATAATAAACCCCCATCAGCACCGGCATTTGGATCAGGAGTGGCAGACAGCCCATGGACATGGGATTGACACCATGTTTCTTATAAAGCTCCATCATTTCCTGCTGCAGTTTCAGCTGTTCTTCCCGTTTATCTGTTCCTTTTAGTTTCTCCTGGATGATCTTCATATCCGGCTGCATGACGCTCATTTTCTCTTTCATATGCTGCTGGTTTTTATATTGCTTCAACGTAAAAGGCATAAGCACTAACCGGATCAGAATCGTAATCAATACAATGGCGATGCCAAAGCTGCCATCAAACAGTATTGCTGTGTATTCAATCAAAAAACTGAATGGATCGACGAAAATATCTCGGAGAAAACTACCTCCATTTTCTCCGCTTCCTGAACATCCACTTAACACCATCATCAATAAGCTTCCTAATAACACCAAACGTTTCACGCTACTCCTCCTCACAAATTTTAAAATCTATTGTGTAAGAAGAGTATGGTGGTCGTCCTGATCGCCATCAGGAGCCTCTTTTCGTTTGACACACTTTGTGATGATAACCACTTGTGTATCTTTTAGTAAATCAAGACAGTACAAGTCCCCCTTGACGATCGGCCGTTCAAAGCCCGTGTCTGTTTCAAAAGCTAACCCTTTTAAGTAAGAGCCTTCAAAATAATGGCTAAAAACATGGAAGGAGATCGGCAGCAGTGCAGCCATAACCAAGGCATAGATATGCAAATTTAATGGGAGATCAAATAACACTTCAAACACGCTGCTTCCTCCTTCCTTGTTAGACGCTTATTATTAGGTACGGGCGAATAGCCATAGAGGTTTCAACTTTTTCATCCTTTCTCTTTTTTCGCGCTGCACGTGTGTGATTCGCGCGAAAATCATCATAATCGTGCATTTATCGCACTGTTTAGCGCCATTACTTATTTCACGCGACCCTCGTATTTATTGCTGCTGTTTTCGGTACCAGGCAAGCGCCCGGCGCTCTCTATCTTTGATAAATGAGTCCTTACCATCCATATACGCTTGGATATCTGTTGGGGATTTTCTCGCCAGATCTATTTTTAATTGTCCATATGCTTCCGCTTCCTCAGGATGGCTTCTCATATAATCGCGGAATGCCAGATGACGTTCGATATCAGGACTTCCCGACTCGAATACATGGACATGATGGGTACGATCGTCTCCCCCTTTCTTAAAAAAACGGCGGCTCGGGATTCCATGCTCCCCTTTCGCCTCATAGCCAATCGCTTCCATTGCTTCATTATACGGATCCACATGCTCGATCTTCTTCACGACCGGCATGATATCGATCACCGGTTTTGCCGGAAGACCTGCTACGGATGTACTTCCGATATGATGGATATTCATGAGTATGCTCTCCATAATGGTCCGCAGGCTCTCCGCTTCCTTCTTAAACTCCTCCGGCCAGAGCTTATTATAGTCGACAACTTCTACTTTTCTCACCTTCCATCCCTCCTGGGTTCTATTATTATTTCCGGTTATCAAACACTTCAAAATGATCCCAGATTCCTTCCAGCACATCGAGCCGCTCATGTATATCCACCTGCTTTTCTTTCCCGACGAACGTGATCAAAGCGTTAATCAGGCTGAGCGGCGCCACAAATGAGTCGATGAGACTCGGCATCTGACTGGAAGCAGCCAGTGGGATATCTGCATGTGGGACAAGCGGCGATAATAAATTATCGGTAATCGCAATGGTGGCAGCCTTCTTTTCCTTGGCATAGCTGAACATTTGTATGGTACTTTTCGTATACCTGGAAAAACTGATACCGATGACGACGTCCTCTTCTTCTAGGTCGGACAATTTTTCCGCGGATGCTTCCACCGACTGGAGCAATTCCGAATTTTTCAGGATAATATTCAGGTAATAGTGCAAAAACACCCCAAGCGAGCTGGCACTGCGATTGGCGATGATGTAAACCTTTCTGGCCCGCACCAGGGAATCCACCGCCTGATGGAATGCCTGTTCATCCATTTTCTCCATCGTCGCCTGAATGTTGGAGATGTCATCCTGGAAAACTTCATAGACTCCGGAAGCTTCTTTATCATACACTTCTTCCGACATCTTCAACCGCTCCGCAGTGGTCAGCTGCTTCTGCACGGAACTTTGCATGAATTGCTGCATCTCTGCGTAGCCAGAATAGCCGAGTGAGGTAGCAAACCTGACGACAGTAGCGTCACCGACTCCTGCCATTTTCGCCAATTTACCGACGGTCAAAAACGGAGCCGTTGTCTGGTTCTCTAAAATATATGTAGCAATCCGGACGTGTGACTTGCTCAACCCACTCATTTTTCCGGCGATTTGTTGATAGACATTTTCCATCGTTCCAACACTCCTTCCTTCGTTCAGATTAATTTTTTCTTATGGGAACTGCAAGTTAAAAGGGCGAACCAATGATGATTGCTTTCGCCCCTGACTGCTTAGTTATTCAAAACGCGTCGAATCGCTTCGTTATGCGCATCGATGGTCCGCTGGATATCTTCTTCGGTGTGTACCGTCGACATCGAATAGCGGTTCATCGGTTTCGTATAGATGCCAAGCTTCAGTAATTCATAATCGATTTCTTTTCGTAAATTGGCATCGTGCTGATCCATGGCGCGGTAATTGTAAATTGGTGTATCTGTCAAAATGATATTAAAGATGCTTTTCATACCGACTGTCTGCATGGTCAGACCATGTTTTCGATAGACCGTCTCTAATTTATTGCGCAAATCCTGCGTTTTTTTAAATAATTCATCCATCGTTCCTTGTTGTTCCAACACTTCAATGGTCGCCAATCCGGCGGCGAGTACGGTCGGATGGCCGTTGTACGTCCCGCTGTGGAAAACAGATTGTTTTTTGTTCGTATTGTCTGCACCCGCAGTCAAAATATCACGGCTGTCATCGACGGCTGTCGTCATCATGAAGTCCCGCTTTCCTCCAATGGCACCGACCGGAAATCCGCCGCCAAGCACTTTTCCTAGCGCCGTCAGATCCGGCTCGATCCCGTACACTTCCTGTGCGCCACCTAACCCCAGGCGAAAGCCGGTTTTCACTTCATCAAAAATTAATACGATACCCAGTTCTTCTGTGATTCTTCGGATACCATCCATGAACTCCTGCTTTGCCGGGATGAATCCTCCCTGAACCGGTTCTAAGATCAAACCGGAGATGTCATCTTGATGCTCACGTAAAATCCGCTCGGAATTCTCCAAGTCATTGAATGGCAGCATGATTGTATTTTCTACATAATATTCTGGAATTCCGCTGGACTCCGGTACTGCTTTTGGAGCTCCTTTATCCCCGGCCTGCCCAAGGTCAGGATTGACACTCAAGAGCACTTGATCATATCCACCGTGATAGTGGCCTTCAAACTTCGCCAGTTTCGTTTTTCCGGTATAGGCCATCGCGGTCCGGATCGCAAGCAGTGTTGCTTCCAAACCGGAATTGGTGTAGCGCACCATATCGATGCCCGGATACAAATCGATCAATTTTTCCGCCATGGTGATCTCCAGTTGATGCGGGGTACCGAAAATCGTGGTTCCATCGGTTTGCATCTGGTTCATGACTGCCTGGTAGACACGCTCATGCCCATGGCCATGGATGAGTGCTCCATAGGATAGCAGATAATCAATGTACGCATTACCATCGACATCATATAGCTTACTTCCTTTCGCTTTTTCCATTACCAGCGGGTGAGGCGCGATGTGCTTAATGTGAGCTGTAACTCCTCCCGGGATGACTTCTCCCGCTTTTTCGAAAAGTTCAGCAGATTTCCTGGTGTTCTCCGATATCATCGATTTACGATCCATAGTAATTTTAAACAGCTCCTTTATGGAATGTTCATTTCATTTTTAACAATAATATGAAATATAATATTCATAGTCAATGATTATGTAGTTACGTTTGTATTACATCAACAAAATGCAAAGGACTTTTACCCAATTAATTGAATTGCTAACCTTATGCTCTGTTTATTTTTCAGAACACATGCGCAAGCGCCTTGTTCACCCCCGACAAGCTTAAGCCAAGTCTCGGCCCTCGGCGTGACGTTCTTTGTACTTTCATTCGAATTAAGTTTAATAAAAGTTTAAAGGATAAGGAAAACGAAGGCTTTCCTAATCACAGAGAGGATTGACTTAAGGCCTTGAGGGGGCAGGCGCTGGAGCTGGATGGCACCCACTACCGAAAGTTACCCCCCAAAAAGAAAATTTTATAATTTTAGCCAATAAAAAACCCCCAGGCTGGTAAGCCAAGGGGTGGAAAGTGCACTTTTGTCTAGTAAACCGGAGGAAATGTCTATTAAAAAGTAGTATTGTCTAGTAAACACGTGTTCCACAAGCAGAACAGTAAGCCCTAGCCGCCCTGGATATCACGCTTCCGGTATCCAACTACCCCCGCCACAAGCAGAAGCATTGCAACCCCGGTCAATCCCAGCAGGCTCATCCAGCTGACTTCCTCGACCGGAAGCTCAGGTACATGGCCGAATGGGCTTAAATTTACCACCCATTCATTAAATTGGAATAATCCTCCCATATAGACGACGATAAAAGAATATACCAGATACAGCCACGAGACCACTGTGGCCCGTGGAGCCCAGCCGAGCAGCAGCACAGCAAGCCCGAGCATCACCCACATGGCAGGCAAATAAACCATGGCCGATTGATAAAATGTCCCTAACGCAATGCCTTCTTCCATGACAGCATTGCCAACCACTCCTAAACCAAGCGCTGCCAATGACAGCATCACCCATCCCCCAGCAAGTGCTAATGCGAGAAAGCTGCCAAGCAGCCGAACCCTTGAAACCGATCGGACGAGAAGGTGAGCGGCACGGCCTTTTCCCTCTTCCCCTTTCAATTTCAAAAGGAACATCATCGCCGGGATGGTGCTGATCATCGCTAGTACCGCCATCAGCATCGTCATGAACTGCTCGGTCAAGGAAACGCCTGAGGCAGGGTTCAGCAATTGCTGCATCATTTCATTTTCCGCAAAAAACGACTCCAAATCGCCAAGAACCGAGCCATACGACGCCCCAAGCACGAACATTGCGATTGCCCAGGAAATGATTCCGGTCCGCTGCAGTCGCACAGCGAGCCCGATCGGACTGAGCAGCATACGTGACGCCTGTTTTTTACCTGCTTTTGCTGGAAGAAAACCCGCTTCCATATCACGGATACCATTCAAGTAAAACGCTGTCCCCATTAAAATCAGGGAAATCCCAAGCGTGGCGAAGACAGGCCACCAATAGTTGTTGACGAAAGTCTCTGTCCGTACAATCCAGCCGAATGGTGAAAACATCGATAACGTTTCACTGCTGACATCTCCAATAGCACGGACCATATAAGCAATCAGCAGTACAGCCATCCCAAGACCGACCGTACCTCTCCCGCTTTCAGACAATTGAGCGAATACCGCTGTAAGTCCGGCAAAAAAGATTCCCGTGACACCTAGCGATGCGCCGTACAACATGGAGCCGGCAACATCAATACTTTCGATTCCCAGCATAACCAGGGAACCAGCGACAAGCAGCGCCAGCAGGACATTGGTCCCTACAAAAACAAATAAAGTAGAGGCGACATTGGACAGCCTTCCAGTCGGTAAGGCACGAATCAGTTCCACTCTGCCGTCTTCCTCTTCCGCCCGTGTATGACGAGCTACGAGCAGAATGTTCATGACGCCTACCACCACTGCTGTCAACAGCAGCATCTCGTGTGCCAGCATGACACCGACCGTATAGTTATCCAAGCCATATGCCGGTCCGACCATGGCAGTAATCGCAGGGTTCATCATCGTTTCAGCCATTGCCTGCCGCTCGGCCTGGGCGGGGTATAACGTGGAAAAAGCATTGGCAACCAGCAGGTTCGCTACGATAAAAGCAGCCAGCCAGATCGTCAGTCTAATCCGGTCCTGGCGGATGACGAGCCAGGTAAGCACTCCTGTATTAGTATACAATTGTTTATTCATTACCCTTCCCCTCCCACTCCTTCATAGTGGCGCATAAATAAATCCTCAAGGGTCGGTGGTGCACTTTCTATTTTGACGATGCCAAACGTACTGATATAAGAAAGTACCTGATCCAGCTTTTCTGAATCCACCTGAAAAACGAAAGCGCTCCCTTTTTCTTCTACATGGTGGACACCAGGCTGTGAAGATAGCTCTGTCATTGGCTGCCTTGTTTCTACAAGGAGCTGCGTTCTCGTCAGGTGGCGCATGTCAGCAAGTGAGCCGGATTCAATGATTCGTCCGTCCCGGATGATGGCGACCCGATCACATAACTTTTCCACTTCTGATAAAATATGACTCGACAAGAGCACACTTTTTCCTTGCTGCTTCACTTCATTGACACATTCCTGAAAGACGCGTTCCATCAAAGGATCGAGCCCGGAGGTCGGTTCATCCAATATATACAGGTCAGCATCAGAGGAAAAAGCAGCAACCAGCGCTACTTTTTGACGGTTCCCTTTTGAATACGCCCGGCATTTTTTCGTGGGATCCAATTGAAACCGTTGGATCAACTCGTCGCGGCGCTCTGTCCGCTTGCCGCCTCGAAGTTTGATGAACAGATCGATGACCTCACCACCAGTGAGGTTTGGCCATAGATTCACATCCCCCGGCACATAGGCAATCCGTTCATGGAGCTGAACCGCATCATTCCAGGCATCCTTTCCGAAAATCGTGGCACTCCCATCTGTCGCTTTCAGCATGCCGAGCAAAATCCGGAGCGTCGTCGATTTACCTGCACCGTTCGGACCGATAAACCCAAACACTTCACCTTCCCGAACCTCGATATCAACCCCATTGAGTGCTTTGACCTTACCAAAGTGCTTTGTCAGACTATTGGTTGTTAACACAGTCATCCTGACCCCTCCCTTAGGAATAAAAACTTTTTCTCAAAACCTCCAGGTATTCATAGAACTCCTCCCATAAAGGATCAAAGTCCATCGCAGCTAGATTCTCTCCTTGCAGCCGCTGCTTCAATTCATTCTGGTAACCTTCGATTGACCAGCGGATCAACTGGAAAGCTTTCTCTACATCGACGTCATCCCGGAATAGAGAAGTATCAATGTTCTCATACATCATGGCATAGCCCAGCTGCTGCAATTTTTCCAGTCGTGGCTTAAGTTTTTCAGGAATCGATGCCTCATCCAGCATGAATGTTCCCGCAAATCGGAACAAAGCCGGGTATTCTAGAAACGCTTTCATTTTTAAACGGGAAGCTTGTTTAAAACGCTCGATAAAATCCCGTTCTTCTGTATCAATCTGCTCTAAATAATCGTGAATGATCACATCGAGCGTGTATTCAATCAAGTATTCATAAAGCCCTTGTTTATTTTTAAAATAATAAAAAAGCATTCCTTTTCCGATGCCGGCTTCTTTGACAATGGCGTTGGTTGATGCCTGCTCGAAGCCTTTTTCAGCAAATTCATGAAAAGCCGCATTTAAAATCATCCGCTGTTTCATCTCATCTAAGTTGATGAATTTCTTTGGCAGTGTGACCCCCTCCTTCTATCCATATAGAGATCCTATCCGCTTTAGACCACTCCGGTCGACTTTAGTATATTCCTATTAGACCACTTTGGTCAATAAAAATTTACATTCTATTACAAAATAAAAATATAGGATTAATCTTTCATTTACATGGGAATAACAAGTTAGAGCGTTTATAATTCCCGTTTAAATGTTTACTTTTCGAGAAAAATTTGTTAAATTTAACTACTATGCTAGTCATGAAAGATTAACAGGAGGTTCATCATGATGAATGATTACAAGAGTCTATTAAAGAAAGGCTGGCTATTCTTCACGGTAGCCATCGTGTTCTTATGGGCAAAAACCTATTATGCTTTGAAAACAGCTTTCACACTTGACATTGAAAACAAGTCCCAACAATTCATATTAGCCATTACACCAATCAGTTCGATTCTCTTTTTCTTAGGATTATCGTTTTTCTTTTCACCAAAATTGCGCAATAAAGCATTTATGGTCATCTACTTTTTTATGACCTTTGTGCTGTTTGCCAACGTCGTTTATTTCCGCTTTTTCAGTGATTTCATCACGCTGCCGGTATTGATGCAATATAAGAACTTTCTCGAGCTGGGGGGAAGCGCCCAGGCGTTAATCCACCCAACAGATATTCTTTACTGGATTGATGTTGTCATCCTGATTGCCTGGATGGTCAGTAAGAAAACGAAACCAAGCATGCGTTTCAAAAAGCGTACCGTTGCCATGCTATATGCAGCAGTAATCGGGATTGCTGCGGTAAACCTGAATTTAGCTGATAAAGAACGTCCTGAGCTGCTGACTCGGACATTTGACCGGATGAAGCTTGTCAAGCTTCTAGGAATCTATAACTATCACATCTATGATAGTGTCATGACTGCTAACACATCATCGAAGCGTGTGTTTGCAGATAGTGATGAGTTGTCCGAAGTGCTGAACTATGTAAACGGACAGCAAGGTAAAATGGGCGTACAAGGTAAATACTATGGTAAAGCAGCAGGAAAGAATGTGGTCCTGGTATCACTTGAATCGACCCAGAACTTTGTCATTGACCGTAAACTGCATGGCCAGGAAATCACACCATTTTTGAATGATCTTGCAGATGATAGTTTTTACTTTAAAAACTTCTACCATAATACCGCACAAGGGAAAACATCTGATTCCGAGTTCCTTCTGGATAACTCGATGTATGGATTGCCGCGGGGAGCGGTGTTCACAACGAATGCTGGAAATGAATTCAATGCGACTCCGGAAATTTTGAAAAAAGAAGGATATACGCCTGCGACTTTCCATGGTAACCATGACACATTCTGGAACCGCGATGTCATGTACAAGTCGCTTGGTTATGAGCGTTTCTTCTCGAAAGAAGAATACGATGTAACAGAAGAAAACTCGGTCAATTACGGTCTGAAAGATATCCCATTCTTTGAACAATCCATGCCGATGATCAAAGAGTTGGACAAGCCGTATTATGCTAAGTTCATTACACTTACCCATCACTATCCATTTATCCTGGATAAAGAAGAAGAAAAAATGATCAAACCGGCAGAAACCGGAGATGGTACCGTCGACCGTTACTTCCAGACGATGCGTTATCAGGACGAAGCCGTCAAGAAATTCTTCAATATGATGAAAGAACAAGGCGAATATGAAGATACCATTTTCATCATGTACGGAGACCATTACGGTATCTCTGATAATCACAACCGTGCCATGAGTGAAATTCTGGATAAAGAAATCCGTCCATTCGAGGAAATGCAGCTGCAGAAAGTTCCATTGATCATTCACATTCCTGGTATGGAAGGAAAAGAAATGGAAACCGTGGGCAGCCAGGTAGACTTGAAACCTACTATTCTTCACCTATTAGGAGTAAAAGAACGTAATGATATCCAATTCGGAGTCGACCTCTTTTCCAAGGAACGCGAAGATCTTGCTATATTCCGAGACGGTAGCGTCGTAACCGATAAGTATGCGTATGCCGCAAAAGAAAATATCTGCTATGACAAGTCGACCGGAGAAGAAATCGAAACAAAAACCTGTGCCCCACTGAAAGAGAAAGCTGAAAAAGAGCTGCAACTTTCGGATAAAGTGGTATACGGTGACCTGCTCCGTTTTTGGGAAGATAACCAGCACCTTGAAGGCAAAAAATGAACATGAAGCAAAAGCACCTCCTGGCATCCAGGAGGTGCTTTTCTATGTTGTCTCCTAAACTACTAATTTTGTCTGGTAAAATTTTTATAGTGTCTAGTAAATTACCTGGCAGGTGTCCACGCAGAGTAACGAATAAAAGGAAATCCAGAGCATCGGGTGCTCTGGATTCCTTTTATGCTTGAATTATTGATATACTTTTTCTTCCCCGTACCCGAGGACGTCAACTTCCGTATGATTATAATCTTTCAGGAGTTCTTCCAGTTCCTGATCACGGTCGATCATATAGGAAATCACCGGAAAAGCTTCAACAAGCCCGTCAAAAGTTTCTTCCGAAGCTGCCTTTTCTTTCGACGGAAAAGTATGGCTTGGAATGACCCTCTTAACATCAAGCAAATGCCTGACTACATATGCCGCTTCTTTCGGATTCATGGTGAAATGGCCGCTTGATGACAGAATTGCCATATCCGGCTGGTAGACCTCCTGGATCAGTTTCATATCAGCCATCATCGCCGTATCGCCGGAATGGTAGAGTGTGAGATCATCATCAAAATCGAAAATATACCCACACGGCTCACCCGCGTACATCGGCTGCCCTTCCGTTTCGCCATATGAACTCGTGTGTTTTGCTGCCACCATCGTCACTTCCACTTCAGGAAGCTTGAACTGGCCGCCGTAATTCAGAGGCATCACGTTTTTATATCCTTTTTGCAGCAAAATCATCGCCAACTCATACTGGGCAATGATCATCGCATCCGGATTCGCCTCCATCATCTTCGACACTCCGCTCGTATGATCAAAGTGGCCATGGGTGAGGACAACCGTATCAATCGTTTCCAAAAATTCCTTGCTTTGATACTCTTCCGGACAGCCTGGATTCATCTCGAAAAACGGGTCAATCAACATCTTCGCCCCACTCTTACTCGTCAATACGTACATCGCATGCCCCAGTCGTAATACCTTCACTTACATCCCTCCATCATTTGTCATCTTTTTATGACTATGACTTAGAAGTGGAGTTATCACCTTGTTGTAAAAGCTTTCTTAATTTTAACATAAAGGCTGATAAATTGGGCATATTCCTCTATAATAGCTTTTTGAAATAATGGGTTCATCTTAAAAAAAATTAGATTCCTCACGTAAGTGGAATCTAATTTTTTCTTCTCTTTATTCGCTCTGGTTTTTTCTGAAAAACCGCCAGCAATAGCTGCAAAAATATCACCAATCAACGTTAGAAGCGCCCCCATGTTCCTCCTCCTTTAATTCCGAACTGACATTTTTCCTAGACATCGCAACGGCTACTCCGGTATATAAATAACCCATTAAAAGCAAACACGTATAAGCTAATGAGTATATACTCGGCGTAAACAGGAGGGCCGCTGTCTCTGACCAGGACAGGCCTTGGAACACCTCCAAGCCCAGACCAACCGCATCTCGTTCAATACCAGGAAGCCCCCCTTCCACAAAGAAAAAGAACGCGGTATTTGCGAGCAGATATCCGAATAACCCGACCAGGCAAATATGGCATTTCGAAATTTTATATCCAATCCCTGCAATGATTCCAAGTAATAAAAACAACGTGGGATAAAACAGGACCAGCGTTTCTGTAGCACCCAATTTCATCACCTCATTCAACAGTCACTTTATTACAATTATTTCAAATGATTGGAGTATTCACAATACTATTTTCCAAAATTTATCTGAAAAATGCTCCTTCTTTACTAACAGGTTCGATTTTCGAGTACAAAACAGCATCCGGAGTTTTCCCAGACTACATCCGCCATCCTGAATAATATCGAAACCGTTTTTCAGCAAAAGGGTCTTTTGATGATGAAGGCATTAAAAAAGAAACGCTCTAAGTTTTTTACACTCAGAGCGTTTTGGATTAGGCATTCCATATTAAAATTAAAGTTCGATCGTACTCGTGATTTCCGTGTCTTCCAATGCCTGCGTTGCAAGTCGATCTGCTTCCCGGTTCCGTTTTCGTGATACCGCTTTGTATTCCGGCTGGATTCCCATTTGCTCCATTTTAACTTCCACGCGGTCTGCCCATTTAGACAATTCATCCTCCAGACATGGCCATTCTCCACTCAACTGATTGATGACAACCTGGGAATCACCAACAATAGCAACAGACATGTGGTGCACCCCCATGAACTCCATCTCCTGTAATGCCAGATGAAGCGCAGCATATTCTGCTTCATTATTCGTATGGAGTTCGTCCACCAAAGCATTTTTCCTGTGCCGATATGACTTCCCGTTCTGCTCATAATAAATCGCGCACCCAAGCCCTGACTTTTTTGTTTTCAAATCAAAACCGCCATCAAAATAAACCGTAATGTTATGCGGTTCTGTTTCAATCCCCTTCATATATTCCTTCAGTTCTTTCAAACTCCAGGTGTGATCCTGATTATCAACGAAGGTGAAATCTTTTACCCGTCCGGTCTTTTCCAAATCTTCGGCAATCAAAATTGCCTGAGCCGCTTGTATTTCTTCTGAACTGAATGCACTCTTTGTCCCTTTGGGGGTCTTGTACGTCATGTCGATCCGTACTTTCATGTGATCACCACCTTTTTACCGTTTGACTGCTTTCCTTTATTTATGACCGGAACAACGAGGAGTTAAACAAAATCAGGATCCATACTTGAATACCTTTGACATTTTCTATGATATGGTGTAAATTACCTCATGTGCGAACGTTTTATATTATAACTATTTAAATATTCGCTTTTAGGAGTGTTAACCATGGAAAATGTGTTTGATTACGAAGATATTCAACTGATTCCCGCGAAATGTGTTGTAAACAGCCGATCAGAATGTGATACAAAGATCAGCTTAGGAGGATATTCTTTCAAGCTTCCAGTTGTGCCTGCCAATATGCAGACAATCATCGACGAAAAAATCGCTATCACACTGGCAGAAAACGGCTACTTCTATATTATGCACCGCTTCCAGCCAGAACAGCGCATTGATTTTATAAAAGACATGAAATCACGGGGGCTGATCGCCTCCATAAGCGTAGGCGTCAAGCCGGAAGAATATGAGTTTGTCCGACAGGCAACTGAAGAAAACCTAATCCCGGAATTCATCACAATCGACATCGCTCATGGTCACTCCAATGCGGTCATTGAGATGATTCATCATATTAAAGAACATCTTCCCGATAGTTTTGTCATTGCAGGAAACGTCGGTACTCCGGAAGCGGTCAGAGAGCTTGAAAATGCCGGCGCAGACGCTACAAAAGTCGGCATCGGACCAGGAAAGGTCTGTATTACTAAAATAAAGACCGGCTTCGGAACAGGGGGCTGGCAGCTGGCTGCGCTCCGCTGGTGTGCCAAAGCAGCAAGTAAACCGATCATTGCGGACGGCGGTATCCGCACCCATGGGGACGTAGCCAAATCCATCCGTTTCGGCGCTACCCTTGTCATGATCGGCTCACTGTTCGCCGGGCATGAGGACTCTCCTGGTGAAACGTTTGAAAAGGACGGCAAGCTCTACAAAGAATACTTCGGTTCTGCATCGGAGTTTCAAAAAGGCGAAAAGAAAAACGTCGAGGGCAAGAAAATGTACGTCGAGCATAAAGGTTCCTTAAAAGATACGTTAGTCGAAATGGAACAGGACCTCCAGTCCGCCATTTCTTATGCAGGTGGTACGAATCTTGATGCTATCAAACACGTCGATTATGTGGTTGTGAAAAACTCCATTTTTAATGGGGACAGAGTGTATTAATGCAGATTAGAAAAACTTAGCTTGTCGCCAAGTATTTATGGCGAAAGCCTTAGTATTTTCTTATACTTTAACCCTTTAACAAAGTTAAACTTTCTGAAAGTATGAAAAAAGATGAGTGAGGTTGAGATCCTCGCTCATCTTTTCTATACAGTATACACTTCGTGCGTCGGCAGCTCTAATAGGGTCAGTTTTCCACCATAAGCCGCGCCGGTATCAATATCAATCTGATCTTCGTAATAAGTTATATCTTTGACCGGAGTATGGCCGTGGACCACGGTTTTACCCAGTCCGATCCGGTCCGTATGACGCGTCCACAACATCGTATCCTGCTCCTGTTCCTCTATCGGGGTTTCCGGTTCAAGTCCAGCGTGGACAAAGAGATAGTCGTCTGTTTCGTGATAAAGCTCAAGATTTTCCTCCATCCACTGCTGGTCTTCCTTCAGTTCTTCCTTTTTTCCCTGATAAGAATTCAATGTACTAGAAGCACCATTCATTTTCCATAACTCTATCGCTTCTGCTTCATATTGCGAACGAATGAACATATCTTCGTGATTTCCCTTAATCGCAACAGCTCCATCGTTCTCCACTAGTTCCTTCACTTTGTCGATGACTGCTTTTGGATCTGGTCCCCGGTCAATATAATCACCAAGCAGAATCAGCTGATCTTTATCTGAATCATAGTACGCTTCATCCAGTACGCTTTCCAGTTTATCAATCTCTCCATGTATATCAGAAACGACAAGATACCGCATCGATGTATCCTCCTTGTTTGCAGACTTGCAGCACTAATTTCCTGTTTATCCCATATACCTTTTTTTACTCCTTTTAAAACTTCCTGTCTCGCTTGGGGGTGGGAATAAGGCGGGTATACATAACCGAGCAACCGTGTTATACTTGCTGAACAATTAAATAAGGGAATTTTGTTTGTCCAGTTAACTAAGTTAACTAGAGAAATTTTAGCTGACTCCAGAAAGGGGTAGAGTTAATGTTAGTAAATGTATCGTGGATCAACTTCCATAAGGAAAGTGAACTTGATCGCCCCGAGTTATTTCGAAGAATGGATGAAATTGAATGGGACACAAACGCAGAGGATGCGGAAATAAATGAGAGAAACCTTAAAAAAAAGCTGTCAGAGAGCTTCAAACTGCCAGTAAAAAAAATTCAAATTATCGATTACGACATAAAGCATGAAGTTAAAAGTTGACAATTTAAAATAATTTCTATAAACAAAGAGACGGTCAGAGGACCGTCTCTTTTATTGTCTAATCAACTTTTCAAGAGAGTTGACTTTACAATTAAGCCCTCTTTTGTTGAAGACTCAGTTTCGAGACGTTAGGTTGCGGTTATGGTGGCTGGGAAAACGGATCGCTTTACGTGGGCATGTGGTGAGTTTCCTCAGGCTTCGCCTTCCCCGCGGAAAGCGAACCCTTCCCCAACGCCCCTAAGCTCCCCAATATCTCGAAATAAAGTCTTCGACTTTACGGCCTTTAATTGAATAAATCTTCTATGAAAAATCAACATTAGCGTTTAACAGAGCTCAGGAAAAAAGGGGTCTCTTGAAAAATAATAGTTATACGCATCAATTTAGTCCTCCAGGTAAAAATAAGGGTTGGAGGGATGCACATGTCACAGCAATACTTAACCATCGAAGAATTCAACCAGTTACTGCAGGAATGGAACGGCGAAAGAATAAAAATTGCCAAGCAGGAATTAGCAGATCACGACAGTATATCTATGCATTTAGATTCGATTTCTTATTCCAAAGATACGAGAAGGATTGACGGTTACGAGCCCATGCACACCATACAATTGAACGGGTCTGGACAAATCGAAACAGATGGCGATGGATTCCAGCCACTTCCTGACTCCTATTATGAAATTCCGCTGGAAGATACAACAAAATACCAGTTTGATGAAAATACATTCACGTTGGTTACCGAACGAGGAATTTACACCATTGAAATAGCCGGTGAACAGTAAAAGAGAGTTCTCTTCCTTACAAAAGGATGAGAACTCTCTTTGAGTTACTTGTGCTTACTTTCAAATTTTTTCATAAACGCGACAAGGGACAGGACGCCATCGATCGGCATCGCGTTGTAGATGCTGGCACGCATTCCGCCTACCGAGCGGTGCCCTTTCAATGTTTCTAAGCCTGCTTCTTTTGCTTCATCTACAAATGCCGCATTCAAATCATCCGAGGCACTTACAAACGGAATATTCATAAGGGAACGGCTGTCTTTTTTTACCGGTGAAGAAAACAACTCGGATTCCTCCATATAATCATAAAGCATTTGCGCCTTTTCGCGGTTGATCTTTTCCATTTCTTTGACGCCGCCCAGCTCCTTCAGCCATTCGAAAACAAGCTTTGCCATGTAAATTGCGTAGGTTGGCGGCGTGTTATACAAGGATCCTTTATCGCTATGCGTTTTATAGTTCAGCATGACCGGGCAGGTTTCCTGGGCTATTCCAATCAAGTCTTCACGGACGATCACAACTGTCAGCCCCGCAGGACCGATGTTTTTTTGGGCACCGGCATAAATCACCCCGAATTGTGATACATCGATTTCCTCGGACAGAATATTGGACGACATATCCGCAACAAGCGGGACATTGCCGGTATCGGGGATCCTGGAAAAAGCCGTCCCTTCTATCGTGTTATTCGTGGTGATATGAACATAATCCGCCTCCCGATCGATCATGGAGCCCTCCACCTCTGGTATATAAGTGAAATTGGCATCCTCCGACGAAGCAATCACTCGGATATCTCCATATTTCTCCGCTTCCTTGATCGCCTTTTTCGACCAGGAACCAGTGTTCACATAGTCTGCTTTTCCGTTCGTACCAAACAGGTTCAACGGCACCGCAGAAAATTGCTGCGAAGCACCCCCTTGTACGAAGAGCACTTTATAATTTTCTGGGATGCCCATCAGTTCACGCAGCAGCTGCTCCGCTTCCTGAATGATTTCCGTAAACAGTGCGGATCGATGACTCAATTCCATGACAGACATGCCGGAATCCCTATAATTCACCAGCTCCCTTTGTGCTTTTTCCAAAACGGGCAGCGGAAGCATGGAAGGCCCCGCTGAAAAGTTATAAATTCGCTTCATTTCGTCTAACCCCTCACTTTGTATGTAGTAGAACTTGCATGCATTAAAAAATTTTGCTTGTCCCCAAGTACTTCTTGGCGGAAACAAGTGAAACTTTCCTTAAGTATAAAAAAGAGAGACCGGGACTTCCCAATCTCATCAACATAAAAGGTATCGGATGTACCTCTTCTGTCCTTTTGCCTGAGATTATGAACCCTTCGGCGTTGCACAATAACGTGCATTCTCTCCAGAAGCTGCTCCTGTCATAGTACTACCCACGACATTCATCGCTTGCTTATATTCACTTATTGTTCGTTTTTTCAGAAAAATCAATGATATGCCTGGATTATAAAGCATTGCCTGCAGGTTATCAAGAGAGGGATAACGCACAACCCGCCTTTGACAGCGCTTACTTTATCGCTGTAAAGGGATTACAACCTTTTAGAGAAAAAGTTACTGGAACATCGTCCATTTATTAGACACGTTTCTCCTGGACGGCACAGTCTTTCACATGCCAGTCAAACCAGCCTCCATGACCATCAGTTTCCCCTATTGTTTCAGCATAACTTACTCCACTTATTACATAATCGAGATGGAGCTTCCTGTCCTCGATATTATTGTAGATGTGACATACATCCCGCTTCCGCCCGATTGCACTGACTTTCTGCAGCAAATCGTTTTTTACTTTTCGGGACATCTGGTTGGCGACATGAGTATGAAAGATGCAAAGCGTGCTGGCAGAGGGGGCTTGGGCAGCAAGTTCTTTCAGCATCGACACGCCATCCCCTTCGATCAAGGAAGGAGGAGATTTACTGAACTGCTTCACTGCTTTATCAAAAGTCTCCAGCCTTTCCTGATGTTCCGGCCATATAAGTGCCTTCAGCCATAAGGCATCTTCTCTATCCTTCAGGTCACTGACATGGAGATCCACCCCTACGCGGGAAGCTACAGGGGGAGCGCTATCAAGGAGCTCCGGCATGCTTCCCTGTCTTACTTTGGAAGATAAGTGAACCACTGAAGTGTTATTCCCATAAGAACGATTGCCACCGTAGGAATAACTATATTGGTCCCAGAGCAGTTGAAGACCGGCGCTTGTTCCAATCTCTACCAATGACAAGGAGTTTCCTGTTTTCTTATGTATGTAACAAAAAAGTGGATAAAGATACGCACAGCGTCTCACTTCGTTCGTTTGCACAAGTTTTTCCTGCAAAATTGCTATTATTTCTTTTTGATAGGTACGACAAAAATCAAGGAAACTGGAAAATGAACCTTCCACCTGCTTCGGCTTCCCTGTAATACTCGGGTAAAAGTGACCGAGTTCATGCGTATTCCCTGCTAACAATAACTGATGGACTGCCCCAAATAACAGATTAGGTATAGGCTGCCCTCTTCTCGCATACGAGCTCAATTGGAGTAACTCTTCATTACCAGCAATTTTGACAGACAAAAATTGATACAAAGCGCTTGATCCTTTACACTCCAGCTCCGCAAAATCCAGAAATTTAGCAGCAATCTCATTTTTCTCCATCAGACATCCCCCTTGGGCTGTTACCATTGCTTCTCTCTAACAAATTTTCTATTTTCACTTTTAAAAACGCTTTGATCCTGAACAGCTCCTCTGCTTCTAAAACAATGCTGCCGTCGTTCTCCTGATAGATTGCAAGTACCGATTGGATGATCGTATGGTATTCTTCAGGAAGATGCTTGATCCCCCACTTCGCACCTTCCAATTTCGAAATAATGTCACCCGCTTTTAAATATCGATAAAAACGAATCAAATTTAATGTGCAGTATACAGGATCATGAACAATGTTATCCAGACAGTCGTAATAATCATTTTGTATAGAAGCGACAAAATCTTTTTCTGGCACCCTCGGAAGTACTTCATGAATCGGCTTTCCAGATAAACAAATTCCTTTATGATAGGTAACGGTGAGATGAGCTGCCAAATCCGGGTCCTTCCATTTCGCATTAACGAAAGTGTCACCCGTTTTTTTCTGCTCGAATTCGTCTCTCCAATACTCACTATAATGGAAGTCAAACATGCTTGGATGCTCCCAGTCCACCAATTGCTGTTCATTCATGAAGGTAATTTCTATCGGGAAAGGGTGGGTAGATTTTGTTAAAAATAGTTCGGACAGGTAACGCGCTTCCTGATTTGTAAGCCGTGTTTTTGTGATTCCTAAGAGATCGATGTCACTGTTCCTGGCATTAAAACCACCCATGGCAAGTGATCCGTGCAGGTATAAACCGACCAGATTCGATTTCAGCAATGCTTCTATTTCCTTGACTATTTCAGTAAGGTGGAAATCTGGGTTACTTCTATCTCCATTGACATTATTCATTTTCTGGCTCCCATTTCAGCATGCAACTCATGTTCAAAAACTCGTAGCTGCTTCCGTTCGTAACCTGCATGTATGGTTCCCCACGGACAAATCCTGCTTTTTCATAAACTTTAATAGCCCGCTCGTTGAAAGCAGCAACGGATAAGGTTATCCGGATGGGATTGAAAGATTTTATCGCAAAGTTCAGCCCCGCATCGACAAACTTCCTCCCCCGGCCTCCACCAGTTAACGAAGGTTTCATTCCGAGGCCGATATCAACGGTTTGCGAATCAACGGGGTGATAACTGAAAAAGCCTGCTAATTCTTCCCCACTGGTAACGACATAATAATTTTCCCCGCGTTGCTCGGGGTCGAGGAATTCCTCAAGGTCCTCCCGATCCGCCTCGATATCATAAAAGGAATATTCCCCGTCATAATGCCAGTGGCGAGCAATTTCTTCTGCTTGATGCTGGGTCATTGGAAAGAATCTATAAGCCACGCAAATCAACCCTTCTGCCTTATTACTTAAATGTACTCGCTATAGCGATCAATTGGGAATCCTCCAGTGCTTCGGTATCGCCGGCAATCGTCTTCAATTGGTAATGGACCTCATCTTTTTCCCAGAGAAGCATTCTGGCGCCCTGGGCATTTTCATAAAAGAAACCCTTCCTGTCGCCAATTTTCACTTCCTCAAATAAATTGCTTTTCGCAGCATTCAGGGTCGCATTAACCACCTCGAGCATCATTTGCTCCCCATTTGTGCCGGTAAAATATACAGAAAAGATAGGCTGGTCTGGTACGAGTGTATCCGTTTCAATACTTTTCACTTCAAAAGGAACTTGCTCAGGCAGCTCGTAGTCAAAATCAACTTCTTGTAAATGATCGTTGACTTGCGTCTTGTCGTATGTATGCATCGCATTTGGTTCGGTGGAACAGCCTGCTGTAAAAAGAACCAGCATGAATAATAATCCTATTTTCAGCTTCATGTCTACTTCCTCCTCGTTGTCCTGCATTCCCTGTTTCGGGTTTCTCTCTTATTCTACTGAAAGTAAACTGATTTTTCACTTAAGTCGATCTCTATAATGGATGCCTGCTTGTTCCTAATCACGATTCGTCAACAGGAGTCTTTCCGTCATCCCTTCCCATTCAATCGTTGCTTCAATCTCCTGTTCTTCCGAAGTAATAGAACACCCCTGGCAGCCACCCAATCTAAAATCCTTTACCCCTGATCACTTAGGGAAGTTCCTCCCGATGATTCACTCATCTGGCTGATAAAGTGATAGTCAATCGTTTCTGGCGGCTCTCCCTCTCCTATATATTGAATAGATGCACTTCTATTCAGCGTATCACTACTGGTTTGATTAATTCGATAGGTCACTTCCCAGTTTTCACTTTCCCCTGTGTAATGAAGGGTTCTTTGCCCGGTACACGCAGACAGGGTAATTACTGCCAGGACCAACCATACCAATGACTTGTACCTCATCCGCTCCCCCTTTCTTTTTTAGCTTCCTTTAAGGAGTAATAGTTTTTCAAAAACCTCAATCACTTCAAAAAACGATTGATCATAACTGCCATGATCATCGACCGTCCAACTGGCTGCCAACACCGTATGGCAAAAACCCCACAATAGCAGCCTCTCCTTATTTAGTTTTAATTCCTCTGTGAAAATCTCGACCCGCTTTTCTATCACGGGAAGCTTGCCTTCTTCTGGCAGCTTATTCAAAAGAAACTGGATCAAATCATACTCCCTTTCGCCTATAAGCCCCTTCGGATCGATGGCTGTCCATTCATCCTTTCTGGAAGCAAGCACATTGTAATGATGAAAATCACCGTGAAGCAAACGGAGGTCACGACTGGTTTCATGCAGGCAGGTAAACATTCTGCTTGCCTGTTCAAGTGTTTCTTTTGATATTGGACCCAGCCCATTTGGATTTTTCGATAAAATTGCTTTTAAGTTATCTTCTCTCGCTTTTGTTGTTGGAAGACGGGTGTTTTCAGGAGCAGGATGATGTAATTTTTTCAGTACATGAGCTGCTATACGGCAAGCTTCTTCGTCATCTTCCAATTCTGCAAGTGTATAGCCGGGGGTCAACTTTTCTATTAATAAAATTCGATGTTCCTGATCAACCTCTACTAGAGAAGCCATTCCCTCCCCATTAAACAAATGCAATGCTTCCCATTCATCGAGAAATCCTCCGCCTGGAAGCGAGATTTTAACTACCAGCTCTGTTCCGTCTTCACGGACTGCAGGTGCGACATAATTGATCGACAGGAAAAAGGGCGTTTTCAACTGCAACGCCCACTTTTCTTCACAATATGTAATCAGGCCTGGCAGTTTTTGCAGCCAGGCTTCTCCTTCTTCTTTAAAATACAAACGTACGGATTCCACAAACTGTTTCTGCATCTCCATCACAATACTCCTTCATTACATAAGCGTATATGTATCAGGATCAACCTGCAGTCCGGTAACCCTTTCAAACAGTGACCGTTTGCGGTGGGTTGCTTTATTTCTTACGGACGTTCTCCTGTACAACTGCTTTGCCGTTCATTCCCACTACTTCTCTTTCCTGCCTGGAAATTCCTCCTAAAAAAACGCAACCCTTTTCAGGATTGCGCCAAAGCTGGATATTATTTAACCGGCCCATGAATTAATGGCGGTTAACGGTTCATTCACTTCAAATACATTTCCATTCACCGGTTCGATACCGAACCCTTTCAAACGCTCCGTATGCATCGCCAAATATTTTTGAGCAGCTTCTTTCGTTTCAAATAAATAAATGCCGCCAGCCTCTTTTGCCTCGCTGTCTTCCGTCCAAATCTTCCATATAAATCCTTCTTCTTGATTGATACTTTCTGCCAGATCCGCAAAGCTTTCTGCCATTTCACTGCCGAATGGTCCCTCCATGTTAAAATCCACCTGGAGAATATAAGCCATGACAATCCCTCCTTTTCTTTTACTTTATCAGTCGGTTTTAACGGCACACAATGTTTAAGCCTCCGGTTCACGGACAGTAAACAAGAATGACTCACCGGCATTGGAATTACACCCACTCAATTCATAACGCCTTTCACCCTCTGTTTTTGTGCTTGCAATATCCGCACATTCCGCCTCTCTGATTCCTTTCCCCGTACCCGCATATGCATCCATGGTAATGTCATACGTGTAATGAATTTTTTCACCGTCAAATTTCAAGTTGTAAAAAATAGGATCTCCTTCGGTGGTATAGCTGGTAATCCGGATGTCATCTTTCTTGCCTGCATCCAGACTACTCAAAAATTTTTCAAACCGGTCCAGATTGGAAGTCTTCCCATGTAGATTTACGACATCCCCTCTTTGGATAGCAGTCTCCGGACTGACATGCGCTTTTGCATCAGGTGGCTCATCCATCTGCTGACAGGCCGTTAATACGGACATTACAATGATTGCCGAAAAGAAAAATGGAACCTTCATTTATACTCCCCATGCCCTGTTTAAGGAATACGGACTATTATTTATTAAGACGTACACAAAAGGAAAAAAGTTACACTAAAAAATCCGCCCCACGTCATGAGGGCGGATAAGCTTAATTAAGTTGAAATACGAGACAAATTTCCTCATTCGTAGACAGTTGGGGCGCGTTACTAGACAAACTAGCAGTTTTACTAGACAATATGGAGATTTTACTCGACATAAACGAACATTTACTAGACAGAAACGGAATTTTACTAGACAAGCAATACTGTTTACTAGAAATTAATCACATATACTAAACAGCGTGTATCATCTTCCCTTTTTATTTTTCCTTTTTCAAATGCTCATCCAGGCATTCGAATTGAGAGGAGACCCCTTCCACTACTCCCATGTCAAGAATGGATTTCAGTTCCTTTTCGGAAGTAAATTGCGTGTTAGAAATGAGCTTTGTCCGGCCATCTTGTTCCACAAATTCCATCGTTATAACAGTCTCTGGCATGCCTTCGACTGGATTGCCATGTTCATCTGCAAATGCATCAGTATAAACGATTTTCTCTGGAGCCTTGATTTCTTGGAAAACTCCTTTTCCTCTTGATTCCTGCCCATAAAAATCACCTTGATTCTTATCTGTACAACGCATACAATACTGCCAAACGCCATCAGGCTTGAACTCGAACTTCTGATTCTCGGTCTCCCATCCTTGCGGTCCCCACCAGCTGGCCAATTGATTGGAATCAGAATAAGCCAGAAACACCTGCTCCCTCGGGGCATCAAACATACGCTCCAAAATCAGATTCCGTCCTTCCACCCTATGCTGTAGCAAACGATTATTTTCAGCCATATTAGATCCTCCTTTAGGTTATTTATGAATTTCCTTTAATACATTCATATCAATTTTCTTCATCTGCAGCATGGCCTTCATGGCACTTTCGGCTTTTACCGGGTCGGGGCTGCTAAGTAATTCGGAAATTCGGGCAGGGATGATCTGCCAGGAGACCCCATATTTATCTTTCAGCCAGCCGCATTGCTGTGCTTTTTCATCTCCTCCGTCCGAAAGTTTCTCCCAATAGTAGTCCACTTCTTCCTGCGTATCACAATGGACAATAAACGAGATGGCTTCTGTAAAAAGGAAATGGGGGCCACCGTTTAACGCAACGAACTTTTGGCCTTCCAGCTGGAACTCCACCGTCATCACTGTCCCTTCAGCCATGCCGTGGATTTCCTGCCCTTCGTTCATATAGCGTGTGACTCGGACTATTTTGGAATCTTTAAATACGGAAGTATAGAACGCCGCTGCCTCTTCCGCTTGGTTTTCAAACCATAAGTTCGGCGTGATTTTTTGTATTTTATCACCCATCATATCAGCCTCCTTGCAGGTTTTACTTCTCCGTAATCTTGCTTTCATCCGTGTATAGGACTTCCCATAAATGTCCATCGATATCTTCAAAGCTCCACCCATACATAAACCCGCCGTCCATTGGATCATTGGACTGTTTTCCACCAGCTTCCAATGCCTTATTGACCAAATCATCTACCGCTTCCTTGCTGTCTACAGACAATGCCACAATTGCTTCCGTATGTTCGGTGGGGTCTGCTAGTTCTTTCTTAGTAAATGTCCGGAAAAAATCTTCTTTTAAAAGCATGGCATACATATTTTCACCAATCACTAAACAAGCCGCCTTTTCATCCGTGAACGTAGGGTTGAATTCAAAACCTAACCTCGTAAAAAAATCGATCGATTGATTCACATCTTTCACCGGTAAATTGACATACAATTGTTTTGCTTTAATAGACATCTTGTTATTCTCCCTTTCCTTATTCAATTTCCATCTGGGCCCGGCCCATATACACCTGGGATGGGGACGTTTAGCAATCGAAGGTAGACAGATATCTGTCAGCACGCTCCTTTCACATTATTTTTCTAGTTTCCATAAGGGTAATTTTTCCGTAGGTGATTCTTTATGACACTTCCAGTCTAGCACGCAAAAAACATAGGATTTCTTATCGATTGCTATGTTGTTTGACTCGTTGCAGAAAATTGTTCATCAGCAATGGCAGTGAAATCAGGATGGGCGGATCATCAAGACGTGGAGGACAGAGCGTTAACTCCTGGTATGGAATACGGGTGGAAGCTTCAACGATGATTGGTTTCTTGGAACGGGCGCGAAGTGTTTTATGTGGAAGCAGGAAGTCTCTGGCCTGCATTCTCCAGGATACGGAAGTCGCCAATAAATAGTAAACACCAGGTGAGACGCCTTTGAAACAGAATTCTCCTAAAGTTGACATCAGCGTGCCATATAAAGGGAATCCTTCCGGGATAGGTTTCGGAAACAAGCCGATCAGGACAACCCCGCTAAAGGGCTCTGAGGCTTTAATGGTGCCTTTTACATTAGGAGAGTCGCCTATAATGCTGCCAGGGTCTGACCAGTTGCTTAGTTTTTTCAACGATTGAAAATGATCACCAGCTTGCGGCAAAAAATTCCGGAATTGGGAAGGGGTCATGCCCACCCGTTCCGTAAATCGGGTAGTGAACGTTCCTAAACTTTGCTGGCCTATCTCCATGCCGATGTCCCGTACGCGCAAGTCCGTTTGCAATAGCAGGTCTTTCGCCTTCTGCAAACGTAATGCGGAAATATAATATAACGGGGAAACACCCATTTGCTGTTTGAAAATACGGGTGAAATGATACCGGCTATAGCCAGCCTGATCGGCCAAGTCGGCAAGCGACAATGGTTCGTAAATTCGCTGATGCATATAAGCGACCACTTCTTCGACTTCAGCATACCTGCCTGTCATGGATACCTTCCTCCTCATTTCTCCTGGCAGCGACTTGATTTACTCGAACAGTTGAGTTGAAATGAATCGACTGTTTCTGGCACGACGGCATCTCCTGATTCTTATTATTCAACTCCATTATCCACTAGTTTCTATGCTTTTCGCTAAATACCTTCTTTTTTCTCTATTTCCTCCCTATTACTCATTAGAAAAACTGCCTTATCGCCAAGTCTTTATGGCGAAAGCCTAAGTTTTTCTTATATTTTAACCCTTTAGCTTTCTTAAAGTATAAAAAAACAGGCAGTCTATTATGCTACTGCCTGTTTACCTATTATTATTTTTTTACAGCCCGCTCATAACTCAAGGGACAGCCGGATCATATCGCGGCACTGGATACCGTTTTCGTATATTTCTTCCTCATAGTGTCTGATAAAAAAGTCTGCTTCTACGCTGACCATCCGAAACCCGCACTTTTGATATAATGCCAATTGATCGACGCTGGAATTACCTGTGCCAAGCTCCATGGTTTGAAATCCGCGTGATTTGGCGACCTGGATGGCGTCCATCACTAACTGCTTCCCAAGCCCTTTTCCCCGGTGACTCTCTGCGATAGCTATATTTACTAATTCCACCGTTCCAGGCCTGGTGGGAAGCAGGACATAGACACCGATCGTGTTTCCATCACTTTCAGCTACCCTGCAGTCTCCTCGCTGTACATATTCCACGACCAACTTTCGGGAAGGATCAGCTTCCAGCAACAGCTCAATCGGAGGCTTTTCATCTTCATGAAGGTTCCTGACTTTCATAACAGTCTCTCCCTATCGTATGTGCTATTTGACCACCTGTACTTTACGAATCATTCTGCCGTCGAGTTCCAGTATTTTAAAGTTGATACCATCACGTTCCATGGTATCTCCTTCATCCGGAAAATCATTCAACTCTTTCAGCAGATAACCAGCCAGTACATCTTCTTCTTCTGGTATTTCCGTGTCGAAGATCGTATTCAGACGACGGAGCGTAATTTTTCCGTCACAGATCAATTCATGATCTGATATTTTTTCGACGATCGCATCGCCTTCCATATCCATTTCATCCTCTATTTCCAAACCGATCATTGCCTCAATGACATCCTCATGGGTAAGGATGCCTTCTGTCCCGCCATATTCATCGAGCACAATCGCCATATGCTTCTTCTCTATAGTCATCTTCCGGAAAACCCACTCAATTTTATGGAACTCATAGACAACGAGGGGATTTTTATAACAGTAGTCAGCGAGCGGTTTTTCAGGCGCCATTGCCCAGGAAATCAAGTATTTCGAATGAAAGACAGCGACAATGTCATCGATATCCTTTCGGTAAACCGGATATCTCGTATAAGGATTCTTTACGACCAGATCCCTCACCTCTTCAAAGGAAGCAGTATGGGGAATAGCCATGACATCTACCCGGGGTGTCTTCAGCACGTCCTTAACGTTCAAGTTGTAAAAATCGAATACCCCTTTGATTCGATGGGTTTCCGCTTCATTGAACGTCCCTTCCGAATCTGCGATATCGATCATCGTCCGGAATTCCTCTTTCGATATCGATACTTCTTCCGCTTTGCCTTTTGACAAAGCTTTCGTAATGGACCCGGTAAGCCAATTCAACACAATCGTGACGGGTTTGAATACCAGGACAAAAAAACGGATAACCGGAGCTACGACCATCGCAATCCGATCCGGGAAAGCAGCAGCTACGGACTTCGGTATCACTTCTGCAAAAATAATGATCACCACGGTCAGGATGGCAGATGCAATCCCGACACTGAAACCATATTGGATGGCAAGTGTCGTGACAAGCGTCGGCAGCAGAATATTCGCGATATTGTTACCAATTAAGATAGTCGTGATGAACTCACTCGGCCTTGAGATTAAATCTAACAGCCTGGCAGCCTTCCTGTCGTTCTTGTTCGCTTTTGACTGCAGCTTCATTTTGTTTGCCGCTGTGAGTGCCGTTTCACTTCCTGAAAAGAAAAGGGAAACGAAAATTAAAAAAATGATCGCAATGATCACAAGCAATTTCCTCCTTAGGTATAACTTACCATCAATTGTATCGAGAAGCGGGCCACAATGCTAGAATAAAGATTTTATTTTATGAAGCCTCTATCCCGTCAAAAAAGCCAACGCTTCTTTTCATCATAAATCACTGTGGATCCACATATAAATCTACTGCAATTGACTAAAAAACGTTACTTTCACGATAAGATCACCGAAAAGGAGACAAGCGATGAAAACCTCAATTTCTGTTCTTGCTGTCGTAGCTATCCTTCTTTTTGCATCCTTCCTTGAATCACCGACCATGAACACCAGGGGCGGCACCTTTGCACCGAGTGAAAACGCCGAAGAAACAAGCGAAGTAAGCGGCCAATCACAGGAAAATGAGGCCACTGCCTATACAAGCTTAGAATCTGTACTGGTAGAAAGTAAGGAATTGGATGGGTACCTCGTCGAAGCTTACCAGGAGATAGAAATCTACAAAGATAAACAAGGCAATATCGTCAAAAGAGTCCCCACCTACAATTACGATTATATAAAATATAAAATTGGGCCCTAACACCAAAAGCGCCTGTGAAAAAACAGGCGCTTTCGTCATATTAGCTATTAGATTGCAGTGGTATATTTCTACCAGAAAGTTATCTGGTCGTTCAATAAAAACACACTTACCTTACCTTGCCAAACATCATTTGTTCATAACGGCCGCGGGTTATCTGATAAAGACCGTATAAAATAAGTCCCAGAGCCACCACTCCTAATAGCCATTGACCGAATGGCTTTTGCGAAACTTCCGCCAGTGCGCCGTCTAATCCTTTGGCTTTACTAGGGTCATGGGTCATTGCTGTCTGGACTATGAAAAAGCCGATTACTCCAAGGACAATTCCACGGGCAGTCAACCCAGCGGTACCCGCGTTTTTGGCTATCCGTATTTCGTGGTCGCTCATTTTGATGGTCCGGAAGTTCTTTAAAAACTTTTGGCTTGTTCCACTGATCAGCTCGTATATACCATATCCAATCGTGATGACACCAATAGCTCCGAGAATCCACGCGCCGAATGGCTGGGACAACAGCTTGGCAGATAATGTATTCTGCGATCCTCCGCTGTTGCTTCCGGCATTAATGGCAATTTTAAAAGCTTTGAAAGCGATGGTTCCATATATGATTCCACTAATAAAGTAGCCTATTCTTGCCACCAGACCCTTGGCATCCGAGCCTTCACTTTGTGGATCTTTAAATGCTTTAATGAAGACCCACATGATATACAAAATAAGGCCCAGCCCAATCAGCCACAAGATGACATTACCAGCAGGCACCTGGGCGACCGAATGAAACATGCCGCTCGTCCCGGTTGTTTTCCCTCCAACACCAATGGCAGCCATAAAAGCCAGTATGCCTATCAACGCATATACAAGCCCTTTGGCCATATAGCCCGCTCGGGCGAGTCGTCTGACCCACGGTTTGATGTCTTCTTTTGTAACTTCTTTATTATTTGTCAATGATTCCGTTGCATCCATCCTGAACCCTCATTTCATACATAATCGAATACTTATAACTTCCCGCTTTCCATAAAATAAAAACCAAACAGGGTATGCCAGCGTCACCTATGACCTTTCCCAAATTAATTGGTATTAGATGTTAGATGCTTGCTACTTTAGGGAACTGGTTTATCCTGATGCCTTCTTTTTATATTTTTTTCTCTCTATGAAAATTGGAGATAGGAACATAAACAGGAATAACGATTGACTTTCATTTTCCTAGCGCTTAAAATTTTTACCTAAGGAAACTTTTATATCTGCACAAAATAAACATCATAGGAGGAAACCCAGCAATGATTGATATATTTCTTGACCTGCCTCCAATGGTCCAGGCGCTTATCGCCACGTGTTTCACCTGGGGAATGACAGCGCTAGGGGCAGCCCTTGTATTTACAACGAAAACAATGAATCAGAAACTGTTAGACGGTATGTTAGGTTTTGCCGGCGGAGTCATGATCGCTGCAAGCTTCTGGTCACTACTCGCACCTGCTCTGGATATGGCAGAAAAAGATGATATCGCAGCATGGATTCCTGCCGCTGTCGGCTTTATGCTGGGAGGGATTTTTCTATGGGGTATCGATAAAATTATTCCCCACCTCCACCCAGGAGCCTCGATGACAGAAGCGGAGGGATTGCAGCCAAATAAAAAGCGGCGAAGTACATTATTGGTCCTTGCGATTACGTTGCATAATATCCCGGAAGGTCTGGCTGTCGGTGTTGCATTCGGCGCTGCTGCTGCCGGCTTCCCTGAATCATCTCTGGCTGGAGCGGTTGCTCTTGGTCTAGGTATCGGCATTCAAAACTTCCCGGAAGGCGTGGCAGTTTCCCTGCCCCTTCGAAGAGACGGGATTTCACGCAGAAAAAGCTTCTTTTATGGTCAATTTTCTGGTATGGTCGAACCAATTTCAGCGGTTATCGGTGTGTTAGCCGTTACGTTAGTCGAACCTCTCTTGCCATATGCCTTGAGTTTCGCTGCAGGTGCCATGATTTTCGTAGTTGCAGAGGAAGTTATTCCAGGTTCCCAGGAGGAAGGGAATAAGGACTTAGCATCCATGACTTTAATGATAGGTTTCACCGTCATGATGATACTCGATGTCGCACTGGGATGATAAAACCATGAGACCGACTTTTCCATAGTCGGCTTCATGGTTTTTTATTTTTCATAAGAAGCTTATTCAACCATAGGGCCGTAAAGTCGAAGACTTGATTTCGAGATAATTTGGGTCCGTCGCCTAATTGGGAGAAGGGAGGCTGGGAAACGGTTTGCTTTCCTGTGGGGGAACTGGCAAGCCTCCTCAGACTTCGTCTTCCGGGGTCTTGCCTAGCTCCTTCTCCCACGGGAGTCTCACCGTTTCCCCGCTACCCTATCCATTTTTTGATGAACGAACCTTGCTTTGTAAGAAGATATCTTCCACATTCACCCAAAACAAGGCACAATGATACAGGAAACAAGCCCTCTTTGTAGCTGTTACAATGTTTGAATGATTCTGCCTACCGATGTTTCCGTTTCTCTTATAAATGCAAGGAGGTCCGGGAAATCGCGAGACTCCTGTGGAATGAACATGATCGGTGAGATCCCGCAAGGCGATGCAGTGCACCCCTATTGTTGGACACTCATCTGACAATAGGAGGTGCTCTTATGAGCCAGTATACCCCCGAAGAAAAACTACACATTATTAAACG
>NZ_FNQR01000009.1 GCF_900107755.1 Thalassobacillus cyri | reverse complement strand
CTTTTGTCCTTTTAAAGCCATAAAAATGCACCCCTTAAAAATCGTACGTTGTAACCGGGGGTTTTTTCAACGTCTATTTTAAGGGGTGCACACTATGCCGCTATGGGGGCTATTTTATTTACCTATGAATATTTCCTTCAAAAAACCGGTGATACCTTTATCTTCCTGCTTAGTTTCGCCGGTACTTTCTTCTTCCGCTACTTCGAGGAAAATTTGTTGTTTTTCAATCGCATGATCATAGGTAAGTACAGCTCCGATATCTGTCTGCGTTTCTCGGTTTGATATCGTCGTATGATGCATTCCATGTTTATCAGCCACAGCTTTATAGTTCTTCAAAAAACGGTAACTGATATTGCCATTCAAGAGCAGCTTGGCTTTGGGGTTGGTCTTTATCTCACGCTCTAAATCCTCTAACCCTTTATTCTTCATTACTTGTCCTTTGGTCAGAGCTAATACGATCCTCTCGCGAAGCGTACCCAAAAAACGTTTCCGCTCAGCTGGTTTTGTTTCCCTTGCTCCATATATTCCTTCTTGCAGATAATCATCGACATCTTTTTTCAATGCTGACACTCCTAATGAACAATCGGTACACTGTAAATTTACTATAGTTAAACAATCAATTCAATTCAGGGACAACCACTTCGATATGGCTTGTTTTCACTTCCATCTCAACAGGTAAACGATCCCCTTGTTCGCCATCTACATTTGTCACCAGTGGGTCAGGAGATGAAATCTTCAGATGTTTAGCCGTAAAGTATTCAACATCTTCCTCTTCTTTTAATTCTCCTTTTAGAATTGCTGTTGCGATAGAAGCAAACCGGATCATATTAACCTGCCTGATGACATAGCAATGCAGCATGCCATCATCTACCCTCGCTTCAGGTGTCAGCTTTTCAAACCCTCCGGTAGACCGTGTCAAGGCAGCCAGAAATAATAAGGAGTCCCCCTCCCATTTCATTTCATCATATTCTATACTCAAGGGATAAGCCCTGTTTGAAGTTAACTCTTTCAATCCCTCCAACACATAGGCAAGCGGCCCTAACTTCGTCTTTTGCTCTGGTGTGACATCATAAGTAGCTTCAGCGATAGCACCGACTGCTACAATATTGACAAAATAACGGTCGTTGAACTTCCCAATATCCACCTTTTTGGTATGGTCAGATTTCAACAGCTTTATTGCTTCCTCTGGATCAAGAGGGATATTCAAAGCACGGGCGAAATCATTGACAGTACCTAATGGAATAATCCCAAGCTTTGGTCTATGGGTCTGATCCACCAGTCCATTGATGGTCTCATGCAATGTTCCATCTCCGCCTAGGGAAACGACCATATCATAATCATTGGTACAGGCATCCTGACAAAAATAAGTTGCATCCAACTCTTTCTCCGTTTTGCTGACCGTAGATTCGTACCCTTTTTCTTTTAATATTGCTTTTATCTGTTCAATGTATTCCAACGCATTTTCCTTCCCTGAAGAAGGGTTGGCTATTATCATTGCTTTCACGAGTTCTCCACTCTCCTGCCCCTAAGCTTTTCAGCTTGGTATTTAAAAAATAGTATAGTCCTTCAAACTTGTACCACATATTTATTCACACGAAACTACCCCCAACAGCTTTTGCCTATATTTGGCCCAAATCCATTTTGATAAATCGGATATTGCTACAATTTGTATTAAAACTTTGCTAACATGGGAAAGTGAATAATATAACATGAAATAAAACAGGCTTTTCATTCCAACATCGGAAGGGGTATTTGAAATGAGCACGAACAAACCGAGAATCGTTGTCCTTGGTGCTGGATATGCCGGTATGATGACAACCAAGCAATTGACTAAAAAACTCAGCCCGGAAGAAGCAGAAATTGTTCTTGTGAACAAGCATAACTACCACTACCAAACCACCTGGCTGCATGAAGTTGCTGCAGGTACAATCAATACCAACCAGGCCCGGGTTATGATCAGCGATGTAATCAACCCGAACCGGGTACGATTAGTCTATGATTCAGTAGTCAAGGTAAATAAAGACAATCAGAAAGTTGTCCTGGAAAATGGCGATCTTGACTATGACTATCTTGTCATCGCACTTGGCTTTGAAACCAACACATTCGGAATTAAAGGGATGAAAGAAAACGCATTTTTCATTCAGGATGTGGATAGTTCCCGCCAAATTTATGAACATATTGAATACCAGTTCGCCAAATACAACAATGAAGAAAATCCGAAAGAGGAAAGCCTTGCTATACTTGTCGGTGGAGGGGGATTTACTGGAATCGAATTCGTCGGAGAGCTTGCTGAACAAGTCCCTAAACTATGTAGAAAGTATGATATCGATCCCAACATCCCACGAATCATCAATGTGGAAGCCGCACCTTCCATCATGCCCGGCTTTGATGAAGAGCTTGTCGCCTATGCGAAAAAATCTCTTGAAGAACGTGGTGTAGAGTTCCGGGAAGGCGCTAAAATCGCAGAGTGTAAAGAAGATGCTTTCGTCGTCAACGAAGGCGAACAAATCAAGGCCGGAACAATCGTATGGACAGGTGGTGTTACTGGAAACTCTATCCTAAGTAAATCAGGATTCGAATTGACAAAAGGGAAAGTCACAGTGGAAGACACGCTCCTAGCCCCAAGCGAAGACAATATCTTTATTCTGGGAGACTGTGCATGGGTAATGAATAAAGAAGAAGACCGACCATACCCGCCGACTGCGCAGTCTGCCATACAGCACGCTGGTACCTGTTCCACTAACATCAAAGCATTACTGCATAACGAACCGCTTGAATCTTTTATTTTCGATAACAAAGGAACCGTAGCTTCTCTTGGAAAATCTGACGCCATGGGAACTGTATTTGACGATAAGAAACTATACGGAAAAACAGCCTCTTCCATGAAAAAGGTTATTGATAATCGTTGGCTCTTCCTGCTTGGCGGACCGAAGCTAACGCTGAAAAAAGGAAAGTTCCGCCCATTCTAGAACGGTTTCCAAGGATTATATCTTGAGGAGGTTATTTCATGAAAAAAGGAACCCTTTACTTTTTCCTGGCGGCCCTCGTTACTATTGTAGGGTATGCCATCACAAGCCGTACATTGGAAGATACACGAGATTTCCGCTAATAAAGACCAACAAATACAAAACAGCCTCAGGTGACAGATTATCTCATCACCTGAGGCTGTTTTCGTTTATAGGTTTTTATTTTGAGATGATGCGTTGCTGGATGAAGACTGCGTGTTATTAGCCGGAGAAGCATCAGAATCGTTGACCATTTCATCTTTTGCTTCTTTTATCTTGTCACCAGCTTCTTGAAGCTCTTCTCCAGCTTCCTTCGTAGCAGCAATCGCTTCTTTTGCATCATCCTGTACATCGGTTACTTTGTCCAGAATATCTTCATTCGCTTTTTCATAGATATTCCGCAGGCTGGCAACGGCCTCTCTTAATACAGCAGATGTATCCTGGATACGCTCCATGAGATCCTCTTTTGTACCAGATGGGTTCTCCTTCACATCAGCGGCAAATTGTGAGATTGTTTCTTTGGCCTGATTGGTATTATCAAGAACTTTTTTGCGCGTTGTAGAATCGATCATTGCAAGCGCGCCCCCAGCAACTGCTCCAATTACGATTGCCTTCATCAGTTTACTATTTTTTTGCTCTTGTGTGTTTTGTTCCTGGGATTGAGTTTGCTGTTCCATCTAACCACTCCTTAAAAGAGATAAATAATATTTATTGTTCCTTACTAACAGTAACAAGTTCCTATCCTTCTATATAATTACCTTTCTTAAATAAAAGTTAAACTGCAAATTTTTTCCCTTTCACTTCCCTTTCCACCCATCTTGATAGGAGGGATTGGCTTCGAACTTTCTCTGCGCAAAACTGCAGCCAGGGTCAATCTGCTTATCTTCTTTGCGAGCAAGCTCCACCACTCGCTTTACCAACTGAGAACCTACCCCCTGGTTCTTCAACTTCTCTGATACCACCGTATGGGTAATGGTATATGTATTCCTAGACTGATCAAACACAATTTCTGCATCTGGATTTGTTTGATCACCGATAAAAAATCGTCCTTCTCCTTGTTTGATTTCTTCCATTTTTCTCACACTCCTTTTGAATTATAGATTCGACATAAAATATAAAAAACCAGTCCCGGCATTCATGCCGGGACAGGTTTTCTATAGGAAGTAGATTAGCCACGCACCCGCTACGATAAGCACACTGACCAACTTTCCCCATAAAGGAACTTGTTTATTATTCTTTTCATTGATTTTATTCTCTTCTTCTTCTACCATCTTTTGATAGTTGGGACTACAGCAACCCATTATGCGCTTTTCAACTCTTCTTCTAATGGAATGTTTTCTTTCAGTTGCTTACGAGCGGTCAGGAAGAAGAGAGACACAATAACAACGGTGATAACAGCTGCTATTACATAAGAAACTTCAAGCGATAGACCGAAACCAATCGGTGCATTGATGATATACGTAAACGTCGCCATGGTAATAAAAGTCGCAGGAACTGCAGCAATCCAATAATTTCGACGTGACAAGAATAGGTACATGGCAGCGACCCACAACGCTATCATAGCGGTCGATTGGTTTGCCCAGGAGAAGTATCTCCAAAGCAATGTAAAGTCAATACGAGTCAGCACAAAGGAAATGGCAAATAACGGAAGCGCAATCCATAGACGACTGACGACATTCTTCTGAGAAACCTTCAGATAGTCAGCAATGATCATACGAGCACTACGGAATGCTGTATCACCAGAAGTGATTGGAAGTACAATCACACCTAAAACTGCCAATGTTCCACCTACAGCTCCTAGCATTGCGATAGAAACTTCACTTACAACTGCAGCAGGACCACCTGCGGCCAACACTTCATTTAAACCCGTTGAACCATTAAACAAACTCATGGCAGCCGCCGCCCAAATCATCGCAATGACACCTTCCGCAATCATCATACCGTAAAAAATTCGCCGTCCTTGTTTTTCTTTCTGTGTCGTGCGTGAAATGATCGGCGTTTGTGTAGCATGGAAACCAGATAACGCCCCACAAGAAATCGTCAAAAATAGCAGCGGGAATATCGGCGCGTTTTCAGGGTGCATATTCTTCAAGGTCAACTCTGGAATTGGTGCTCCTGTTACAATTAACGAGATTCCTACACCAACGGCACTGATGACCAGTAATGCACCGAAGTAAGGATAAAAGCGGCCGATGATTTTATCAATCGGCAGCAATGTTGCTAAAAGATAATAAGCAAAGATAGCTGCTATAATAACCGGCAGTGTCAGCCAGCTGCTTGTCATATTATGCAAAAGGTCAGCTGGTGCTGATACGAACACAGTTCCTACCAATACTAGGAGCAGGATTGCGAATGCATTGACCACATGTTTCATCACTTTCCCAAGGAATTTCCCTGCCAGCTCCGGAAGATGGGCTCCCCGGTTTCGGATAGAAATCATCCCCGTCAAGTAGTCATGGACGGCTCCAGCAAAAATGGCACCGAATACAATCCAAAGAAATGCTACCGGACCATACAATGCGCCCATAATTGGTCCGAAAATCGGACCTACACCGGCGATATTCAATAATTGAATCAATGAATTACGTTTTTCCCCCATTGGCAGATAATCTACCCCGTCCCCATTGGAATAAGCGGGAGTCATACGCTGCTCATTGACACCGAATACTTTCTCGACATATTTTCCATATGTGAAATAACCAATAATTAAAAGTGCGATACTAGCAATAAAAGTAATCACATCTGTGTCCTCCCTCAGTCATTTTGTAATCGTTTACATACAGCATACCAAGGGAGTGTCGATATTTGACGATTTTGTGTCTAAGATGTCAGGTAACAGGTTTAACATGTTTGTAAGCGATACCAACATGCATAAGTAAAAATCATAATTCTAATTGTTTTCTTAAATCCTTTACATAGTTACGACTAACGGATAATTGCTCTTTACTGCCTCGTAATACAAGCTGATAGGCTCCATTGAACCAAGGAACAAGGCGATCGATATACTCCAAATTGACCAAATAGCTTTTGTGAATTCTAAAAAAAGAAAATGGCTGTAACCGCTGCTCTATTTCCTTCAGCGGCAATTTAGTTTCAAAAACCCTTTCCTTTTCCACTATTTTAGTCAACCGCTCATCCCGATACACATACAGAATATCGGCTGGATTCAAATAATAAATTTCCTCCTCCCCTTCAACCGCCAATTTTGAAGGAGGCTTATTAACTGACGATTCTTCGGGCCTCTTACCTAATATTTTTTCCAGCCGCTTAACAGCCTCGGTTACCTGGTCCTCCTCAAAAGGTTTCAGCAAGTAATCAAGCGCTTCGTGACGAAAAGCCTCAACGGCAAAATCAGGGTAAGCAGTAGCAAAAATGATTTTGGGTGGCCGCTTCAGTTCCTGGACCGCCGCTGCCACTTCCATCCCATTAGTTCTTGGCATCTCTACATCCAGAAAAATGACATCCGGCTGCAACTGGACAGCTTTCATGATAGCACTTTCTCCAGAATCAGCCTCACCGATAAGTTCAATAGCTTTTTGCTTTCTTAATAAATACTTTAATTCGTCACGGCTGAAACGTTCATCATCTACAATCAAAGCAGTGATTTTCTCGCTCATGATGTCTCTTCCTTTCTAACCTCTGGAAGCCAAAACGAAATCTTCGTTCCGCTGCCTGGTTCGCTGGAAATTTGTAATCGAGATGTATTCCCGTACATTTGTACTAATCGTCGGTTCACATTATAGATGCCGATTCCAGTTCCTTTTTCCGAATCGATTTTTTTAATGCCCAGGTCCCCAATCAATTGTTGATCCATCCCTTTACCATTATCCTGGATTGTAACTTGTGTACCTTCGTCTTCTTTCAAGACAGAAATTAAAATTTCACAATCCTGATCCTTATCACTCAATCCATGTTTGATACTATTTTCTACCAACGGCTGCATCGTCAATGGTGCAATAGAAACAGACAAGGCATTTGGATCGATGTCGTAATGGACATGCAGCTTATCAACAAACCTCGTCTCCTCAATTAGCAGATAGGCTTTTACATGCTTCAATTCTTCTTCAAGGGTTATCCATTTGCGGGTGGTTGCTCCAAGATTCTGCCTGAAAAATTTAGATAAAGCAATCAGCAGCGACCTGGCCCGATCTGGTTCAGAACGTATCAACGATACAATCACATTCAACGAATTGAATAAAAAATGTGGATTTATTTGAGCTTGAAGGGCCTTTACTTCTGCATCCTTAGCAAGCTGACGGGCTTTTTCTGCATCAGCTATCTCCAGTTGCTGACTCAGCAAAGCACTCAAGCCCTGCACGAGCTCCAACATGACATTCGTTACTTGTTTTTCCGAATGGACATAAAATTTCAGTGTACCCACTACTTCATTGCGCTTTTTTAGTGGTGCGATAACTGCCGTCCTAAGCGGACAGCCTCTTACATTACAATGAATATCTTCATGATCAGCCACAATCATTTCACCGTGTTCAATCACTTTTCGTGTCGCTTCTGTCTGGATACTGTGATAAGCCTGATGGTGATCATCTGCTAAGCCGACATGCGCCAATATCTGTTCTTTATCGGTAATCCCAATGGCGCTGACATCAACCTCCTGATATATAATGCGGCAGACCTGCTCTGCAGAATGCTTGTTCAGTCCTTTTCTTAAATAAGAGATTGTGTATTCAGCAAGCTGTAAAGCTTTTTGTGCCTGGAAAGCTCCTGCTTTCTGTTCTTCATTCAATACATTCCTGATAATCAATAAAAATAAAGCAGAACCAAGTCCATTAGCGACAATCATCGGAATGCCGATTTCTTCTACAAGTGCAAAAGCACGTGGGGCGGGCTTTGAGATAAGCAGGATGATGCCCATCTGGACTGTTTCTGCTAATGAGCCGACAAGTAAAGCTGTCCTAAGCTTGAGCGGCTTCTTTTTCTTATAAAAAAAACCAGATAACATCCCTGCGATTATAGCAGAAATGCCGCATGCTAAAGCAGTAAATCCACCAAGTGAATAACGGTGCAGCCCTGCAATCAACCCAGCGCCAATTCCGATTTTGTATCCGCCAAGCAAGCCCGCGGTAATGATACCGATCACCCGCGAATTCGCAATAGCCTCTGTGTCATCCAGATCATTCGCCCATCTTCCAAATTCGGAAGACTCTGCATCAAAGGTGATTCCTGTATAGGTACCTATTATTCCAAATACACCAAAAAATAAGATAGCGGAAATCTGCTGACGGTGGGTTATTACTTTTCGGTCCATCAATTCACGAAAAAAACGAAACCGCGTAATGACGAATGCTACCGTTACAATGATGCCCAACCGTTCTAACATGGGTAAAAGTAACTCAAACATGATGTCTGTTCCTCTCTGTATTCAACTGTCTTTAGTGTAGCATGGTTGTGTTTGATTCATACAAAAGGAAGCTTTTTTACCAGCCAGGCTGCACTAACACAAAAAGCTGTGAAACATTATTTATCTCCACAAAAAAACCGGCGGAATCGCCGGCATCCAAAATAATTACTATCCACCAAAAAAGAAATCAAAGATATTTCCTGCAGAGGAAGCTTTCTTATTATAAAATTCTGAGTAGCCACAGTTTTTACAGGATACCACCGTGAATTTATTGTGCTGAAGATCCATCATTTTTGATAAGCCGGAGCCTGTCATTGACACATCTTTTGTAGTCGCGTCAGTACTGCCGCATTTAATACAACCTTCACCTGTGTTCATTCTTTAATCCCCCTCCAGAATCGTGTTATTAACCTATACGATTCTCGGGTTGGAAAGTTTCACACTTTAACTTTAGGCTCTGCCAAACCTAGTGTTAATTTTACAGTTAAGTTCCCTTTACTTGGATACTCAATTTCGAGAGAAACTGTTTCCGTTACGGTTGGGAGCGTTTGGAGGTTCGGGAAATCACTCGCTTTCCATGGGGGTACGGTGAGCTTCCACGGGCTAAAGCCCTGCGGGAGCTCACCATGTACTATTCTACCATAGGACTTTGAATAAGCTTCTTGAATAAACACCACGAAGGAAATGCGTAGCATTTTTGAGGAGTCTCGTAATTTCCCGGCCCTCCTTGCATTTATGAGAGAGAAACGGAAACATCGATATGTCTTACAAGCATAGAGAGAGCTACTCATACTAACGTGCTTATTACCTGCATCATACATATGATTTGTGGAAGACACCATCATCTATGTTTAATAAACCTTTATGAAAAAAATCAACAACAACGTTTAACCGGGCCTAACTTTAACATATTACAGCCTGGACAGGGATTTCCCTGGCCCCGGCTTTCTCTATTAAATAAGGAGTGGTTTACTCCCCTCCTTATTTAATTAAAATGGAAATTCACGATATTCATTTTGTACACTGATCCACTTTTCCGTCGTGAATTTATCGATGGCCCACTGACCGTTGAAACGCCCGACACCGGAATCTTTTTCACCGCCGAAGGCTACGTGGGCTTCATCGTTTACAGATTGATCATTGATATGAATCATCCCTGTTTCAATTTGATCAGCCACCAGGGCACCACGATGTCTATCCTCTGTAAAGACAGAACCGCTCAACCCATAAGGTGTGCCATTAGCAAACCGAATTGCCTGTTCTTCGTCTTTCACTTGGATGATCGGCATGACCGGACCAAAAATTTCATTTTTAGCAATCGGCATTTCATTAGTAACATCGGTCAATACAATCGGATCCATCATGTTGCCTTTGACATCGCCGTCAATCAATTTCGTTGCTCCTTGCTGGAGACTTTCCTCAATGTCTTTCTGGATACGTTCAACTTGGTCACGGTTAATCAATGGCCCTACTACCGTATCATCCTCAGAAGGATCCCCAGCTTTCAGGCCTTCTACTTTTTTCTTGAATGCCTCAACAAACTGATCGTGAACCTGCTCATGGACAATGACTCGGTTGATTGCCATGCATATCTGTCCTTGATGCAGGTATTTTCCAAATGCAGCTGCTTCTACAGCCTTATCGATATCCGCGTCTTCGAGAACAATCATGGCATTATTACCGCCAAGTTCCAGCGTAGTTTCTTTAATGTTTTTCCCTGCAAGCTCACCGATATGACTGCCTACTTCTGTGGAACCTGTAAAGGAAAATACTTTTGGAATCGGATGAGTCAGGAAGTCATCTCCGATTTCAGAACCGCGGCCGACAGCTACATTCAACACACCTGCCGGAAAGCCAGCTTCTTCAAATAAGTCCGCAATCAAAAGGCCAGCAGTAACCGGCGCATCCGATGCAGGTTTCACTACTACCGTATTACCAGTTGCAATTGCAGGAGCGATCGAACGCAACGCCAAATGGAATGGGAAGTTCCACGGACCGATGACACCTACTACTCCCTTCGCTTTACGATACACACGGTTTTCTTTGCCAGGCGTATTGGAAGGTAAAAGCGTGCCTGTCATCCGTGTCGGAAAGGAAACAGACTCCTTCACAATCGCTTTGGCTACCTGAAATTCAATTTCTGATTTGATTTTTGTACTGCCTGATTCCTTGACCAGCCAGTCGATGATTTCCTCTTTACGTTTATCCATCACCTGGACAAGTTTTTCAAAATAGGCTTGTTTTTCAGCGGGAAGCAACTTCTCCCATTCTTTTTGTGCCTGTTTTGCGCCTTTATATGCTTTATCCAAATCCTCTGCATTAGCTGAAGGGATGACTCCAATCACTTCTTCTGTATAAGGATTGATATTTTCTACCTTTTTATCGCTTGAGCCTTGTACCCATTCTCCGTTGATATATTGTTTCGTGAACTGTTCTTGGCTCATCGTTATATACCTCCAATGTTTTGTGATACATATCTTATTTTCCACCTTGTAGAAGAATTCAAACAATCGAGATGCTCAAGCAATATGGTTCAGGTATCAATCAAGCTTCAACAACATATCCACATGGGGGATGCCATCATCCATATAGACATGTGAGATTTCCTTGAAACCGAAAGAGCTGTAAAAATGGAGAAGATGCTCTTGACCCTGAAGGAATATTTCCTTCGCCTCACCCTGGTCTTTTATAGCTGCAATAGCTTTATTCATAAGCTGCTGCGCATACCCCTGACTCCGGTAATCCCGGTTGACCAGCACTCTCCCTATCGAAACATAAGGATACTTGTCTCCTGCAGGTACTAGCCGACAATAAGCAATGATTTCATCATCTTCCTCAACCCATAGATGTGTGGAAGCTTCATCGTGGCCATCCATCTCTGGATACGCGCATTCTTGTTCTACTACAAATATATCCACCCTTAATTTCAGGATTTGGTATAACTTCTTATTAGATAATTGTTGAAAAGCCTGTTGTTTCCATTCCAATAGCTTTCACTCCTTCGTGTGATCGAATAAATGTTTACGATTGTTAGAAACTAGAAAATATTACCCTTACACTTTCATTTCCGGTTTTATCCGACTTTAGATAGGGAAACTGCCTATTATTCAATAATTATTATAGTTATAAAGGGGTATGCGAGCATGTTGAGTAAATTTTTGCCGATCGAACTGCGAAAGTATTTTCAGATGTCTAAACGACAGCGTCAGCATGAGCTTCAAAATACGTTATGGTTCACACCTTTTATCTATGTTGCATCGGCTTTATTTCTTATTGCCATAACACTTTATTTGGATTACCAAGTGGAAATCTCACAATATGTTCCTTCTTTCTTCCATGCTCAGGCCACTTCTTCTCAAACGTTGCTGGCCGCCCTTATCGGAGGCATTCTGACTCTAAGTGCCTTTACGTTGAACTCCATCCTTGTCGTTTTGACGACATTCAGCGGACAATTTTCACCTCGGATGCTGGTAAACTTCGTGGCTGATCGGAGTACACAGCATGTACTTGGGATTTTCCATGGAAGCTTTGTCTATGTGCTCGTCGTCTTCCTGTTTGTCACCAGCCAACGGAATGAATACTTTGTAGCCATCCCCGGGACAACAGTATTTCTCGCTTTTCTAACCGTAATGGTTTTTATTTTCTTCATTAACCATGCTGTCACCTGGATGCAGGTGCATAATATAACCATTACGATGAACGATGCTTCAAAAGAAATCATTAGAGAGTCGCTCCGTAATGAATTAGAGGAATTCCGGACCAAAGAACCCGGTGACTTATATGATCGCTACAAAGGCGAAGAGGTGATTGCCACCGCTCCACGAGTAGGGTACATCCAATTAATTCAATTCAATACTATATTAGAAGAAGCAAGAAAAGATGATATCATCATCAAGCTACATACCAAAGTCGGTGATTTCACCTTAGAAAATAACCGTCTCTTTTCCTATTGGGGCCCAGGTAAAGATAATATAGATGAAGTAAAATATCGCAGCCTCATTGAAATCGGTCATAAAGAAACGGAGATTCAGGACATCAAAATGGGAATGACCAAGCTTGCTGAAATCGGGGTCAAAGGTATCGGTAATAATGATCCGAACACTACTATCAACACGATTCACCAGATGGCAGACCTGCTTGTTTCGGTTGATAGTTACATCACCTTCACCCCTTATTTGCAGGATTCGGCTGAACAAGTGCGGATTATCATGGACTCCGAGGACTTTGGTTATTATTTATATCGAGGATTCGGGTATATACGGCATTATGCGCGAGAAAATTATCCCATTATCACTGAAATAATAGTCGCGCTTACTTTGGCAGCCCAATCCATCGACCCGGACAAACATGATACCCTTTGGGATTTCGCCAATAATACGGTGGATCATATCGGCACTGAGTTCATTTATGACATGGACAGGAAATATTTATTAGATAAATTATATGATCTGGCTTTAATGACCGATCATGAATTTGATTACTACAAGGCTGAACGCAGACTCTTAAAGGTCCAACCTACTGACTCCTAACGCGATCTGATTGATTTGTAGGCAGCAATGAATTCATCAGGGGGCGTGTTTAGTTTGAATGGGACAACCCCCTGATTCGTGTGTAAGTACAATAATCCTACCCCATCCCTGACTGGGCGGTAAGAGATATCAAAGACGTTTTTCAAGGCAAAACGATAGTCACGCGAAGTGATTTCCGTTTCAGTCATAACCAGTTCATGATTGGTTTCCACATAACGTTGTCCATCAATGTCGACTTTCCTGACTGTATCGATGTAAGGCTGGACTATTAGCATTCTCCACCTCCAAAAGATATAAGTTATCGTACATTGTAGCGCATAAAATATGAATTATCATTGTTACTGCTCTCTAATTATTGTTGACATTTCTGTTTAGTTTACATACGATACATATATGCACATATACTCATATAAACATGTTAAAGAAAAGAGGGCTTAGCATGTCACACCACCATCATCACCATGACCATACGACAGGTAATATAAAAGTGGCATTCTTTCTAAATTTCGCATTCACTATCATAGAAATCATCGGCGGCATAATGACAAATAGCATGGCTATCTTATCGGATGCACTGCATGATTTAGGTGACTCCTTGTCTTTAGGGCTTGCCTGGTTCCTGCAGAATTTCTCTAAAAAAGGGAAAACGAAGAGTTTCTCTTTTGGCTACAAACGTTTTTCTTTATTGGCCACCTTGATCAACAGCATAGTTTTGATTGTAGGGTCGGTCTTCATTTTAACAGAAGCCATTCCACAGTTACTAAACCCCGAGCAGCCAGATGCGGGCGGAATGATCATCCTTGCCATATTAGGTATTATCGTCAATGGTGCTGCTGTCTTCCGGCTGCGCGGCGGAGAATCGATGAATTCGAAAGTGATGACCTGGCATCTGCTTGAAGATGTTTTGGGTTGGGCAGCTGTCCTGCTGGTCAGTATCATCATGTTCTTTGCAGATTTACCAATTCTTGATCCAATCGCATCCATTGGTATCACGATCTTTATTTTATATAACATAGTGAAGAATCTGTTTAAAACGATGCGCTTGTTTTTAGAAGGCGTCCCTGAAAATATCGATTACCAGGATATCATTGAAAAAATGAACCAACTGCCGAATGTAGAGTCGACGCACCATACCCACCTTTGGTCCCTGGATGGGGAGCATCACGCTTTCTCCACTCATATCGTAGTGCCTAAAGGGGCTACTAAAGACCAAGTATGTACAATCAAAGAGCAAGTAAAGGAAATCATCGAACCTATCCACTTAGACCATATTACGATCGAGATCGAGTATGAGGATGAACGATGTTCCGTAATGGAAAACGATGACGAAAAAGGAGAGGTGCAGCATGGATGATTCTAACTATGTAGATCTGGACGAGGAAACATTATTTCTCGTGTCTCAAACATTTAAAGCACTATCGGACCCAACAAGAATTCGTATATTGAATTTGTTATTCAATCGGGAGTTCAGTGTCAACGAAATTTCTGAACAACTCCATTTACGTCAATCGACTGTTTCCCATCAATTACGTTTCTTAAAAAACTTGCGCCTTGTTAAGTTCCGGCGTGAAGGAACTTCCATCTACTACTCTCATGATGACGAACATGTATTGAACGTATTGAATGAAACGATTCAGCATGCATTGCATCATTAAGAAGTGCAAGTACCAACTGAATAAAAAATCGCGACCCAGCTAAGCCAGGGCGCGGTTTTTTTATAGTCTAGGAAATTATAAAAAATGATGGTTGTGGATAATATTTTGCAGTGGGCCACATCCAGCTCCAGCGCCTACCCCCTCGAGGTCTTAAGTCAATCCTCTCTGTGACAAAAAACGTCACGGCGAGACTTGACTTAAGCTTGTCGGGGGTGAGCAAGGCGCTTGCGCTTTTGTTCTTATAGTTCCAGGGTTTGTGGTGTAGTATCTCCTTTACTCATCAGCCTCACCTGTTCTGGGGTGATTTTAAGAATAATGTATTCCGGATCCTCCGGGCCATCGAACCAATTTTTCATATAATCATTCCAAAACTGTTCCTTCAGCTCTTTATCTTCTTGAATTTCCGCTTTCCCTTCCACTTCAAGGTAGGCATCACCAACCCCCTCTCCTTGATATCCTATCAGGATATGCACATAGGGGTTAGCTTCTATTTCTTCAGCTTTATGGGTTTCTTTATTGGTCGGGGTATATAACGTTAATTCTTTATTAAAAAACGTCATATAACGGGAATGTGGCCGGTTATTTTTCACCGTTGCCAAAGTTCCTACCTTGTTATTCTCCAATACCTGGAGCACTTTATCTTTTAGCTCTTGACTGTTCATCGCTATTATCTCTCCTTCCGTTTTGGTTAGTTTTCCTTAAGGGAAGAAAAGTTAAACACACAAAGTAAATAGATCCATGCTATTTTACCTTGATCCATTGACTAACTGACTAGAGCCGCTTCGGGATATCGGCTTCAGATATGGTCAATTATTTCTCCAGCATGAATACCCACATGAAAGTCAGTGCTTGCTGTAATTCAACCGGTAGGCCCTTCAGCCGTTTATCACTCACTCCACGTTTATATACACCGTGACCATCGATGACTTTCAAGCCCATTTCTTCAGCCAGCGTTTCAAATTCCCACGGCATCATTGTATTGCAGATGACGTCTTCCCCATATAACCGGCGGTAACTATTTTTACGCGGGGCCGCTGTCGGACCGAGAACCCCAATGCATAATTTTCCGCCTGGACGAAGGATTCGTATCATTTCTTTTAAGCCATCAGAAGGAACCTCTGTCCATTCCAGACAATTGATCGCCATGATGGCATCAAAACTTTCTTTGTCTATATCCAATCCAGCCAGGTCCCCCTGCATAAACGTCAATTCCTCCATCTCCAGCTGACGTTTGGCCCTTTCAACCATCGCTGGAGAAATATCGATTCCTGTCACTTGATACCCTGCTTGATGCAAACGATAGGATCCATACCCATCCCCGCAGCCGATGTCTGCGATGGAAGCATCTGGTGCAATATGTTTTTGAATAAAGGGAATGATCGTCTTCCGACTTCCTTCATCCCACATGTCTTTACTATTCTGGTTCCAAAAATCAACGCGATCGTCCCATTGTCGTTCAGCTTCTTTATGCCATGCAAACTTCTTATTCATGCCTTCTTCCTCCTGTCTGTACGCTACATAATATAATTCTACAGTTTATGTATAAATCCTTTCGCGAGAAAAATCTTGCATATAGCTGTTGAGTTCGTTATTATTAAAACACAAGATAAGCTATTTTAACAACAACACAAACACAATATATAGTATCAGCGAATAGCGGATGCCACAAGGCTTAATAGGGAATCTGGTGTGAAGCCAGAACTGCCCCCGCAACTGTAAGTGCTGACGAAACGGAAATCCACTGTGCACGAGATGTGCGGGAAGGACCGGATTAGGCGAAAGCACAAGTCAGGAGACCTGTCTCTATTCGCATCAAGTTTCGACTTCTTCGGGGATTGAGAAGATGAAACGATGGAATGAAGAGACCGTCTATGCGCATTGTCGATACCTTCTCCTTGTTCCATGGTTTCATCCGCTCAAATGAGCGGTTTTTTTTATTATGTTAAAAGGAGTGAAACCATGGAACAAACATATGCCCCTCACCATATCGATTGGAATAGTTGGTTGAAAGCAAGAGAGAACAGCTTTCCCCATCTGGATTTGAATCCTATCAAAGAAAGATTAACTACCATTGATACCATTTCTAATTCCGAACAAGCGAACCATTTAATTTTAGAAAGCCTTGCTTTAATTGACGAGCAAAACCCTGACTGGACTTATTTCGCTGCCGAATTGCAGCTTGAAAACATGTATAGGACCGCTGCGAATAACAGGAACAATACCGCCCCATACCGTGACTTTCATCAAATGATCACAAGGATGATTGACGAGGGTATTTACCATCCTAACTTGCTGGATACCTACACCATCTCTGAAATTACAGACCTGGAACAGGCCATCCTGCCAGAGCGAGATAAGCTGTTTACTTATATTGGACTGAAAACGCTGCATGACCGTTACCTTGCAAAAGATAAACAAGACAGGCTGTTTGAATTACCTCAGGAACGATTCATGATCATTGCCATGACTCTAATGGAAAAAGAAAAGAAATCGCAACGCCTGCTGCTTATTAAAGAAGCTTATTGGGCACTCAGCAGCCTGTACATGACAGTCGCCACTCCTACCCTGGCTAATGCCGGGAAAAGTTATGGACAGCTGAGTTCATGCTTCATCGATACGATAGATGACAGCTTGCAATCTATCTTTGATAGTAATACAGACACCGCCAACTTAAGCAAACACGGCGGCGGCATCGGAGTCTATCTCGGTAAAATAAGAGGACGTGGAAGCGATATCAAAGGTTTCAGCGGCGTATCGTCAGGCGTGATTCCCTGGATGAAGCAACTGAATAACACGGCAGTAAGCGTTGACCAGCTGGGCCAACGCCAGGGAGCGATTGCCGTTTATCTTGATATATGGCATAAAGACATATTTTCTTTTTTGGATGCCCGCCTAAATAACGGAGATGAACGCCAGCGAACTCATGACTTGTTTTCCGGTGTATGCATCCCGGACATTTTTATGGAAGCTGTTGAAGCAAGAGACGATTGGTACTTATTCGACCCGCATGAAGTCAAAGAAATCATGGGATTTTTCTTAGAAGACTTCTATGACGAAAATAAAGGTGAAGGGTCGTTCCGGGAAAAATACCAGGCTTGTATTAATCATCCAGCTCTATCAAAAAAATGTGTTCCAGCTATTGAAATCATGAAACGCATCATGGTCAGTCAATTAGAAACCGGAACACCTTATATGTTTTATCGTGATGAAGTGAATCGCCAAAATCCCAACAGCCATGCAGGGATGATTTATTGCAGCAACCTCTGCACCGAAATCACGCAGAATCAAAGCCCTACAATTCAAGAAGAGCAATATGTCAAAGATGGCAAGCTGCATATCGTCCGGGATCCGGGTGATTTTGTGGTCTGTAACTTATCCAGTATCAATCTTGGAAAAGCGGTACCAGATGATGTCCTGGAAAGGCTGGTTCCTATTCAGGTCAGAATGCTTGATAATGTCATCGACCAGAACACCATCCCTGTGATGCAAGCCAAACTAACCAATCAGAAATATCGCAGTATAGGACTTGGAACATTCGGCTGGGCTCATCTGCTTGCCCTTAAGCAAATCAAATGGGAATCAGAAGAAGCGGTTCACTACACCCATGAAGTTTATGAAAAAATCGCTTATTATACGATTCAGGCAAGTATGGATCTGGCCAGGGAAAAAGGTTCCTATCCTGCTTTCCAAAGGTCGGATTGGGAATCTGGTGAGTATTTTACGAAGCGCGACCTCAGAAGTAATTCAAAAATCGATTGGGATAACCTTCAGAGGGATGTGTCTGAACATGGAATCAGAAATGGTTACTTGATGGCGATCGCTCCTAATTCCAGTACCTCACTGATCGCCGGAAGCACCGCCAGTATCGACCCTATTTTCAAAAAGTTTTATTCCGAAGAGAAAAAAGACTATAAGATACCAGTGACAGCTCCTGATTTATCACCGGAAACTTACTGGTACTATAAAGCCGCACATGAAATCGACCAACATACAAGCATCGAGCAAAACAGTGCAAGGCAAAAATATATCGACCAGTCCATATCGTTCAATTTTTATGTCAAAAACACAATCAAAGCAAAAGAGCTGCTTCATTTACATCTTAGTGCCTGGAAAAGCGGGTTGAAAACCACCTACTATACACGCTCAACTTCGAGTCAGCAAGATTTTGAATGTGAAAGCTGTTCATCTTAAGGAGGTTCAGACATGACTAACACCTTAAAGCGACGTAAAATAGCAGATCATCAGGCGCCTAACGCATCTACCGGGATCATCAATGGAAAAAGCTCGAATGTGCTCAATTGGGATGATATACGTTTTCCATGGGCTTATCCAATGTACAAGAACATGCTCGCAAACTTCTGGATTCCTAATGAAATCAACATGAGCAACGATATCAGACAATGGAATACGTTGAGCGGGCAAGAACAGGATACGTTCAAAAAAATCATTGGTTTACTCGCATTTCTAGACTCGATTCAAACGGATTACTCCAGTAAAATAGCGGATTATTTAACAGACTCAAGCCTTACAGCGCTGATGCAGGTACTCTCATTCCAAGAAGTAGTCCATAATCAATCTTATTCCTATGTACTATCTTCATTGGTAGAACAACAAGAACAAAACACCATTTTTGAATACTGGAAACATGATGATGTGCTGATCGAACGGAACGACTTCATTATCCAAGGATACCAAGCATTCGCGGATAACCCTTCACCTGAAACGTTTTTAGAATCACTGGTTTATGATGTAGTACTGGAAGGATTGTTCTTTTATGCAGGGTTCTCGTTCTTCTACAATCTCGCTCGCAATGGGAAGATGGTTTCGACTAGTACAATGATCAACTATATCAACCGTGACGAACAAATTCACGTTACCCTGTTCGCCAATATTTTCAAGGAAACATTAAAAGAACACCCGGACATAGATAAGCAAAGGTACCACCAATTTGTTGAAGAGACGTTCCGTAAAGCCGCAGAACTGGAAATCAAATGGGGAAATTATATCATTGGAGATAAATTCCCCGAAATACCAATGACTGATCTTGAGGCCTATATTAAGTTCATGGCCAATAAACGCAGCAAACAAATGGGCGCAGACAAACCATTCCCTGGCTATGATAAAAATCCATTAAAATGGATAAGGGCTTATCAAGAGGTAGACGAAGGTAAATCGGACTTTTTTGAACAGAAATCAAGACAATATACCAAAGTTTCTGAGGATAATGGATTTGATGAATTGTGACCCACCTTCCTGCTCAATTGTTGAGCAGGTCTTTTTTTATTGCTTCATGTTAACTTTCTTTACATTGATTAAATTTAGTTCTTGATTTTTCAGAAAATTAACGGTATTATAAATAAACATAACACTATATGTTATAAAAACTAACATATAGATTTTTAAGGAGGAGCTAATCATGAAAAAGATTGAGGCTATCATTCGCCCGGAAGCCTTCCAGTCATTACGGCAGAACCTTGACAGCATGGGAATAAACGGGTTGACGGTATCTGAAGTAGCCGGATGTGGCCAGCAAAAAGGCCAGGAAGGTATCTTCCGGGGCAATCGTTATGAGGTCAAACTTTACCCGAAAGTGAAGGTAGAAATGGTATGTGAAAACCATGAAGTGGAAGGACTCGTCGATGTCATTTTGCAGACATGTGCTACCGATCAAGTCGGTGACGGCAAAATATTCATCCACCCGATCGAAGACGTTTATCGTATCCGCACCGGCGAACAAGGAAAAAAAGCCTTAATTTAAACAGGAAGGAAGATATAAAAATGAAGAAAAAAATCATATCATTATCAACTGGATTAATGGTGATTCCAACCTTTGCTTATGCCTCTCCCTCTGTTGAATCTGTGGTCAGTTCAGTAGATATGGTCTGGATGATGATCGCTGCGTTCCTGGTATTTTTCATGCATGCCGGATTTGCTATGGTAGAAACAGGTTTTACCAGATCTAAAAACGCACTGAACATCTTAATGAAAAACCTCATGACGATGTCAATCGCCTCCGTCCTTTACTTCTTAGCAGGCTATGGATTCATGTTCGGTGAATCACTGGGCGGCTTCATAGGTTCTAACGGTTTCCTTTTAAACGGACACAGTGATCAAATCGGTTTCTTCGTTTTCCAGGCTGTATTTGCAGCTACATGTGCCACTATCATCTCTGGTGCTGTCGCCGAACGGATGAAGCTAGGTTCATACCTGATGCTGACTGTATTTATGACTGGTCTGATTTATCCGATTGTCGGTCATTGGATTTGGGGAGGAGGCTGGCTGGCTGAATTGGGATTCATCGACTTTGCCGGCTCCACTGTTGTCCACTTGACTGGAGCCTTGGGAGCAATCATAACCGTCCTATTCCTGGGACCACGACTTGGCAAATATACGAACGGCAGAGTAAATGTCATCCCCGGCCACAACATTCCACTAGGAGCACTCGGGGTCTTCATCCTATGGTTCGGCTGGTTTGGATTCAATGGCGGAAGTACCCTGGCTGCAGATCCAGCTTTGATCCCAGCAGTAATTGCCACCACCTTGCTATCTGCCTCTGGGGGAGTCATCGCTTCTGCCGCTTACTCCTACATTAAATTTCAACAAATCGATGCTTCTCTGACACTTAATGGAGCACTTGCCGGTTTAGTAGGAATTACAGCAGGTACAGCCAACGTATCACCAATTGGAGCTACTATCATCGGATTGATTGCCGGAATTATCTTAGTGGAAGCTGTCCAATTATTCGATCGCGTATTGAAAATCGACGACCCTGTCGGAGCTATCGCAGTACACGGTGTTTGCGGAATTTGGGGAACACTCGCTGTCGGTATATTCTCTGTAGAAGGAGGATTACTTTACGGCGGCGGGGCAGCACTACTCGGCGTGCAAGCAATCGGTATAGCTGCTGTGATTGCATGGACGATGGCTGCTACCTCCGTCGCTTTGGTCATTGTGACTAGATTCGGATCCATCCGTGTGTCCCGTGAAGAAGAGGTCGCCGGGCTGGACTTCTCCGAACATGGGTCTTCCGCTTACGAGTCATCCCGAGGCATATTCAATGAAAACTACAGCCAGAATGTCGGAGCAGACTTCGGTGTAGGTCTCATCAAACGGCTGGACGATTTAAAATCCAGAAAACGAAAACCAAGACAAATTCACTAGTATTTTCTTATACTTTAATCCTTTAACAAGGTTAAACTTTCTTAAAGTGCTAAAAAGAAACACCGCCTCCGGTCAGTTGATCGGGGCGGTGTGCCTATGTTGTTCCTATGTATAAAATGCGCAGCCAAAATGTCTCTAATACATCCACAAACACTCTATCGAAGACAGATGACCTTATGAACTATTTCCATGTTTAATAGCATACTTTTCTCCTATATCTTGCATATTTATCCCTAATTACAGAACGTTTGTTCCCCTTTTGTGAAATATATGGTATCCTTGTAAATAGATATCGATCTTGTAGGGAGAGGTCGGCTAGCCCCATGTCCTAAGAAGAAGGGGGTGACGCCTATGATGGGTACGTATGAAGTCCTGATGGTGATGCTTGCGTTCGGCACCTTTATTCTTACGTTGCTCGCCCTGGTCATCAAACTGACCAATAAAAAATAGACCTCCCTATTAACCCTGGACAAGTTGATTGGGAGAGGTCTATTCCTGACGGCCGATCCCCTGGGGGAATCGATATCCATATGACCGCAGTTGGCGCTGCGGTCTTCTTACCTTATGTCTGTATCACCCTAATGATACCACAAAATCTCAAAAATAGTATAATGATTCTCATTTTATTATCGAAATGACTGTTATTTTTTTGACTATATATGTTGGAAATTATCTTAACCTATTTGTCCTGCTCCTCATTATACTGGCTTTTGACTTCCTCCACTCTTTCCTTTAACTCCTCTAATTGCTTATTCATCATACTTACTTGGGCTTTCAATTCTTCAAGCTTTTCAGATGTTTGTTCTGAATATTTTTTTAATATTCCGTCCATATTCAAATCAGATGTGGTAAACTCCAACTGTTTCAACCCGGAAAGCGCGTTCGTCACAGTATCATCTTTTAGCAATGCTGCTGCAGCTTTCCACACCCCATCCATATCTATGGAGGTTTCTTTTTTTTTGTTGCTCTGACTGATTGTTTTCCTCAGACATTTATATTCACCTCTCTTTGTAGATAGTTGTTAATGTAACCCTCTGGGGAATATAGAATGAATCCCCCAAAGAGCTCACTTTGTTTAGATGGTGCCGAGAATGTCGTTGATACAATTTCTAACAATTTCCTGTTGCTCAGGTGTACCCAGAAGTACAGCAACGAGAAGCGCTACCAAGAATAAAAGCGCAATCCATAAAAATATCGAAGCCACAGACTGCAGCTTCGACCGTAATGCAATTATTCAACCCAGGTATACATATAGTTCGAGTCCTCATAACCCTTTGCATTTTTGACTACTTTAAGCGGCCGGAATGTATCGACCATGACCGCAAGCTCCAGGGTTTCTATTTTGCCAATGCTCGCTTCTGTCGTACCAGGATGGGGTCCATGCGGAATTCCGCTCGGATGCAGGGTAATCGAACGCTCATTAATCCCTTTCCTGCTCATGAAGTTCCCTTCCACATAATAAAGCACTTCGTCACTGTTCACATTACTGTGATAGTACGGAGCTGGAATTGACTCCGGATGGTAGTCGAACAGCCGTGGAACAAACGAACAAACGACAAAGTTATGCCCCTCAAATGTCTGGTGTACTGGAGGCGGCTGATGGATTCGTCCCGTAATTGGTTCGAAGTCTTCTACATTGAACACCCATGGATATAAATAACCGTCCCACCCGACGACATCCAGAGGATGGTGGTTGAAGATATGTTTATGCACATACCCGCGGGATTTAGTAAGTACTTCAAATTCTCCCTTTTCATCATAGGATTCTAACTTTTCCGGTCCACGGATGTCCCGCTCACAAAATGGACTATGTTCCAATAACTGACCATATTCATTCCGGTAGCGCCTCGGTGTAGTAATCTGGCTGAATGACTCTACAAAGAAGATAAGATCCTCATCCTCAGGGACCAGTCGATAAATGGTTCCAATCGGGATAACAATATAATCACCTTTGCGGTAAGTAATCGTACCGAACATACTTTCAATTCTTCCTGATCCAGTATGGATGAACAACATTTCATCGCCATCCCCATTGCGATAAAAAGCGTCCATCGGTTCGGTCACTTTCATGGTGCCCATTAATAAATCTTCATTTCCCAGCGTATAATTGCGAGCATCCAAAGCATTTCCGCCTCTATCAGCTTCCGGCGTCAAGAAATGGCGGTGCCTCAGTGCATCCTGTTCTTCGTATTCAGGCAGGTAATGATACAATCGCTTCGCTTTTGTTACCTCAGTCGGCATGTGATGATGGTAAAGAATGGACTGCGTCCCTGAAAACCCTTTTGTTCCCATCACTTGTTCACGAAATAACGTCCCGTCTTCTTTTTTGAACATCGTATGTCGCTTATGGGGGATCTCCCCTAAACTGCGATAAAACACCCTGCTCCCTCCTTCAACTGCTTAAATAATTTTATTCAATAGTTTTCCTAACCCTGTAATTTCAAGGGAAACTTCATCCCCCGGTTCCAGCCATCGGTGGACATCGGTTCCTAACTCTAAGATACAGCCAGTACCCACCGTGCCTGAACCGATTAATTCTCCGGGGAAGAGCGTGACATCTGCTGAAGCACGCTCGATCATCTCAGCAAATGTATAATGAATTGTCTCAAAGTTGCCCTCCGAAAGGACCTCTCCATTTACTTCCGCTTTCATTTTCAAGTCATAACGCCCGTCTTTTTGAAAAGCAGCAAGCTCATCTTTCGTGACCAGCCACGGTCCAATCGAGGTAGCGAAATCTTTTCCCTTGGCAGGTCCAAGCCCCACCTTCATTTCCTTCCGCTGCAAGTCCCGGGCACTCCAATCGTTCATGATGCAATAGCCGAATATGTAATCATCCGCCTCTGCAGCAGCTATATTCCGGCCTTGTTTACCAATGACACAGGCGATTTCCAATTCGTAATCAAGCCATTCACAATTTTTTGGCCGCGCTACTTCTTCTTCAGGACCTTTAATAGCCAGATGATTAGAAAAGTAAAAGACAGGAACCTCATACCATTCCGGCACGACCTCCAATCCGCGCTTTCCCCGCGCTGTCTTCACGTGTTCTTCAAAAGCATAGAAATCACGGACACTGACAGGCCGAGGCAAAGGCGCCAGCAACTCTACATCATCCAAATGATAGACTCCTTTATCACCGGCTTGCACTGTATTCGCCAATGTATGGACCAGTTCACGATACTCTTTTTCATTTTCAATGAATGTCACTAGTTGATCTGGTAATTCTCCATTTGAAGCCTCGTGCATATCCACTATTATCTCTGTATCTATCCAGCCTGCAGCTATATCCCCTCGTTTGTTGCGGAACGTGATATATTTCATTTCAATCCCTCAGAGCTTTTCTTTCGTTCTAACGTAAATGTTTCGGCAATTGCTTTTGTATAATTCTGTCCCGCCAGCCGTCCAATCGGATTCAATTTATCTGTATCGATTCGCCCGTTTTCGTATAAATCATCGTTGACTTGAACAACCTTTACCTTTCCGATCACCAGGCTGCCGGCTCCTGGCTCATTTCCGAAATGGAGCAGCTCATGAAGCTCGCACTCCAAATGTACCCTGCTTTCTTTCACACGAGGCGGCTTAACGGAGGCACTCGCTACTTTCGTTAAAAGGGCAGCCTCGAATTCATCGGTACCATACTGGTATTCGATCGCGGTGTTATTCATTTGTTCTACGAAATCTTCACTGACAACGTTAATGACAAACTCCTTCGTCGCTTCAATGTTCCGTAATGTATCCTTCTTTTCTCCATCTGTACCCCGCAGCATCGGCGCGAAGCACACCAGCATCGGATCGGCACAGATCCCGGTAAAAAAGCTGAACGGAGCCAGATTCGCGTTTCCTTGTGTATCGACTGTAGAAACGAAAGCAATCGGCCTCGGCAGTACGGAGCCGATCAAAAGTTTATAAGCGTCTTTCCAGGCTAGACTATCCGGTTTAATTTCCATACTCCATCCCCACACTTTCCTATAAGTCTATTTCTAGTAAAAAAAGGGAGAATACTATACTATTCTCCCTTCCTTTTATTTGTTCCGGCCTTATAGATTACCTCGTCGTTCTTGTTCCCGTTCGATGGACTGGAATAAGGCTTTGAAGTTTCCTTCTCCGAAGCCGCGAGCCCCTTTACGTTGGATGATTTCGATGAACATGGTAGGACGGTCGACGATCGGTTTTGTGAAAATCTGTAATAGATACCCTTCATCATCACGGTCTACTAAAATCTTCAACTCTCTCAATTTATCTATTTCTTCGTCAATTTCTCCCACACGATCAGTGAGCTCATCGTAGTAAGCATCTGGGGTATTGAGAAATTCCACGCCATTTTCACGCAGCTTGGTTACCGTGTCGACGATATCCCCAGTAATCAAGGCGATGTGCTGGACACCAGGTCCGTTATAGAAATCAAGGTACTCTTCAATTTGGGACTTCTTTTTGCCTTCAGCTGGTTCGTTGATCGGGAATTTGATCCGTCCGCCGTTATGCATCACTTTTGACATCAGCGCGGAATATTCGGTTGTAATATCTTCATCTGAGAAGTGGCGCATTTCCTTAAAGCCCATGACTTTTTCATAATAAGACACCCATTCTTCCATCCGCTCTACATTTCCGACTACATGGTCGATAGCGGCAATGCCAGTGGATTGATGCGGGATTTCGAAATCTGCAGGAAGGAATCCAGGCATGAACACCCCTTTATAATCTTTGCGCTCTACGAGCGTGTGGATGGTATCGCCATACGTGCCAATCACCGCTTTTTTCACTGTTCCGTACTCATCATCAATCGTGAATGGTGGTGTGATTTCAATGGCACCACGGGATACCGCTTCTTTATAAGCTTTATCGACATCGTCTACCGTCAGGGCGACGTCTTTCACCCCATCCCCATGCTTTTTCGTGAATTCAGCAACTCTGCTGCTTTCTGTCAATGTACCCGTCACAACTATTCTGACCTTGCGCTGTTGCAGCACATAGGAAACCGTTTCGCGATTACCTGTTTCCAATCCGGAATAAGCGACTGGTTCAAACCCGAATGCGGTACAGAAGAAATGGGCTGCCTGCTTGGCGTTACCAGTGTAATACTCCAAATAGTCTACTTCTTTGACTGGAAAAAAATCCTCAGCCGCTTCTGGCGCCTGCTTTTTCGTCACTTGTTCTTTCATTCGTGATCCCTCCATAATCAATTAATAAAAATTCTTATCATTTCAAGTCAATTAATAGTAAATACGGACGTTCAATTAAGGCCTGCACCCGGTTGGTAAACGCAACAGCCGTGCCACCGTCTGCCACTCGATGATCGAAAACCATCGAAATATTCATCATGGAACGGATCGCTATTTCATTTTCATTAACCACCATCGGACGCTTTTTTGTTTTATGAAAAGCCATCAGTCCGACTTCTGGATAATTGATGATCGGGGTAGCCCCGATACTGCCTCCCAGCGGGCCGACATTGCTGATGGTAAATGTGCTTCCTGTCATTTCCTCTCGCTTCAGTCGATTCTCGCCAGCTTTTTGTGTCAATTCTTTCATCTCTTCATGGATAGTCTGCAATGACTTCTTCTCTACATTTTTAAGTACGGGGACAATCAGTCCCTCTGCTGTATCCGTAGCAATTCCAATATGATGCTCTTTTACCAGCCGGATGGCTTCGTTCTCTTCATCGAGCCTGGAATTGAAAACCGGAAACTCCTGAAGCGCCACGGATACTGCTTTGATAAAAAAGGCTGTCGCGGAAATAGCCAGTTTTTCCTGCTTCAGTTCTTGTCTGATATCAAGCAATTCGGTGACATCTATTTCTTCAAAGTGGGTGCAATGTGGAATAGTGAAAAGGGACTGCGTCATTTTATTAGCAATCTGCTTCCTTCTTCCCCGGAATGGTATCATCTCCGACTCATCCACTGATTCCACACTTACCTTTTGCTCTTTAACCTGATGGGAGTGCTCAGGTTCCGGTACAGCAGCGAAGCGTTTGACATCGTCTACTGTAATCCTCCCCCTGACACCTGTCCCTTTCACCTGTTCAATATCTACATCAAGCTCGCGGGCCACCTTTCTCGTGTATGGAGCAGCCTTGACACGCCGGTCCGGAGCGGTAACTTCAAAACTTTGCACAAACGGTGTTTCTGCTTTCACCGGTTCTTTCTCTATTTCCAGCGTAGCGGCGGTTTCCCGCTCCGCTTCTCGGGCTGTTTCAAGCACTACCACTGTAGTCCCGATGGAAATGGTCTTTCCTTCTTCCACTAACAGTTCCTTTACGACCCCTTGCTGCGGGGCCGGGATTTCCGCTGTCATTTTATCCGTAGAAACTTCTACCACCGGTTGATCGACAACCACCTCGTCCCCAGGCTTCACAAGAAAATGTGTAACCTCTGCTTCGGTCATCCCTTCCCCGATATCATGAAGCTTTATCTCAACCATCGTCATCCTCCCCTGTTAAAACTTGATCACCTTTTCAATCGCATATTTCACCCTTGCAGGTGTCGGCAGATATTCATCTTCGAAGCTGAAAAATGGAACCGGGGAATCAAAACCTGTTACCCGCTCGACTGGAGCCTTTTGATACAGGAAAGAAGTATCATTGACGATAGCCAGCACATCGTTCCCCACTCCTCCTGTCCCGTGGGCTTCATGGACAATGACTGTCCGCCCGGTTTTTTGGACAGATTCGGCAATCGTATCCCGGTCGATTGGATACAACGTTCGGAGATCGATAAGTTCACAGGAAACACCTGTCGCTTCCATCTCTTTTACTGCCTGAGCGGCGACGGGTACCATTGCCCCCCAGGTGATGACAGTTACGTCCTCCCCTTCCTGGACCTTTTTCGCTTTCCCGATTTCAACCGTATATTTCCCTTCCGCTACTTCTTCCCTCGAAGAACGATAGCATCGCATCGGTTCCAAATATAAAACAGGATCAGGGTCTTCGATAGCGGCAATCAAAAGGCCTTTTGCATCCGATGGCGAAGCGGGACAGACGACTTTCAAGCCCGGCATATGTGTAAAAATCGCTTCCGTGCTGTCGGAATGAATTTCAGGAGCCCGAACCCCCGCCCCATAAGGAGCACGGATTACGATTGGTACGGTGTAATGTCCCATTGTTCTGGAACGCAGCCGTGAGGCATGGGTCATGATCTGTTCATAGGCAGGATAAATGAAGCCAAGAAACTGAATTTCGGCTACAGGTCGAAGTCCGTTAACCGCCATCCCAATTGCCGCACCGATGAATCCCGCTTCACTTAGCGGGGTATCCATGACACGATCCTCCCCGAATTCTTCCTGCAGGTGATCGGTCGCCCGGAATACACCGCCGTTCTTCCCGACATCTTCTCCAAGCACCAGCACCCGGTCATCTTCTTCCAGCATCGTGCGCATCCCATCTGTAATTGCCTGGACGAGGGTCATCGTTTTCTTCTTTACTGCTGTTGATTCCATACTGGAACCCCCTTTTTCGCTTGGAAGTATTGCTGCTTTTGCTCCTGGAGCTGCCAGGTAGGTTCCGCAAACACATGATCAAAGATATCGTTAGGATCAACAGGCGGAAAACTTTCCATCTCAGCAACTGCAGCATCTACTTCGTGAGCCGCTTGTTTCTTAACTTCTTCCGCCCACTGTTCATCAAACCAGCCTTGATTTTTTAGCAGACGTTCCACCCGTAATACAGGATCTGCCTCTTCCCGTCTTCGTTCACTTTCCAATTGGTCCCTATATTTAGTCGGGTCATCTGCGGTGGTGTGCGCCCCATAACGCCATGTCACCGCTTCGATCAACGTCGGCCCTTCCCCGCTGCGCGCACGGTCAAGTGCTTTCAATGTTTCAGCGTAAACAGCAAAAACATCGTTGCCATCCACCCGGACCCCGGGCATATCATAAGCCAGGGCTTTTTGGGCGATCGTTTTTGTATTCATTTGTTTTTCCATTGGAACAGAAATCGCATAGCCGTTATTCTGATTGAAAAATACGACTGGTGCGTCAAACACACTCGCCATGTTTAAACCTTCATGAAAATCCCCTTCTGAGGTTGCTCCGTCACCAAAGTAGACGATGGCAGCGTTTTTGGACCCTTTCCGTTTTTCCGCAAAAGCTGCTCCTACCGCATGCGGCAACTGGGTGGCAATCGGAATTCCAGGGGGAAAGATATTCTTCCCTTCAGGCGGGATGCACCCTTCGTTTCTTCCATTCCAAAACAATAAGATATTTTTCAGGGAGTGCCCGAAAGTCATCGTCGCCCCATGATCCCGATAAGATGGGAACATCCAGTCATTCGTTTCCAGAGCCATCGCACTCCCGACCTGGCTTGCTTCCTGGCCTTCAAATGGAGCGTAAGTGCCGATCCTCCCCTGGCGTTGCAGGCTTATCCCCTTCCTGTCAAACGTACGAATGCGGATCAGCTGTTGGTAGAAAGTTCTAGTCAGCTTCTCCGTCACCACTTCTTTGTATTCTTTTTCCTGGACATTTCCATTTTCATCTATCCACATTTTTATAGGAAAGTCATTTTCCATCGAATCACCCTTTTTTAAGGCATTAACTACTTGGTTAATTTCGCACGGCCCATTTCGGCCGCTTCATATGACTGAAGAAGCTATTGCGCTGGGCACGGGATTCAATCCGTCTTTCACATAACAAATTAGAAGCTTCTACTGTACAGATGCCGCTATCCATCGATTCCTGAAAAACATCCAATAATGATGTATAGATAGCTTTCGTTTTTCTCAAGACCCTTGCCTTGTTCGGTTCATATAATTCATCTGCGACCTGAATCAATCCGCCTGCATTGACGATATAATCAGGGGCGTAAAGGATGCCTTTTTCCTGCAATGTCTTCCCATGATGGATATCCAACAGCTGGTTATTCGCCGAACCTGCCACTGCTCTGACCTTCAGCTGCTCGACTGTCTCATCATTGATGACACCGCCAAATGCACACGGCACGAAAACATCAGCTTCCACATGATAAATCTCTTTATCATTGACTACTTTTACAAAACCGTTATATTCTTTCGCTTTTGATAACACCTCATCGATGGCTGACTGGTTGATATCCGTCACATACAGATTGGTTCCTTCTTGAAGAAGGTGCTCAGCAACTTTAGCACCAACTTTGCCTAAACCCTGGATGGCATAGGTTTTTTCTCCCAGCTCTTTGCTTCCCCATACCGCCTGGTTCGTGGCTTTTATTCCATAAATGACACCTAGAGCAGTAGGCACAGATGAATCGCCACTGCCTCCATATTCTTCTTCCACACCTACAATGCAGTTCGTTTCTTTTAAAGCATGCACAAAATCTCCAGGAGTGGTGCCCATGTCTGTCCCTGTGTAGAAACGCCCATTCAATGACTCGACAAACTGCCCAAACGCGCGGAACAATTCCGGGTTTTTATCTTTTGCCGGATCCCCGATGATAACAGCTTTTCCCCCGCCAAAATCGACATCGGCTGCAGCACATTTGTAGGTCATCCCTTTGGACAGGCGCAGAACATCTTCCAATGCTGCATCGACACTCTCGTAAGGCTGCATCCTGCATCCGCCAAGAGCAGGCCCAAGGGTTGTGTTGTGAATCGCGATAATTGCTTTCAACCCTGTCGCTTGATCGTTACAAAACAACACTTGCTGATGCTCACTAATACGTTCAAACATATCCATATTCATCATGAGTCCCCCTTTTGCAATACTTCCCCGGTAAGCGCTTTCATTTATGGCTAAAAGAATTTATCTATGTTTTATTCTCCACCCGCAGTATTTCTCTAATTTTTACTTTAGGAAGGATGACTTGCTTCACTTCTCCCGTGCCAATGATATTCCCATCACTTTCTGCCACCACTTCCGTGACCACTATATTACGCTTTATTGCTGTCACAGTAGCGGTTATATCAATGGTGACCCCCTCTGGAGCAGGACTGACATGTTTGACCGAGACAGCACCACCCATCCCTTCTTCACTATCTTCCAGATAGGGCAATATAATCTTCCTCGAAGCCCATTCCATATAATATACTAGGGATACCGTGGAAAAAGTCGGGTGGACGACCTCACCTCCAAATTGTGCGAACATTTCACTCGCCACTTCCGTTTGGATGGCAGCTGATTGCCCTTCCCGCATGCCTGGCTTCATCATGCTCCCCCCTTATCCTGAATTTCTACCAAACTGCTCTCTATGTATCCTGGCCAAAAAAATACCAGATCCGGTGATTTTTTTGACAGGGATATTTGCCACCGATCAACTTAGCAATGCGCGATCGTTAGCCATCTGTTCGCCTCGGATCCGCTGGAACTCAGCCATCAATTTGTCTACGGTAAGGTGCTTCTTCTCTTGCTCGTCAACTTTCAAAATGATTTGTCCTTTATCCATCATGATCAAACGGTTGCCCAAATCTAAAGCTTGCTGCATATTGTGGGTCACCATCAAAGTAGTCAGATTATATTTGCCTACGATTTCTTTGGTCAGGTTGGTGATCAATTCTGCTCGTGATGGGTCAAGGGCAGCTGTATGCTCATCCAATAACAGGATTGCAGGCTCTGTAAATGTCGCCATCAATAACGACAACGCCTGCCTTTCCCCACCTGAAAGCAGTCCTACTTTTATATTCAGCCTGTCTTCCAGCCCCAAATGGAGCGTCTCCAATACTTCCTTGAAGTAAGCCCGGCGACTTTTAGTCACACCTTTTCGAAATGTCCTTCTTTTATTTCTGGAATAAGCCATTGCTAAATTTTCTTCGATTGTCATTGCAGGCGCGGTTCCCGCCATCGGATCCTGAAATACTCGCCCAATCAGCTTTGAACGCTTATACTCAGGAACAAGGCTGACATCTTTTCCGTCAATGCGCACCATCCCTGTATCTGGAAGCAGCACGCCGGAAATGATATTCATCAGCGTGGACTTGCCTGCACCGTTACTCCCGATGACCGTCACAAAATCCCCGGAATTCATGGAAAGGTCAACATCGTCCAGCGCTATTTTTTCGTCCGGTGTGTTTTCATTGAATACCTTGTGAATTCTATTTAGCTGCAGCACGTTGCTCTCCCCCGCTTTCCATTGGTATATCCATCATGATTTCTTTATGCTTCTGTTTCTTACGTTTCTTTTCACGGTGGCTTTCAATCATTTTTGGTAAGGTCAAAGCTAAAATAACGATGGTAGCTGTAATCAACTTCATATCTCCAGTTTCCAGGAATTCAACACGGAGTGCCAAACTGACAACGATCCGGTAAATGATTGCGCCTCCAACCACAGCAAGCGTAGTTCTTGCAATCGTTTTTGTACCGAAAAGTGCCTCTCCTATAATTACAGAGGCAAGCCCGATGATGATCATGCCGATACCCATTCCGACATCGGCGAAGGATCCGTACTGTGCAATCAACGCTCCTGAAAAAGCGACCATGGCATTTGATAATCCAAGTCCCAGGATGACAAGCATATTGGTATTAGCAGAAAAGCTGCGGATCATCCGTTTGTTGTCTCCCGTTGCCCGGACAGCCAGCCCGATTTCTGTCTTCAAAAAGCGATCGGTTGTAAACTTGATCAATAAGGTAACGATAATCATGAAAAATAATATTCCCCAGGTAGAAGGCAAGCTGTCACCTAAACCTATCAATTCCAAACCTTTATTCAGCATTGGATCGATGCCAAGTTTTTCCCAGAACGAAGAGACAGTAGTAAAAGCTGTCTCTTCATTGAGTAAAGGTATATTCGATCTTCCCATTATTCTGAGATTAATAGAGTAAAGCGCAATCATCATCAGTATCCCGGATAATAACGCATTTATTTTTCCAATCGTATGAAGCATTCCAGTAATACAACCTGCCAGAAAACCGATGACTAAGGCAATGACAGTAGCAAAAAACGGATTGGTGCCATTCACAATCATAACGGCTGCTACTGCAGCACCAGTGACAAAGCTGCCATCAACAGTCAGATCGGGAAAATCCAGGATTCGGAATGATAAGTAGACTCCTAAAGCCATGATTGCATAGATGATACCTGATTCTAGTGAACCAAAGATTGCCGTAAACAAGTTGAATCATCCTTTCCACTTATTCTCCCTCGTAGAACTCAGCGGTTTCGCCCCATTCCTCCTTGATTTCCAGACCTTGAGCTTCCGCTGCTTCTTTATTAATAACCAACTTCAATTTTTTAGGATAAGAGACTGGAATATCGGAAGGCTTTTTGTCTCCGTCCAATACTTGTGCGGCCATTTCACCAGTTTCATAGCCAAGGTCTTTATAGCTGAATCCACTACCGGCTACCGCACCAGCTTTGACAGAATCCAACTCACCCGCGAACATCGGGATGTCCTCTTTTTGGGCGACATCTATCACGGATTCCAATGCAGAGACAACCGTATTATCCGTAGGGATATAGATAGCATCGGCACGGCCGACCAGTGATTCTGCCGCTTGTTTTACTTCAGCAGAAGTTGAAATAGATGCTTCAACCAATTCAACATCTGTGTCTTTTAAGACGTCTTTGATGACATCAACTTGTACGGTGGAGTTTTGTTCACCAGAATTGTAAATGACACCGATTTTCTTAGGTTTCAATTCATCAACGATAAAATTAATAGTTTGAGGGATAGCATCTGGATGTGTATCAGAGGTTCCCGTAATGTTTTCACCTGGTTCATCGAAAGACGCAACTAGATTAGCGCCGATCGGATCGGTGACCGAGGTAAAAATAATCGGAATATCTTTGGTTGCGTTCAAAGCACTTTGAGCACTAGGGGTTGCATTAGCAAAAATCAAGTCTACTTTGTCCCCGACAAAGTTGTTGGCAATCGACTGGGCATTGTTCATATCACCCTGGGCGATTTGAACGTCGTATGTAACATTTTCTCCTTCGACATACCCATTCTCAGCTAAAGCTTCTTTGAATCCTTCAAAGGCTGCATCCAATGATGGATGTTCCACAATCTGCGTAACACCAATTGTCACTTTCTCATCACCTGAAGCATCACTATTACATCCGACAAGTAAAACCATACTTGCCAACAGCAATATCACTACACCAACTAATCCTTTTTTCATCTTGGTCCCCCTTAAATTTTTTATCATAACAGGAACACTTTCCGGCATCCGCCTCCTAAGTATTCCTATCATTAACTATTCAGATTAATATGATAAACAACATGCATAACGTGTTATTACCGTTATATTATCATCAGCATCAGATTACGTCAATTTGTTTTCAGAATATTTCCTATTGTTTTATTATTATTAATTCGACTGAAATCCTCATTCTCCTGCATGATTAGCGGAGATAAGAATCTTTGTGGAAACTTAGAAATACTTGGCTTATCGCCAAGTATTTCTAGTGAAAGCCTTCGTATTTTCTTATACTTAAATCCATTAACAAAGTTAAAATTTGTTAAAGTAAAAAAAAATCCTGCAGCTAAAATCAGCTGCAGGTCATTTTACATACGTGGAAAGAAAATTTTTATGTAACTGTTCTATCCTTGCATAAGCAACGTCCATCATGGACTCGATAAGCTCAGCAACAGTCGGGACATCGGTAACTAAACCGGATACCTGGCCGCCATTAATAAACCCTTCTTCCAAACGTCCTTCCAGGGCACCAATTTTGTGATGATCTTCTGAGGTCATTTCATTGAATTGTTCTAATAAAACGCCACCTTTTTCATAATCAAGCAGCTTCTGGCTATACGGAGTATTCATGACTCTACGCACACGCCCGACCGATCGTCCGACAATCACTGTATCATTTTCATGAGCTTCTATCAGCGTACGTTTGTATGCTTCATGAAATGGTGCTTCTTGCGTGGCAATCAGTCGTGTGCCTATCTGTACTCCGCTGGCACCTAAAGTAAGAACTGCAGCCAGCCCTCTACCATCCCCGATACCGCCAGCAGCGAGTACAGGCAGATCGACTGCATCAACAATCTGAGGGATTAATGTCAACGTAGTCAACTCAAGGTTCGAGTTGATCCCAGCTGCCTCATAGCCTTCTGCGACAATGACATCCGCCCCTGCCTGTTCGGCTTTGACCGCTTGCTTGACCGAGGCAGTGACGGTAATGATTTTCTTACCATGCTCCTTCAAGCGGGGGATAAGGGGCGCTGGGTTACCCGCGGATAAAGACACCACAGGCACATCATGTTTGATGATAAGTTCCATAATGTCTTGTAAATAAGGGGTGACCTTGATTGCAACGTTGACAGCAAACGGGCGATCGGTTCTCTCCTTTGTTTCTATGATAATTGGTTCTAATTCTTCCGGTGACATCGTTCCTGCAGCGATCGTGCCTAAACCACCAGCTTTCGAGACAGCGACAGCAAGTGGGGCATTACTGATATTGCCCATCCCCCCTTGAATGATTGGATAGCGAATATTCAATACATCACAAACATGCTTCATAATTTTCCTCCTTCGTATAAATAATGTTATAATATTTTTAATCTTTACACAACGATAAGGAGGAAGAGCATGATCCATAATTATGCAGGAAAAAAGCCGGAAGTAGACACTTCGGTGTTCATCGCGCCCGGAGCCCACGTGATCGGAGATGTATCCATTGGCAAGGAATCAAGCATCTGGTTCAATGCTGTATTACGAGGAGATGAAGCACCAATAAAAATAGGGGAAAGATGCAGCATTCAGGATAATACAACCTGTCATTTATATGAAGAATCTCCACTTATTGTGAAGGATGAAGTGACCGTCGGCCATAACGTCATCCTGCATGGATGTACGGTGGAAAACCGGTGTATCATTGGCATGGGATCTACAATTTTGGACGGTGCAGTCATTGGGGAAGAATCGATTATTGGTGCAAACACACTGATTCCACCCGGAAAACAAATACCGCCGAGATCCCTGGTTGTCGGGTCTCCTGGTAAGGTAGTCCGCGAGTTGAATGACAAGGATTTTGAGCTGATCCAGTTGTCGATCGATACATATGTTGAGAAAGGAAAAGAATACAAAGAACAAATCTAGTAAATAAACGGCTTGTTGCCATTATAGAGCCGGAAAGTCGAAGACTTGATTTCGAGATGTTTATCTTAATAACGGTCCGGTTGGGAATGACTCCCTTTCCCAGAACCTCCCGCTCCTCTCATGGTAACGGACCCCACTATCTCTAAACTGAGTCTTCAATTAAAGGGAGCTTAATTGTAAAATCAACACTTAAAGCCAAGCTAAAAGCCGTCTCTTGCGAGACGGCTTTTTAAGGTTCGATCATTAGGGGATGGTCCAGAACATTATAGGACTCATCTTTATGCTTGATTTCATTTCCTTCCTTGAAAACTTGCTCAAAGAATCGGGAAGCAGGTTCTGCCAACGTCCGGTAATAATCACTGAACAAAGAGGCTGCATGGTTACCCAGCCATTTCTTCGGCAGTAATTCCTCCGGCAGACCTGGATCCACAAATAGGAATTTACGGTATTCATGCACCAGACTTGTACGTTCTACAAAGCACTCTGCATCCGTCATTTCACCATTTTGAATCTTATTCCGATCGATGATGAACTTCTGACTGTAATAGGAAATGAACTCTTGATACTTCTCGTTGATCTCTTCTAAATTCCAGCACTTCTCCACCAGTTTAGCATCATCATTAGGGCCTTTATACTCGGAAACAAAGAATTCGACGAAAGGTTCAATTTCGTATTTTTCAACTAAATCTTTGACCTGTTTTTCTAAATCATTCGGAGAAATCCACGTAGAGGTCGACATGGCTCCGAAACCGCTCCACACCAATTCTTTCCGGAACTCATCACGGGCGTTCCGCTTCGTTTCCGGAATGGTGTACATTAGCATTCGCCATTTGCCATCCCACTCTGCAGGCTTGAATTTGAAAATCCGGTCCGCAGCTTCTTCCATCCGGTTGACACCACGTTCTGTCAAATAATAATAACTTTTGTTTCCTTTTTTCGTCGATTCTACCCAACCTTGTTTATACATGCGGGAAATCGCTGCCCGGACCGCCTGCTCATTATGGCCGAATTCCTTTAGAAGGCTGATTAAACTGCCTATCCAGATTTCGTTGCCATAGTGGCGGATATAATCACCGTACAGGGTAAAGATCATTGACCGTGTATTCATGCCCATTCGCTTAACCTCTTTCTTTATGATCTATGATGAAATACTATAATTGTCAGAAAATAATGTTACCACAAACATGACGTTTTCGCAACGAAGTCCAGGAGTGACGTCACTAGGAAAGAGCCTATTTTTATTCACCCTCAGGGGATTGGGTTGAATCTTTCGGGACTTCCGGTCGGAACCCGTTTTTTAATTCACGGATACTGTAACCCATATCCATCTGAAAGTGCGGATAATCTTTGAAACGACGCCAATCTCCGCCCCAATCGAACCCTAGCTCCTTGGCTATTGCCACGACTTCCATCCAATCGGACTTTCCGTTACCATTACCGTCATATTCCGTATCCCATATCAGTTTTTCATTCTTATTGCGTAAGGCAAAATCAATCGCTAGTCCATAATTATGATAAGATTCGCCCCCTTCCGCATAGGTGACGATATTACCTTCTTCAGACCTTCCACGTTCATAAATCTCTTCTTGCTCCTCAATGGTACGGAACCCTTCGGTGATGACTACTTCAATTCCTTTTTCTTCCGCTCTGGCAACTAACTGATCGCGCTTTTCCGCCACAGTTGGATGGAGTTTAGTCGGCATCGGGGCGTCTCCTTCCCCTTTTGGAAAATCGAATTCTACATCGTCTTGCTCCAAATAAAAAACGAAAAATAGTACGATTGCCAGGAGTATAATCAAACTCCCAATCATACTGAGGAATTTATTAATCAATTCATCCCCTCATTTATTTAATATTTCCAGATGATAGTTATATGTAACATGACTCATTCTTTTATTTCAAATCATAGGCTCCTGGCAGGAGAGTTTTCATGAATAGTGCAGGAATCTACATATTTTTACAGAATTAATTATTATCTAGTTTTAACGGGGGATATGTAAATGAAAGAGAATGAAAACAACAGAAGCAAAGTTCAGATCGTGATGGCAGGGGCCATCATATTAGGTTTGTTCATAGGCACCCAATTTTTTATGGGTGACCCGGTGATGGATGCATCTATCCCGGATACAGAAGCAGAAGACAAAAAAGAACAGGAGATAGACTTACCAGCCCAATGGATAAAAGTGGATTCTAAAGAGAAAGTTTATGAGCACTATGAAAAATACATTCCTGGTATAAAGACGGCGAATGAACGGGGACTTTTCCAGGAAATCGATCAGACGCTATCTATAACCGATCATGACGGTGAAGTTCATTTGGATAAAATCTGGTTTTCGAATCAGGCAACATTTTTATTTTACAGTTTGGACTTAGAAGGATTAAAGCAGCTTTCCAGCAACTATCAGGATATCGGTTTGAACCGTATGACAATCGAATCATTGGATGGAGAACTTTTCAGGCATCCGCCATCACTGCATTCGGCATTCTCCACTGAAGCAGTGGTCCATGATGGAAAAGTATTCCTGTTGGCCACAGCCAGTCCTTTTATGGATGATCAAGGGCAACCCATTGAGAAAATGAATGAAACTGTTTCCATTGATTTTAACCTTAAACTTCCAGACAGTACCTACAAAACCCGTGAAACCACCTTACAACTGGAATATGACCTGAAAGATAACCAGATAGCTTCGATTCCAGTAAACCAGACATTGAGTCTGGGGGACACTGCCCTTCAAGTGAAAAACATCAATCTGGATGTAATGTCGACACAGATTGAATTTTCGCTTGCCAAGGACCAAGCCAAACCGGCACAATTAGAAGGAAAATTAAAGACAGGGGATAGGGAAGAATCTTTCCATGCTTATTTTGACCCTATGCGTCAAAATGACCAGCCTCAACAAACGGAGTTTTTTGCGCATACCAGACCATATACAGAAGTACCAAAGGAGATGACTCTAGCGATTGTCCAAAGCAGTTCGGTCAGCGATCAATCATTCACTTTGGAAGTAGACGTTTCTGATTATAATGATGACTGGATAAAGGATGAAGACACCCCCTATCGATATACCAAAATAGATAAAGAAAACGCTGTAAAAGTAGCCGAAGTGTTCCATACAGAAGTGCTGTTGGATCAAGTCGAATATATCAAAAAAGATGGAGCTCAGTTCACTATCCGCTACCAGCCGCTTAATGAAGAAAATCCCAGTGAGTATTTATCCGTAGAATCACCTAGTTTTGCGAGCGAAAATCCATGGATGGATACTAATATTGAGGTAGAAAATGAAGAAAAAGAGGATCCCCTCTATTCCGGGGGAAATATCATGAGGAGAGAAGAAGATAGCTATACTTTCATGATCCCCGATTCCTATCTCCTCAGGTCGGAGCAACTGACTATTAAAGTCAGTGACCTGCTTCACACCAAAGAAGTAAATAAATCAATTACTATAGATACGAGTAACTAATCATTGTTAAGCTGTCGGGGCTGCATGTTCAAAAATAAAAAAACCTACTAATATGACGCCCTTCGTCCGAATACTATTATTATTCAGTAGGAGATTTCATCCTAACAGAAGGGCGTTGGTCAAAAATGTCCAAAGATTGGCATGCAGCAGCTAGCGCATTATCCAATATTAAAGTCAGTTCCTCACCTGGCAATAATCCGGTAGCTATTCAAGGAAACTCACAGCATTTAAAGTGCATAGGTGTCGGGACAGATGCGGCTGTATTCCGGCATAAAGAAGTACCATCAGTGGCATTTAAACTATACGCTGGTGATAAGCTCTATAAAAAGGACATCGAACAGCAGGTTTATGAAAAACTTAGCGGCATACCAAATCTATCAAAATTATATGATACCGGAAACCGCTACCTGGTTTTACGGTATGAACCAGGACCGACCTTATATGATTGTCTTTTACAAGGCATCCATATACCATTACAAGCCATTCAAGATGTAGAAGAAACAAGAAACTGTATTAAGAAATACGGCCTGAATCCAAGAGATATTCACCTAAAAAATATACTCCTGCAAAATGGCCGGGCCAAAATTCTCGATGTTTCTGAATATATCAACCCGGGCAACGACTACCGCTGGGAGCACCTGAAAAAAGGTTACGATGCATACTATCATTATATTGATGGGAAGCCCGTTCCTTTTTGGCTGCTGGATACGATCCAAAAATGGTACAATCACTCAACAAAAGACGTAGACACCATAGATGAATTTATGAAAAAGATATCGAAGCTTACATTGTTTTGGAAATAGTATCTAAAGAGGGCTGGCGCACTCCGGTGCACCAGCCCCTTTTATTAATTATATTTTCCTTTGAACTATCCTTCCTTTTTTGGAGTAAGAGGTTTTCCTTTATCCTTGAAACGTTTCTCCTTCTTTTCTTTCGCCATTTCCTTACGTGCCGCCTTGAAAAATGACGCTCCCATAAATAGGACTACGACCGAAAATGGCAGTGCAGCAATAATCAGCACATTCTGCAAGCCTTGGGTCCCGCCAAAATAGACAATGATGGCAGCCATTGCTGACAATGTCAGACCCCAAATGATTTTGACAGCACTCGAAGGATTCAAGGAACCCCCGGCACTTAACATGCCAAGTACAAATGTTGCCGAATCAGCAGAAGTAATGAAAAATATCGCTATAACAAAGATAGTGATGAACGACATCAGCGACCCTAATGGATATTGTTCAAGCACTCCGAATGTGGCTGTCTCCATGGCGAATTTAGAAATTACAGCCATTCCATTTTGCTCCAGATTCAACGCTGATACTCCAAATACAGCAAAGAATATAAAGCACACAAGGGAAGGAACCACCAATACTCCAAGCATGAACTCTTTGATGGTACGGCCTCTGGATATCCGGGCAATGAAGATTCCTACGAAAGGCGACCATGATATCCACCAGGCCCAGTAAAAGATTGTCCAGGCATTAATCCACGACCTGTTTTCTTCATTCAAAGGTGCGATACGGAAACTCATATCAAAGAAGTTGGTGATATAACTTCCGAGCGTACTTGTAAACATATTCAAAATATACAGGCTTGGTCCGACTATGAATAATATTATCAGCAATAAGAATCCGAGCCCCATATTGATGTTGCTTAAGTACTTGATCCCTTTGTGGATCCCTGACCAGGCAGAAATGATGAATAATGCTGTTGCTACAGCTAATATCAGTAATTGAAAACCGTAGTTATTCGGAGTATCAAAAAGGAAGGCCAACCCTTCGTTAATTTGAGCAGAGCCAAAACCGAGCGTCGCTGCGACACCAACTACAGTAGCAAATACTGCTAACGTATCAATCAGCTTACCAGCTATGCCTCCCATGCTCTTTTCACCGAACAACGGAACCAGCGTGGCACTGATCAAGCCGGGATATCCTTTATGAAATTTAAAATATGCAAGGACTAATGCGACTACGCCATACACTGCCCAGGCATGCACACCCCAGTGGAAAAAGGAATACTGAAGCGCATCCTTGATAGCCTGATCCGAACCCGTTTCTGCCACAGGGGCATTTTTAAAAGCATGGGAGATCGGTTCCGCAGTTGTCCAAAAGACCATTCCCATCCCCATCCCTGCACTGAATAACATGGCAAACCAGGTGGGTAAGCTGAAATCAGGACGTTCATTGTCTTTTCCGAGTCTGATTTTACCAAAACGGGAAAAAATCAAATAGACACAAAAAACTAACATCACCATCACGATCAATAGATAATACCAGCCAAACACATTCGAGATATAGCTGGTTACGTTACTAGAAACCGACTCTAAATGATCCGGAGCAAAAACTCCCCAAAGCACAAAAGCCGTACAAATCGTAATAGAATACCAAAAAACTAACGTTACGTTATTCATAGCTCCTCCCCTTAATTATGTAATCAGATTTCGTAGTGTTATAGCCTTATATACATACCACTATTTCATCCAAATCAAACGATTACATAAAAAATAAAAGAATGAGAAAAAGAGCTTTAGCCCCAGCAAACCTTCTTATAAGTGACCCAGGTATTGATCCATTTCCTTTGGAAGTGATGCCAACGCTTGTTCCTGAACATAGTATCCGGATTTTTCTGCTGCTATAAGCCTGGCAGACTTCAGGATTTTCAGGTGATGATGTACCGTAGTTTTACCCATCTGTAATTCGGTGGTCAACTCTTGGAGCGAACGAGGTTGTTCACTGAGCATCTTCATGATCTTCAACCGAACTTCATCCCCTAACGCTTTATATTTTAATACGAGCATCTGATTAGGAATATAGTTGTCTTTCGGATGCAAGCTTTCATTCGCAACCGGATAATAAAAAACCTTTACTCCTTCCAAATCAGCTTCCACATTCCAAGGACGATAGGTGTATTGAGGAATCAGAAGAACTTTGTATACACTTGGCTCCGGCAAATAGCTTATGCCATTTGTCGCCCACTCTACAAACGGTTCGGAGCCAAGCTTTTTCATCATTCGCTGCTTATCTTCCACGTCTCTTTGCAACATAGCATGCAGCTCTTCTTCTTGAGGTTTAATCACTGTCTCAAACCATCCTGCCATTACACCTGCGAGGTGGCTTTTCAACTCGTCTGCCCCTACTTTACAAATAAACTCAATATATGTGGGGAAGAAAGGATTATTGGATGTAAAATCCTTTAACTGATCAATCGCTTCCCCTGCTCCTGAAGCAGCCTTTTCCCTGAGGTCTTGCTTATCTTGCCCTATATAAGGAATACAAAGATACCTGATTTCTTCATCCGATAGATTTTTCAGATACGATCTGAAAGTCTTTAAGTCCGTTGTACCGCTCGCATGTAATAATTGCAGCAATGCTTTCCAGGTATTGTTTTTTTCTACATACTCCAGATGTTCGATCATTTCTTCTGATAATGAAGCTTTAATAGTCTCCCAATAACCCTGAGGCTGTTCCAATGTTTGGATCAACGACTTATTTGTAATTGCCGCTATACCCAATGCGCTTTCCCATAACAACGAGTACTCCACTTCCACACGGTAAGTTTCCCGCCCCTTATTGCTTGTAGAAAATAATTCCATATTTATCACCTCTACCTTATTCTATATGGATAGAATCAATAATTCAACATATTTAGAATTATTTATTTAAAAAATTTAGAATATTTATTCTGCCATAAAAAAAAAGAACGCCGTTAAAGGCGTCCGTTTACCTGCTAATGTTTTCAACGCTTCCCCCAAACTCCTGCGAAAATCTGTCTGCCATCGGTTCAATCACTCCAAGGTTCCACGTTTTGCGTCTATTATTATGTATGTCTATCCAGAGCCTTGCTTTCTTCGGCCAATAGGTTATTTCTAAGACGCCCGTTTCATCTTGTTTCTTGATATGCCAATGTACAGAACCCTTTTTAGTACTTAGTGTCGTCTTTTCGGATATGATGAGGTCAAAATCGGTTACGATCGCTTCGATTTCCTCACTTATTACGTCCTGATCCATTAGTTTAACCTTATGTAGCTTAGAATCTATAATTTCATAAGTGATCAGTTGATTCACCTCCCCTTAATTATCATCATGTAGTTATTTCACGTGGATGCTTAACCAAATTTTAACACATTTTTGGAGGAGGTTTATAAACCACATACAAAAACAGGCATTTATTTCTAATTCATTTCTCCTTATTTGTAAGGGTTAAAAATTCCTATAGAGATAGGTCATTTTATTGATTTTGGATTATCTGAGTGGAAGATTATTGAATTTATATTCATAAGTATAGTTGAATATTTATGAAGGGAGAGATTTACATATGCAAAAAATAATTATTCGAGCGCTCTTGTTGGCCGTTATTGTTATGGGGCCATTAGCTATTGCTTCAACAAAAGCAGTTTTGGCAGACCAGCAGAAACAAAGTCCGTTTAATTCGGAACACTATGATTATGTTACTTATGAAGAAATAGTGGAACACCTGAAAAGGATTGAAAAAAACAGCAACCGGGTATCCTTGGAAGTCGTGGGACAATCGACGGAAGGACGTGATATATACGCTGTTACGATCAGTGACCCGGAAGCCAAAGGAAAATACGGCAAAATCCAGGCACTAAGAAATAAGATGTTCCAAAATCCTGAAGATGCACAAAACTGGGTGGACAAACATCCAGACTTCAAGGTTCCGATCATGATTGATGGATCTATCCATGGTAATGAGTTCGTCGGCTCTGATGCTGTTTTGAAGCTGATTGAGCGTTTTGCTTTTGAAAACGATCAGGAGACAAAAGAGATTTTAGAAAATAACATCCTGATTTTCAACGCCATCGTAAACCCTGACGGTCGTGTAAATGCCACCAGGTATAACGCGGAAGGAATCGACTTAAACCGTGACTATATTACGCAATCCCAGCCGGAAACAGAAGCATCCGTGAAGCTGCTTACAGAGTGGAACCCGATGGTTTTCCTGGATTTGCATGGATATGTCAATTATTCAGATGAGAAGCCTGGGTTAATCGAGCCTACTACCCCACCACATAACCCCAACTATGAATATGACTTATATTCCAAGTGGGCACTTGACCAGGCAGAAGCGATGGAAGCAGAAATTGTAAACAATAAAGAAAGTTATGAAACTGACTTCTATCAAAATATTGAAGGTGTGCACATTCCCGCCCGGGACGCAGCATCCGGCTGGGACGACTACCCACCTATATTCGCACCAATGTACGCGATGTATCATGGTGCGTATGGAGCGACAATCGAAGCCCCATCCAACACTTGGGATGGAGTAGAATGGCAAATTAATTCCGTTATGGGTGCTTTGAAATTTGCTACGGAAAATAAAGATGAGATGATCAAAGACCAGATTGAAATTTTTAAAAGAGGCATCAATTTTCAGCACCCTGACCATGAGAAAGGGTTCTTCCCGGAAGCTTACGTGCTTCCAACGGATAAAGTCGATCCTAACTCCACGCTTAAAGCAATCGAGCATTTACAGCAGAATGATATTGAAGTAGAAAAAGCAAAGCAAGCTTTCACCTTGAATGGGAAACCATATGAAGCTGGAACATTCATCGTTTCTATGAATCAGGCAAAAGCCGGTCTTGCAAACACAATCCTATGGGATGGCGAGGATATCAGTGATGATACTTCCGCTATGTATGATATATCTGCCTGGAGCTTCCCAGAGTTATGGGGGTTCGAAGCAATACCAGCTCAAGCAGAACCTGATGTCCAGTCCGTGGAGATCAATAATATTAAGGCAGATGGAGAACTTTCAGGCAAGGGGCCTTACCTGATCCCAAATAGCTCAACTGAAGCTGTTTCCCTTGTAAATGAGCTGCTTCAAAATGGAGGGGCAGTCTATAAGGATACCAATGGTGACTTTTATGTAGAAGACCAGCCTGGCAGCAACCTGCGTACGCTTGTCAAAGATTCAGGGCTGACATTAGATACAAAAGAGATTCCTGCCCAGGCAGAACCCTTGAAAAATGTTGACGTGGCGATCTTAAAAGATGGAGGCATTTGGAAATCACAATCTCATTCCGGAACTAAAATCGCTCTTGAAAAGTTAGGGTTTGAGGTTGATGAAATCAGTCCTCAACAAGTAGCAGAACAAGGTTTGGCCGGCTACGATGTGTTCGTATACAGTGGTACTGAAAGTCTGATTTCGTATCAGCTATCGGAAGCCAACCAGCCATTCGGTTTAAAGAATGCTCAGCAATTCGAAACTTTCCAACAGCAGATAGACAACTTTGTGACAGGTGGCGGGAAATATATTGCTGTCGGAGCCGGTGCATCTAAAGCTACAAAAACAATCGGGCTTACAGATGTCGCTATCGAGACCGGACCACGCAATAGCAATGGAATCGTGAAAGTAGACTATCTGGAATCTCCCTTAACTGCAGGTTACGTCAGCAACGATATCGGCTTTGTCTACAATCCTGTATGGTACACCAACCTGAATGATCAGACTTTGGCAGCCTCTTTTGCGGAAGCTGACTTTTTCCAGGCAGGTTTCTGGAAAAATAGTGAAACAGCAGCCGGTGAAGCTGTCATTATTCAGGAGAAAGATAAAGATGTGACGTTGATCGGGTTAGAAGCTGGATTCCGTGATCATACTTCTCATCTCTATCGTTTGCTTTCCAACACAATTTTTGAATAACGATTGTGACCCTCTCGTGATGGAATTCGAGGGGGTCTTTCTATGAACATGGTATAGGAATGACAGAAGAAACATTTGTCTCATGAATCTTTTTTGTAAACACGTTTTTCACCTCGAAAACAAGCAGAATCACCGATTTTTTTAGTTGAGTTTTACTTCTGATTGCCCTACGATTGACTTAAACTATTGTCAGAAAGAAGGACACGTATGAAGAAGCCGTCTGTACTCACCTTATTGCTTAGTCTGGCTACTGGTCTTTTTGTATTTTTATTAAGACCCCGGAAAGCCCGGGTTCCCATCGTTCATAATGATTCAGCTACTTATCCAGGAACCAATATAGCTATTTCACCTGGTGATTTGTTGTTTTCTCCAATTGGACAAAGTGAATCGAAGTACATTGGCCACGTGGGTATCGTAAATCAACACAGGGAAGTCATCCATTCGATACCATCCGGTCTCATGAAGGACAGCATAAGCCGCTATTTTCAAAAATTCCGTTCCATATCGATCTATACTCCGAATGAACCGGAAGTCGGTGTAAAGGCAGCCGGTTACCTGGAAGAACTATATAGAAAATATCCAACAGCTGCCTACCGCATCATGACTCCGCTTGGCAGTGTGGATCATGAGCAGTATTGTTCAAAAATCGTGTGGCAGGCTTATTATTATGGAGCTGGAGTGAATCTAAAGAATCTCTCCCCTTCCAGAAAAGCCATTCATCCAGAATGGCTGAAAGACAGTAATTTTTTGGCTCGGAAAGCTAAAAACCTATAATCCTTCCTACATAATTTTCCTTACCTTGCTAAAAATAAGGAAGAAGTTATGATATGGAGGGAAAAATATGCAAAATCAAAATCAAATGAATCAAGCCCAAATGAATGGCAGCCAGCAGGTTTCTTCCAATATGCCCCCCAATATGAGTCACGGAGGGCACGAGCTTTTTGATGCGCACGAAGTAATTAGCGGAGTGATAGGTATGCTCGATCAATATAAAATGTTCGAGCAGAATATCCAGGATCCCGAGTTAAAAGACATTTTAACTCGACAGGAAAATTTCACTACCGAGCTTTATAACACCATGACGGAAAGCTTCAAGACTGGCCAAAAGCCATCGCAGTCCACCCATGTCTACAAAATGACACTAAACAATGATGTCGTTTATGGGATGAAACCAGGACAGCCAAAAAAACCTGCTCAAAATCCGACAGAACTGACTGATGCCGAATACTCTTCATTCATGCTTGGTCAGGTGAAAGGATTGGCATCGACCATGGCGATGACTGCGCTTGAAATGACGAATCCTGTGTTGCGAAGAGTTGTTGCCGACAGCGTACCGAACTTAATTGAAATGAGCTACGAGCTGTTCTTATATCAAAATAAGCATGGCTATTACCAAGTACCACAGCTTGCCCAGCAGGATATGACACAGATGCTCCAAAGCTACGCGCCTGCTCCCCAGCAACCATTGAATTAATAATAACGTAAGCTAACAGGGTCATTTTTAGAAATCAAAACGTTTTTTTACAGATCAAGTTAGAAGATTATGTTAACTCTAATGTTGTTATTTGCATAAGAAGAAGGAACTTCACAAATTTGAGAAGTTCCTTTTTTCTCTTAAAAATATGACCCTTGAATGATTTCCTCTACTAACATAACCATCTAGTAAACCGTTAGGGCTTTTTCATATTCAACAACAGCTTCTTCAAACACTTCCAACCCTTGATCGATCTGCTCCTGAGTAACAATCAATGGTGGAATCATACGAATGACTTCTTGATGCTTCCCACAAAGGTAGAATAAGACACCTTTTTCAAGGGACAGATCCAATACGCGCATCATACCTTCTCCGTCAGGTTCCCCACTTACAGGGTCAACGATTTCGATGCCGATCATCAAGCCGACACCACGGACGTCGCCGATCACTTTATGGTTTTTCCGTAGTGCCTTCAGGTGATTCACCGCATAAGCACCAAGTGTTTTTGAATTATGGAGGAGGTTTTCTTCTTCTATGACGTCCAAAGTGGCAAGAGCAGCGGAGCAGGCAATGGGATTGCCACCGAAGGTTGTGCCGTGGGTACCCATCGGCCATTTGCTCATCAGTTCTTTGGAAGCAACCGTGGCACTCAGCGGCATCCCTGAAGCAATTCCTTTGGCAATGGCCATGATGTCAGGAGTTACCCCGAAGGTTTGAGCGGCAAACCATTCGCCTGTCCGACCAAATCCAGTTTGCACCTCATCAAAAATCAATAAAATGCCGTGCTGATCACAAATTTCACGTACTTTTTGCAACCATTCTCTTGGAGGAATGATATATCCTCCTTCTCCTAGTACCGGCTCGACAATGACGCACGCGACTTCCTCCGAGGTCACTTGATGGTCAAACAGTAGCTCGAAATCTTTTTCCAGCTTGTTCACACAGTACTTGGCTACATCTTCTCCTTTAGGACACCCTTCCATATCTGCATAAGGAAGTTGATAGGTCAGACCATTCGGCTGTAAAAATTTACGATACTTACTTTTCGATGTACTGACACCGAGCGCTCCCACCGAACGGCCGTGGAAACAGCCAGTGAAGGATATGACATAAGGGCGTTGGGTCACGTATTTGGCCAGCTTCAATGCTCCTTCAATCGCTTCTGTTCCGCTATTTGCAAAGAAGAAACAATCGAGGTTCCCCGGTAAAATACCTTGCAGCCGAGCTGCTACCCGGAGAATCGAATCATACATGATTACTCCAGACGGACCATGCATCAACTTATCAGCACCTTCTTTTATGGCCTTGACGACTTTCGGATGGCGATGGCCTGTGTTGGCCACTGCGATTCCCGACGTAAAATCCAAATACTCCTTGCCGTCTGTCCCATAATAATAGCACCCTTCCTCTTTCACCACAGGGAGGTTTGGATGGTCTTTGGCCATGCTAGGTGCGAGTAAATCCGGCAAACGTGTATATAATTCTTCAAAAGATGTTTTCATTAGAATGTCCCCCTATAAAATAAAATGTGCAATCACTACGATAATTGGAAGAGTGATGATGGTTCTTTGTATAAAGATAATCGCAAGCTCCCATACTGAAATCGGAATCTTGGATTTGACGAGCAGTATTCCTATTTCAGACATGTAAATCAGCTGGGTCAACGAAATAGCAGCAATGATGAAACGAGTCAGTTCACTTTCGATACCAGCACCGATGACAGCTGGCAGGAACATATCCGCGAATCCGACGAGCATCGCTGGAGCTGCTTGAGCCGCTTCCGGGATTTGCATCCATTGGAGAACCGGAACTATCGGCATCGATAAGTAGGTGAAAAATGGAGTGAATTCCGCGATGATCAAGGCAATGGTCCCGAGCGCCATCACTAATGGAATTAAGGCAAAATAGATATCAAGGACAGTCTGTAAGCCTTGTTTGCTTACTTGCTTGATCCCCTTGACCTCTGACGCTTTTTCGAGCGCTCTTTCTACACCCCATTGAAAATTGGACATCCCTTTCGGGGTATTTTCAGAAATTTGTTTCCCGGTCTCTTCGTAGTATGTGTCCGCTTTCCTTGATAACGGAGGGATACGGGGACAGATGAAAGCTGCAACCAAGCCCGCGACTACTACGGTCAAATAAAAAGGAACAAAATACTCTTCTAAACCTATAAAACTAATGACAACCAAACTGAACGCGATACTATTGATGGAGAAGTTCGTAGCGATGATCGACGCTTCACGCTTCGTGTAATATCCTTCTTCATATTGTTTGGTGGTGATTAAAACTCCCACTGTTCCCGCTCCCATCCAAGAAGCCAGAGCATCAATTGAGGAACGGCCAGGCAATTTAAAAACCGGCCTCATAACCTTACGCAACATTGTTCCGATAAAATCCATCAGACCGAATTGCATGAGGAGCGGCATCAATACTCCTGCAAAAAGGAACCATGCCGCCAAAACTGGTACGAGAGCATAAAGCATAGTCCCTCCTGTCACGTCAGAGGTTATGATAAGCGGTCCGACCGCGAAAATGGTCATGAGTGCGAACAAGGCTCCGATCATTCTAGTAATCATCCAAAATGTATTAATGTAAAAGAGTTGTTTCATAAAAGGACTATTCATAATCACCTTTGGCTTTATTGATTTTGCAAATATCGGAATAACAGCAGAGAGTACAAGAATACCTGTCATCAAACCCGGAAGGATTGGCTCAAGTATCGCTTGAATGGTTTCGGCCATAACACCGACACCGATCGTAATTTTTCCTCCGTAAGGGATTGGGAATAAAAATAACAATACTCCTAATAGAGATGGAACAATGAACCAGAAGTAATTGCGTTTGGTTCTGTAATCCACCCTATCTTGCTCCCACTGTCCTCTTTCCAGACTGCTTTTCTGTTTAGCCTCCATCTTCCCCACTCCTTAAATAAGTAATAAAAAAAGCAAAAGATTTTCATCCCTTACCTTCTTCCTTGCAAAAGCCATGCCAAATTTTTATTTTATTCTGTGTTTTTTGAGTTTTCTGACTACACTAGGTTGACTGATCCCTAAAGCATTAGCTATTTTTGTTGTCGTTTTAAATTTTCTTCTTGCCTGCACGAGCCTTTCTTTTTCCACTCTTTCTAGTGTTTCGTTCAGAGATTCTTCAAGATTATTCATTTCTGAATAAGTATCGATATTCCTTCGGTAGCCTTCAGGCAGATCAGCTGGATGAATAATGGGGGTGGGTGAAGTGACAACCAGTCGTTCTAAAAGGTTGGTCAGCTCTCTTACATTTCCCCTCCACTCCAGCTCGTTTAAGTCATGAAGAACTTCTCTGCTCAATACTCTCTTTCTGTTATAACGACTTGTGAAGTGATCCATAAAGGATTGGATCAGAGGAGTGATGTCTTCTTTTCGTTCTCTCAAAGGGGGAATCGTGATGGGCACTACATTTAAACGAAAGTAGAGGTCTTCCCGGAACTGCTTGTTCTCAACGGATTTTTCAAGCTGTCTATTGGTAGCACTGATCAACCGGAAGTCAGAATGGGTCTCTTTGCGACCACCTACTGGGTAGAAGGACTTTTCCTGGATCAGCTTCAATACCTTCACCTGATTCTGTAATGAGAGTTCACCGACTTCATCAAGGAACAACGTGCCGCCGCTAGCCATTTCCACAAACCCTTTTTTCCCACCTTTGTTCGCGCCTGTAAAAGAACCCCCTTTATATTCGAAAAGCTCTGCTTCGAACAAGGCATCCGGTATCGCCCCACAATTGACCTCAATAAAAGGGCCATCAGCTCGTTCACTTTTGTCATGAATCATTTTCGCCAGATGCGTTTTCCCCACACCAGACTCTCCGAGAAGCAGGACATTCGCATCCACGCCAGCCACTTGTTCAGCTGTAGCAAGCACATTGCGCAATCCATCACTTTTTCCAATGAGTTTTTCTTCACTCTGCTGTTTCAAACGATGCAGCTCACCCCGTACACGTTCCATTTCCACCGTCATTTCTTCCATACCTGCTTTAATTTCCATAAGTTCCGTTACATCATGGGAATAACTGACCACTCGAACGAGTTTCTCATCATCATCAAACACAGGCAATCCCGTAACCAGAAGCTTCTTACCATCAGCAACTGTTTGGACAAACGTCACTCTTCCCTTAGATTCGACCACCATCGGCGTTGCCAGCGGTGTGAAAAGACCTTCTCTTTCCAAGTCAAAGACAGACCTCCCCATCAACTCATCGACATTGACATCATAAATCTTGCCCGTCGCTTCACTAACTTTGACGATCGTTCCATCTGTTGTCGTAACTAGAATATCTTCTTGAAGAGAATGCAAAAGCGTTTTGTATTCATCCCACTCTGTCATCGAACCCACCTCATTATTCATATTTGAATAACTTTCTTTATTGTTTCAATAAGCCCATATGTTAAACGAAAAAATTATTCAATTCTGAATAGTCATATATTTTATCTTAGCATACATTCGACAAAAAAATTCAGATGAATTCAAGATTAAGATTATATAGCTAAAGAAAAGATTATTGAAAATACACTTGAATTCGTAACATACTCAAATGTAAAGAAACTTCTATCATATATTTATGAGTCACTCTTATTTTCCCTGAGGCTGCTTCCCTTTTCCTAGGTGGTCATTCATTGCTTGGGGTCCTTAGACTCTTCCCAGCCGAAATCCTAAAAACGTTGATATCATACTAAGAGGACCCAATCATGTGCGATTAGGTCCTCTTATCGGCTTAATATTTAGTGTTTATTTCCGGAAACTAGAACAGTTCATAAAAATTTTAACCTTTGAAATGGTAAGTTGGGGTTCCGGTTACCTCTGTTTCAACTTTGAACAGACCACCTGCTGATGGAAACCTCAATAAGTCTGCTTCCTCCATCCCGACACTGGCAGTTGTAATGTATAACTCGTTCATTTTTTCTCCGCCAAAAACGCAGGAGGTTACATTCAAGGCGGGGACAGGGATAGTGCGTAATTGCTCACCTTTGTCAGGGTTCCAGACAGAAACTTTCGAGCCGCCCCAGTGAGCGATCCACAAGTTACCATCTGTATCTATCGTCATCCCGTCCGGCTTTCCTTCACCTTCAGGGATTTCCACGACAATGGCGGGGTTCTGGATAGATCCGGTTCGTTGATCATATTCATAACGTACCACCTGCTTTGTCGGTGTATCGATGAAGTACATAAACCGGTGATCCGGTGACCAGGCCAACCCGTTGGAGGTACTGACGTGATCGACCTTTTTTTCAACTTTCATCTCTGTATCAAGGCAGTACAACGCGCCGTTTTCGGGGGTGCCGCTATAACTCATCGTGCCTGCCCAGAAGCGCCCCTCTGGATCACACTTGCCATCATTGAAGCGGTTTTCCGAAACACCAGCTTCCGGGTCAGTGATCTGCCGATTTTCCCCTGTTTCTAGATCCAATGAATAAAACCCCTTTTCCATAGCGGCGATAGCCCCACCGGAATTCCTCGGGACCACCGCGCCTACCCGCTGATCAACATGAATTTCTCTATTTTCTCCGTCTTCAGGATTGTAAATATGGACTTTTTTTCCTTCGATATCAACCCAGTAAAGCATCTGTTGTACACGATCCCAGCTTGGTCCTTCTCCTAAAAACGCTTTCGCATCCAATACCAATTCTACATTTCCGATCATCTACATTCCTCCTTACCCGTTCATTTCCCCTTCTTCCAATAAAAAAACAACCCCTGATATTATGTTATCAGGGGCCGTCAAATACCCAGTCTTAATTGACCATCCGATTCTTATCTTCCCAGAAAGATTTACGGATGACGACTTTTTGTATTTTACCTGAGGCGGTTTTCGGCAGCTCGTCTGTGAGCGTGACACTTTTTGGAGCCTTGAAATGGGCCAGTTTTTCCCTGCAGAACGCGATGATTTCACCTTCACTCAAAGTTTCTCCCTCTCTTAGGACAACGACCGCATGAGGGACCTCACCCCACTTTTCATTAGGCACGGCCACGACAGCCGCTTCGAGGATAGAGGGGTGTTCGTAGAGAGCCCCTTCTACTTCAATCGAAGAAATATTTTCACCACCGCTGATGATGACATCCTTCTTTCGATCGACGATTTCGATATTCCCGCCTTCATCAACGACAGCCATATCGCCGGTGTGCAGCCAGCCATTCCGGATTGTTTCGTTTGTGGCTTCCGGGTTCTTATAATAGCCTTCCATCATGCCGTTGGTACGCGTAACGATTTCCCCAATCGCTTTTCCATCATGGGGTACTTCGTCACCAAGTTCATCGACAACTTTCACTTTGCTGCCAATCATCTCATATCCAGCTTTAGCCTTCAGGCGGTACCGCTCCTCTGCCGGACGATCAAGATCCATGGAACGCAGTTCGGAAGTGGTAATCAATGGAGATATCTCGGTCATGCCGTATACCTGGATAAACTTCCAGTGCAAGTCTTCTTCCACTTTTCTGACAAAAGCCGGAGGCGGAGCAGAGCCTGCAATAACAACTCGAACGTCCTGCTCCAAAGCAGGATTTTCTGCTTCAAATGCTTCAATGACCATATTCAGCACGGTCGGAGCCATATGAAGAATCGTAACGTTATGCTTCTTGATTTTTTCTAACCTGAGTCGCCCCATTGGCTGTATAGTAAAAAGGGGAACCCCATCCGTTGACATGGAACATTGGTAAAACATGAAGAAGCGTATCCTGATCAGAAACTCGAAGATGATGCATCGTTGAAAGGGCATGGAGGTAATTCGCGCGATGGCTCAGCAGCACTCCTTTAGGGTTACCTGTCGTTCCACTCGTATATAATAAGGACGCGATATCGGATTCTTCTAATTCCACTCTTTCAAAAGATTCATCAGGAAAAGTTTCCAGCCATTCTTCATAAGCAAAACAGCCATCTTTAGCGTTGCCGTGGATGATGACCTGCTCCAAATTCGGCAGCTCTGGCAACACTTCTTCTACTAATGGATATAAATCCTGATCCACAAATAATACTTTGCTTTCACTATGTTCCAGGATGAATTGATAATCGGCTGGCTTTAATCTAGTATTTAATGGCGTCATGATTGCACCAACCTGAAAGACACCATAGAAGCCCTCCAGCATTTCGGTAGTATTTGGTGCCAGATAAGCAACTTTATCCCCTTTTTCTATCCCAAGCTCCTTCAGCCCCCGGGAAAGTTGATTGACCCGTTCATTCATTTGCCGGTATGTAAGCACCCGCTCATCATCGATGATTGCCGGCTTGTCTCCGTAAAGTTCAACCGCTCGATCTAAGAAATCAGTCAATATTAATGGTACATGCATCGCATCAGCTCTCCCTTACATGTGATTAAAGCGTTTACACGTTCTATTGTAATGATTTTACTGTTATATATCAACAACCTACATAAAAACAACTGTTATATTTTCTGTTATTCTCATAGAAAAACACAAGCCTCCGCTTGTGTTCATCCAGCAATCTAATTTCTTAGAAACAAGATAGGCAGCCACTACTTATGTACGTATATTTTCTATAATCGCAGCTATGCCCTGACCGACCCCGACACACATCGTGGCGAGACCATACTGGACATCCTGTTTCTTCATTTCATGGACTAATGTAGTCAAAATTCTGGCACCACTTGCTCCTAACGGGTGGCCGAAGGCGATGGCTCCTCCATTGACATTTACTTTGTCCTCATCCAACTCCAATTGTTTGATGCATTCGAGTGATTGGGACGCAAAGGCTTCATTCAATTCTACTAAGCCAAAATCAGAGATTGATAGATTCGAACGCTTCAATGCTTTTCTGGTGGCATAAATCGGTCCCAGCCCCATCATTTTCGGTTCAAGTCCCGCGGTGGCAGATATAACATACTTAGCGAGCGGCTTCAGCCCTAATGTTTCTGCTTTCTCCCTCGACATCAACAACAGTGCGGATGCTCCGTCATTGACTCCGGAAGCATTTCCAGCCGTAATCGAACCTCCCTCGAACAATGACCTTAGTTTTCCGAGTTTTTCTAAAGTAGTTTCAGGACGCGGGTGTTCATCCGTATCCACAGTGGTTTCATTTCCTTTCCGATCCTGATAGACGACCGGTACAATCTCCTCTTTAAAACGACCTGTTTCCATCGCCTGTTTCGCTTTCTGTTGACTATTATAAGCAAATCGATCTTGTGCTTCCCTGGAAATCTGGTAACGCTCAGCTACATTTTCTGCTGTTTCCGGCATACTGTCGGTCCCGTATTCCCTGGCTAGCTTATCATTAACAAACCGCCAGCCGATTGTCGTATCGAACATTTCCTGATTACCACGAGGAAATTCACTTGTCGGCTTGGCCATGACAAACGGGGCCCTGGTCATGCTTTCCGTTCCACCTGCAATGAAAACCTCCCCTTCATTTGCCATAATTGCCCGTGCTGCGTAATTGACTGCATCAAGTCCCGACCCGCACAAACGATTGACCGTCACGCCAGCAACTTCTACCGGTAGTCCTGCAAGCAGCGCCGACATCCGGGCAACATTCCGGTTATCCTCTCCTGCCTGATTGGCATTGCCAAGCACGACTTCTTCCAGTTCCTCGGCCGGCACGTCAGCATTCCGTTCGAGCAGAGAGCGAATGACAACAGCACCCAAATCATCCGGACGGACGTGCTTCAATGCACCACGATATCTTCCTATTGGGGTACGAACAGCATCTACGATGACAACCTCTTTCATTTCATCACTTCCTTTTCACGGTAGTCATATACTCCGCGCCCTGTTTTCCTTCCTAACCGGCCAGCTTTAACGTATTGCTCTAACAGGGGTGCAGGACGATATTTATCGCCAAGTTTTTCATGCAAGTACTTCAAGTTATTCAACCGGGCATCGAGCCCAACCATATCGCCCAGTTCAAATGGTCCCATCGGATAGTTGAGTCCCAGCTTGATCGCTTTATCAATTTCTTCCGGTGTGCCGACGCCTTCCTGAAGCATATAAAAAGCTTCATTTCCGACGAGCGTGCTGATTCTGCTCGTCACAAACCCAGGGAACTCATTTACGACCACCGTTTCTTTCCCCATTTGTTCGGCTACATTACGGATCACTTCCGCTGTTTCATCGCTTGTCTCCAGTCCGCGTACAATCTCTACAAGCGGCATCTTATAGACAGGATTGAAAAAGTGCATCGCTATCAGCTTTCCGGGGCGTTTCGTATAGGAGCCGATTTCTGTGGGGCTCATCGTTGAAGTGTTGGTAGCGAAGTAACAGTTCTCTTTGGCATGCTGGTCCACCGTTTCAAAAACCTTACGCTTGATTTCTTGCTTTTCCGGCACCGCTTCTATCACCAAATCGGCATCTGTGACAGCTTGTGCCAGATCAGTAGCATAGCCTAATAGTCCATGAGCCTGATCACGCTGTTCCGGTGTAATCTTGCCTTTTTCAATTCCTTTATGGAATACTTTCTCCAGTTCAACCTCTGCACTGGCAAGCTGTTCTTCTTTGATATCTACAAGCACTGTCTCATAACCGCCCACGGCACTTACATAAGCGATCCCTCGCCCCATCACACCTGATCCGACGACTACTATTTTATTGATCACGACCTAACCCCCAGTAATCTATTATTCTTATTTGATAGACAGCTTTTCCGCCTTAACTCGCCCATATTCCACCTTAAAGCTATGCTTACAACCGAAAGGAGAAGGCTGCCTCCAGGAGACAGCCTTTATTTGCTGATTTATCATACGCCGAGCGGATTAATTGGCTTGCTGCCGTAATAAGAGATGATACTCTTTGTCTCCGTATATAAATCAAGCGTTTCCACACAAAGTTCGCGACCAAAACCTGACTGTTTATAGCCTCCGAATGGTGTGCCCGGGAATGCGGAGAATGGGCAGTTGACCATTACGATACCCGCTTCGATCTGGTTAGCTACGCGAGTTGCACGGCCATGATCCTTTGTCCAAACCGCGGAACCTAAACCATAATCACTGTCGTTGGCAAGCTTGATCACTTCTTTTTCATCGCTGAACTTCATGACAACCACGACTGGCCCGAAGATCTCTTCCTGAACTGCTTTCATATCGTGGTTGACATCTGTAATAATAGTTGGCTCGTACCAGTGGCCATTTTCATACCCTTCTACTATCGCAGGCTTCCCGCCAGCCAATACAGTCGCTCCATCTTCAATCGCTGATTTTACATAACCATCAATGACTTCCAGTTGCTGCTGGCTGATAATCGCACCGATATGGGTGTCTTTTTCGAACGGGTTCCCCAGGTTCAGCTTCTTCGTTTTCGCCACGAATTTTTCCATGAACTCATCATAGATATCTTCATGTACGTATAAACGGGAGCGTGCTTCACAGGACTGCCCGGTGTTATAGAAAATACCGAACAAGGAACCATCAACAGCTGCATCGACATCGGTATCATCAAACACGATGCTAGGAGATTTTCCGCCAAGTTCCAATGTGACTCGTTTCAAAGTCTCGGAAGCTTTTGCCATGATGTCTTTCCCAATAGGTGTAGAACCGGTGAAGGCCACCTTGTCGACATCTGGATGCTCTACTAAATGGTTACCTGCTTCAGAACCAGAACCAGGAACAATGTTGACGACACCTTCTGGAACGCCGGCTTCGATACAAATTTCGCCCATTACAATGGCAGTCAAAGGAGTAAGTGACGCGGGCTTTACTACTACAGAACATCCAGCAGCAATTGCCGGAGCTATTTTCCAGGCCGCCATCATCATCGGATAGTTCCATGGAATAATCTGGGCACAGACCCCGACCGGCTCTTTTTCTGTATAGTTATGGAACGCGCCAGGCAAATTGTTGACGGTACCGCGGTGACCGACAATTGCCCCTGCATAAAACTCGAAATCCTCAATGGCTTGCATGACCTGTCCCTGTGCGGCTGATAGCGTCTTACCTGAATCAAGAATCTCCAACTCTACTAATTCGTTGAAACGGGAACGCATGATTCCTGCGATTTTATTCATCGTACGTGAGCGCTTGTTGATAGGATAGCGCTTCCATTTTCCGTTATCAAAAGCATTACGTGCTGCTGCAACGGCGCGATCGACGTCTTCAATCGAAGCTTTGTCCACCTGCGCAATCGCTTCGCCTGTCGCCGGGTTATGAATGGTCATCGTTTCACCTGTAGAACTCTCCGTCCGTTCTCCATTAATGATCATATGGTAACGATCACGCTTCATGTCCAACTGTTCCAACTTTTGTTCTTTTACCTGTGCCATAATGTCTCCACTCCTTTTTAAAATTAAATAAAACAAACGCCTGATTACCTGGCCTAAACCCCAGATTGTTTACTCTAATCGCTTAATTATTCGATAGGAACGCCAAATTAACTGCTTCGAACGTTCTTAATAGGAAAGGACGCCTATTTACCGACAAACTCCGGCTTGCGTTTTTGCAAGAATGCCTCGACGCCTTCTTTGTAGTCAGCAGTCAGCCCTGCAATGCGCTGTCCCTGGGCTTCTTTTTCCAAATACTCATCAAGCTCCATCGTCCAACTCTCTTTTAGGTTACGTTTGATCAATTGGATCGCTTTTGTCGGCATCGATGCCAACCTCTCAGCAAACTGTGTCACTTCTGTTTCCAATGAAGCTTCCGGAACCACTCTTGTCACCAGTCCGAACTCTTTCGCTTCAGCAGCTGTGATTTTTTCACCGAGAATGGCTAATTCCAGTGCTTTAGCATGCCCGACAAGTCGAGGCAAGTAATATAGATTCCCGGCATCCGGAATCAGGCCGACATGGATGAACGCCTCCACCATGCTCGCCTTTTCGGAAGCTATCCGGAAATCACAGGCCAGGGCGAGACTCATCCCGGCTCCTGCAGCTACTCCGTTCAGGGCTGCCACAATCGGCTTGTCACAACGCGCTATTTCTTTAATCATTGGCCCGTAATTGGAACGAATGATATCACCCAGGTTCGTGTCCTCATTAACTTCTGATAAATCCTGCCCCGAACAAAAAGCGCGCCCTTCCCCAGTGATGACGAGGCACCTTACCGATTCTTCTCCATTCGCCTGCTTAACGGCTTGCTGTACTTCCTTGTTCATTTGACCAATGAAAGCATTCAGCTTGTCAGGCCGGTTCATCGTAATCCACGCAATGTTGTTATGTACCTGGTAGTTGATCGTTTCGAACATGGTATCCCTCCTCACTTCCCTTTGAAGTCTGGGCGCCGCTTCTCAAGAAAAGCGTTCATTCCTTCTTTTTGATCTTCAGAAGCGAATAACAAATAAAAATTCTTCCGTTCCAGCTGCATACCTTCATCAAGCGGGTGATCGACGGCTTTGTCGACAGCCTCCTTGATTAACCGCAACGATAGCGGTGGTTGTTTTACCAGCCTGCGTGCAAATGCTTCTGTTTCCTCAAACAATAGTTCAGGTGCAGTCAGGCGGGTTACTACCCCATAGTCATAGGCTTTCCGTGCACTCATTTTATCCCCTGTCCATAACCATTCCAGTGCTTGTGGTTTTCCTAACAATTTGGTCAGACGCTGTGTCCCCCCTGCGCCTGGCATTACCCCGATGTTGACTTCAGGAAAACCGAAAGCTGCTGTATCTGCTGCAAAAATCATGTCACAGGCCAGTGCCAGTTCGAATCCTCCTCCCAGAGCAAATCCGTGGACAGCACAAATGACCGGTTTTTTCACTTTAGCAATCCGATCCCAATCCGCAAAGGGATTGTTCATTTCAAAATCGATCGGTCCATCACCGGCCATTTCATCAATGTCAGCCCCGGCAGCAAATGCGCGACCCTTTCCACTTAGCATCATCACTTTCACATCATCACTTCGGTCGAACATTTCCATTGCTGTGATAACCTCTGTAACCATCCCCCGGTTCAGCGCATTAAGAACTTTTGGGCGATCCAATTGAATCGAAGCCACCTGATCCTTGACGCTTGTTCGGATGAATGTAAAATCACTCATCTACTTCTTCTCCAACCATCAAGGTGACATAATCACCCGCAAACCCCATTAAATCTTTCCCGGAAGCTTTACCTTCGTCCGTTTTCATCGCTTCCTGCAACGCATCATAGCTGTCGTAATACATTTCGCACATCAGGTAGTATTTTCCTTCTCCGCCCATCGGAGACCCTGTGACTCTCGTAACCTTCATTTCTCTTAAACCAGGTATCTTCGCTGTGATAGGCGCATGCGTGTTGAAATAATGTTCGTCAAATTTTTCTTTGTCCTCCGGGTGTTTGTAGAGCGCAATCATTTTAACCATTTTTCCATCATCCTTTCCTGATTTATTTAAAATAGCTGTCTGGGTTCCCTTCCTTCTCATCCTTAGTCTTCCTATTACAATTACATCATGGTGGAGACAGGCTTCATCGCTTCAAAAGGGTTCTTACATTGCTTGCAATATAAAATACTGCGGCAGGCGGTAGGGCCAAAGATGTTTTCCATGGTGGTGTATGTCGAATGACAATATGGACAGTCCACATGCCATGCACCATCCGGTCCAGGTTTTTCAGGTGGAGGGGCTATCCCGAACTCCTTCAATCGCTCACGACCCTCCGTTGTGATCCGCTCTGAAGTCCATGCTGGGTGATAAATGAATGTCACATTCGCTTTTTCCACCCATTCCAGCTCCAATAATTTGTTTTCTACGTTAGTCTTGATAATTTCCAACGCCGGGCACCCCATGAATGTCGGCAGCATCTCTACATGGACGGATGACTCTGCGACTGCTATATTTTCGACCATTCCTAAATCGAGCACGCTGACAGAATCGATTTCGGGATCTTTCACCAGCGCAAGCATTTCCCGAACGGACTGTTCTGAAGTTGACACCAGGCTCATGACCACCCCTCCTTTCCATTTTTTAATTACCAGCTGGCGACCGGATCTTGCTTGTATACTTCTCCCAATGTAGCGAGGGCACTGTTTAAGTCCTCCGTATGGACACCCTCTCGCCCGTTGCCACGTTTTGCCTGAACGGGTGGGAGAGAAATCGGAAGCGGCTCGAATACCTTCTCCATCTCATTGTGCCAGCGCTGAGTCAGCAGTTTTTCCTCTTCAATCAGTCCTAGCGCAGCCATATTAGCCCCCTTTGGACCGAGCGTCAATACACCTTCCATATCTTCACATACTTTATCGATCGCATTTTTCATACGCTCTGGCGCTTCCCCTTTAGCGGTAACCAGCTGCGTGAACCACGTTTTCCAATGAAGCAGATGATAGTATAATTCCATATTGATTTTCACAGCCGCGTCAGCCAGCGGCTGGTAGGAAGAATTCTTTAAAGATTCGATGCGAACTTTCTTCGCCTGGGCGTAAAAATAGTGACGAACTACCGCAAATGCCCAGTCGTAGAGAGGCTTCTTCAGGTAATGTCCAGGACCATTAACCTCTTCCAGTAAAATTGCGTTTTTCCTCTGTCCCGCTTCGCGGTCATGAGCGAGCGCATCCGCATCACCTTCTCCTAAAGCTTCAAGAAGCTGATAGTAGATGGCCGCATGCCCCATCGTGTCCTGGTTGATAGAAGAAAATGCCACGTCCTCTTCAATATGCGGGGCAAGGCCAAGCCACTCTGAACCACGGAAAGCGATAATGAAATCATCATCCGCCAACTGATAAAGTAATTCTGTGACGGCTGTTTTATATTTAGGATCTGCTTGCGCTTCTTGGGCTGATTTCATTTTTTGTCGTCCCCTCCCCAAGACAAGATTTCTTTCTCATCTAAAATATTTTGTTCATAATGACGCCATTTTTTCTTTAAATAGCCGTACCCTTTTGTGGTGCGGTACTCTTTGTTATCCAGTCGCTGCAGCGATCCCTTTTCTTCTTGTGTCATTTTCCGGACATTTGAACGTTTCACTACCCAAATATCTGCGACAGGCTGCCTGCGCATGAAGTTTTCCTGCGCCATTACCAGAGCGATTTCTTCATTGGGAGCCAGCAAGCTGAACTGATGCTGCACCTGCTCACCATTAGACTTACTGCTGAACACCTCGAATTCCTGGTAAAACTCTCGGCCATTATTTGTCATATCCATCCCCCCCGTCATTATCCTGCATTTTTCAAACTACAGCTCCATCAGGACTTAATGCTTCGCGTACCCAGGCATTATTTTCATACGCTGTAATTCTAAGGTCCAGCCGATCCTTTGACTTAGGTCCATTATTCCGTACGATATTTTTAAATTCATTCCAGTCCGGCTGCTGATAAACCCATTGTTGTTTTTCCTTATCGTAATGAAGCGTTTCATCTGGAATGGTCAAACCTAGTGAGAGAACTCTCGGAATATATTTATCTAGAAAAGCTTGACGCAATTCTTCATTCGTTTTTGTACGGATACGATATTTAATGGTTGTATCCTGTTTCGATGTTCCTGTCGTGGTTGCACTCGCCGGGCCAAAGAACATCAACAGCGATTCCCACCAGCGATCGATCGCATCCTGAATCAATGCCCGCTGCTCTTCTGTCCCTTCTGCCAAAGCCATGATAATCGCCTCTCCATGCTGGGCATGAAAAACTTCTTCTGCACAGATACGTTTCAACGCACGGGCATATGGACCATAAGAAGCTTTCAGCATATTCGTCTGAGTAATGATGGCAGCACCATCAACGAGCCAGCCTATCAAACCGGCATCCCCCCACGTAGGCGCAGGCATATGAAAGACATTATGAAACTTCAAATCTCCTCTGAATAAATCTTGCATGATCTCTTCCCGTGTTTTTCCCATTGGCTTCATTAAATCCTCTGCAACCCTCAACAACAACTGGCCGTGACCCATTTCATCCTGAACTTTAGCCATGATTCCGAGCTTTCTCCGTAATGAGGGTGCTTTCGGTACCCATTCTTTTTCCGGAAGTGCCCCCATGATTTCACTGATTCCATGCATGGAAATCAATTTAATCAATGTCATCCGGTAATCCTTTGGCATCCAGTCATCCGCTTCGATTTTTTCTCCACTTTCGATACGCTCCATAAATTGTGAATGCTTCTCTTCTTCTGATAAGCGATCATAAGATAAAGTCGTTGACATCTCATTACCTCCCTTTCAATCATCACGATTGATAAACGCCAGTAAATTAATATGTCATGCCAGGTAAGCAGTCATTCCCTCTAAAAAATCAATTTCTATCGTTTTAAATGGAAGATTGATTATTTTTATGTAAGAGGCATCACCATTATTATTTATATAACGTTATAAAATCGTAACGATAAATATGTGTTATATTATTTAACCTAACGATAACGTGCAAATAGTGAAAAGTCAATACGTTTTCAGAAAATTATAAAGAATTCAAAAGCAGAAGCTATTGGTTAACGAAGATTGGACTGGACTGCACCGGAAGAGATAAAGGAAACACGATGAGCAGAGCGAAGCGATGTTAACTTATCGTACGCAATTAACTTTCCTAAAGTATAAAAAATAGCCTTCCATTATCCAATGGTCGGCTATCACTACTCTCAACATTTCCTATACGGTTTTTCGTTCAACAAGCTCAAATGGTAAAGCTTTATGAATGATTTGCAAGTCCTGGATAGCTTGCTGAAATGCTTCCTTTCCTATTCTTGGAAGCGGTAGCCGGATGGTAGTAATCCGGAGGGCTTTTGCCAACGGCTGATCATCAAATCCGATGACTGCCAGACTCTCCGGAATCGAAACTCCTAGTTTTTCAGCTTCCAGGATGATTCCTGCTGCCACTAAATCATTCGTTACCACAAGAGCGGTTGGTGCTTCTTTCATATCACGCCATTCCCGGAGTACACGCACTCCATCTTCCATATGTAAACATTGCTCAAAAATCCATTTCTCTGTCACTGGTTCCCCAATTTCAGCTAGCTGATCACGGTAGGCTTCATGCCGCTTCTGACTATTGCTTCCCTTTCTTCTGCCGATACAGTAGCCAATTTTCCGATGTCCTTTTTGTATCAGCAATTCCATCCCTCGCTGAAAAGCTCGATAGTGATCGATATAAATAGCCGAAATCTGATTATCCATTTTATTCTCACAAACAACCACCGGGCCATATGCACGATACTCTTTCAGTATGTTCCAAGGAGAACTTCGTGAAGTGAAAATAACCCCATCTACCTGCTTCAGTCGCAGCATGTCGAGTGCTTCCAATTCTTTATCCACTTGATAATTGGTTTGAATGACCATCAGCTTATATCCATTTGCTTCTGCGGCGTCAGCGATTCCCTCCAGCAGACGGCTGAAGTACGGATGGTTGATATAAGGAAGGACGACCCCGATAACAAATGTCTTCCCTTTTGATAGGTGGACGGCGTTGATATTCTGCTGGTAATCGAGCTGCTGTACCGCATGCCAAACCGCTTTCCTTTTCTCCTCTTTGACGTATGGATGGTTGTTCAAAACACGGGAAACCGTAGCAACGGACACCTGTGCAAGTTTGGCAATATCACGGATGTTGCTCATGTATTTCCCTCCTTACTGAAAATTATCCTTGCTCTGAAACGCGTTTCATAAATTAAAGTATAACCAACAAAGGAGGTGCGAAACATGACAGGTTTAATCGTATTATTCGTTATGTGCACAACAGTCCTTGCTGCGGCTCACTCAGTCGTTAAAGAAACCCACAATAATGAACCGCACAGTATTCAGAGCTTCAATGATTACTTCATCAAATGACCTTTCAACTGATCCAGCGCTGTATATATGTCCTCTTTGATCACAGGATTATAAAAGACAGCTGCTGGATGGTATAGCGGAATGACTGTGAATTTCTCATCTGTATAGGTGTACGCTGAGCCTGTTTGATCTTTTAATTTTTTTATCGGTGTCTCGATGGGTTTCCCCACTATCTCGGTCATTTTATCCTTACGCCCTGTCAACCGTTCATAAGCAACACTGCCAAGTGCTATAATCCAGCGGGGCTTCATTTGTTCGATTTGGTAATCGAGAATAGGAGCGTGGGCCAGTATCTCCTTTTGATTAGGCTTTCGGTTGGCCTTACGCTTTCCTCCTGTTCCTTTCTTGGTTGTCTTGACCCATTTATAAGGGCGGCTGCGGACAGCACTGGTAATATAGACATCATTCCTGGTCAGTCCAAGATAATCCAATTGCTTATCCAGCTCTTTCCCAGCCCGTCCGATGAATGGCTTTCCTTCCACTGCTTCTTTTTCTCCAGGAGCTTCTCCGACAATCATGATCTCACCATTTTCATTACCTGCTCCAATCACCAATCCTTCGGTATCGTAGGGAGCTATTCTTTCTTCAGCAAGTCGCAGTAACTCTTTTGGTAATTTCATATTCTCACCTTCATCTATTAATTTTGCTGCTCTTTAACCGCAATGTTTCCCTTTTTATGAGCATTCAAAACAGCTAAGCACCCGCTGTCTCCCATCCATCTCACATGGTATTCACTTTCTATTGTTAAGGTTATGTTAAACATTGTTGTTGATATTTCATAAGAGGCTTTTTCAACAAAAGGGCCGAATTATGGAAGACTCAGTTTCGAGATGTTTGTCTGAATACCGGTCCGGAGGGGAACGACTCCCTTTCCGCGGGCATGCGCTGAGCCTCCTCAGACTTCGTCTTCCGGGGTCTCACCTGTCATTTTCATCCCGCAGGACTTTGAAATTTCACCCTGAATTAACCCACGCACGAAGGAAATGCGTAGCATTTTCGAGGAGTCTCGCCGTTTCCCTCCGTACCTTGCCGTAGATAGTTCTCAAAATCACCCTTTAGAATCACCCTATGATGTTGATAAAAGACGTTAGCCTCTATATATCCTTTATAAATGCGTCAGGGTGAAGGTTTTAGTTGTGCACTATTCTCTTTTTGAAGGATCCGTTTAGTATAAAACTTGCTGGATGGCAGGGAAACGATCAGACTCCCGCGGGAGAAGGGGCTAGGCGAGATCCCACAGGGCTTTAGCCCGAGGAAGCTTGCCAGGTCCCCCGCAGGAAAGCGAGTCGTTTTCCAGCCCATCCCAACTCCATCTTGGTAACGGACCCAATTATCTTGAAACTGAGTCTTCAGCAAAAGGGAGCTTTAACTGTAAAATCAACACTGAGATTTAACAGAGCTATTGTTAAAGTATGATTTTCAAGGGTGAACATAACGGGAAGGCAGGATGGACATAACTGTCTCATTCCTGCTTATAGAATCTTATCAATTAATTGTAGCATTTTGTTTCACTTTCACCGTTCTAAACGCGTAGGAAAGCTATTAAAAATGCGCAAGGAAGCAGGAACGCTTCCTTGCGCATTTTTTCACTTCATTAAGAACATTACAACAGTAGCAGCCAAGTAGACACCAACTATTAATAGGGGAGGCAGGATATAGACAAACGTAGACCGAGGCTTTTTCCTGGAAATGCTATATAAGACCAGCAGAACCGTTAATATAGTACCACCACTAGTAACCATGTGGGTAGAGCCGGCGTGCTGGAATAAGTTATTTCCAAAATAAATCGCATCTGTGAAGGAAAGCAGCATAATATTGAATGCGCTGCTTCCGAGCATTGAACTTACCGCCATATTGTAATTCCTTAACTTCAAGACAGTGGCAACACTGACAGCATCGGGCAGAGAAGTGCTTGCGCCTACCAGAATGGAACCGATAAAGGAAGTACCTAAACCGGTGATTTGAGCAATCTGATCTGCTGTAATGGTCAAAACAGAACCGGCAATCATGATTAATAAACCGTAAATAATAAAACGTAATACAACCTGGTTTTTAGAATGATCGTCAAAACGTCGGTTCTCTCTTGATCTCCGTTTAACCTTTTCTTCGGAACGGCTATTGATCCATTTGATTCCGCCAAAATAAAGTAATACCAACACTACAGAGGTATAACCGACATGATAGATCCCTTCTGGAAGTGTGAGGGACAGAGCCATCATGACGACCATCGTCATAAGAATCAATAAATAACTATATAATTTACTTTCCAGGTTCGTGTGTCCCATGATTTGCTGGCGGCGATAATGGATATCCAGTAAAGCCAGGGCCAGGATATTGAATAGATTACTGCCAAGCAAATTACCCATTGCTAAGTCAGGGCTATCAATCATAATAGCTGTAACACTTGCCGTCAGCTCGGGCAATGAGATGGCTACCCCGATCAGTATTCCAACGAAAGCAGATGAAGCTTTCGTCTTTTCTTTGACCCCATCTCCATACGACGCTAACTGCACAGCAAGGTAATAAGCAGCTATAGCAGAAAGTATAAACAATACAAACATTAATATATCCATAAACTAACTCCTCGTTGTTGTCGTTAACCCTATACCTTTACCACTGCTTGATTATTATAAAACCACGTGGAGCAAAACAATGCGTAGAGGCACACCCCCTATCAGGAAGTGTGCCTCCTACCAATTTTTCATCTAAAATTGCTCCTAAATAATGGCTTCTGAGACATCATAATCAGCAGGATCCAACTCTGTCTTCTCTCCAAGTACCATTCTGGCCAGCTCTGCTCCCAGATATGGACCGACTGTAAGACCGGAAGCACCTAAGCCATTAGCTATCAGGACACCTTCCCACCCTGGTACTTCCCCAAAGACTGGAAGAAAACCAGGTGTGAACGGACGGAACCCTGCTTTTGCTTCCAACATTGTGCTATCCGCCAGACCAGGAGCTATCTTTAAGGCCTTATCAAAGATTTCATGCAGCCCGCCGGCAGTCACCCGATGGTCAAACCCAACCCCGTCATCATGCGTCGCCCCGACCACAATCCGTCCATTTTCAAAGGCAAGCATATATTGAGGGGTAGGGGGCATGACGACAGGCCATGCGCTTGTGTCTTCCCCGGGAATTTCTACATGGGCAATCTGGGCACGCTGAGAAGTAATATCGAGGGATAGGCCCAGTGGACGAAACAGTTCCCCACCCCAGGCGCCTGCAGTGACAATTACTTTGTCCGCCAGGAGTCTTCTCTCCTCTGTTTCCGCTCCAATCACACGACTATCTTCATGGATGAGGGAAGCATGCGAACGGTAAAAGACAGCTCCATTCTTCTCAGCCGCACGAATAAGCGCTTGCCGGATCGCCTTCCCATTGACCCGGGCACCACCACTAACGTGCACAGAACCATATTCAGACGATAAGGGCGGAAAAAGCGCTCTCGTTTCTTCGGGAGACAGCCGGGTAATCGTTCCAATTTCAGGAGCATCCTCCCTCCGTTTATAAGCGCGTTGCTCCATTTTCTCTAATTTGTCTTCATCGGTATGGAGACTGATGGCTCCGACTTTCTCATAACCGGTTTCTGTTTCTCCGTCCTCTTTCAGTTTATCGATTAATTCAGGGTAATACCTGGCTCCCCCTTTGGCCAGTCGGTACCATTTTTTATTACGTCGTTGGGAGAGCCACGGACATACGATTCCAGCAGCCGCATCTGTTGCCTGCCCTGGTTCTTCACGATCGATCAAGGTCACCCTTGCCCCTGATTTTGCCAGATGATAGGCAGTAGATGCTCCCAGGATCCCTGCCCCAATCACAATATATGAATGCATTTGAAACACCTTTTCTGTTTATGTCTTATCATCTAGCTATTCTACAAGACATTGGCACAAGACTCAATTCTGGCTCTCCGTCTCCCGCACAGGCAAATGGAGGGTGAACATCGTTTGTGATCCCGTATAAGGCTCATAAAGCTCAAAACCATATCCTTTTATTTGCTCATATCCGTTTTGGTTGATCCATTTGTGTAAAAATGGATAAGGGTCAAACTCATGCTCAGCAGGGTCGAATTGCAAAGCAGCATACTGGTGGTCAGGGAATGTTCTGGCAACCATTCCAGTGGGAAGGACGTCATGGCTGTCCACTTCCACCCCAGCCATCCAGGTAAATGGTTCCGTTTCCGGATTCCAGTTGGGTGGATCGATAAACACTCCATAAGAAACCGGGGCATTCACGCGGTTTTCAATATCGACAATTCTTTTCGTATGAAATTCCTCGACCAGCCGTGGAATCTTTATATCCTTTTCCGCCATGGTTGTCTCAAAAGCTAATCCAATAATTTTGAATGCTCTTTTGCTGATGATTTTCGGCTCAACCATTGTCTTTACTTTTCCGTTCATGTCGAATCTCCTCCTTTTTTAAAGATGTTCTAGACATGGTTAGTAATTCCTTCCATATCACTAAAAATCAATCCTTTTACTCACAAAAATGTATCCATCGCACCGTAAATATTTCAATAGCAAACTAGAAAACTGCTATGATGGAGGATACAAATAACTACAGGAGGAACTTCAAATGAAATATGAACTGGATCACATCGGAGTTGCTGTACGGAACCTGGATGAAAGTGTCCAATTTTACCAACATATACTTGGAGGCCACTTAATCGACCGCTACAGAAGCGAGGCAAAAGGTGTGGAAAGTGAGATAGCTATAATGGAAATAAATGGTGACCGGACAGAACTGCTGGCACCTACGAATAACACTACGTCTCCAATCGCCCGCTTCATCAAGCAAAAAGGGAAGGGAGTCCATCATATCGCCTATCACGTCCACGAATTGGACGAAGCCCTGGAAACACTACAGCAGCAAGGGATTCGAACATTGGAAGAGACATTACGAACCAATAAACATGGCCGAAGATTGATCTACCTCAATCCCGCAGATACCGGAGGTACAATCATTGAATACTGTGATTACCCTAATATGAAGAAACATGCGCGACCTTAACCAGATCTGGTTAAGGTTTTCTTTTTATTCAAACTACCTAGGCGAATACTCTCCCTTATCCCTTCAACTAAACATAACCTAAACTAAATAACTATAGGAGGAAACTGACATGTCCGGCTACCAAAGTGATGTTACATTAGAAAGGGGCCTTTGTGTATTTCCCGGCTATAATTGGTGCGGACCAGGGTGCAGCGGTCCCGAGGCACCAGTAAATGGGGTGGATACCTGTTGTATGTATCATGACATTTGCTATCAGCAGTACGGCCCCTCCTGCTTCTGTGATCGTGCCTTTATGGATTGCCTCCAGGCAAAAATCAACCCTTATACACTAGAGGGAAGGCATGCAAGCACCATTTATAATTATATGAAATTCCAACAGCTGTTCACTTGTTTATTCCGTTAAAAAAAAAGTAAAGCGACCTCGTTATCGTCGCTTTACTCTTTTTTCTATTTTCGTATTTTATCTTTTTGTTCTGTTCGTTGTTTGTTGATCGCTTCACGTACGTGATACAACTCAGCAAATATTGCCGTAAGCAAAATTGTGATGATACTTAAGAAAATCGAATAAATCCCCAGGTGGACATCGCCGAAGATAAGACCCACCATAAGTCCGATAAATACCCCGATACCGATATAAAGTAAAATTTTTTGAAAAGTTACCGAATACATCCAATCTCTCCTTCTCTGTCTGCGATTTCATCCTCTATTCTTCCATACCCTCTAAAGAGGCGGTTTAACACCTGTACCTCCCCTGCTTCTTGAAAGAAAAATGCGCACCTGCCTACAAGGAGGTTGTGCAGGTTTTCTGAAATTATGAATGTATTGGCCAGTTTTCATTTATATTGGCTATTTTTTAATTTTATTAGCCAATCTACAATCCTGGAAAATGTTCACATAATCTCCAAATGTGAAATGATTCACATAGGGCTTTTTATTTTACAATAAATACATAACCATAATAATAATAATCACAGAAAGGAAGGGGTTAACATGACAACTGTTATGGCCCTGCCACAAGCATGGAGAACTTTTACTGATGGTAAATGGCAAAATGAAATTGATGTCCGGGATTTTATTGTCCACAATTATACTCTTTATACCGGAGATGATACATTCCTCGCTGGTCCGACTTATGAGACAACAAAACTATGGAAGCAAGTGATGGAGCTTACGGTGGAAGAACGTGAGCGTGGAGGCGTATGGGATATGGATACAAAAATCCCTTCTTCAATCACTTCGCACTGCCCTGGCTATCTAAATCAAGAAATTGAAAAAGTGGTGGGTGTCCAGACCGACTCACCTTTCAAAAGATCGATGCAGCCATATGGTGGCATAAGGATGGCAAAACAATCTTGTGAATCTTATGGATATACACTCGATGAAGATACCGAGCGAATTTTCACCGATTACCGAAAAACACATAACCAGGGCGTTTTTGATGTTTATACACCTGAAATGAAGCTGGCGAGAAAAGTAGGGATTATCACCGGCCTCCCTGATTCTTATGGACGTGGCCGTATTATTGGTGATTACCGGAGGGTCCCACTTTATGGAGTGGATTTTCTTATTGAAAAGAAACAAGAAGATTATCATCACCTCGGGGCAGACGGTATAATGTCGGAAGAAATTCTACGTGAACGGGAAGAACATGCCGAGCAAATCCGCGCTCTGCATGAACTGAAAAAAATGGCCACAAGTTATGGCTTTGATATTTCACGCCCTGCTGTCAATGCGCAGGAGGCATTCCAATGGTTGTATTTCGCCTACTTAGCTGCAACTAAAGAGCAGAATGGAGCGGCGATGAGCCTAGGCCGTGTTTCTACTTTTCTGGATATTTATATGGAGCGAGATTTAAAAGAAGGCGTTTTGACCGAAGAAGAGGCCCAGGAATTAGTCGACCATTTTGTCATGAAACTGCGGTTAATCAAATTTGCACGTACACCTGAATACAACGAACTATTCAGTGGAGACCCGACATGGGTGACGGAATCGATCGGTGGAGTGAGTGTCCATGGCGATCCATTAGTTACGAAGAACTCGTTCCGATTCTTGCATACCCTAACTAATCTGGGTCCCGCACCTGAGCCTAACTTGACTGTATTATGGTCTACAAAGCTGCCAGAAAAGTTCAAGCAATACTGTGCGAAGGTATCGATTGAATCCAGCTCGATTCAATATGAAAATGATGATCTCATGTGTGAGCATTATGGCGATGACTATGGGATAGCCTGTTGTGTGAGTGCCATGGAGACTGGCAAACAAATGCAGTTCTTCGGGGCACGTGTCAACTTGGCAAAAGCTTTACTTTACGCCATCAATGGTGGAATTGACGAACGAATGAACGTACAGATGACTCCTCCGTTCCGACCGGTGACTGCAGATATATTAGATTACGAGGAGGTCCGTGAAAAGTACGATAATGTTTTAAATTGGCTGGCGAAGTTGTATATGAATACGTTGAACGCCATCCATTATATGCACGATAAATATGCTTATGAACGGATCGAAATGGCACTTCATGACCAAAAAGTCTTACGTACAATGGCTGGAGGCATCGCTGGATTGAGTGTCGTAGCTGACAGCCTTAGCGCGATCAAGTACGCCAAAGTCCACGTCATTCGAGATCAGAATGGGCTGGCAGTCGATTATGAAGTCGCAGGTGATTATCCTAAATATGGAAACAATGATAACCGTGTCGATGATATTGCTGTCGATATCGTCAAAACGTTCATGAATAAGTTCAAACAGCATAAGACATACAGGGATGCCGTGCCTACTATTTCCATTTTGACCATTACATCCAATGTCGTTTATGGAAAGAAAACAGGCAGCACGCCGGACGGCCGTAAAGCTGGAACACCATTTGCACCAGGAGCCAACCCATTACACGGCAGGGACGAATCAGGAGCGCTGGCATCCTTGAACAGTGTCGCTAAAATACCTTACGAATACGCTTTAGATGGCATATCCAATACGTTCAGTTTTGTTCCAAAAGCTCTTGGACGTACACTTAACGATCGAATCGATAACCTGGTATCCATTTTAGACGGCTATACCATTAAGGAAGGGCACCATTTGAACATCAATGTATTTGAGCGGGAAACATTGTTGGATGCCATGGATCACCCGGAAAAATATCCACAGCTTACAATCAGAGTTTCTGGCTATGCCGTAAATTTTGTAAAGCTGACTCGTGAACAGCAGTTGGACGTCATCAACCGTACATTCCATCAAAGTATGTAAACCAGCAGACAGGAGGCAGCCCCCCCTCCTGCTTTCTATAAGGGAGGAATCTTTATGAACGGTCGGATACACTCAATCGAAACTTGCGGAACAGTTGATGGTCCCGGTCTTCGATATGTCATCTTCACTCAGGGATGTCTGCTCAGGTGTCAGTTTTGCCATAACCCTGACACCTGGAATCGAACAGGAGGAACGGAGAAATCAGTCGATGAAATCATGGAAGATATCAAGGAATACCTCCCTTATATCCAAGCGAAAGGCGGCATTACCGTAAGTGGCGGTGAGCCTCTGCTGCAAATCGATTTTTTGACGGAACTCTTCAAACGATGCAAGGAGCTTGGCATCCATACAGCCATTGATTCATCGGGTGGTTGTTTCAGCAGCTCCCCTACTTTTTTAGCCAAGATGGACGAACTGCTGAAGTACACCGATTTAGTATTGCTGGATTTGAAACAGATTGATCCAGAAAAACACAAGTCCTTGACCGGCATGTCTAACAATCAGATCCATGCATTCGCACGCCTATTAGCTGAAAAAAACATTCCTGTCTGGATTAGGCGCGTGCTTATTCCTGGCCTTACTAATGAAGCAGAAGAACTCCAGCAAATGAAAGAATTTGTCGATGGATTGGGTAACGTAGAAAAATTAGAAGTTCTTCCTTATCACACAATGGGTGTCTATAAATGGGAACACCTCGGATTAACTTATCCTCTTCTGGGATACCGTTCCCCTTCCGAGGAAGAAATAGAACAAGCAGAAGATATTTTACAACCCGCTTCTTTTTAAAGAAGCGGTTTTTTCTATAAGGGCATTTTTTTATGTGACGAGCAATTTTCCCGGCTTACGATTAAAAATATAACTTAATGATCAAAAAACAATTTATTTTTCTATTTTCCGTCTCGAGACCGATGCCATTTACCTTAAACGGATGATGTGATTTCCTTAAAGTTCTATATAATGTAAATCAGAGGTTTTGGAAGGAGCTGGATATATGGATAGTATCATCAAGGTAGATGGCATACGAAAAATCTATAACATGCGTAAGGCTAAAGAAATGTTCGTGGCGGTAGATGATGTTTCTTTTGAAGTAGAAAAAGGAGAAATACTGGGCCTGCTCGGTCCTAACGGTGCTGGTAAAACGACTACAATCAAAACGATATGCGGATTGCTGGTACCCGATAAAGGCAGCGTTATAATCAATGGCTATGATAGTGTCAAAAAACGGAATAAAGCTCTGCGACATATCAGTGCTGTCCTGGAAGGTAACCGTAATCTTTACTGGCGGATGACCGTTGAGGAAAATCTCGAGTATTTCGCTGGAAACCGCGGCATGGCAAGGAAAGCAATGAAGCCACATATCGATAAATTATTGACGCAGTTCCGTTTGCAAGAAAAAAGACAGGAGTTAGTAAATAAGCTGTCCCGCGGGATGCAGCAGAAGCTGGCGATCGCAGTGGCTATGCTGGCTAACACCGATGTCATCCTGCTGGATGAGCCGACCTTAGGCTTGGATGTGGAAACCGGCTACGAAGTGCGGGAGATTCTGAGGACAATAGCTAAAAAAGAAGGCAAGACCATTATCATCAGCACCCACGATATGCCTGTTGTCCAGGATTTATGTGAGCGTACGGTTATCATTAACAATGGGAAGGTGATTGCCGATGAACGCGTAGATCATCTCCTTCAATTATTCAAAACGAGCGCTTACCAAATCAACTTACAAGAACCGCTTACAGAAGAACAGCAGGAGATGCTTCATTTTGAATTCCCAATACACTCCTGGGAGGGGTTGAACTTACAGGTCAGCCTGCAGGAAGAACAGGAAATCTATGCTTTGATGGACATTCTTAAGCGTAACCACACTCCAATTGAAACAATTAACCGAACCGAAGTGAATTTTGAAAAAGTATTCATGCAATTGGTCAAAGAGGAGGCGGCCTCATGACGACACTATGGAATGTCATCCGGGTTAATACGAAAAAAGAATATATTGAAATGAAACGTTACTTTGCAAATACATTGAGTCTGCTGCTAACCTTCTATATCATTTTTCTCGCCATGTTTTTCGGAATCCAGGTCATCGGCGATCCGGCAGAAGCAGGTGCCAACACGCAATTCATCATCGTCAATTATATTTTCTGGTACTTTTCAATGATGACACTCCAGTCGATTGGCTGGACCGTATCTGACGAAGCGATGCGCGGGACGCTGGAACAATTATATATGTCGCCGATGGGAGCATGGCGGATTCTACTCTCCCGATTATCGGGGATGATATTCATCCATTTTTTGATTGTGATTGTATTGTTATTTTTATCGATGCTCACCACTGGTGAATGGCTGAACTATAATCCAGCAGCCACCATACCGATTTTGCTGCTGACCATTGCCAGCATGATCGGTGTCGGTTTCATGATTGCTGGCCTCTCAATCATCTTTAAGCAAATCAGTGCATTTTTGCAAATTCTTCAATTCATTATCATGGGATTGACCTTTGTACCATTATCTGTCGCTCCATACCTTATAGCTGCACCATTCGTAAAAGGTGTCGATATGACAAGACAGATCATGATCCAGAACTATACCCTGGCTGATTTCTCACCATCGGATTATACGTGGCTGATTGCCAATGCGCTTGTTTACGGAGTTATCGGTGTTTCCGTCTACCTTGTCTGCGAAAGATATGCGATGAAAAAAGGACTTCTTGGACATTATTGATGTGAACTACTCCTACCACTTACCACCCTTACGGGTTGCTTGAAGTGGGGGCTTCTTGGGTAATCGCCACTTTTGGCAGCTGACGAAATTGACCAAGCTAACCCTCTTGTTCCAAGAGTTTATATTTTCATTAGGCATTTGCTAATAAGCGGATGCCTTCTTTTTTGATATTGAGTGCTGAATTATAATCTCTATCTAAATTTAGACCACACGAACAGGCGTATGTCCTAACTTCCATAGGCATTGGTTGGGTATTTCCGCAACTCGAACAAGTTTTGGTAGAGGGGGAACCATTTGTCAATTTTGATAAGTTGTTTCCCTTGTTCTTTTAGTTTGTACAGTAAGAAAAAGGTGAATATTCCCCATCCATTATCAGCTATGCTTTTACCGAAGTTAAGTGCTTGTGACATTCCTTTCATGTCTAAATCTTCAATCACAACAGCATCGAAGTTAGATACTAACTCCTTTGATTTATGGTGAAGAAAGTTTTTTCGTTGATTGGCGGTCTTTTCTTGAATTTTAGCTACTCTAATACGTTGTTTATTCCAATTTGAAGAACCTTTCTTTTTACGGGAAAGTTTACGTTGTTCCATTGCTAATTTATCAAGCATTTGTCGATAAAACTTAGGGTAATTGGCTTTCTCACCCTCACTATCGACAAACAACCCTTCCATCGCAAAATCTAATCCAACAACTTTTTCAACTTCCTTACTTTCAACCTCCTTCTCGTACTCTGTAAGAATAGAAATATAGTATTTTCCTGATGCAGTCATAGATAGGTTACAAGATTTGATTTTGTACGCTGAAGGGATTGATCGGTGTTGCTTGATTTTGACCATTTTCAATTTAGGTAATTTGATATGACCATCTAAAAATTGAATATTATTGTTTACCAAATTTGTCGTGTAGCTTTGCTTGTGTCGTTTACTTTTGAATTTGGGGAATTTGGCATTACCTTTGAAGAATGCTTTATAAGCTTTATCCAGGTTTAGCTGGGCGTTTGCTAACGCTAATGAATCTACTTCCTTTAGCCATTCATACTCTTTTTTGTATTTAGCAGGAGTAGGATGTTTTACCTTTTTTAAGGCATCTTTATCATCTTTCAGTAACTCATAAGCCCCTTTTCGTTCAGCTAACATCTTGTTGTAGACAAAACGAACACATCCGAAAGTTTTGCGTATAATCAAAGCCTGTTCCTCTGTTGGATACAATCTGAACTTGTACGCTTTATTTTGTTTAGCCATATCAAATCACCTCACTTTATCCCTTGGGTTTTCAATATATTTTTTCACCACTTCGATAGGAGAACCACCAGTCGTTAATAAACAGAAACTTCTTGACCAAAACATTTCTTTCCATAACTTTTTACGAACGTGAGGAAAATCCTTCTTGATAAGTCTTGAACTGGAACTTTTATAGGCATTGATGAATTTCGATAACTCACTGTTGGGTTGTGCTTTGAACAAGATATGAATATGGTCCATATCGTGGTTCCATTCGACTAATGTGATATTATATTTTTCACTCAATGACACAAATTTACCTTTGGCATAATCTGAAATGGGATCATCTATTACTTTCCTTCGATACTTCACAACTAACACAAGATGATAATACATCGAGAATACTGAATGATTATTACTATCTAAATTCATTATCATATCAACCCTCATGCTTTTAATACTGATTATACTATTTTGAGCAAAAGAAAAAAGTCTTTGGGCTATCGTCCAAACCGAAATTCATCTACCCCTTACAGTTGATCTACGCCCTTCACACGCTTGAAGAGGTAGACCCCTTTCGGGAGTATGTTAAAAAAAAGCCAGATGTGGTATGATGTATATAGATAATCATACAATAAAAATAGCCGCAGCTGATGCTGCGGCCATGGATACACGCCCCCTCCGGGGGATCAGCTATCCACTACAGGAATAGGCCTCTCCCCTATCAACTTTTGGCCGAGTGAATAGGGAGGTCTATTTTTTATTGATCATTTGCATGATCAACGCGAGCAAAGCGATCAAAAACGTGCCGAAAGACCAGATGACGGTCAACACTTCGTATATGCTCGTAGGCATCACCCCCCTTACTGATAGATGGGGGCAGCCGATCCTCCCTAAAAGGACGTGCTCCACTTCCAATTATAGCATGGGTGCCGGGGTGAATTTTTCACCAACTTTAATCAGGACTTAAGCCTCATTCAACGATTCCTCAATCGCTTCACCAAGCTGCGTCAAAATATCCTTGGCCCCTTCAATTCCGATAGAAATACGGACGACACGCTCATTGATTCCGATTTTCTCCCGCTGCTCATCAGTAAGTGCACGGTGAGATGTTCCTTTCGGATATGATACCGTCGTTTCCACTCCAGCTAACGAAGGTACAATTTTAATCCAACCCAGGGATTTGAAAAATGTATCCATATCGCATCGCTCATTCAATTCAATCGTAATGATGGCTCCGTTTCCTTTTTCCGATACGTAGGCCGGGTAATATACATGCTTGATATCCGTATGATTGCGCAGGCTTTCTGCTACATAATCGGCATTCTCCGATTGCTGCCTCATGCGCAGCGCCAAAGTCTTCAACCCGCGCTGACCAAGCCAGGCTTCAAATGGACTAAGGTTGGCACCCAGAGCGACCATCTTCCCATTCGCCTTTTCAATCAGTTTCTCCCTGCCGACCAGTACGCCTGCAGAAACATCACTGTGACCACCTATATATTTCGTCGCACTATGGACGACAAGATCCACTCCCTCTTCATATGGCTGTAAAAGATATGGAGTTGCAAAAGTATTATCAATCATTGTCATTAGCTGGTGGCGTTCTGCCATCTCAACGAGAGCATTGATATTTTCTACACGTAGAAATGGGTTGGAGACAGATTCGCTATATAGAAGTTTCGTATTCTCCTGGATGGCATCTTCTACTTCTCCCAGGTTATCAAAAGAAGCGAGTGTCACTTCAATACCAAACGTCTGCAGTTCCTGGGTAAGCAGCTGATAGGTACCACCATAGGTGTCTTCTGCTGCTACAATATGATCGCCATGCCCGACTACTGCTAGAATGCCGCATAAAATCGCAGACATTCCGGATGAGGAAGCCATTCCAGCAGGCGCCCCTTCCAATTGGGCAACGGAGTAGCCCAATTCGTCCGTATTCGGATTGCCGTTCCTCGTATAAAGGTAAGGAGCATTTCCTTCAAAGTAGCCTTCCAAATCTTCCAGGCTCTCAAAGGAGTAGGCCGAGGTTTGATAAATTGGGGTCGCTTTACTATTGATCTTGTCTTCTTCCTGCTTCAATTTACTATGTACGACTTTCGTTTCAAATGATTTTGCCATATAGCTTGTCTACTCCCTTCAAATATAAAAACCTGGCTTGTCGCCAAATACTTATGGAGACAGCCTTCGTACTTCCTTATACTTCATTCTTTTAACAAGGTTAAACTTTCTTATAGTGTAAAAAAACCTCTTCCTAAGAAGAGGTGTCTCATTCATGAGGATCTTCCCCACATAAGCACGTACCTTTATTTGAATAGTTTGATTATATCCCCAAGAGGCATAACTGTCAAAAGGAAGTCAATTTTTTGACAGCTTCTGCAACGAAGGAAAAGTAACCCGAAGTATGAGGACATAAGTGATCTAAACTTATCGGCTTTTGTACACCGCTTAATAAATAGTCCCCTTCCCTTTTGCCCCCTTGCAAAATCTCCTCAAAGTCATGGAAACGGAGTCGGAGAACATCCTCGACCTCATCGGTGATCCTGAAATCGGGACGCTTCTTTACATGGTGAAAATAAACATGGCAAAACTCCCGATCGATCATATGCTCTGTAATCAGCTCTTCCTGGTAACACCCCTGATATATCAAATCGTTTTCTGCCAGCTTGATTCCTAACTCTTCTTCTATTTCCCGCATTCCTGCCGCAACAACTGCTTCATCTGCCACTACATGCCCCGCAGCAGTGATGTCTAATGTACCTGGAAAATCTCTCTTACTCGCCGCCCTATGCTGGAAATACATATAAGGGTCTTCAGTATCTAATTCTACAAACCAGCACTGAAACGTTTGATGCCACAGCCCTCTCTTATGTACTTCCTCCCTGTCTTCCACTCCAATTTCATTACCTTTGTCATCCAATACAGTCAATAATTCGACCACAGACCACCTCTTTCTCCCGATATTTCTTGCTGCTCATCATGGATGTTTAGCTTTTTCATTCCAATGGAATAATAATTAATAATAACATATCAAAAAGGAGGCCATCTTCATGACTCAACAAAAACAAAAGAAGGCTACCGTTCAAACTTCCAATGAGCAAGCCGAGGTCTTCAGCAAAGGAATTTCCTTCTCAAAATCATTTCTTCCTCCAAAGTTGGAACGAGAAGAACATCCTACTGAAGGTGAAATGATGAGCGGTCATCACGAAGTTGAAAATCACACGAAAAAGAAAGACAAATAAAAAAGAGGGGAACCCCCCTCTTATCCGTTCGGCATCAACCCTTTTAAGATCTGAAGATGATTACGGTCTTCATCCAGTATTCTCTCAATCATCTGCTTACTTTCCGGATCAAAGTCCCCTTTAACAATCTCTTCTGACAAATGTAAACCATAAACGTCTTCTCCCTTTAAAGCACTTTCCAGTATCCCTTCTGTCGAATCAGGAGTGGTGAATCTACTGACACAATTCTGCATCGACCCGACAAAACCTTCATCGTCCACCGGATTTCCACCAAGATGCTGAATACGTTCAGCTACTTCCATCGCATGCATCTTGTGCTCTTGCTGAATATTTTGTAACTCTTGCTTGATACCAGTACCAGGTTCGTCCACGCGCTGAATAAGGTGTTCTTATGCATGAATCCCCATGTACTGCCCTTTTAGAAAAGCATTTAATTCTTTGATGGCAACGTCATTCATGGTGTAAGCTCCTTTTTTTAAGCTTAGTTTGCCATATAAATACGTAAATAACCTTCTCAATATCACATGGAAATTATTGCAGGGAGACGCCCTTGTCTGTTTCGATGATGATATCCTTATCCTTTAACCGATTGAGATGGTTGGAAATCAGTTGAATATAAAACAACAAATGCTCATCCACTTTTCCATTATTGAACTGGAGAGCAAGATCGTAACATGACTTAGAACCATCCTTCAGGCAAGTAATGATTTTCTGATCGATGTCAATAATAGTGGTAATCGATTGCTCAATCGCATCATGATGGTGGTACATGACCGGCCCATGGCTTGGAAAAACTTCAGTTACATCTTTCTGTTTTAATGCATCCAGCGTAAGTAAGTATTGCTGCAAATCTATAATTTTCGTCGGAGGTCCATTTTCAATCAGCACATCTCCTCCAAATAACAATTTCGAATCCGGTTCGTAGAGAGAAATATGATCATAACTATGGCCCGGGGTTTCAAGTACTTCCACCCTTCCGCCTCCTATATCAATCACATCTCCCTGTTTCACAAGATCTGTGATAGGAAGATGTTCTGCATGAGCAAAGTCTATTTCGTCCATCGTCACTTTGGTCAACAGTTCCTCTGTAAACTGATCTGGCAGCTGGGGACGGATGCCCTCAAGCTGTTCGTAAAGTTTCGGCTCTTTTTTAGATGGATATCCTGCAAACACCTTGCAGTCAAGCTCATCAGCATGACTCAATAAAGCGCCAATATGGTCCATGTCCCGGTGTGTTACAATGAGTTGATCAATATCCCCCCACCCGACACCGAGCTCTTTCAAGGCATCGACCAGGCAGGCCTGAGAATCTGAAGACGGATGACCGGCATCAATCAGTGTCACTTTATCATTTTTAATCAAATATACGAATACATCTCCAGAAACCGGCTGTGGCAGACTGATTCGATATATTCCGCTTTTCACTTCCTTCACATTTTTCATCTCGTACCCCTCCGAATTTTCCGAATATTATCACTTCTCTCAGTTTACCACATAATTTACTGATATTGGATAAGAAGTTAGCAGGAAAAATCGACAGAAATCCATACCAAAGTCCCCCAGTTTTGAGTCTGGGAATTTATACATTAAATCTAATAAAAAACACCCCTCATCCAGGGGTGTCGATTATCGCATGGTCTTTGCTTGGTGATAAGTTTGTTTTGTCAGGTTTTCCTGTATGAAGAAATCCACATAATGATTGAAGCTATGCCAATGCTTCGTCGGCAGTTGGTGTGTCGCCTTTTCGATATGAGTTAAGCGGACATCTACGCACTTTCGATAGTGGTAACTATGGTGATGAATCCAGAATACACGAACCCCATACATTAAAAGAACCGGGCAGTCTATGTCGCCTAAACGTGCTGAACAATCATATCGATAGGACTCATCGTAAAAATCATACCAGCTTTTTAAATCTGCTTTCCCCATATGACCGGTTATCAACTGCTGGACATTCGTATCTAAAAAGTGAGATCGGGCTAGTACCCGAATCAAAGAATCAGGCTTTGTTTCGAGCCATTTCATTCCAATACGGTATTCCAGCTTCAATAATTGTGTTTCTACTTTTGGATATCCGCCAGATAAGACTAACGCCCTGGTCCGTTCTGGATAAGCCAATGCGAACTCCTGGACGACTCCCCCCCCTGCTGAATAACCACAGATGACAGCTTTCTGAGAGCCTGTATGGTCAAGAAGCGCCTTGATTTCCTCCGCATACCGCTTTATCGTTACTGGTTCTGATGCAATCGATGAATCTCCATGCCCACTTAAATCTGGAATCAATAAGCGGTATTGATTGCCCAAGGGGTGTTGATAGGTGAAGACCAGCCTCCCCATGCCAGGCGGGTGTATCAACACTAGTGGTATCCCTTTACCGATATCATCGTAATGGATGGTACAGGAGTCATATTTGAATTCAGGCATATACATTCCTACTTTGTTTGAAGATTATAAACGTCGATTATTAGCATATCCGTTATGTAGCTTTTTATTTATCCCCTTTTTTAAGACGCGGTTTTGTGGGATCACAATCCGGAAACTTTGAAGCAGTAGATTGCGCCACCTTGAATAAGTAGTAACATTCCTCCCGGAACATATGGTCTGCCATCAAAGGTGTAAAGGAACTTAACGCTTCGTCCGTTAACTCCATTTCTTCCAGCTCCTTCAAAAATGTCTGGAACAGTTTCATTTCGACTTTCGTTTCGTTATTGAAACGTGTCAATGCGGGGAAAGATTGGATATTAGCTCGTAAATACCCTGTCATTTCTACCGATTTCAAATACAAATCATTGAACGTTTGACGAAAGACATCGCTCTGTTTTTTGATTTGTTGTTCGGTGGCATCCATCGTGTCGTTAATCGCTCCGGCATGGCCGGAAGCATCCAAAAGCCATAGCATATGGTGATGAAGCTCATGAAAAACGGGCGGCTCCTTTCCTTTTCCCAGATATCCAATGACAAGCAGATATTCTTCCAGCTCATTAACCATGTGATTAATAAAAGTAGGTGTCAAATGAATACCTATATTTCCTTCCAGTGACCTTTGGAGAAGTGATAGCTTATACACTCGGAAATTTCGCGCATGGTCTCCTGCCTTCTGGGTGAATGTTTTGGTTTCCTCAAATGATAAATTCTTGGACTTAGCACCCATTTCGTCAAATATAGTAATGAACTGTTTTGTTTTTTCTATGTCTTTCGTTTCAGTCGGGTAAAGCGAGTCACGGATGAAACGGGCATGGTCCCCTAATATCTGCAGCCAAAAAGCATGTTCAAACCGAGCAGCTTCCAGGTAAGTTCTCAAAAAAACCCCTCCTGTTGGATAGTCCTCATTATATCTATTCAGGAAGGCCAAACTTTATTTTCTTTTTTAGTGGAACTGCTCAGGAGGATCTTCGGTATGGCCTTGCTGGGATACCTCTTTAAAAATATCCTTTTGCATGGCAGGGGCTGGATTATTAGCCGTATAAGCAGCTGTTGTTCCAAGCTGGCCAAGCTGCTGCTTCAATGCCATCACTTCCATTTTCAGACTGTCAATATCCCCCTTTGTGGCTGGTTGTTTCGGCTGTTTCAACTCAACACCCAGCTGTCCATTCGGTTCTATCGTGGCATAGGCGACATCGTTGATATCGGTGATACTATTCTGCCTAAGTTTCATTTCCAATTGATCCACCGACAACCGCAGCTTTTTCAATCTATCAATCTGTAGCTCTCCATTTTCAATGACAACCTTGGAACTGCCAGTGATGAATTTCTCTAAAGGATTTACCTTAACTTGCACATACTCCATGACTAATAAAGTCAAAACCAGGGTAAGGCCGACAATTAATGTGGTCCAGATATTTTTTCCAACAATCGGCTGGATGAGCAATGAGCCAATTCCAATCATAATGACTACTTGAGCCAGGGTCATCTGTGATATCGATTTCCGCCCGGCTACCCTTAGAAGAAGTGTTCCACCGACTACTACTACAACTGCTTTCCATAACATATCAAAATCCATGTATCGTTCCCTCATTTCTCACTAGTTCATTAATCGTTAGTTTGTGCAAATGGGCTTCCAGACATTCTATTTTTTTAATAGCCCCTATTCAGGTTAATGATTTTTATAAGAGGCTTATTGAATTATTGCACCGTAAAGTCGAAGACTTTATTTCGAAATTTTTGCCTGAATAACGGTCCGGTGGGGAACGACTCCCTTTCCACGGGAGTTCGCTGATCCTCCTCTGGGATGATCATGATCGGTGAGGTCCCGGAAGGAGAAGCCTGAGGAAGCTCACCACTTGCCTACGGAAAGCGATCCGTTTTCCCAGCCGCCATAACCTCAACCTAAAGTCTCGAAACTGAGTTTACAGTAACGGTAGATTTAACTGTAAAATTACATTGCCTTCGATTTTATTGTTTTAGCAGTACCCTTTCTTATTAAGCAACGTGCTGCATATAAATGAAGAGAACCTGTCCAAAATGAAGGGGTTATCGTATGAAGGAACTGATTGAAAAAGGTATCATCATTATCATTGGCAGTGCATGCCTGGCATTCGGCATCAACTTTTTTTTAGTACCAGATCATGTACTTGATGGGGGAGTCATTGGCATCGGATTGATTTTTCATTATTTGTGGGGACTGGAAACGGGTTTGACCATTCTATTTGTTAGCATCCCGATTTTTTTGATTGCCTGGTTCAAGTACCGTAAATATTTTTATAACAGCCTGCATGGTTTATTGATATCTTCTTTCTTCATCGATTTATTTTATTGGCTGAGAAATTTCCATTTAGCTCTCGATCCAGCCATCAGTTCGATGATTGGCGGGGCTTTTGTAGGTGGTGGTATCGGACTGATGCTTCGTTACCAGACAAGCACGGGAGGGACAGACTTGCTGGCACAGATGGTCGCTGACTTTTTAAATATCAATGTCGGTTTTGCCATTTTCTCCATCGACCTTGCGGTCATTTTGTTAGGCGGATGGCTTTTTTCTTCGCAGACTCTGCTGCTTTCCGCTATCACTATTCTGGTGGTAGCCATGACAACCATGCTTTTCACTTCAAGTCCTACACTAAAAAATTGAATATGGTAGAATTGTAATGGATAATTTTTCCGAAAGCGAGGTGGACCTCATTCGAATATTCGATGCACACGTACATATCATCGACCCCTGTTTTCCATTGATTGAAAACCAGGGTTACATCCCAGATCCGTTCACCTGGGAAGACTATTATACGAGGATGAAACATTGGGACCTAGCGGGAGGTGCTGTTGTTTCAGGTTCTTTTCAGGGTTATGACCAACAATATTTAAAAAAATCCCTACAAATTCTGGGCGATAGATTCGTCGGAGTAACCCAGCTTCCAGTAAATACAACGGACGAAGAAATACTATCGTTGAATGAAGCCGGAATAAAAGCAGTCCGCTTTAATGTTAAACGCGGAGGACCAGGAGTGCTCGCACATTTAGAAACTTTTGCTCACCGGATTTATGACCTCGCGGGATGGCATGTAGACTTATATATTGAATCAAAAAACCTGCCAGAAATCGAGTGTACACTTAAAACGCTCCCCGCTGTTACCATCGATCACCTTGGCCTGACGGAATCTGGTTTTGATACATTACTGAACCTCGTTACTCATGGTGTGAAAGTTAAAGCTACCGGGTTCGGCAGGGTCAATATGGATTTAGCACGAGCATTACAAGCAATAGTCCATGTAAATCCTGATGCATTGATGTTCGGCACCGACCTCCCTTCTACCCGTGCACCCCGTCCGTTTCGTGATACGGATATTAAACTTATCCAGGAGACCTTGGGAGAAGAGCTTGCCGAGAAAGTTTTCTATTCCAATGCAGTAGAATGGTATTTAAAAAAGGAGTTGAAATGAAAGGGAGAAGCAAATGAAGAAAAAATTTTTGTTGGTGGGTATGGCTATAGCCCTTCTTAGCTGGCTGGGTAACAGTATTTATTTTTCCATAAACCAACTGGAGACACCGATTATACTGAAACAATACCACGAGATAGAACAAGGCGAAAACACACCGCTTCAAGTCCATTACATAACCAACCGCCACAATCCTGCTGAAATCACCAGTATTGAACTGCCCGGCCTGTTTACCTATAATGCCCAGAATAACTATTCAGGAACTTTCTATGGGGGTGCTGAAAATCCTGGTCAGTCTTTTTTGCAGCAATTCAGACACCACAAACTTAAAGCTTTTTCTTTTGAGATAGATAAAAATCAATTAAAAGAGAAGCTGGATAAAAACGGGAAGTTTGAATTCCAGCAAGCGACCGTATTTTTTTCTGACGGAACAAGCCAACAGGTGGTCCTTGGTAACATCAGTTTTATAAAAGTGAATCCCGACGATATGTTCAGCCATATGGCAAGCAGCAGTTCCAATCAAAATGAAGATGGGCTGTTAATGAAAACAGAGCATGCTTTCACATTACAGAAGCTCCACTATCCTTTCGAGGATCAGCTGCACGAGGCTTTTCAAGTGAACATTGCCGATGATCAGAAGCAACTCGCTTCTCTTTATACTGACATGGCAGCTAAGGAAACTCCTGCCTCGGGCCTGGGAGAACGTGTGCTGGAGGGAACCAGCATCACAGATTACCCTCTCCCTGTAGAATTTGGCAAAGGAGATTGGCTGCAAATCTCCAGCCGTTTTGATTTTGAAAAAGAAGACCCAAATCGCTTTCACCGCTATCGTTTTCCTATCAGAGCTATCGGAAAGACAGAAGATGGAAAATCTACGCTGACTACCAGCATCGCTCGTTACGAGCCCATTCTCGAACAGGAAGATATAAACGAGCTGATCGAGCGTCATAAGGAGGAAAGCCAATGATCGAGCAGGGTTTCGGACGTATCTTTGTTGGATTTTTATTAGTTTTTATTGAAATACATATCCTCGCGCTTGATATCTTAGCTGATCCTGTTGGCTACTTGTTAATCGCTTCAGGAATTATCACACTGCACGAACACACAGGGAGATATGAAAAGCTGCACAAATTAGCGTATGGTCTTGCATTACTAACAATTCCTACCGTCTTCATCCAAAACACCAATGACCCATATGGCATGGATTACGTGCTCGTGTACACAGGGTATACCCTGCTGCTCGGTTTAATCAAAATCATACTTGTCTATCACTTGCTTACAGGAATGGCAGAATCAGCGAGAAAATATGGCTGGCCAGACGGGGAGCGACGTGCTAAAAAAGTGTTGAACCTTTATCTTCCGATTGCACTCCTTGGGGCAATAGCTCAAACATTCATGATTAATTCGTACAATGAATGGACACCGATCTTCATCATCATTACCGTTATCCTGCATCTGATTGCTGAGATTGCCTTATTGATTCTGCTCTTTTCATACCGAAACCATTTTCCTCCTGACCTTCCAGATGAACTTACTGAGTCGCATGGGTGAACTGAACAAACGTTTGACCAAATCCAATAATAGAGCCTGGAGTACTCCAGGCTCTTTTGAAGTGGTCTCGATATTTTGATGTTACGCTCGAAAAAGTCGAAAACAGCTCGAAAATTTGTCGAACACGGGAGATACCTTCATATCTGGTGCGAAAACCTTGGTTAGTACGCTAGTTGACTTAACGCATGACACTTCCACCGGAAATTTTCACGGACTCGCCGACAATATTTTCAGCTGCATCGCTCATTAAAAAGACAATCGTATTAGCAACTTCTTCCGCTTTCGTAATCCGGCCTGAAGGTATCCCCTCTTCTACCACCTTCATTTGTTCTTCAAAACTTCGGCCTTCACGCTCTCCTTTTTTCTTGATCGCGTTGAGCCCCATCGAGGTATCAACAAAACCCGGGCACACCGCATTGACACGAATTTTTTCCTCAATCGCCTCATGCGCAAATGCTTGTGTAAAACCTGTTACCGCAAACTTCGATGCGCTGTAAGCGGAATTTCCTTTTGTTCCTCTCAGGCCAGATAAAGAAGATAAGTTTACGATAGCCCCTGATTCTGCTTTTCGCATCGTCTCATATACTAGTTGCGTCAAAAACACGGTTGAGGTGTAATTGAGCTCCATAATTTTCCGCATCTCTTCTTCCGGCAAATCTTGGACTGGCCCTCCCCCACCGATTCCGGCAGAGTTGACTAATCCATCAATCCTTCCGTATGCCTCATTAGCTGACTCAACTAAATGTCTTCGATCTTCGTCCTTAGTCAGATCGGCTTTTTGTACAAAAACTTTCGCATCAGTGGTAATTTCCTCACAGGCTTGCTTCAACTCTTGCAGTTTTTCTTCATTGCGGCCGGTAATCGTAACGGCAGCACCAGCCTGTACTGCCGCCTTTGCCGTTTCAAAGCCGATCCCGCCGGTCGCACCAGTAACTAAAATATGTCTTCCCTGTAATGCATCTTCTCTAAAAATAAACACATAAACCCCTCCAATCGTTTCTATGTACATGCTTACCCTTTCATATAACACCATTAACACGATGATAATTCATAAAATAGTAAGATTTTAAAGGTGCTTCTCCTATTCCACTTCGATATACTAAGGAATGAATTATATTTTTAGAGATGGGGAATCGACATTGGATACCAATAAAGAATTCAACTATGTACCTTGGGTAGTAGGCTTATCACTCGCGATCAACTTGATTGTCGTAGCCCTGTTGTTTGTGCCAAAAATAGACAGTGGTACCAGCTTTGATATTACCTTACTGCCGCTTCTCAATGCCATTCTGAACTCTTTCACATTTGTATTTCTGCTGGCAGCATTATTTATGATTTTACGAAAAAATGTTACCTGGCATAAGCGGTTCATATTCGCAGCATTCACGTCCACCGCATTGTTCCTTGTATCTTATCTGACCTATCACTCGATGGCCTCCTCTACTTCTTATGGGGGAGAAGGAATATTGCAGGCAATCTATTATTTTATCCTGATTACGCATATTATCCTGGCAGCGGTGATTGTACCGTTAGCTTTACTCACTCTTTTCCGTGGACTTGCTATGAAAGTGGACAAACATCGTAAAATTGCCAGATGGACAATGCCACTCTGGTTGTACGTTAGTCTCACTGGAGTTATTGTCTACTTGATGATTTCACCTTACTACTAAACGAAAGCTTAGGGCTCTTCCCTAAGCTTTTTTACATATAAAAATCGAGTGTAAGCCTTCGTTAGCCTACACTCGATGATGATTATCCAAATATGCTGGTGAAGAAATCAGACAGGGCCTGAACAATACGCTGCAGGAAAGTTGAAACTTTCTGCCAGAAGCCTTTATCGCCCAGTAGATCCTTCACACTTGAGGTGATATCCTCAAGCTGCTTTTGCACTTGGTCAAAGTTGATATTCAATGCCCGCATCTTTTCAAAAAGATTGATCAATAATTGTCGGTCTTCCTCACTTAACTCAATGTTCAACGATTTCAACTTTTCATTGATAATCTGCTCGATTTCTTCCTTTGTTGCAGGGTTTTGAGCTGCCATTTCTTTTTTGATTTCGGTCAGCAGTTCACTGACTTTTTCTTTATCCATGCCCGACTTTTCGGCAAGTTCTGTAGCGACATCCAACTCTTCACTGGCGACTTCCATCCGGTCTTCATCCAGCTTGACGCCTTTAGAGTCATAGGCTTTATAAATACCGGTCAAAGCAGAATGTCCCGTTACTTTTACAGGAGATGCCACATCAACAATCGCATCTTCTACACCCGCAGTCAACAAAGCATTGGCATACATTTCTTTAGTCACCGCTGTAATATTATCGGGTGTCACAATATTAACTTCAAGGCCTTCCCCTTTTTCCTGGGGTATTATTTTCACAGAAGAAAACATACGCGAATTCGGGTTGCCATTGATATAATTGGCTATATCCTGTCCATCTACATAAAACTCATCTACGTTTTCACGATTTTCCACCTCTAACAGGTTTCGAACTTCTTCTTCCTGAGCATCTGTCAATGTATCCCCATAAACTACAATCGGTACTCCAAGCTTCTCGTTGATTCCCTGATCACTGTTGCCATCCGTAGAAGCAGACACAATCGGCGTCAATCCTGCCCCTGCCCAGATAACCAGTGCCATCATAATCAAACCTATACGTTTTAGCATAACTTCTACTCCTTGTTTTCAGGATTATTCGTGCAAATTTTTTGCACATCCCTATCATGTACTAATTATTTTAACGAGTAAATCGGTCTTGAGGCTTACCTACCTTTTCACCGCTATTCTTATATACGAATGAAGGACTATAAGGTTTCTTGTTTTTGAACTAGAACTCACTTCTCCATTTTATATTTATCTTTGATCGCCTCTAAAAATACTTCCACATTTTTAGATAGCTCTCCTTCAGCAGGCAGCACACAAGAAAAAAAGCGATTCGGTGACTGAATTATTGGAAGACGGACCATAAGATCTTCACCGAATTTATTTTCTACGATGGATCGGGAAATGAAGGATAACCCCAACCCATGCTGAACCGCCTGTACGACACCATGGTTACTGCCAATGGTAATTAATTTTTTCGCATTGATACTGTAGGCGCGAAATACGGCATCCATAATATCTCTAGTCCCGGATCCTTCCTCCCTTCCTACCCATGTAAGTCCTTGCAGGTCACTTAATTTAAGATTATTTAATTCACGGATCGGATGGTCCATCGGTACGATTAATACCATTTCATCTTCTAAAAATGGGAACGAACGCAGTTCCTTCGATTTGACCTGACCTTCAACGAGGCCAACATCGAATTCATGTAACAGCACAGAACGATTAATTTTTTCTGTATTTTCAATATATATCTGTAAATCGATATCCGGATAGTTTTGATCGAAGTCCTTTAATAAAGATGGCAGTATATATTCGCCAACTGTATAACTTGCACCGATCGTTAGAGAACCAGTCAACTGATTATGGTAGGAGAATATTTCTTCATGTGTCTTTTCAACGATACTCGCTATTTGCTTGGCCCGCTGGTAAACAATCTCTCCAGTCGGCGTGATATGAAAATGTTTTGGAGAACGGTCAATTAATTTGGTTTGAAACAGTTCCTCAAGATTTTTAATATGCAGGCTGACGCTGGGTTGGGAGATGGAAAGAGCTTTGGCCGCTTTCGTAAAACTTTTTCCTTCAACTACCACTATCAAAGTCCGCAGTGCCTCTAAATCCATAATTTCACCTACTATTAGTATTATTAATGATTACCATTATTAAATTATATTTTACTAATAATTAATGCTGACGTATAGTGATTTTAAACGCAAAACTTTTTTAGGAGCCTGCGCTATGCTCAAAAATAATCACAGAGTTAAAGGTCATTTATCATGGGTCGCCGGTATTCTGTTTACAGCACTGATTGCTGGTTTTGGATTTTTACTCGCATGGATACCAGGGCTTGCTATGATCGGTCCATTAGCAACTGCCATTATCCTTGCTGTCATTTACCGTCAGCTGTTCGGCTACCCGGAAAAACTCCGATCCGGTATCCAATACTCCGCTAAAAAATTGTTACGACTAGCTATTATACTGTTTGGATTGAAGTTGAATATGAATGTCATTTTTCAAGATGGATTACCACTCCTGCTCAGAGATGTAGCAGTAATTATATTTGCCATCGGAGTGACCTTGTTATTTGCAAAGTTGTTCCGTGCGGATTACTCCTTGTCATTACTCCTTGGTGTAGGGACAGGAGTCTGCGGAGCTTCTGCAATAGCTGCTGTGTCACCGATATTGAAAGCGAAAGCCGAGGATACAGCAATCAGCGCTGGCATCATTTCTCTGATTGGTACAGTTTTTGCGATCGGTTATACCCTGATCAGGCCGATACTTCCAATCGATGCGGCTACTTATGGGTCCTGGGCAGGTATCAGTTTGCATGAGGTTGCCCATGTTGCACTTGCGGCAGCTCCTGCCGGTGAAGACGGTCTTGCTATGGCTCTAGTTGGAAAATTGGGTCGTGTTCTGCTGTTAGTTCCATTAAGCTTCCTGTTCATCTACATCATGCGAAAAAAAGGAAATCCGGAAACCACGGAAAAAGTAGCCTTTCCATGGTTCCTTCTCGGCTTTATTGCCACCAGCCTGTTAGGAAGTTATGTACTAGGCATTTACATTCCCTTCCATGATGCTTTGGTTTCTTTCATTTCCACAACTACCACGTTTATTCTGACCATGGCAATGGTCGGATTAGGACTTAATGTCAGCTTAGCAGCCCTTCGTTCAAAAGCATTAAAGCCGATGCTAGCCATGACAATAACTTCTTTGCTTCTTTCCGGCATCACACTTTTGATATTATGACATCAAAGGTATCTAATAATATTAAATAAAAAGACACTGTTTGTAACTCTTTCTTGTTGGGAATACTTGCTAACAAACAAAGGAGGAGTCTACTCATGAAACTATTCAAACTACTAAGTTTTATGTTGGCAGCTGGAATTGTGTTGGCAGGCTGCGGCACATCAGGCAACGATGACACGATTGAACCAGAAGATACAAACGATTCAGGTGCCGCTGAAGAAGAAACAGAACAGGAATCCAAGAAATCCTCAAGCTCAGGTGGTGAAGTCTCTACAGACTTACCATCTGGAGTGGATGTAGTACTAGCGACCGTTGAGGATTTAAACACGACAGTCGGTAAATCTTCAGAAGACACAGCTAAAATAAACGAAATAGGCAAGACATTAGAAGAAGACTGGGATCGGATTGAAAAAAAAGTCGAAGAGAATTATAAAGAGGATTATAAAAATATTGAAGAAAGTCTTTACCCTTTAATTGATGAGGCACAAGCGGATAAGCCGGACACCGACAAAATAAAGGACCTTGCGAAAGAGACAAAAGATAAATTGGAACAATTCAAGAACAAACTCGAAACTTCTTAAAAAGTAAAGCTGTTTCTCCTAACCAGGGAAACAGCTTTTTTTGATGGTTATCCTTCGATAAACATCATGGCTGTCTGTTAAACTGTGGATAGGTTTCCAAAAGAAAAGGAGGTACCTTTATGCGTTTACAAAATAAAAAAGTGATTGCTCTGGTCAGTGACGATTTTGAGGACTTGGAGTTATGGTACCCGGTCCTTCGCCTGAGAGAAGAAGGCGCCACTGTCCACATTGTAGGAAAAGAAGCCAACAAACCATATACCGGGAAATATGGCGTCCCTGTAAAATCAGACTACGCTTTCAATGAGGTTTCCCCGGAGGACTATGACGGCATTCTCGTCCCTGGCGGCTGGTCACCGGATAAGCTGCGGAGATTTGAGGAGGTCTTAAACTTTGTGCGCCATATGGATGAGTACAAAAAAACAATCGGACAAATCTGCCACGCCGGCTGGGTATTGATTTCAGCAGGAATACTGGAAGGACGTAACGTCACCAGTACGCCTGGCATTAAGGATGATATGATGAATGCCGGGGCTAATTGGTCCGATGAAGCAGTAGTCGAAGAAGGCCATATTATTTCGGCTCGCCGACCACCGGATCTTCCACCATACGCAAAGGCCTTTGCAGATCATCTTGCAAATCAATAGCAACCACAAAGCCAGCCATTGACTAACGGCTGGCTTATAATATTTATTTACAATAGATCAACGTTTATTTTCAATCAGCAAACTCTTTATTTGATTGCCTGGTCTGCCAGCATATTTGTAACCGCATCATCCATGGGAGGATTATGCAATCCTGCCCGGACATCCCGATAATATTTTTCAAAAGGATATCGTTTCGACAGCCCTCTTCCGCCGGCAATTCTCATAGCAAGATCGACGACCTCGTTTGCAGTGTTAGTCGCTGTCACTTTCACTACTGCCAGTTCTGCCTGCAGCTCTTTCCTGTTCTCTGGCTCCTGATCCCATCTCTCGGCTATGGTATACATGAAGTAACGCGCGTTCATAAGCTTCAACTCTATTTCCCCTATTTTTTGCTTTATGTGAGGAACTTCAGCAATTGGGTGATCGAGACTGTTCGGTTGAAAATTTTTCGCAAAGTCGATTGCATCGTTGCGGGCAGCAATCGCAATGCCGAGGTAGCAGGCGGGAATGTGCAACAGCCATCCTTTCGGTACGGATGATTTCTGACTGGCAAGTTCAATGAGCTTGTCATCTTCTACCGAAACACCTTTCAAGACGAGATCATCACTCCCCGTTCCCCGCATGCCAAGGGTATCCCAGGTATGTTCGACCGTTACACCCTCCTGATTTTTATCTATCAAAAACCAGCCGACTCCCCCAAGCTCTTCCACATAAGCAGATACGATGAAATAGTCCAGGCAATCAGCCATCGAGGTGAAAGTTTTTCTTCCGTTAATTATATAGCGGCCGCCACTACGCACAGCTTTGGTTTCCGGACGGCCACCGCGAGTCGGACTTCCTGTTGCTGGTTCAGAGGCTGCACGGTTCATTACTTTTTGTTCCGTGGCAATTTCTTTGGCTACTTTATTAAAGATCGTTTCATCCCAAAGCTGTTCATCGCGTAATTCCATCAGAATTCCGAGATGCCATCCGACCGATAATGCGACCGATCCATCACCTGTAGCAAGCCGCTCCTGCATCAATAAAAATTCGTATAATGAAAGCCCTTCTCCTCCCAGTTTTTCCGGTAAAGGGAGGGAAAAATACCTTTCCAGCTTCAAATCTGCTAAGTTTGCTTTAGAAAAAGAAGCCTGTTGGTCAGAGTCTGTACTGCGTTGTTGCGCCTTATCTGCTAAGACTGCTGCTTTGTTGTATAATCGTTGCTGCCGGTCATTTTTAATCAGAGTTTTATATAAATCGATCATTTGCTCACCCCAACTAGCATATGTTTATTAAAAGCTTACTAGAATAGTCGGGATTAAGCCAATGATTTGAATGAAAATTGCTCAATCACTTTTATTCTTTACTTTGTGAAAAAGATTTTTCATCTCAGATTTAAGAGCATTAGGGTCAATTTCCCTTTCAAGTATGATATCCTTCCAGGATTTACCCTCTTGATTCTCCTTAATGATGTGCTCTAGTTCTGTTTCACTGAGTTTTGCCACTACAGCTGCTTTCATCAAGGTTTTCATAGAGATTTCTTTCTCAAGATAATCCGCCAGCTCTGTTTCATCTTTACCTGTATATGCAATCAATTCTTTTAAAATTTGCGGTTTATTCTGTTTGAAAAACGCCTGTCCCTTTTCTTGATGATGCTGCTTGATTTTTTCGTAATCAATCCTAAAGCTTTTTGCTGTAGCTTGCCAGGAGTTTGTCATTTGATAAGTATCCAACACTTCTTGTGGCTCGACTTCAGCATGTTTAGCGATCAGAATGGCTTTCCTTATATTTTCTTGCTTATAGCCACGTTTCTCGAATTCTTCGATTTTTTTTCGAATTTCTTTATGATGATCATTTTCTTTTTGTTCATGTCTGTGCATGATAGGCCGCTCATCACCTTCTGCCTGCACCCCTAAAGGCGCTCCGAATCCTGGAATCACCATCATAAAGATTATGGATAACCACAATTTTCTGCCCATATCATTTAGCCTCCATTCCGTTATTTTCATCATTAGTTTGTCCATAATGTACCAGACCATTACTGTGTTTTTATTTAGTCCGAATAGGGAAAAAGATAGTCAGTGTATGTGTGGAAAGGAGTCGCTCTATGAAAAAAGATAGTTTCCTGCTGGAAAAACAAGATATGAAAGACAGATCGATTGTACCTGATTGGCTGCCAGAAGAATATGAAACATTCCATAACATCGTTACCGAACCGACTTTCCCTTGTTACTTTGGAATGGGGGCGGAAAAGAAAGGAGAACTTCGTTATTCTTTCTTAAATCATGACGACTGGTCCCACCTCCCGAACACAGTAGAAGATTTCTTGAAATTATTCGAAGCACCCCCATTTATCCGGCATGGTTTCTTCTTATTTGTAGAACCAGAGCAAGAAGAAAAGTCAATTGAATATTATCGGGATTATTTCTGGAAAATCTTAAATTATCTGAATGACAATGACCGGGAACCTTGGCCAGTGGATTATCCAACCGATCCCAACCATCACTTATGGGCATTCTCATTCGCAGGTGAGCCGTTCTTTGTTTTCGGAAACTCTCCTGCTTACAAACAGAGGAAAACACGGAACCTGGGGAATTCTTTGGTGCTGGGGTTCCAGCCCAGAAAAATTTTCGAAGGGTTAGAAGGGACCAGTAAAGGCGGTATCATGTCTCGTGAGAAAGTCCGCGAACGAGTGGAAAAGTGGGACCAGCTTCCAAAACACCCGGACATCAGTCATTATGGTGATCCTACCCATCATGAATGGAAGCAATACTTCATCGGTGACGACGTCAAACCGGTCACCGGTAAATGCCCGTTTCATCAAAATAATAGTTAATGAACAAAAAGCACAAGCGCCTTGCTCACCCCCGACAAGCTTAAGACAAGCTGACCGTGATGTTCTTTGTACTTTAATACAGACTAACTTTATTAAAGGATCAAAGTATAAGAAAAACTAAGGCTTTCGCCATTAGGATGCGGCGATAAGTCAAGTTTTTCTAATCACAGAGAGGATTGACTTAAGACCTCGAGGGGGTAGGCGCTGGAGCTGGATGACACCAACTACCTGAAGTTATCCACAAAAAGAAAATTTTATAATTTCCTAACCAACAAAGAAGACGCCCCTTACCCGGCGTCTTCTTTCATGCACACTCGATTAATTCCATGTGAAGGATGTGCAGAAAAAAAGAAGGAAAATGGCCGCTTTCAGCGAATTTTAATTTTATAAGTCATCCTTCCAAAAGGAGTTGTTGCAATGTTTAAAGTTGGCAGTATTTTCATACCTGTTACAAACCTTGAGGAATCCATGAAGTGGTATCAGGAAAATTTAGGAGCTATCTTCGTCGACAAGTGGGATTTTGGAGAAAGAGGAGCGGGTTTTGTTTTTAAAAAGGGAGACGCTCAGCTAGGATTGATCGAAGTAGAAAATCCCCAGCCTACTGAATTCGAAGTAGTGAAAGGGAAGAAAAACAGTTACTATAATTTTTTAGTTACAGATATTTACGAAGCGCACCATGATCTATATAAAAAAGGGGTAGTCGTCAGCAAAATAGATGATTTGGGAGGTATGTATGCATTTGAATTCCTGGATCCGGATGGAAATCCTTTCAGTATCGTCAATGAAGTTGAAGGATCCAAGTTCCATGCAACCAATCTGGAAAAATTGAAGAAGTAGTTACCAGCGGGGGACTCGCACTTTGAGTCAGCCGCTTTTTCATATAGTACATAATATGAAAGATAAAAAATCGCCCCTCGCCTGGAGGGACGACGCATATTAAAGTGTAGTTCTTCTTCTACGTCTATTCATAAATTTTCGAACCATTGGATAGATGACTGGTGCGTACTTAAATAATCTTCTTATAAGTCTACCCATTATTTTCACCTCATTATCATTTGATTTGGTACTTGTTTTATACTTACCCATATGAGGTGACCATCAAACAATTGTAGTAAGCAGGGGGTCAAACGATCCGGCGGCCGTTTTGAGCAAGGGCGAAATGGATTCCGTGCTGCAAGTTCTGAAAACAATCGAATTTTAATAAATCAATCTCTGTATTGGCAATGATTCTCCCTAGTTCTGCCGAAATACCGACAATGATGACTTCTGTACCGATCAGGCTTGCCGCAGTTCCCATTTTTTCAATTAAGCTGGCCGTATAACAGGTAAGGTCATTATCAAGACCGGTCAAATCTAGTACGAGATAGGAGGCTTTGTGTTCTGGCAGGTTGGTTAGTGTCTTGGTAATTAACTCGTCTGCGCGTTCCTCATCATATCGACCCAGCAAAGGCACCACAACAATGCCTTCCAACACGGGGATGATCGGTGACGAAAGGGTTCTGACCAACTCTTTCAAGTCCCTTGTTTTATCCTCGACCAAACCTTCTAAATGACGGATTTGCTCAGCTTCTTTTCTGCGGGCTAAATCATGGATATTGCGTGCTACGTTGACATCTTCAGGAAAATAATTGATGTAGGTGTAATCATGCCCTTCCAACTGGGACTGTTGCACTTCATACCATATAGTCGAACCGAACAGACCGGAGAATATACCCGCATAATGAGCAGAGAGAAACGAACCACGCTTCTCTTTTCCTTGAGCTTTATTGATTTTATATTCCCAGTCGTTCTTCAGTTTAACAGTCATTGTCTGATTTTCTCTGTCAATATTCAAAATTTCCGCTTTTCCCCACCCAGCTGAGGCGTATGTATTGGGCAGTATTTTTGCTACTTCTTCTATACCCACACCTTTATTTTGAAAATATTCCCCTACCACAGATCCTTGACGAAAACCAGTTGTTTCCATAACTAAATTTGCAGCTTCTTCGCCTGAAACTTCCTCAATCGTATCAAAAAAGGATTTCATCGCAGACGTAATCCAAAAAAGGACAGCTTCTTCGCCTTCAAATAGAAAGCGCCCCTCTTCCATCTCCCATGCGAAAGTAAGTCCACCTACGTTGATTTCCGATTCTTTTGTCAAACCGCATCCCCCTATTTCTTAAGCTGTATTTCCATTACTTTTCTATTACCACTATCATACCTTATTTCCAGGGGAAAATGCCCCCCTTTTCTACAATTACCAGGTTATTTCTTCAATTTATGATAGGGATTTCGTAGACTTCTCCCCTTTCTTCAAACGTTTGAACGAGACTTCTTTCCCAAGCCTAAATTCATCAGAAAAAGGCATTTGCCCGGTACATTCGTCATCTTACAACATATACAAATAGAAAGGAGGTGCTTTGATGAGTAAAGGTTATGGCGGTGGTTTCGCTTTATTAGTCGTATTGTTCATCCTATTGATTATTATAGGAGCATCCTATGCAGGAGGCGGTTATGGCGGTGGCTATGGCGGTGGCTATGGCGGTGGCTATGGCGGTGGCTATGGCGGCGGTTGGGGCTATTAGTAAACCCTCCCCTCTTTAAATGAAGTCCATACGGCGTGAGCCGTGTGGACTTTTTGTTTGGATAAGGTTACATAGGCAGCGGATAAAACTCCCCTTTTCAGGCAAATTAACAATAAAAAGGAGGATCAGCCATGAAGGATCAACAGGATTTCCAGTCTGTGATGGACCAGCTTAACCAGGCAAAAAGAGCGGTAGAAAGAGCTCAGGAAGAACGAAGCGGTTTTACAGAAGCACAGCAGCAGGTCAAACAAGCGGAAGAAATGCTGAATGAAGCAACCCATAATCCCGCCTTGTTCAGGGGGATCGGCAACCATGACATGCAGCGAGCCACTGACTTATTACGATTAATTGAAGAAACAAATCAAGCGAATAACCGATAAATCGTCCAGCACACCGTCCAGGAGACGATGTGCTTTTTAATTGCAGTGGTAAACTGGGATGTTTGTGCATACATATTGTACAAGCTATTCCATATCGTGAAGGAGTGAGTGCTTTGGGTGTTTTTCTTAGTTATGTTTTCCTCGGGCTATCGCTGGCAGCCCCTCTTGGACCAATCAATGCAGCGCAAATAAATCAGGGAATTAAAAACGGTTTTTTTCATTCCTGGCTAATTGGGTTAGGGTCGATTGTCGCTGAGATTTGTTTTATCATTGCTGTCTTTCTTGGAGTTGTGCATTTTTTAGAAGTTCCGTTCATGAAAACATTTTTATGGTCATTCGGTGCATTTGTTCTCTTATATACTGGCTTTGAAAGTATTGCCAGCTCTCATAAAGTTGATGTGGATTATAATCGCCAAAAAGACTCCTTAGCCAAAACATTTTCAACCGGATTTTTGATCGCTATTACCAACCCTTTATCCATTCTTTTTTGGCTCGGTATTTACGGGTCTGTGTTAGCAAATACAATCAACCGCTATGATCAGTTGCACCTGGTATTATACGGCGGAGCAATTTTACTAGGGCTAATGTTATGGGATATTACGATGGCAGCCATATCGAGTGGGTTCCGACGCGCCCTCACCCCACGTACATTGAAGCGGATCTCTGTTTTATCAGGAATATGCTTATTCGGTTTTGCTTTCTACTTTGCTTTGCAGGCAATTAAAATGCTATTTCATTTATAAAACAGGCACCCACCTCCTTTTCGCTTAATAGGCTATATGGGAAGAGGAGGGAGAAAATTAATGGAACTCTTAAATAGAAAAAGCATTAAAGAAAGGTACACAACACACGACTGGCAGTACCGGGCTTATGAATCCTTTGAATCCAAGATGTCAGATAAAGAGAAACGTTTCCCTTGTATTCCTGCTACTCAAGGGTTTGCCTTGGACCAATTTTTATATGGCTTTTGTAATCGTTTTGAAACCACCCCCACCGCTAAGCAATTAGTAACACTTTTACAGGCATACACAGCTCGCTATGAGACATTAGGCGATTACACATCATTGATTATTTTTATTGACGATCAACAACAGAATTTGAATGTGTTGGACTATGAAAAGCTATTCTGGTCATTGCTGCAGGAAGTGGTCAAAATCAACAAACACACATGGCCCGCACACATTCCAATCGATCCCCTAGACCATACATGGGAATTCCACTTTAATGGGGTCGGGTATTTTGTTTTTTGTGCTACCCCGGCCCATAAAAACCGGCAGAGCAGACACTTTCCTCACTTGATGCTGGCCATCACCCCGCGAATCATACTGGAAAAATTTCATGATCATTCTCCTGCAGCGTTGATAAAAGAAAAAATCCGCAAAAGGCTTTGCAACTATGATCTTATAAGCCCCCACCCTGAACTGAAATGGTACGGCCAGACAGATAATCTGGAAGCAAAACAATACTTTTTAAGAGATGATCAAACCTCATTTTCCGGCTGTCCATTTGCAGATTCCTTTAAAAAGTCATGAAGCTTCCTTCCATTTCTTTCTCATCAAAAAGGTCACCAGAGCTATTACTGCCAAGAATAAAAGGCTGATGAAGAAACCGATCCTGCTCGCACTATCCAGTACTGTCCCGCTGACAGCTGCTGCAATCAATAGGAGTCCAACCCATCGTTTCACTTTTGCCTTACCTGGCAAATCCATCAATTTGTTATAAGAAAACAATATAAAAATCCATGTGTAGAGCAGCATCAACCCGGCAGCTGTTGTTAAATATTCATAAATTTTTTCAGGGAGCAACAGAGCTACGACTATCGATGCGATCAGACCCGAAATGGTTAAACACAAGGCATGGTATGGAACACCGCGTTTGCCGGTTTTTGCAAAAAACGCCGGGGCATCTTTATCTTCCGCAAGCGTTGAAAGAATGGTGGTAATGGCATAAAGGGAAGCTACCATTGTAGAAAATCCGCCTATTACCAACGCACCATTGAAAACATGTGGTACAAAAGCCAAATCATATTTAGCTAATGCGGTGATAAAGGGGCTTTCATCCGCATTAAATTTGTCCCAGGAAACAAGAAAAATTGCTAACCCTAGTGATGCAACATAAATGACAGCAAGCAAGATAAGCATTACTTTACCCGATTTCGGGGCTTCCTTCGGATCTTTCAATTCATTTGCCATAATCCCCATCACTTCGATTCCCCCAAATGCATAAAACGCATAAATCAACGCTGCCCACAAACCGGTCATCCCTGCAGGAAACAGCCCTCCTCTGGTCCACTCAAATGTACGCTCAGCATGTTCCCCTCCTAACACACCTGTCACAGCTAAAGCTGCTATGATAATGAACATTACAATTGCTGCTGTCTTGATTACCGCAAAAATATTTTCAAAGCGTTCGAACCCCGACACACCTGTAATGATCACCCCGATACCTAACACGCCAAAAATCGCTGATAACAACCATAATGGCATATTAGGAAACCAGAATTGTGAAAATATCGCAAGGGCAGTCAACTGGCTACCCATAATCAAAAGCTCTGATGTCCAATATACCCATCCATTGCTGAATCCTGCCCATCTGCCGTACGCTTTTTTTGCGTACGAACGGAACGAACCCTTTTCCGGATCTTCTGCAGTCATCCTGGCTAAGGCATCAAAGACAATGTATGTCCCTACTGCGGCAAGAAGAAAAGTAAGAATAACAGCAGGTCCTCCTCGTTTGATTGCTAATGCGGATCCTAAGAAAAAACCTGTACCAATCGTGCAGCCTACACCAATCAGTGTCAGCTGCCACCAAGGTATTTTCTTTTGTGAATCAGTTTGCTGCTTACTCATAATCCGAACTCCTTCCACCCGGTATAGTTTGTAACCGGCCTCACTAAAACATACAAACCCGCTTATTCATACATAAGATACGACAAACAGGCTATCTTAACACATAGAAAAACAATCCAAGGAGGAGCCATGAAAGCAGTCACTTATCAAGGTAAATATTCTGTCAGTGTTGAAAAAACAGATTTCCCAACTATTCAAGACTCTCAAGATGTCATTATCAGAATCACCTCGACCGCGATTTGCGGGTCAGATTTACACCTTTATCAGGGTAACTACCCTCTTCCGATCGGGTATGTCATTGGACACGAGCCAATGGGAATTGTGGAAGAGATAGGAAAAGATGTAACCAAAGTGAAAAAAGGTGACCGGGTCGTCATTCCATTCACTGTGGCATGTGGTACCTGTCCCTATTGCCATAACCACCAGGAAAGCCAATGTGACAACGCCAATCCGCATTACGATTCAGGCGGTTACTTTGGCTACTCAGAAAAATTCGGGAACTATCCAGGCGGCCAGGCAGAGTACCTGCGGGTGCCATTTGGCAACTATACCCCTTTCCTCATTCCAAAGGATTGCGAGCTGGACGACGATGCTTTGTTGTTTTTATCCGATGTCCTCCCTACCGCTTACTGGAGTGTTGAAAATGCCGGGGTTAAAGCTGGAGACACAGTAATTGTCCTGGGCTGTGGTCCTGTGGGTTTAATGGCACAGAAATTTGCCTGGCAGAAAGGCGCAGCCAGAGTAATTGCTGTCGATCACCTGCCTTATAGGCTGAACCATTCCAAGCTTACTAACAAAACAGATACATTTGACTTTACAGCTCATGAGGATATGGGAGAGGTTTTAAAAGAAGTAACCCAAGGCGGTGCAGACGTTGTCATTGACTGTGTCGGAATGGACGGGAAGAAATCGCCATTAGAATTTGCTCAGCAGAAGTTAAAATTACAAGGCGGAACTTTGGGTCCCATTCAAATCGCTGCTAAAGCTGTGAAAAAATGTGGAACAGTACAGCTTACCGGGGTTTATGGCGGTCTTTACAATATGTTTCCTTTAGGGGCATTTTTTTCCCGTAACATCCAACTAAAAATGGGCCAGGCACATGCCAGGACTTATATGGAAACGCTGTACCAGCAAATCGTGAACGAGGAAATTGATCCCACGGATATCATTACCCACCACCTGCCTTTGGATCAGGCTGCCCATGGTTATAAAATTTTTAATGGAAAAAAAGACGATTGTATCAAAGTGGTACTTCGTCCTTGATTAGGAGGAAAATCTATGGCTATGAATGTCAGCGAGAAATTGATCAACAGTCACCTCATCTCCGGCAAAATGAAGGCTGGCGAGGAAATCGGTTTAAAAATTGACCAGACGCTTACACAAGATGCAACAGGGACGATGGTTATGCTGGAGCTTGAAGCAATGGACCTCGACCGCGCAAAAACAGAAGCTTCTGCCCAGTATGTCGACCACAATATCATCCAGGAAGATAATAAAAACCCGGACGATCACCTTTTTCTACAAAGTGCTGCCCGCAGGTTCGGACTCTATTACAGCCGGCCAGGTAACGGAGTAAGCCACCCTGTCCATATGCAACGACTGGCTGAACCGGGGAAAACATTACTTGGTTCAGACAGCCACACCTGTGCGAATGGCTGCATGGGAATGCTTGCCATGGGTGCCGGGGGAATCGATGTAGCAATGGCTATTGCCGGGGAGCCTTTTTTTGTAAAAATGCCAAAGATATGGGGAATCAGGCTCACAGGGGAACTTCCCGAATGGGTAAGCGCTAAAGACGTGATTTTAGAATTATTGCGGCGCCATGATGTGAAAGGCGGTGTCGGTAGAATCATCGAATATTATGGACCGGGGCTGAAGCACTTAAGTGCTATGGACCGGCATGTCATCGCTAATATGGGGGCAGAACTCGGAGCCACTGCAACTGTGTTCCCTTCGGATAAAGAAGTCCGTCGTTACTTGAAAAGCCAGCAGCGGGAAGATGCCTGGGTAGAAATCCTCGCAGATGAAGGCGCAACTTATGATATCGATGAGGAAATCAATTTGGCTGAGATTGAACCGATGATTGCAAAACCATCCAGCCCAGGAAATGTCGTACCTGTCAAAAACCTGGAAGGTGAACCGATTTACCAATCCTATGTCGGATCATCTGCCAATCCTGGCTACAGAGACTTTGCTATAGCTGCCGAAATTGTAAAAGGGAAGCAAATTTCGAAAGGTATTTCTTTCGACATCAACCCTTCTTCCCGTCAAATGCTTACGGATCTTGTGAAAGAAAGCCATATTGCAAGCCTATTAAGTTCTGGTGCCAGACTACACCAGGCAGGCTGTAACGGTTGTATCGGGATGGGACAGGCACCGGCTACCGGAAGGAATAGCCTTCGGACAACGCCCCGGAACTTCCCTGGAAGGTCCGGTACCCGCGAAGACAGCGTGTTTTTATGCAGCCCGGAGACAGCGGCTGCATCGGCTCTTACAGGAAAAATAACCGACCCTCGCAGTCTTGAGATGAAATATCCAAAAGTAAGGGAAATCACCCAGCCATCGATTGATGTCGATTTGTTAGAAAAGCCGTTGCCGGTTGAAGAAGCGAAGCAAGTAACGTTAGAAAAAGGACCGAATATCGCATCCATCCCTGATATGAGTCCACTTCCTGATAGGCTAGAGATCCCTGTCCTGTTGAAAATGGGTGATAATATCTCTACAGATGAAATCCTTGCTGGCGGTTCCAGAGTGTTACCATATCGAAGCAACTTGCCGGAAATAAGCAAATTCTCTTTTGAAATCATCGATGACACTTACTATGACCGAGCTATGAAAATAAGAGAAGAAGGCGGACACGCTTTAATCGGAGGTTATAACTATGGGCAGGGGTCAAGTCGGGAGCACGCCGCCCTGGCACCAAGATATTTAGGGCTCCGCGTTGTCATTGCCAAAGACTTTGCCAGAATCCATTGGCAGAACCTGGTGAATTTTGGTGTACTTCCACTTACTTTTCGTGATGAAAAAGATTATGACAAATTGGAAAAAGGCGATCTCATCCAATTGGATGACTTAAGAAAAAGTATTCAAACAGGAACGATAGTCAAAGCAAACGTCCAAGGAAAACAAGCGATTCAATTAGAACATGCGCTTTCTGATCGACAAATCGATATGATGCTGAAAGGCGGGCTGATCAACTGGATCAAAGCAAGACAAGTCAATGATAAGGAGGAACAATTATGGTAGACCGAAACCAAATTTGTAAAGCCTGCGACGGTGCAGGGTTATTGATGGACGATGAAGAATGGAAATATACATGCAGTGTCTGTGGAGGCAGTGGAATGATGACACTCGGAAAAAATACGGAACCTAATGGACAAATGGATGTAGACGAAATGAACCGAATCTTAGAATAAAAATAAGCCCGGCTTACTGCCTGGGCTTATTTAATTGCAAAACATCATCCTTGTCTAGGTCCAGGTTCAAACCCAGGGTCATAAGGGTCTGCATCAATGTCATAGTTATCTTTATCAATGGAGATAACGATATCCCCTGATTCAGCCGTAGAGTATAAGGCAGTACCCAGGTGATATAACCTGGCAACCACTTTAGGAACAGGATGGCCATAATCATTCGCTTGATCATAAGAAAAAACAGCAGCTTCCGGGTTGACTGCGTCGACGAAAGCCTGAGAATTGCTGGTTGCTGAACCATGGTGGGCTACCTTTAGGATTTCTGCTTGAACATCATAACGCTTAATCAGTCTTTTCTCATTTTTTTCCTCTGTGTCACTGGTCAACAATACATCCATATTCCCATAACTCAACTTCAACACAATAGAAGCCGGGTTGTTTTCTTTTTCGTTACGATTGACATGCAGTACTTGCACTTTTACATCTGCATCCAAATGGAGCTGCTGCCCTTCTTCTGCTACTTGTGTCGGGATTTCATTCAATGCAATCAGTTTCAAATATTCGGCATACGTATCGGTGGTATAAGTTTTTCCGCTATCCAGCAGTTTTTTTACTCCCATATGAGTAAAAACTTCTAAAAATCCTCCAATATGATCAATATCAGGGTGAGTGGCGACAACTTGATCAATAGAAGATACTCCGGCATCTTTCAAATACTTAACTACTTTTTGCCCCGCTTTTCTATCCCCAGCATCAACCAGCATTGTTTTGCCATTCGGAAACTTGATGAAAATGCTGTCTCCTTGTTCTACGTCAATAAAATGGACTTCAAGCTGCTGCTCTTCCGTGCCTGATTCTATAGACTCAACAGAAGATCGCCAAGCAAGTGAATCTCCTGTTTCTTGCAGTGGAACACCCCATGCTGCTGTGGGATGAAGTGCCATTAATATCAATATGCTGCCGCATATTTTTTTCAGGTGTAATAACACTGACCATACTCCCTTCTTGAAATAGTATAGCTTTAGTTTTTGTGATTTTCCTCAGTTTACACCTGTCCCAAAAATAAATTATTCAGTTGTTTTCCATATAAAGGTAAAGGTATAATTAATTTAAATATTCAGATTTTAAAGGGGAGATGAATTTTTATGATGGAAGCAACCGCCACTGACCGAATTACCCCATACAAAGAGGAGCATATAGGAACAACGGAGGTACTAAATTAGTACCGAGTCGAATTACGCCAACTTTCCGAAAAAGACTATAACAAGTTTGTTAAACTTAATACAGTCAACGATTGGTCTCAGCTGTCCTGGAAAGATGTTGGCAGGCCTTATCAAGTCAAAAATTATTCGCAGGAACGGATGAACTGGGAACAAACATATCAAACAGAAATGCCTCCGAAAACCTCCTGGTCTTACTTTAATAAAGCATTCCATGAATGGTTTGTAAAAGACGTACCAAAGGAAATGACTGAATCGAAACAGGCTTTTTTGAAAGCGGTTACCTCATTCAAACCTTCTGCCATAAAAGAAGCCTTAGGAGACATCATGAAAATTCAATTATGGAATTATGCTCATCGAATTCAGGATGGAATTTGGGACCCGCGAGGAAAAAGGGCTTTATTTGAAGGACTTGATTTAAAAAAGCCTCGCATATTGTTTTTAGGAGCAGCTGAAGGATATGAAGCAATGCAATTAGCGGCTATGTACCCTGGAGCAGAAATAGTAATGGTCGATTATGATGAATATTGTAAGACTACCCGGTTTACAGAGTTCCCGGAAAGCTACCCGTTTCTGGGTCACAACCCATCTACGGGAGCCCCGAAAATTTATTATAAAGAGGATTTTTCTGTGGACTATACAGTGGAAGACATCCGCAACCTCGACTTTGGGAAAGAATTCGATATCGTTCTCTCTGTAGGTATGCTTGAACATTTTCCTGATGAATTTAAAGGTGAAGTAGTCGATTGGCACCGGAAGTTCTTGAAACCTGATGGCTATGTAGTCATGACAACACCACGCAGCCAACTACGTTCAAAGCTATATTATCAGGTAATGGCAGATGTAATGAACCATACTTACCGTGAACTGATGACTGTGGAACAAATGTGGCTTTTTACCTGTATGAGAATGGTTTTCATATTCTCCGTCACGGTTACATCAAAGTGCATAATGGAATCATTGCTCAGCCCAGATAATCCATTAAAAAACAGAACCCCTCTTCTTTTTATGTCAGAAGGATTCTGTTTTATTTTTTTGAAACAACTAAAAACATAGGAATCAAATGTGGTGTAAAACTATAACGTACGATAATGTTTATCATCCTCATTTGCGAGTTTGTATATCATAGCGGAGTATGATGTTGGCTGATGACTGCCACCAAGTCATCCCCATGAAATAGTTGATCCTGTTCTATTTAATTGTGGATACCCAAAGACTTACTTCTTTTTAGAAAACAACGTTGCTTTGCCACTTTTTTTCTGTGCTTGTTTTTGCTCTGGCTGCTTTTTGAATGCTTGATTTTTCATATCTTCCTCAAGCAGCTCACGGCCTTTGGTAAACAGGATCGTCACTTTTCAACCCTCCTTTCAATGTATTGTAGTAGGCAATTCCCGGTGTACACACGTTAAAACCTAAAATTGTCTTCTAATTTTGTCTAAAAAGAACCCTTTTGGATGTATGTATCCAAAAAGGTTCTTCTTTTATGCAATGTCAACCGCAAACATAGGATTCATCTACGTTCATGCGTATTTTATATCAGTTTTGTCACCATGTTCAGATGGTATCTGAGTGCACCTGATGACCTGCTGCGTTTTATCCCATGTTTCGTTGATCCTGCCTTTATTCACTTTTCCAAAGACCAAGCCATCTTAAAATAGCTTACTTACGCTTTTTTGCAAAAGACAAAAACTTACCACTACGAGTTTTCGCTCGACTGTTTTCTTCTGGTTTTCCTTTGAACGCCTGGTTCTTTGCATCTTCTTCAAACAGTTCACGGCCTTTGGTAAACAGGATCGTCACAGCAGCTCACCCTCCTTTAAATAGTGTATTAGGAGATTCCCATAAATCTCCCAGTACAATACGAACTAGGTTATGGGAGTTACCTAACCAGGCTTAATAAAGATTAACCCCTATAGTATTTTTAATTTTCAGAAGATTGATTCTTCAACAATACTTAGGTGCTATATCTTTATTTAATGCAAATTTAACACACGTAGTTTTGATAACGCAATCCCAAAATAGTAGGTATTTATTACCAGATTGATGCCTTGATTCGACAAAATAATTTTCTATGATTCATCCTCTTCATTTCGGGAAAAGAGATATACAAAAAGGAGGAATAATAGTCATGGCCGAATTGAAAGCATTGATTCTAAATGCGTCTTTTAAAACAAGTGAAGATGATCCTTCTAATACGGAAGCTCTTTCCGATGAGTTAACAAAGGTTTTCGATAAAGAAGGAGTATCCCACAAAACTATCCGCCTGGCAGATTACGCGCTTAAATTCGGGGTAAGCGATGATCTTGGAGGAGGCGATGAATGGCCGAAAATCTTCGAAGAAATCAAAGAAGCAGATATTTTGGTGCTTGCCTCACCGGTATGGACTGGTGAAAAAAGCAGTCTGGCTAAACTAGCGATTGAACGTATCAATGGGGGAGCAAGTGTCACCAACGATAAAGGGCAATCGATTTATTATAATAAAGTTGCAGGAACGGTTGTTACCGGAAATGAAGACGGAGCAAAAAATGCAGCAGGCTCAATTCTATACGCTCTCTCTCACTTAGGATTTAATATTCCCCCTAATGTGGATGCCTACTGGGTTGGAGTAGCTGGTCCCGGCCCTTCTTACATTGAAGCGAATGGAATCGAGAATGATTTCACCCGTAACAATATTAAGATGGAAGCTTATAACCTGATCCATCTAGCTCGGATTTTGAAACAAAATCCAATTCCAGCAGAAGGAAACGTGATGGAAGATTAAATTTTTTTGAATAAATCATATAAATACAAATAATCACCATGCCTTAGATGACATGGTGATTTTATATCCGTTCATATCCGCTATTTACCAGCTTGCTTTTTTGATTCCTGGGAGCTGGCCTTTGTAGGCTAGTTCACGAAACTTGATACGGGAAAGGTTGAACTTACGCATTGTACCACGTGGTCGTCCAGTCACTTCACAGCGCTTGGTCAAACGTGTCGGTGAAGAATCCCGCGGAAGTTTCCTTAAAGCCTCATAGTCGCCTTGTGCTTTCAATTCTTGTCTCAATTCCGCATATTTAGCTACCATTTCTTGACGCTTTTGTTCTTTTACTACTTTTGACTTTTTAGCCATACTGTACCTCCTTTCTTATAAGCTATTTATTAGAAATCGAAGCGGATTTTTAAATAGTAATCATTACGATTTACTTTAATATTATAACTCGTGGGCCTAACATTTTCAAGCTAGTAAATTTTTTGTGATAGTCCATAAAAAACCTGCTGCACCATTCGATGAATCCTGTGCAGCAGGTTTTTCTACTTCTTAATGTTTCTAAGGTTTAAGGTCTTCTTTGTACGCATAACTGAAAAGAAGTGCGACCAATAAAGCTCCTCCGATTATATTTCCGATACTTGCAGGTATAAGGTTAAAGAAAATGAACTCATACCACGTATAGGAAGTTTCCGACAAAACTCCAATACTGAAATAACCCATATTCGCAGCACTGTGCTGGAAGTTTCCTGCCACGAACAAAATTACTGGGAGAGTGGTTCCAAGTAACTTACCAGTGATATCCCTGGCAGCTGTCGTTAAGAATGCTGCCATTCCAATCAGCCAGTTAGCAAGAATACCAGACACAATTACTTCAAACCAGCCGGCTGCTCCTAAGTCCATAAACTTCATTTTTTTATCCAGTAATGACTGCATTTCTGTATAAAAAGGTTCTGATAATGAACCTGACGCTTGAATGAGTATAGCTACAAATAACGCTCCGACAATATTTCCTAAATAAGAAGAAAGCCAGAACTTCACCATGTCCATATGCATCAACCCAGCTATATGAAATTTGTACGTCGGGAGCATTACATTGATTTCAGTGAACAACACTGCACCTGAAATGAACACCATCGCATAACCGGCCGCAAAACCTAAGCCAGATAGCAGATAATAGAGTCCTTCCGCTTCTATACCGATACCCAGCAAAATTGAAAAAGCGGCTCCAAAGGTCATGAAGGAGCCAGCAGTAAATGCCAGCAGCATCTGAGCCCGAAACGGCTTGGCCAGATGATCTCTGCCTTTCTCTCCAAATTCTTTAACGATCTGTGATGGAATATAAAATTGACGATCAGGACTATCCGCATGATCTTTTGGCTGTTTTTCTTCTTCTTTCATCTGTCTATCTAAATTTTTTCTATCTTGTTTTTTATCGCTCAATTCCATCCCTCCGTTCTACCGTTTATACCCCCTCTCCCCTAAAAACTAACCTTATCTTCTTTCCAATCACATGTGTGAGGTTTTTGAATATCACTATGATATATCATCGAAAGGAGCAATTAGACGATGCATCCTTATAATATGCATATAAATAATAGCACTAATCCGTATGCCTATTTTACAGATCAAGCCGGCTTTCCCTGTTGGATACCTGAGCATCCGATCTATCGCGAGAAAAACTTTTATTTCATCCAACCAGGGGATAACTTATATTATATTGCTCATTTTTTTAATGTGTCGTTGCAAGACCTGATTACCGAGAATCCTGGTATCCACCCTTACTTTTTAATACCAGGTCAAATGATATCTATCCCGCTTCCCCTGCCTTCCGAGGATTGCCCGCAAATATATGCTGTAAGGCCCGGAGATACTTTCTATCATATTGCTGTCAACAACGATTTGAGCGTCAAAGACCTAATGAATGCAAACCCTGATATCAACCCTAACGCCCTTCTGATCGGCCAAAAAATATGTCTGCCCAAAAATAAATCCCGTTTCAGACGTTTATGGCGCATATTAGCGGGAATGGAAAACTAGCATTCAAAAGGGGAGGATATCTTTGTCTACTTCTCAAATCATTTTGCTATTATTCATTGGCTACCTCATCTTTACCATCGATAAAAAACAAGAGAATTTACCAGTACCGACGGTTTTGGTGATCATTGGTATCGGACTTTCTTTTATTCCTTATTTTTCTTCTATAGAAGTGACCAAGGATATGATTTATCATGTTTTCCTTCCAGCATTGTTATTTACTTCAGCCTACCGGTTTTCCCCAGATGAACTGAAAAAGAATGCTGGTATCATCAGCTTTTTAGCTACAATTGGAATCATGCTGACAGTCACGCTGCTTGGTGCAGCAATATATGCCATAAGCGGACCGTTTGTATCGCTGTCTTTCTTAGGCGCACTAATCATCGCTTCCATTTTGACACCTACAGACCCTGTCTCTGTTGTGTCGATTTTAAAAAAATCTGCTGGAGATGAAAAAATTGCTGATGTCGTCGAAGGAGAATCCTTAATCAACGATGGGACAAGCATTGTCATCTTTACCGTCCTGTCCGGAATGCTTACTCAAAGTAAGTCGTTCAGCGTTTTATCTTTCCTTGGAGAATTCTTACTCGTTTCTCTTGGAGGCGTTGTTCTTGGAGTCTTATTCGGCTGGTTGATGAGTAAAGCCGTCCACTTTACTCATAACCGTCAATATCAGGTGATGTTAAGCATCATATTAGCTTATGGTATCTTTAATATAGCAGAGCATATTGGTGTTTCAGGCGTATTAGCCACTGTCTTTGCGGGCATCATGCTTTCGTTTGAATATGGAAGAACAATTAAGGAAGACCATTTCAAAGATACGTTGGATGGATTCTGGGGCATTGCCGAACTGACTATTTTATCACTAATCTTCTTATTGATCGGCATTCAAGCAGCGAAGTCTTTAGCCTTTGGAGCGTGGGGATTTGCCATAATAATTTTTGCGGCGTCTCTGATTATCCGTTTTATAATCATCACAGGAACTACACAGCTTTTTCCCCATTGGAGAAACCGGATTTCCTGGCGTGAGGCCTCCCTGATATCCTGGTCAGGCTTGAAAGGTACCATGTCCATCTTTCTAATTCTAAGTTTGCAATCCAAAAGCTCAGGAGATGTCGGGATGATTGTTTCTCTTTCGTTTGCAGCTGTATTGATTTCTCTTGTTGTACAAAGTCTCGGCGTATCCCCGCTATCGAAAAAACTAATCAACTAAAAAAGATGCCTCCTATTTTACCAGGAGGCATGTCTTTTATTCATCACCACTAAAACTGATGTGATCTTGTCTCGTATCCAAAAAAACATTTCCTTGTCCATCGACTTGAGCGGCTATGACATCGTTTATATCTTTAATGCCTTTTTGCTTTAAAGTCTCGGTCAGCCAATTTCGACCTTTCCCTGCAGCATGCAGACTGTCTTCTAAAACTTTTCCTTGGATAATGAAAGTTTGGGGCAGTTTCTTTGAGGGTTTAACCACATTTAAATCGTTGTTGGTCGGTGACTGCATGGAAGATTTTTTTAACACACTCACCGTACCATCCGTTTCAAGAATCGCTGTATCTACTTCGCTTAAATAAAAGATATTTTTCTTTCGAAGTTGGGATAATAACTCGTCTACCGTAAAACGTACCCTCTTCATTCCATCCTCAAGAATATGCCCGTTATTCATAAGTACCGTCGGTTCACTATTGAATAACTTCCTCAAATGAAAGTTGTTGAGAGTCATATAGTCAACAAGTAATACGAGGCCCCCAAATAGAACGAGTCCTGTCAATCCTTTCATTAAAGTCAAATTGGAAGTTAAAATTATAGTTGCGGTCATGGAACCAAGGGTAATACCTGCTACAAAGTCAAAAAAAGTCATTTGCGAAATCAATTTTTTATTCAGTACTCTAGCCACCACATATAACACCGTAAAAACAACGACTACCTTGACAATAAGTGTAGTATAATCGATTTCAACCACCCTTTACGTAGATTAATCAATGCTCCAGCTTTACTTCCTTACTTTCATTGGTAGGTTTTATCGTAAAGAAAGTAACGATTACAGCTATTCCACTTAACACAGCCAAGCTGAGGTACAAGCTTGCAGGATACCTATCCATCAGGATAGCAATTACCGGGGGCCCGGCTGCCACCCCTAAAAACCTCATACTGCTATAGAGAGAAGTGATTGTACCACGGACTTCTTTATCAATCCCCTCTGTAATCAATGCGTCTAAACTAGGTAAAGAGAAACCAATGCCAAGCCCGGCAATGGAAAGTAGTACCAAAAACATGATTAAGCCTGTTTCATTTTTAATAAATAGTAGTGTGCACGCAGAAGCTCCATTCCCGAAGATAACCGCCCATTTCATAAGCAGTTTATTTTCGCCGATTTTCTTGCCGCAGATATAAGAAGCAACACAAAGAAATAAGAGAGGAATAGCGAGCACCAAACCTTTATACGCTCCTTGAATGGTATATTTAGATTCCAGCAAGGAAGAAAAATGAAAAAGAAATCCGAATAACACGAACATATTTATACAACCGATGATAAAAATAGCCATCAGCCAGCGTCCGTTATGGTGAAATACCTCTTTGATGGATTGTTTGAATTGAGAAAAACTCGTTTTTTCAGCTGTCCCGGATTCTTTAGGTACTTTTACAAACTTTAACACTAACCCAATAGCAATCAAGGATAATACTGGAATAGCTACAAACGGAATGAACCAGATTATGACTGCCAGTAGGGCTCCCAGGACCGGACTCAACACTTTTCCAAATGTATTCGATGTTTCGATCAACCCCAGTCCGGCACTTACCTGCTCTTCATCCTCAAACATATCTCCCACAGTCGGAATCACTACTGGAAAGGCACCTGCTGCACCAATTCCTTGCAAAAACCTCCCTATCAGGATAATGAAATATGGATCGGTCATCTTCCAGGCAGCAAAGGCAGACACAACACCGCCAAGCCCGGCAATGATCAAACTTGGTATAATCACTTTCTTCCGTCCCAGTTTATCGGATAAGTACCCTGCAATAGGAATCAATAAGATTGCCACTAAGGAATAAACCGTAATAATTAAGCTCGATTGGAAGGGTGATATATTAATTTCCTTCTCTATGATTGGCAGTACGGGTATTAACATGGAATTACCTAATGTCATCACAAGTGGTATGGATGCTAATGCAACGAGGTCCCACTTTTTCTTTTTCATTTTAGTTCCTCCACCTCTTCATTCATCTTCTTCTCTTATAAAACAAAGAGTGCACACGACCCATGTGCACTCTAAAGGGAACCTAACTGATTTTCTTCAGGTCGTTTGTTTGACTGGTTCCTTATTTTCATTTAACAGATGTACAAATTGCCGGTGGAATACGAATTCCACCACTGCCAACAATGCAGTGATTACAAAAATTTCTCCAGCGGATAGAGCCCATCCCATCCACTCTGCTACTCCCCAGAAGTAAATGAATGCCAGTACACCATCCGCTACCGTTGCTGTAATATTATTGCTCATTGGCAAAATGCCGCGATCACCGACAAAGTAGGCAATTACACACAAGATTAGTGCAGTAATAAGACTCTGAAAAAATGTGGCTTCTGAAAACCACATTAACAGGGGAACGATGATAATCCCATTCATTAATGCCTTTCGAATAAAGCCTGTCATTTCAAATAACCTCCTTTCCTGTTATGATTCGTCATTTAATCTTTTTCATACTTTGTGATTATATCCAAAAAAAGTAAAAAAGCATATACACGATATGCTTTTCATTTGATTCCCAGCCGGAAACCTTTACGCCCGACATTATCAGAGGATTGATTTTCTTGTTTTTTTAGTTGAGATCCGCAATTAGGACAAATATTTGCCTTTGCAGGAATAGAAGTACAGCAGTAAGGGCATTCCTTTTTAGTCATGGCAGCTACTAGATCCTGGTTGGGTTTTTTCCAATGGTTCAGCTGCCTGACGACGAGAAAAACAGCAAATAAAATAATAATGAAACGAACACAGGAAGATAAGAAAAGGCCATAATTAATGGTGGCAGCCCCTGCTTCTTTTGCTGCTGCCAATGAAGGGTATGAACCACCACTCAAGCTAATGAACAAGTCGGAAAAATTCATTTTAGCTAAAAGCAGGCCGATGGGAGGCAGTAGAATATCCGAAACAAGTGAATCAATGAAACCACTGAAGGCTGCCCCTAATACAAGCGCTACCCCTAGTTCTGCCGCACTTCCTCTTATTGCAAATTGCCGGAATTCAGTTAATAAACGCATAAAATCATCTCCTTTAGCGGCGATGGTCTTACATTTTATGAAGGAAAAAGACAAGCTATTCCTTTGAATAAAGCCTAGATAATTTCACATGTTAAGAAAAAGGAGTTGAACGTATGGCAGATCATCAAAATGTCCATGTCGAATCCTCTCCACACTTTGATGGAGAAAAAGAAAGCATCATCAACGACCCCGCTATAGCAAGAAACGGTCAAATGGGTGTTACTACTGAAAAAAAGCAAAGCTTCCATCGAACCCATTCCCAGATCCAGCTTAAAACAAGCAAGAATATGTATAAATTCGAGAAAATTATGAGAGGGAAGCGATTAAATTAAACATAAAAAGAGTCGGAAAATAATCCGACTCTTTCATTTATAAAGGAATCTCTATAATAACCTTCGTTCCCTTGCCCGGTGAAGTATGAATATCCAGTGTCCCTCCAACAGACCTTGCCCTTTCTTCCATGCTGAACAAACCTACCCCTGAAGAATATTGCCTATCATCAAATCCTTTGCCCTTATCTTCAATCATTATCCTGACTACGTCATCCAGTTCACGAATCGTTATCCATGCTTGCTGTACATCAGCATATTTACGAATATTGGTGAGTGACTCTTGAATGATCCGGTAAATCGTAATTTCTGCATGCGTCCCTAACCGTTGATCGAGTACACATTCAAACATGACATCAATACCGTAGTGATCGGAAAAGCGGTTCAGAAAGGAACGGATAGCAGGAACGAGGCCGAGGTCATCTAGCACAGATGGGCGAAGATCCCACGAAATGTCACGTACCTCTTCAATTAATTCCGTCGCTTCATCATGCATCTGGCCAATTAATGGATGATCCATTTCCGCACTCAACCGGCTGATGGTAATCAGGTGACTATAGAGGTTTTGTCCGATTCCGTCATGCAGATTGCGGGAAAGCCTGCGTCTTTCCTCTTCTTGTACATCAATGAGCCTGGTCATTGTCCGTTGCAGTTCTTCTTCTACTCGCTTTCGCTCTGTGATTTCTGAACGGATGGCTAAATATTGATAAGGTCTCCCCTTATCATTAAGGAACGGCACAATGGTTGTATCAACCCAGTAGAAGTTACCGTCTTTTGCCTGATTTCTTATTTCACCTTTCCATACTTCTCCACTACCGATCGTCCGCCATAACTCTTTGAAAAATTCTTTGGAATGGTAGCCGGAATTGATGACGGAATGGGTACGTCCGATCAATTCTTCCCGCTCAAATTTAGAAACTTGGCAGAATTGATCATTAACGTACGTAATGATTCCTTTTTCATCGGTAATCGCAACAATGGAAGATTCATCAAGGGCAAACTTTAAATCCACCAGCTCTTGCATGGATTTTTCCAGTTCATCTACGACACGTTTGAATTCTGTGATTTCCTTACGGATGGCAAGATATTGATAAGGTTTTCCTTTATTATTTAGAAAAGGCACAATGGTGGTATCCACCCAGTAATAGGTACCATCCTTCGCCTGATTTTTGATATCCCCACGCCACACCTGCCCGTTGGCGATTGTCCGCCATAAGTCTCGCATAAACCCTTTGGAATGGTAACCGGAATTGATGATCCGGTGATCTTGTCCGATCAACTCTTCTTCTGAGTACTTGGATATCTCACAAAACTTGTCATTTACGTATTTAATGATGCCTTTTTGGTCGGTGATCGCCACAATGGTCGATTCATCAAGCGCAAATTTCATATCAAGCAGTTCATTCAATACTTTTTCCGGTTCTAAATTGGAGATGGAGCTATCATTGTCAGCATGCAAAACAAGAAGCGCGTAGTCATTCCCGCCAATAGAAAACGTGTTTTTCCGTATAAATAATGGGATACGCTGTCCCTCTGTCGTCAAACCGAACTGTTGCGTAAATGTCCCCGGCTCTAAAACATCAATATTCGTCTCAGGTATCCACTTCTCTATGTGACTGCCAGTACTGCTTTCACCTGCTGCCACAAACAGTTCCTGCGCTTTCTCATTCATCGACTCGATAAAACCATTATCATCAATCACAACTGTTGCATCTTCCGTTATTTCTTGCTGACTCCCGTGCTGCGTTCTTGTGGTCACCAATTGTCCCTCCTATTCTTCAGTAAAATGGGAAGGTAAAAATGACTCCAATTTCCGCGCAACTTCCCTGAGCTTCTGTTTTTCTTGTTCATCAAACTGGCGGGCGTGCCGATAACCAATCAAAAGGGCACCTCTAGGAAGTCCGTTCCAAACTAAAGGAACCGAATAAGCGGCTACCAGCTTTTCGGCTAACATAATCGGATAATCGGTGATTTTCCCTAGAATATTTTTGGTAAAATCAGTGATTTCCATAGGCCTTGCACTGGAAATCACTTTTCCGGCAATCCCTTTTCCATATCGGACCGTGATATATTTATATTTCTCATTTCGATTTCCCATCGCGTAAGGCCAGGTAATATCCGGATCATTCCGATTCTGCAGAGCGATTCCGACAAAATCACAGGGTACATTTTGTTTAAGGCTGTCACATTCGGTCAGTACTAACTCTTTTAAATATCCCATGTCATCACGTCCCTACTGAATCCCATAACCAAGCAATCCTTTTTTCAATGCAAAGGATACCAGTTCCGGCCGTGTTTTCATTTGCAGCTTTTCCATTAAGTTTCCTTTATGGGTTTCCACTGTTTTGACACTGATCACCAGCTTTTCTGCAATCTCTTTATTGGAATAGCCTTTCGCAATCAATGTCAGGACTTCCTTTTCCCGATCGGATAATAACTGATACGTATCGGAACCGTCTTCTTTCAAATTACCCAGGTACTCCTCCATCAAACGTTTCTGGGCGGATGGATGAAGATAAGCATCTCCCTGGCATACCGAGCGGATAGCATTGACTAATTCATTATGGGGAGCACTTTTCAATACACACCCGGAAGCACCCGCCTGGATGGCACGGAATAAATATTCTTCATCATCATGCATGGTCAGGATGAGAATAGCTGTCTCAGGAAGAAGCTTTTTTAATTCTCCCGTTGCAGACAAGCCATCCTTTCCATGAGGCATGCTCAAATCCATCAAAATGGCATCCGGCTTTTCTTCCAGCGCCATTTCGATTCCTTCATTACCTTCTGATGCTTCTCCGACTACTTCCATATCCGGTAAGGAATTCAGTAACATCTTCAAGCCCATCCTCACCACTGCGTGGTCATCCACTAACAGGACTTTTATCATCCCATAACCCCTCCTATTACTGGATTGGCAAATTGATAGAAACCGTTGTCCCTTTGTCCAACTCAGAAGAAAGGTCGCATTGCCCCCCGACAAGGCGAAGCCTTTCTCTCATAGCAGCAATCCCATTAGCACGGCCGCTTTCCATCACTTCGTTCGCATCGAACCCTTTTCCAGCATCTTTAATATCTATTCTTACTGAAATTTCTCCCCATGTAAACTCGATTTTCGCATGATCGGTATCTGCGTATTTAGCAATGTTGATCAATGCTTCCTGACAGACACGGAAAGCGGCCATACTTTTTTGGTCGGAAAGAAGCTTCTCTTCCCCGCTGGAATGAACATCAATCAAAATGCCGAAAGTATTCGTGAACAGCTTCGAATAGCTTTTCATCGCTGAAACCAATCCCAATGTCGATAAGGTATTCGGATATAACTCCACAGACAGCAGCCTGACTTCCCTGATTGTCCGCTCCATCAACCCTGCCATTTCTTTGGCGTAACTTTTCATCTCCTGATTTTCGATACCGGCTTCAATGAAGTTCAATCCTGTTTGCATCGTGTACAGGTTTTGATTGATGCTTTCATGGAGCTCAAGGGCTACCCGTTTAATTTCTTCTTCCTGAGACTGAATGATATAACTGCACGCCTGGTTACCTGCTTCAAGCTCCATCTCCATCCTCCTCTATTTTTTATATGCTTTTCTGTTGTTGTTTTTCTGTAATATCCGTGAACACACCAGCATATTGAATGATTTCCCCCGAATCATCCTTGATCGCATTGATGGTCAGCCACTCTAAATAGTGTTTCCCGTCTTTCCGTTTGTTCCAAATTTCCCCTTGCCAATAACCATTCGTTTCTAAGGTGTCCCACATGCGTTGGTAAAATGCCGGGGACTGTCTGCCTGATTTCAGGATATTTGGATTTTTTCCTTCTACTTCCCCAGCCTCAAAGCCAGTCAGCTTTGTAAAGGCAGGGTTTACAGTTACGATTTTACCATTCTTATCTGTGACCATCATGCCAAGCGGTGTCGTTTCCATGATTTGATGGGAAACAGCCAGCTTATCGTGATAATACATCCAGATAACCAGAATCAAACTAGCTAAAGCAATTTGAGACAGGGCCATGAAGCCGATGGCGTAATGTCCAGTCCAACTGTAGAGAAGGGACAAAATCAAAGGCGGGAAGAAGCCGCCGAGTCCACCCATAGCGGATACGATACCGTTCGCAATACCAGCCTGCTTGTTAAAATACATCGGGACAAGCTTGAATATAATACCATTCCCTATTCCGGCAGCCACCGCGATCGTCAAACTCCCAACCGTGTACAGGTTGATAGATGGAGCAAAAGATAATAGCAGCGCCGCAACGGTAAAGCCCCCAAACACGTACATCAGTAGAATCAGGGAATGGAAGCGGTCGGCCAGCCATCCGCCAAGCGGACGTAAGAAGGTAGCGACAGCAATGAACCCTGCCGTTCTCATTCCGGCATCCACTTTATCCAGTCCAAAATTGGCCACAAGGAAGTTAGGAAGGTAGACCGTGAATGCCACAAACGAGCCGAAAGTGATGAAATAAAATAAACAGAATAACCATAGCTTTTCATTTTTATAGACGCCTTTGATCTGCTGCATTAATGGAACTTTCACTCTCGTTTCTTTTTTATCTCCAAAAAAGAAGTTCAAAAGGATGAAAATTCCTAATAGTACAAGGTAGAGTTGGACAGTGAATGACCAGCCAAAATTTGCAGCGACTACCGGCGCGGCAAAGGCCGTTATCGCTGTTCCAATGTTCCCCGCTCCGTAGATACCATTGACGAAGCCGTGGCGGCTTTTATCATAATATTTCGGAAGAGAGGTGACCCCGACCGAAAAGATCGCTCCGCCGATCCCCAGGAACAGACCGCCAATCAAAAGATCGATGAGAGAGTCAGCCACACTGATATAATAGACCGGGAATAATAACAGGATGAAACTTACCATAAAGATCAATCTTGCACCCAGTAAATTAGCTAAATATCCTAATGGGATCCGTAAAACTGATCCTAAAATAACTGGAATAGCGGTCACCCAGGCAATCTGTTCCGGAGCAATCGCAATATCTTCAGTAATAAAAGGCAGTAAGGAAGAAATTAATACCCATACCATAAAACCTGTAACAAGGTTCATCGTTTGTAATGGAAGTTGAATTTTACTTTTCATAGTGGTTTCCCTCACTTTTGATTACATAATATAGGCCGGCTTTTTGATCATACGCAGACCATTCGTTTTCTGTTTGTTTGACTTCACTGGTAAATGGAACTGCAAAAAAATAATGATCATCAAAGTAGATTCTAAGATGGGTGTTATCTGGACAATTAGCCAGCTTCTTCACTTTTTTATCCAGCCACGGAGCCATATCTTCTCCTTCTTCTCCATGGATGCAAACCTTTACGGAAGAACCGATACAGTTTTCCAAATCATTTCTATCAACGGACTCCACAAGTGCCACACCCTTTCTCTGGAGGATAGACGTGAAATTGATAGCCTTGCAAGGCCTGCCAGAATGTCTCCCCTGCCTGCGCTTCCAAATGGTCAATGACGTCTTGCTCTGATGCCCAGCTGCTCATCCCTTTAACTTCAGCAACCACAACTTCAGCATCTAAAACTGTTTTATCATCTAAGTACCAGTGGAGACGCTGTCCTTTGAATAACCTTTCGAAATTGTTTTGTACGTCGGCAGCAAGTGTGCCGGTCATCTCTCTGATAAAACAAAAATCCAGATAGGTTTCACTTTTCATAACCCTTGCTGCCTCCCTTATTTTTCTCATTTTTATAAACGAACAGTGCCACCGGGAACAATAGGATGTTCAAGCCGGCATAGAGCAATGTAACGCCATAGTTTTCATAATAATATTGGTGGACGACCAACTGCGTGAACACGATGTTCATTAACAGGATGGCTGCCAGTATGAGGACGCCGACATAACTACGCTTCATAACGTTTCACCCTTACTGCGTAAATAGCGCCATCTTTTACTTCCACTTCAATTCCTGGCAACGGCCGTCGAGGAGGTCCTGCTGTTGGGGCGCCTGTGGATGCATCGAACTTTCCGTGGTGGCACGGACAAATCATCTCTTTTTCATCTTTCACCCAATAGACCGGACATCTTAAATGTGTACAAGCATTCTGGTAAGCAACATATTTATTTTCACTGAGGCGGATCAAAATCGCGCTATCATGTTCTGTCGGAAAGGTAAATTTTACGGAGTCCCCTACTTTCACGTCTTTTACGTCTGCGATTTTTTCGTTTGGGTATTCTTTATTTCCAAGACCCATCAATTCTTTTGCAGCCACAGCTCCCCAGGGAAGGGTAGAAACGGCGAACACTCCTGCTGCACCTGCTAAAGTTTTCATAAACCCTCTGCGGTCCAGCATCCGCTCATTGTTCCGATTAATATTATGCGTATAGTTATCCTCGTCAAATGGTATCTTATTATTGCGATCGCTCATGATACTTCCTCCTTAAAAGAGTTTTTCTGTGCCCTGCAGGATACCAGGAAGGTTTACTTTGACATTGGTCTCGCCTTCCAGGTAAGGCATGCTGGTCACCCATTTGCCATTATCGAGATCATGCTGCTGTTGTTTCTGTTCAATCTCTTCTTCTGTCAGCCATTGCAACGTGTTGGATGGGCAGACACTGGCACACATAGGTGGAATGCCATCTTTCGTACGATCGATACAAAGATCGCATTTGTACATCAGGTTTTCTTCTTCGTCAAATTTAGGAATGCCATAAGGGCAGGCAATCGTACAGTTTTGACAGCCGATGCATTTCTCTACCAAAGCAGAAAGGACAGCCCCGGTTTCATGGATTTGAATCGCCTGAGCCGGACAGCTTCTTGCACAGGCCGGGTTTTCACAATGTAAGCACATCAGTGGCATTGTCTGCCGATTGACGTGAGGATTAACATCATAAACATAATTCCTATTCCGTTGTTCGTGCCCGCCGCATTGGGTACATGCGGCAAGGCAGGAACGGCATCCGATACAATTTTCTAATTCAATGTATAACCGTTTTTTCATCTAAAGCACCTTCTTAGGGTCGAGTTTTTGCATTTGTGCGGCACAGGCTTTGAATTCCGGCATTCTGGATTTTGGATCAAGTGCTGGAATCGTCAACAGGTTAATCGATTCTTCATGGCCGAAATGATATGGAACAAATACTGTATCTTTACGAATGGCTTCCGTCACTTTCACTTTATAGATGGCTTCCCCTCTCCGGGTATAAAGCCGTATTCTTTCATCATGCTCCATGTTGTATGTTGCTGCTGTTTCCGGATGAACCTCTACGTAAGGTTCCGGGCACATATCCTTCAAAAATTTGATTCTTCTTGTCTGGTTGCCGGATAAGTAATGGTATACAACTCGCCCGGTTGTCAAACGGAGCTGATACTCTTCACAAGGCTCTTCCGCTGGTGGACGGTAAGGTAAAGCACAAATTTGGGCTTTCCCATCTGCATGATAGAATTTCTTATCTAAAAACATATGTGGTGTACCCTGGTCTTCATCATTCTTACATGGCCAGAACACGCCATCCTGCTTTTCGATCTTATCCCAGGTAGCACCATAATAGTCGGCACTTCCACCCTTGGAAGCTAATCGGAATTCATCCGCGACATCCTTCGCTGTCTTCAAATGAGCGAAGTTTTCACCTTTTCCAAGACGTTCTGCAAGCTCCACTTGCATTTGCCAGTCAGGCTTGGATTCCCCTAACGGTTCCTGGGCTTTGTTGATTTTGATGATTCGTCCTTCGATATTCGTGACCGTGCCTTCATCCTCTGACCAAGTAACGGAAGGCAAGATCACATCAGCAAATTCTGCGGACTCCGATAAGTAAAAGTCAGCACAGACCATAAAGTCTAAGTTTTTCATAGCATTACGTACAAAATTCAAATTCGGTGCCGATACGGCAGGATTGGAACATAGCAGATATAGGCCGCGGATTTCTTTTTGATCCATCAATTCGAACATTTCATAGGCGGAAACACCCGCTTTCGGCATCTCTTCCGGAGTGATGCCCCATACGTTACAGACCTCTTGTACGTGCTGCGGGTTGGTGATTTTCCGGTAGCCAGGCAGCAAATCAGATTTCTGACCATGCTCCCTTCCTCCCTGGCCATTCCCCTGACCAGTGAAGGTGGCTACACCTGATTTTGGACGGCCGATTTTTCCGGTGACAAGCGCCATATTGGTATAACCAGATACATTATCTACACCTTTGTGCTGCTGTTCGATACCTCGCGCAAACATGACCACAGCATTTGGCGCTTTACCATAGATCTCTGCAGCTCTTTCAATCTTCTCTGGTGCTACACCAGTCAAGTAACTCGTATATTCCGGGGTGAATTGTCTTACCAGTTCTTTCGTTTCTTCAAAACCGTTTGTATGCTGGTTGACGAATTCTTCATCGGCATACCCTTTTTCAATTAATAAATGGACAATCCCATTTGCTAAAGCCAGGTCTGTGCCCGGTTTCAGATCAAGATGCAGGTCTGCTCTTCTTGCGATCGGAGTTTCACGCGGATCAACAACGATGATATAACCGCCCCGTTCCTGGACATTCCAAATCCGGAACATGGAAGTCGGATGGCATTCCGCTGTATTACTGCCTGCTATGAACAAGCAGTCGGTTTCATGAATGTCCGTCCAGGGAAGCGTGGAACCACGATCGACACCAAAGGAGCGGAGGAAACCGCCAGCTGCACTCGACATACAAAAACGGCCGTTGTAATCGATATAGCGTGTACCTAAGGCCACACGGGCAAACTTTCCTGTCAGATAACATTTCTCATTGGTCATGGATACACCGCTGAATACAGATAAACTGTCTTTTCCATAATTTTGCTGCAGTTCACCGAATTTCTCAGCAATCAAATCGTAGGCTTCCTCCCAGCTTGCTTCCCGGAACCCTTCTTTAGTTCCTTTTAATGAAGCATCATCACGGATCAATGGGCGAAGGATGCGGTCATCATGGTTCGTCTGCTGGTAGGCGGTAACCCCTTTCGGGCACATCTTTCCGACCGTGACTGGCCAATCGTAGCGAGGCTCCACACCGATGATTTTATTGGTCATTGTGTTGACCCGTAGGTTCATGCCGCATTGCATTCCGCAATAGCTGCAGTGTGTCTTGATCAGTTTTTCATTCGGGTGTTCGACATTTTCTATCTCTTTATAAAATTTATCCCTTTGCATTCTGGTTGGCCTCCTTGGTTTTTACCTCGTGGGTTGGAAATCCTGAGAATCTAGCGATGCGGTACTTACGCCGGCAAGGGAGACACAATTCAGCCAGATTGAATCCATCCTTCTCCATTGTGAAATCTATTTCATTGGTACCTAATACGTTGACGACATCCTGTGACTGTTCCGTTGAAACGAAACCTTCTCCACAAACTTTACATTCCTTCATCGATTGCTCGCCATAATGTTCACGGTAGTTTCGCGCAAAGACACTGAGCGGACGGAATGGAATATGAGCAAGCTTACCAAATGGCAGATAAATCAACGTAACGATGACTGAGTATTGATGGATGAGCGACATCATGTAATGGCCCGCTCCATGTAAGAACACGTTCATGAATGTCAAAATCAAACCGGTAATACTGATAAAAAGCAATAAGTAAAGCGGAAGGAAGTCATATAGGAATTTTTGTTCTGCTCTTGCCTGCATATTTTTCAAACGGCGGTAAAGAGCCATGCTGACCCCGATAATTACCATGATTGCTGTGAAATTCAATGCGTTATAAGAAAGAAAGGCAATGACGCCATCTGCCGGGACTGTCATTAAGTCGATACCCATCGCTACGATTGTGTAGTAGCCGCCTTCTTCCATCGTGAAGTACATCCAGCCGAACACGAGTGGGAAGGTAACCAGACAAGACAGGATGACACCCCATCCAATCAGCAAATGCTGGGTCCATCGGTAAATTCCCCTATTCCAAATGAATTGGTATGTAGCCAGGTGGTCAGCCGATATTTTAGGCGTTGATTTACGGAACAATAGTTTAATCCCTTTTTTGATAATGATTTTTGTCGGTGGTCTTTCTCCCCATGCAATGAATCGGTAGAAGAACCCAGCGATGAATACGAATGTACCTACCATATATCCGTACAAGTTCAAGTCGACATGTGTGAACATCCTCGTTCCAATGAACATCAGCACAATGATGGCGCTGACGGTAAGGAACATGGACTTTGCAAATTTCGAAGCAAATGCATTATTAATGGAATGAGTTGCTTTCATTGGTTTTCTTAACACTGTTTCAGCCATTTTCAATTCCCCTTCGCTTAACTTTTTTATGTGTTTGTGTGATCCCTGAAAGTTGTTAATTTAATTATAGAAAGCGAAGGTGTTTTTCGTAATCGGGGAAACTCCCCATCCTCTCCGGGAAATCCCCCTATTTATTTTTCAAGCTCAAACATAGTTGATTTTTCATAAGAGACTTATTCAATAATAGGACCGAAAAGTCGAAGACTTGATTTCGAGATATTTTGGGAGTTTAAGGTCGTTGGAGAAGGATTTGCTTTCCTGCGGGGGAACTGGCAAGCTTCCTCGGGCTATCGCCCTGTGGGGTCTCGCCTAGCTCCTTCTCCCGCGGGAGTCTCATCCTTCCCCTACTCCCTTTACCGAAAAAGATTATCGAAATCGCCTTTAAATTTACTTCCATGATTTGCGAGGAGAACCCTATTACAATGCTGAAATAATCGTATTTTCTATTTCAAAAGCACGCTATTTTTAAGATGAGTTTCGAGCTTCCTACAAACACATGGCGGCTGGGAAAACGGCGGGACTCCTCTAAAATGCCACGCATTTCCTTCGTGCGGGGTTTATTCATGATTAAAATTCAAAGTCCTGTGGGATGTACATGATTGGTGAGATCCCGCAATGCGAAGCCTGAAGAAGCTCACCACATGCCCACGGAAAGCGATCCGATTTCCCAGCCGCCATAATTGCAACCTAAAGTATCGAAACTAAGTCTTCATATAAAGGGAGCTAAACTGTGAAATCAATATTAGAAAAACTTGGCTTATCGTCAAATCCTTACGGCGAATGCCAAAGTGTTTCTTATACTTTAATCCTTTAACATTTAGACTTTCTTAAATTATAAAAAAAGCAGGAGCCGGGCTGTTCGCCTGACTCCTGCTTTCATTAATTATCATTATTAAATCATAGATAAAATGGCACCGATCACAACAATTGCACCAATAATCATTAAAATTGTACGGATCATTCATCTTCATCCTTTCTTAACATATCACTTTCTACTTAATAGGTTCCCTTATGTATGTATAAGTTAAACCCTTTTCAACAAATGGAAATATATCCTATCTGATGTGATATTATCCTTTTTGTAAAATTTTCAGAAAAAGGGTTGTAAAACACCTGCTTCATCACTATAATGTCCTTTATACGTAAACGAATGTACTTTCTATAAATACACAAGGAGGACGAAGGACATGACACAAACAATCTCCATAGGCCTGCTCGGGTTAGGTACCGTAGGAAGCGGGGTCGTGCATATTATTGAACAACACCAAGATAAACTGAAGCACCAGGTCGGCTGTAATGTGGAAGTTAAACACATACTAGTCAACAACCTGGAGAAAAAGCGCGATGTTGTCCTAAACGGAGCAAAATTGACAACCAATCCCGATGATGTTCTCAACGATCCAGACCTGGATGTCATCATCGAAGTGATGGGCGGGGTCAAGGGGACGAAAGACTATATTGTCCAAGCCCTCCAAAATAAAAAACATGTCGTGACCGCCAACAAAGATTTGATGGCTGTTCACGGCAGCGAATTGCTGGAAGTGGCCTCTGAAAACCGCTGTGATTTATTTTATGAAGCCTCTGTCGCTGGGGGTATCCCCATCCTTCGCAGCCTGGTGGAAGGCCTCTCTTCTGACCGGATTACAAAGATGATGGGCATCCTTAACGGAACAACCAATTACATCCTGACTAAAATGACGCAGGAAGGTGCCGCCTACAACGACGTACTAAAAGAAGCTCAAGAGTTGGGATATGCAGAGGCTGACCCTACTGCGGATGTGGAAGGAATCGATGCCGCCAGAAAGATTGCAATTCTTGGAACACTCGGCTTCTCGATGCACCTTGATTTGGATGATGTGTCGATTGCAGGCATCTCCCAGGTTTCAAAAGAGGATCTCGAATATAGTAAACAGCTCGGCTATACGATGAAACTGATCGGCATAGCTAACCGAACCGGAGATAAAGTCGAAGTTAGTGTACAGCCGGCATTATTTCCGGAAACTCATCCGCTCGCCGCTGTCAATGATGAATTCAATGCTGTTTATGTTTATGGTGAAGCTGTAGGTGAAACGATGTTCTACGGACCTGGAGCCGGTAAACTGCCGACCGCCACTGCTGTCGTTTCAGACCTTGTCGAGGTAATGAAAAATATCCGACTTGGCGTAACTGGCAACAGCGCCGTTTTACCACAGTTCGAAAAAAAGCTTAAAAACGATGAGGAAATCGAAGCAAAATACTTCTTACGCCTGCATGCGAAAGACCAGCCAGGAACTTTTTCAGCATTGACAGCCTTGTTTTCCAGTTATGGCGTAAGTTTAGAAAAAATCTTGCAGCAGCCTGCAAAAGAAGAAGGTGTGGCAGATATCGTGATGACGACCCATACCGTATCCAAGAAAAACTACCAGGCCATTTTACAACAACTGCATGATTTGGATGTTGTTTCTGAAATCAAAAGCAGTTACCGCGTCGAAGGAGATGAAAGCTGATGAACTGGAAAGGTTTGCTCCATCAATACAAAGAATATTTACCAGTCAATGACCAAACACCAAAATTGTCTTTATGGGAAGGTAATACCCCATTAATAGCATTAGATAATTTATCCGAACAACTCGGCGTGGATCTCCACGTCAAGTATGAAGGCCTAAACCCAACCGGTTCCTTCAAAGACCGCGGGATGGTGATGGCAGTAGCAAAAGCAAAGGAAGAAGGCAGTGAAGCGGTCATGTGCGCTTCGACCGGCAATACGTCAGCGGCTGCCGCAGCATATGCTGCGAGAGCTAATATGCGTTGTATCGTAGTCATCCCAGACGGAAAAATCGCTATGGGGAAAATGGCGCAGGCAGTCATGTATGGGGCAGAAATCTATGCCATCAAAGGTAACTTTGATAATGCGATGCAGATGGTCCGAAACTTAAGCGAAGAAGCGCCAATCACGCTCGTCAACTCTGTGAACCCTTACCGGATTGAAGGTCAGAAAACAGCTGCCTTTGAAGTATGCGAGCAACTAGGCACTGCTCCCGACGTCCTGGCGATACCAGTTGGAAATGCTGGCAACATAACAGCATACTGGAAAGGGTTCCAGGAATACAATGAGCGTAATCATACAGGACTGCCAAGCATGCACGGTTTTGAAGCAGAAGGATCTGCAGCCATTGTGCGAAACGAAGTCGTTGAAAACCCTGAAACCCTGGCGACTGCTATCCGGATCGGCAATCCTGCCAGCTGGGATAAAGCTATTGCAGCCTCCAATGAATCAAACGGTAAAATTGATTCGGTAACGGATGAGGAAATCCTCGAAGCCTATCATATGCTGGCCCAATCTGAAGGCGTTTTTGCCGAGCCGGCTTCATGCGCCTCGATCGCAGGTATAAAGAAAGACATCGAAAATGGGCACATCAAAAAAGGCTCAAAAGTAGTCGCAGTCTTGACAGGAAACGGGTTGAAAGATCCGGACTGTGCGATTGAAAATTCCACCATGAAGCCTGTAGTGCTCCCTAATGAAGAAGAAGTGGTTTTCGACCACATCTTAGGACGTGTCAAGTCATGAAGGCCGAGGGGATGTTCTCGATAAGAGTCCCTGCAAGCACGGCCAATTTAGGACCGGGATTTGATTCTATCGGGCTTGCTGTCAATCGTTATTTGACACTTTATGTGACTCCGAATAAGGAGTGGGCATTTGAGGCGATATCCGATAACTTGTCAGGGCTTCCTTCAGGAAAGGACAACCTGATCTACCAAGTGGCTGCTTCTATCGCCGAGTCGCACGGAGAGGCTTCTCTCCCTCCTGTAGCTGTTCAATTGACCAGCGATTTTCCGATGTCTAAAGGATTCGGCAGCAGTGCGGCTGCTATTGTGGCTGGAATTGAGCTGGCTGATCAACTATTGGGTCTCGACCTCTCATTAAAGGAAAAAGCACGGCATGCCAGCCTTTATGAAGGGCATCCTGATAATGTATCAGCTTCTTTGTATGGAGGTCTTGTTATCGGCTGTCACCAGACAAATGATACGCATATTGTTTTGGGTGGGCGTCCGGACATCGATATTGTAGCTGTCATCCCCAACTATGAGATGAAAACAGATGATTCACGAGGGCTTTTGCCAGAAAATTTCCCCTATCATCAAGCAGTCGAAGCCAGTAGTATCAGCAATGTCCTGACAGCTGCCCTCTTGCAAAATGATTGGGAACTGGCCGGAAAAATGATGTCCGAAGACCTTTTCCATCAACCCTACCGTGTCCAGGCAATTGCGGAATGGGAGAAGCTCATGTATTTGAAAGAATCATTGCCTATCTATGGGGTTGCTATCAGCGGTGCAGGGCCGATTCTCCTATGCTTTACCCATCCCCGAAAAGGAAAGTCAGTGATGCGCAGGTTAGCTCCTCACTTTCCTGATGGAGCTGTTGAACTCTTGCAGCCAGCCGGAAAGGGAGTTACCGTCACTCTCGACAGCCATACCTGTTCCGCGGCTAAATAAAGTTATAAATATCAGCCAGTGTTTGTCTCTGAGGGAGCTTACGCTGGCTTTTCCTGTTTAGGAAGCATTATCTTTTGACTTGTCTGATGCTTACTGCTAGCTTTTGATTTAAAGGGAGGCGGTTTAATGAGTAATGTCCATGAATTTTCAGCACAGACAATCACCGGAGAAGATAAGAAGTTAGCCGATTATAAGGGGAAAGTATTGCTTATTGTCAATACCGCAAGCAAATGCGGTTTTACCCCTCAGTATGAAGGGTTGCAGAAGTTATATGAATCTTATAAAGACCAGGGTTTCGAAGTATTAGGTTTTCCGAGTAACCAATTCATGAACCAGGAACCAGGTTCTGACCAGGATATTCAAGAATTTTGTAAAGTAAACTATGTAGTAAGTTTTCCTATGTTCAGTAAAGTGGATGTTAAAGGCAAAGATGCTCACCCGTTATTTAAACACCTGGTAAAAGAAGCACCTGGTATGATTTCCGATCAGGTCAAGTGGAACTTCACCAAATTCCTGGTCGACCAGGACGGAACAGTCATTAACCGGTACGCTCCTAAGACAAAGCCCGAAAGTATCGAAGAAGACATCCAAAAATTATTGAACCACTAGTAGAAGCTGGACGAGTAACCGATACTCGTCCTTTTTACGTGAACCACTCCATGAACTGCTCTAACGTCACACTTCCTTCCCCACATATTCCTGACCCCGGAAGCATATGTTTAAAACCGGGGAGGTGTCATAATTTGAATAATAATAACTCATTCAAGGCATATAGTGAGCTTACTTATCCGCAAGATATGCTGACTATTTTAAGGAAGGGACTTACTCCTGCTTCCCAGCCTAAAAAAATATTGATAGCAGGGGCCGGGCTGGCCGGTTTGACTTCGGCTTCTTTATTGAAACAAGCCGGACATGACGTCACTATTCTAGAAGCAAACAACCGCATTGGCGGAAGAGTTTTCACCTTGCGCCAACCTTTTCATCAGGGAAACTACTTAGAACTGGGAGCTATGCGTATTCCCGATAATCATGTACTTGTGTTCGAATATATACGTCGTTTCGGATTACCCGTAAATAAATTCATCAATACCACCCCGGAAGATATTCTATTTGCGAATGGAATTATGACAACCCGTGAGAGGTATGAACAAAACCCTGACATTTTAAACTTTCCAGTAGAAGGTTGGGAAAAGGGAAAAACAGCAACAGAACTATTCCTCTCTGCTGTGGAACCTTTCATTGAGTTATATAACCTCAGTAATCCAGACCAGCAGGAACAATTAAAACAAAAATTTGCGCGTTATTCGATGGGCGATTTCCTAAAGCACAACCCGCTCGGTCAATCGATGTCTGCCAATGCTATCAGAAAAATTAGTGTCCTGCTCGGAATGGAAGGCTTCCCTGAATTCGCGTTTATCGATATTTTGACAGATATCATATTTCCTATCTTCAATGAAGAGACAAACTTCTACCAAATTACTGGCGGAAATGACCAGCTTCCCCTAGCCTTTTTGCCACAGCTTAGAGATAACATCATTTGCAACCAGCAAGTAACAAAAATCATTCAACGTGCGAAGGGGATTGATTTTCTAACAAATGATCGAGTGATAGGGCAACAAAGGAAATATAGCGGGGACTTAGCCATTACTTCCCTCCCATTCACAGTATTTCAATACATTGACGTGGAGCCGTATGATTCCCTCTCTTTTGAAAAATGGTCAGCTATCAAAGAATTGACCAATGTACCAGCCGTAAAAATTGGTATTGAATTCAAAAGCCGCTTTTGGGAAAAAGACCAGCTTGGCAACATTATTTCAGATAGTCCAACACGGTTCACCTATATTCCCAGTAAACTTGACGGTACCGGTCCTGCAGTTATGCTCGCCAGTTATAGCTGGGGAAATAATGCTATGTTATGGAACAGTCAGCCGAAAGAGGAACATATACGTCAAACGCTCGAAGATCTGGCTAAAGTATATGGTAATCAAGTGTATACCGAATTCATCCAGGGGGTAACGTTCAATTGGAGCCAGAACCCTTTTTCTGGAGGTTGCTTTACGTTATATACCCCCCATCAGGAGATGAATTATGGAAAAATCATCCCTTTACCTGAACAAAGGCTCCATTTTGCAGGAGAACATACCTCTTCCTTTCATGGATGGATGGAAGGCGCTATTGAATCTGGCATTCGAACCGCATTCGAAGTGAACAACCGGAATGAGTTACATCTCTTCAAATTTTAATAGTCGCCCCGCCGATGCGCTGCACCCCACGACGAGCGGCCATATCTTCCACTAATTGCAATAATGCACGATCTTTTGCTTTTGCTTCGACCATAAAATCAACCGATTGATCAATCTCCTTCAATTTATCAATCAACGGCTGTAAAAAATCTAAACTTACATAATCAGCATGACTGCGGAATGCTTTTTCCGATTTTGGTGAGGAGACATGGAGTTTAGGCTGGTGCATACTATCCTCCCATGTGTCCATAAATTGAAAAAGAATATCATCCAGGATTTCTCCCTCTTCCCGGTTCGCAACGTAATGGTGATAATCGAACATCATCGGTATTCCTTCTTCTTCACAAATAGCCAACGTTTCGCTCGCTGTATAAGTTTTGTCATCATTTTCTAACGTCATTTGCTTTTTGATGTATTCCGGAAGCTGGCGAAGGTTATCATGAAACCTTTTGACAGCTTCTTTTTTATTGCCATAAGCGCCGCCTACATGGATGTTGATTAGTAACTCTTCTTCCAGTCCCATGGCTTCAGCAATCGCGTAATGATACTCCATGTCCCGGACTGCGTTCCGGGTCACGTGAGGTTTATCACTTGTAAACAAGGTAAACTGGTTCGGATGAAAGCTTGACCGAACTCCATGCTTCTTCACAAGTGCCCCTATTTCCTGGTAAAGATCCCTGAATGGGGTTATGTAATCCCATGGTACTTCTTCATGGGTAGCCAGTGGAACGATCGAAGAAGAAAAACGGTATAGTTTGATTTCATGGGCAACATTATAGTGTAGTGCCCGCAAAGTATGAAGCAGATTTTTTCTGGTTATTTCATGAAGCTTGTTAACCCGTTCATTCTCCCCCAGCTGCTTCCACCGGGTGAATGTCATCGTTTTTTGTGGAGAAGCATCCCATAAATTCAATGCGTGGGCAACATACCCAAAGCGAATAATCAAATTCCTCACCTATTCTGTTATTTATTAACCTTTCTGGGTTCAGTTTTCCACTATTATCCCCGGCTAAACACGTGCCCCCCCGTAAACCGTACTATCTTTCATTATATGATTAGGAACATCTGCTTATTTATGCAGGATAATTTTACTGAAAATTCATAATTTATTGTTAATAATATCCAGCTACGCTATACTGAATCTGGAAAAGCCCTCCAACCCGGGAATGGAGATCAATAACATTTGGGAGGTTTCCATCTTGAAGAAGAAGCGATTATTAAACATGACCTTAGCTGGCGCACTCACATTTTCATTGGTTCCAGCCACTGCATTCGCCCACGATGAATTAGGCGGTGGAGGTGAGAAAGGCGAAAACCTGGCAGGTGAAGAATTGTCAGTACCTTTATTAGAAGGTACTAAAAATATGGATCACTGGAAAGAAGTAGCGGCTGTCCAATTGCAGGAAGTAAAAGAAGGAGTGTCCAATACTACCGCTGACGTCTATAGCCATAAAGGCTATGCTTATCTTGGAACACATGCGGCTAATGGTGGCGAAGGCGGTGTCCGTGTGTTCGATATGAAGGATCCCGCTAACCCGAAAGAAGTTACTTCCTTCGCCCACCACGAAGGAACCTGGCAGGAAAAAGTGATTGTAAAATCCGTAAATACACCAAGTTTCAAAGGTGACCTGGCTGCTGTAAGTGTGCAAAAGCTGGACAGGGGGTCTGATGCTACAGGCGGGTTTTTATTATACGATGTAACCAACCCTGAGAATCCAGAAAAATTAGGCTTCTGGGAAGATACCTCTGGTGCACGGGGTACACATGAATTATACCTATTTGTTCAAGACGGTAAACCTTATGTGCTGACAGCCAATAATTATGCGGATTATTATTCCGATGGAGAAAAGATGGATGTACATTTGGTTGATGTCAGTGACCCGTCAGCTCCAGAGTCGATCTATCAATTCAATCCAAGGGATTACATCGATGAGGTTAGTGATGAAAACTATGATGGATATAATTGGACAGACGAAGACGGAGTTAGAAGAGCCTCATTCGCCCATAGTGTTAGGACTGATAAAAATGGTGACACTGCTTACCTTTCTTATTGGGATCTTGGAACCATCATCCTTGATATTCAAAACCCAGAAAACCCTGTCTATTTAGGAAGGACAGACTTTGCCCCGACCGTCCAGGGTGCAGCCCACTCTTCCACTCTTGCAAAGGGCGGGAACATTCTTATTGAAACCAGGGAAGTATTCGGGCCAGTCCGTGAGGGCTTCGAGTCCGCTTACGGTTATACCATGATTTATGATATCCAGGATAAAACAAACCCTAAGCTTCTAAGCTCATTTAAAACAGACTTTACGGAAACTATTCCAGGTGGTGCGACAGTTCATGACCCGAAAGTAAGAGGAAATACCCTTTACTTGTCCCATTACTCAGGAGGCGTACGTGCAGTAGATATTACCGACCCGGCAAACCCTGTGGAAGTTGGAGCTTACATTCCGAGCCAATCTAACATTTGGGGAGTTTATGTAGACCGGAATTATGTACTTGCTTCCGATATGGGCCAAGGGCTTAAGGTGTTGCAAAAAAATCCGAATAATGAGGAAGCACCTCATGAAGATGAATAGAGTATAAAAAGGCGGCCTTAGGGCCGCTTTTTTTGGTATGTTTTTATCTATATTTCATACGACCGTTACCCTAATGTAACTTTAAGATTACTTATTTGTAATAAAGGGGAAGGATAAATATAGCATCTATTTTTTCTGCAGGAGGGTATCTTTTATGGAAAAGAAAACAGAAGATATTATTGAATCATCTTTGAACGCTTTAGCAGAAGACGACTCGTTTTTACCAGACCTGCGAGATGAGTCGAGGCAACAGGCGTTCAAGTCATTAGTATCAATACTTTCAACCCCCAATCATGTTAATAAGTCCTTTCTCAGGATTGCTTTAGAAAATGGCACAGTAGTCCGTATTCCCGCCTTCCGGGTTCAGCACAATAAAACGTTAGGTCCCTATAAAGGCGGAATCCGATTCCATGAATCTGTGAATGAAGATGAAGTTTCTAACCTGGCTAAATTGATGACTTTGAAAAATGCGCTCCACGACGTGCCATTTGGAGGTGCCAAAGGCGGGGTCATTATCGATCCTAGAGAATATACAGACAAGGAATTAAACTTGATTTGCAAAAAATATGTCCAGTATTTCAGTGATATTTTAGGGACGGAAAAAGATATCCCTGCTCCCGATGTAGGCACTAGCGCAAGGGAAATGGATTGGATGATGGCTGAGTACAAAACGATTCATCCAGGTCAGCCCTATCGGGGAAGTTTCACGGGTAAAAGCGTAATTAATGGAGGCTCCCTTGGCAGAAGAGCTGCAACGGGAAAAGGGGTATATTTTACGTTTCGCTATATGATGCATAACTTTATGAAAGAGAATATCACGTGGATGAAAGATAGTGACAATAGATTTGCCAGAACTGCCATAGAGCACTATGACCGTCCATTGACAATTGCCATTCAAGGGTTTGGAAATGTAGGATCTGTCGCAGCCCTTCAAGCTTATCAATGCAACTATCTCCAAAATAAAGTGGTTGCTGTCAGTGACCGTAATGTCACCTTATACAATTCAGACGGTCTCGATATCCACGCTCTTATCAAATATGGTAAAAAACACAAAGGCGACCTGCCAGTTGATGACAAGACGTTAGCCGAATATGAAATCAAGGCAACGGTTCTTAACAGGGACGATTTATTAGAAATGGAAGTCGATGCCTTATTCCTGGCTGCCCTGGAAGACCAAATCCACACTGGAAATTTGGAAAATATAAAAGCCCGCTTAATTGTGGAAGGGGCTAATGCTCCAGTAACAGAAGACGCCGATCAATACTTGAGTGATCAAGGTGTGCTTATTGTGCCTGATATTCTAGCTAACGCAGGCGGTGTAATCGTTTCATACTTTGAATGGATGCAAGGAAGAGAAACACAGTTTGATACGGAGGATCAGATCTATGAAAAGTTATATGATAAAATGCAGGAAACATTAGATACCATTTTACCGCAATTCTTCAAAGATCCTTTCCCATTGCGGCAAAACTGCTATATCCATTCTGTCACAAAACTATCTACCGTGTTATACCGTCAGGGAAAGCTCTATTAACAAAAGCGTAAGCGCCTTGCTAGTAATGACGTTCGACTAAATAAGGCACGTCCTGTGCAGCGAAGCTGGATGCAGCCCACTACAAAAGGTTATCACTCGTAATTAATTTTAAAATTCCCAGATAGGAACAAAGCAGGCCGTCGATTTGGATTTCGACGGCCTGCTTTTTCTTATTATTCAGTTTCAACTGGCTGTTTTTCTTTTTGAGAAAAGCTCTCGTTGATTTTCTTTTCACTGTTGGCAGCTACGTTGTCGAGCATCCCCTTCATATCAAATCCAGAGACATCCTTTAATGTTTCTGGCAATTGACTCATCAAGTTAGTTACATAATGACTCATTCGTGTTGCTCCATCTCCATTTCCTGTGCCATTTCCATTATCCACAATTGTGACTTTATCAATAGAGCTTACTGGTTCCGCAATTTTTCCCGCAAATTCAGGAAGCATTTTTATGATCATTTCCAGGATAGCCGCTTCACCATATTTCTCCATAGCATCTGCCAATTTCTCTTTGGCGGCCGCTTCGGCCAGACCTTTTTGCCTGATAGCAGCAGCTTCTGCTTCCCCGTCCAGTCGGATTTGTTCTGCTTTTGCTTCAGCACGTTTTACCTGCGTCAGCTTATCTGCTTCCGCCTTTTGCTCTGCGGCATAACGTTCCGCTTCTGCTTTTCTGGATATTTCCGCTTCATACTGCCGTTCTTTTCGTCTGACTTCCCGTTCTTCCAAATCTATCAACTTATTTTTCTCGACTAATTGTACTTGCATTTCTTCTTCTTTTATTTGCTGCTGAGACTTCGCTTCCTGTAATTGATAAGCCATGTCTGCTTCTGCTTTGGATGTATCTTGTTCGCGCTTATATGCAGCAATTTTCAACTCTTTATTTTTAGTAGATTCTGCAATTTGTGTTTCACTTTCCAGTTCAGCACGCTTACTTTCCCTTTCGGCACTGGCTTTTTGAATGCGAGCGTCCCGCATCGCATTGGCTTCAGCTATTTGCGCATCACGTTTTACTTCAGCGATACGCGGTTTACCTAAAGCTTCTAAGTAACCATTTTCATCCTGAACATCCTTGATCGTAAAGGATACGATCTGCAACCCCATCTTCTTGAGATCGACAGCTGCCTGGGTTTGTACTTCTTGAGCAAAACGTTCCCGGTTTTTATAAATTTCCTCAACCGTCATTGTTCCTAAAATGGCACGCAGATGCCCTTCCAATACCTCTTGTGCTTCCTTGCGAAGTTCAGAATCATCCTTGCCAAGGAATTGTTCCCCGGCTGTAGCGATTCCCTCGGTTGTGCTTTGAACTTTAATAATCGCAGTGCCATCAGCCATTACTGGGACACCGTTTTCAGTATAAACATTAGGAGTAGAAATATCCAGGCTGTGAGATCGCAAACTGATGAATTCAGCCTGCTGGAAAACCGGCAGTATAAACGCCCCTCCGCCTCTGACAATTTTTATCCCACTGCCATCATCTGCTTTATGTACATTCTTATTTCCTAAAAAACTCCCTGTGATTATCATTGCATCGTCAGCACCAACGGTCTTATAACGGGCAGCGAATAATATCCCGAATGCTACCAATACCGCTATAATGACACCAATTACAACTAAGAAATCCATGCTCAACCCCAACCCCTTAATTAAATTCTTCATTCATTGACGAAACATAAACTATCTGCTCTTTCACCTCTACAACAACGACTTTTTCCCCCTGCTTGATCTCTTCATAATCGAAGCTCTTCGCAATTTCATTTCGACTGCCGTGAGTAGATTCAATAAAGACCTCTCCCATCCCCTCTGCTGGAATGGTAGTAATGACTTCTGCCAGCTTTCCTTCAAGATCCATGACAGATTTCGAAGTAGATGATTCAGCATTAGACATAGGAACAATCATAAAGTGATAGATAAGAAAATAAGCACCAGTCCCTATAAGCAAGCTTGCCAATAAGACATAAACCGCAATCCAATCCGTGTATTTTGTAAGTAATACACCAGCTCCACCTATCACAGAAAGGGTACCAAACAACAAGAGCGGGCTTAAAAATTCATCCAGTCCCTCAAACAGCCCCTCTATTATATCCCCAAAGAAAGTTGCGAGAACAGCTGCCCCAAGGCTGCCCCAGAGAATCCACCAATAAATATCGACTATTTCTATCACCATCACATCCTTTCCCTAGAATTTTCATGGAGCTTAACCGTTAGTAATATGTACGTAATGGTATGTAAAAAGTTTCACTAATTGGGAAAATATCCAATTGTAAGGCAATAGAATTTTACCACTTTTTATATGAGTAAAGTAAGATAACATAGGAAAATTGTCGAAATTTTATGCGTAATCGAATAATAAGTTATTGAATTATGTTATGGTGGTAAATACCAATCATACTGCTTTAAAGGAGGTACAATAATGAACTTAATTAGTGTCGCATCCACGGTTTGGAAACGAATGTGGAATATGCACCATGAAGCGAAAGACCTGCTGCGTTTTTCTGTAAGCGGAAACACAAAGTGGGACACAGAATCAGCAGAAAGCACCCGTCACAAACAGGAAGATGATCAACCACCTTCCGGTTTTGATGCCAGGCAAAAAATCGGCTTGTGGCTGGGACCGCTCTTATTTTTACTGACATTATTATTTGTAAAACCAGAATCACTTTCTCAAGAGGGAGTAGCTATCTTAGCCTCCACCCTTTGGATTGCTACCTGGTGGATCACCGAAGCCATACCTATTCCTGCAACATCCCTATTGCCGATTGTCTTATTCCCATTAACTGGAGGACTGGATATAGACGCGACGGCTTCCTCTTATGGTTCAGATACAATCTTCCTATTCATGGGTGGATTTATCATCGCATTGGCCATGCAGCGCTGGAACTTACATAAACGGATAGCGCTGTGGATCATTTCAATGATAGGAACCAGCACGGAAAAGATCATTTTAGGGTTTATGGTAGCCACCGGTGCTTTATCTATGTGGATTTCTAACACAGCTACCGCTATGATGATGGTGCCAATTGGACTTGCGATCATTTATCAGGTATCAGATTTATTGAAGGATGATGATTCGATTGATACCAGCCCTGAAAATTTCAATTTCGGAAAAGCATTGATGCTTGGGATTGCCTATTCCGCTTCCATCGGTGGACTTGGAACATTAATCGGTACTCCTCCAAATACCATCTTTGCTGGTATTGTCTCAGAATTATATGGAGTCGAAATCTCTTTTGCCCGCTGGATGCTCTTCGGTGTGCCGATCTCCGCCGTATTTTTAGTTATCGCCTGGATTTATTTAGTTAAAGTCGCTTATAAAATGAAATTGGATCAGCTTCCAGGAGGTCAAAAAGTCATTCGGGATGAACAGACTGCTCTAGGCAAAATGGTTTCTGAGGAAAAGGCAGTGATGACTGTATTCACACTGGCGGCCGTCGCCTGGATTACCCGTTCATTCCTATTAAGTGAGTTCATCCCTGGCATCAATGATGCCATCATCGCAATCGCTGCTTCCTTAATTCTCTTTGTAATTCCATCGAAGCGATACCGTGGAGAAGCATTGATGAATTGGGATACAGCTAAACAATTGCCTTGGGGCATCCTCTTGCTGTTCGGTGGCGGTCTTGCTATTGCTGCCGGGTTCAAAGAGTCTGGTTTGGCCGAATGGTTCGGGGAACAATTGACCGTACTTGCAAATGTAAACTTCTTTATAATTTTGCTTGCCGTCATTGGCCTTGTCATTTTCTTAACCGAAATCACGTCAAATACAGCTACAGGAACCATGATGTTCCCAATCATGGCCTCCCTTGCAGCGGCAATCAATGTCCACCCGTACAGTTTGATGATCGGTGCAGGCCTTGCAGCATCCTGTGCTTTTATGCTGCCTGTCGCCACCCCTCCAAACGCCGTTGTTTTCGGCTCTGGATATTTAAGAATTCCGGATATGGCAAAAGCTGGATTCTTCCTTAATATAGTAGCGATATTCATCATTGCGCTCTTCATTTATTTCTTGATGCCGCTTGTATGGGGCATCGATTTAACCAGTTTTCCAGAACAATTCAAATAAGCCTGATTAAAGAGAACCCATACAAGGGTTCTCTTTTTAACGTGTAAATCATTCTCATATTTGTTATAGTCAAGGTAAACCAAGGAGGGATACTATGGAACCCATCACCCTTTCATTAAAAACCAATAATAGCTATGTGCCGCTTAGAGCAGAGCAGTTGGCTGTCTATATTCAAAGCAAGGTGTTAAAAGCTACAGATCCAGAACGAAACATCTATTATCTCATCTATTACAAGGACCAGTTTCTTAATATTGTAAAAGATAAAGGGCTGAGCCCTGACTGTCACATTAAGAAGGCTTTTGAAAAAGGTAATCTGATCGCTTCCCCTCATCCTCTCATACTTACGTTGACTTCCCCGGAAAAGCCAATAAAAAGACAAAGTTTCCAACAGCTGTTCAAATCGCTTAAAAAATCCTATACACCCCAGGAACTTGCTCTGATTGCTACGTATTTTGATTCCGTTATTGAGAAAGAAAAACTTTTCAAATATATTCAAACGCTATATTACCAACATAGACGTGACGGAAAAATGTTCGCCGGTTACCGTATCCTCCAGATACTTTCTGAACAGATGCCCGAAAATGAGTGGGTATGGAAAGCGAAGAACGAAGTAGCTTCTAACCGCTACCACAACCTTTACGATACGCATGATGAAACCTTATTCAAAAAAGACCCCATCTACTATGAAAAAATCTTATTTTCTCAACGCAGCAAAAGCGATGTGTTTCATGAGCTTTTCTCCTTATTAGAATCACAGGGGCGATGGATTGACCAAATCGCTCTCTCCACTATTCACCTAATCTCATCCCCGACCAAAGAAGACTATACTGCTTTCAAACAACAATGTGAATTACATTTCAACGACACAGGAACACTTTCATCGTTAGAGTATCTATATACAAGCATTCCAGAATTCGAACCTTTGCAGCAAGACCTTCTTACCCTTTACCTACAAACGGATAATTTCGTAAAAGTCATGGCTCTTCTTCATAAACATTCCTTGGTGCTTTCAAGCAGCCAAGAAAAAAAGATGATGCGTCTTTTAGAAAATTTCAATCCAGGAAATGAATCAATAAATATCCACCACTTAAACAAATTTTTACTCCCATTATTCCGGACCCACCCAGAGCGGGCAAACACGATTCTTTACCAATGTATTGAAATTTTGATAGTTAACGAGGGGATAAATGGAGTAATCGAATGGTTGCATCCATTGGAAATCATACCCAAAGCAAGACCTGCCATCCAAAAAGCTAAACAAATCAAATCACTGATCAATGATTTAGACAATCAAGACCAGCTTGGAGAGTTATATTACCATTTTCGGTATTTGGATGGAGCTTTAGAGTGCTTCAGCTGGGAAATGGAATTGAAGGAAAACGATCCATCGCCTGTACAGTGGCTAGCTAAAATTTATAACGAAAAAGGAATGGCAGAAGAAGCGAAAGCCTACCAGCAGCTATATGTTAGTCTGACCGCTGATGCATAACTTCTTTGAAAAATCTTACTCCAACACGCTATTTTCATTGATATTTAAATATGTCTGAAAAAGCAAAATGTTATGAAGATTATATGTAGAAATTTCATATCCTATATATTACATCCAAAAATTTATTACAATTATGTCAACACTACCTTAGCAACTAGAGACTAGGAGGTTGAAAATGGTAAATAACAAATGGTTTTTATGGATGCTGCTATTAATTATAGCTACTATTACAGCATGTTCTAACAATGAAATTGTAACAAAAGATTCCCCCTATGAGCGGACACCAGAAGAACCAGAATATAATCCTCCTTCCACGGACGATTTAGATCCGGAGGACCCAATGACTGAATATATTAAGCTTGGGGAAAAAGCCTTTAACGAGACTAATACCGTATTATCCGATGAGGTGGGTAATGAGCTCTCCTGTGCCAGCTGCCATGCTGACGGGGGGACTGGAAAAGGATCCTCTATGGTCGGTGTAGCTACACAGTTCCCCCAATACCGCTCTCGTGAAGGAGATATGTTCACTTTATCTGACCGCATCAACGGTTGTATGATTCGGAGTATGAATGGGGAAAAGCTTGATCGTAGAAGCGATGAATTGCGTGGTATGGTCGCCTACCTTACCTACATATCGGAAGGTATTGACTATGACGCAGATATCCCTTGGCGGATGCAAAATAACATGGAAAAAGTTCCAGAACCTGATGTAGCGAGAGGCGAGGAACTCTATTCCGAGAAGAATTGCATGTCCTGCCATGCACAGGATGGATCAGGAACAGGAGCAACATCCGGACCGGCATTATGGGGTGACAATTCGTTCAATGATGGCGCTGGTATGACGCGCTTATCGAAGATGTCAGGATATTTAAAGCGGAATATGCCACCTGGCGATGGAGAAAATTTGACAGACCAGGAAGCTGCCGACCTTGCCGCTTACATCCTCTCACATGAAAGACCAGTTTGGGAAGGACACGAAAATGACTGGCCAAAAGGCGGTCGTCCTACTGATATCATCACTCAAGATCGACGCGAAAAAATCCGTAACGGCGAATTTGATTGGACAGAAATCGAAAATGTCGTACCAGCAGACTGATGATGCTGAAGAAACTCCATATACATTATTGGAGTTTCTCTCCCCCCAACGACTTTTTTGCATTATTACTAACATATTTTTTGATAAACAATAGTAATGGACATCATTCTAAACGTATACAACTATATGAGAAAGTTAGGAGGCAGTTGCATGTGGAAGAACAAATGGCTGATATTTGCTTTGCTTTTAATAATCGCAGCATTTGCAGCTTGCTCAAGTGAAGAGTCCCAGTTCGATACACCGCAAAATTATGAAAATAAATTATCGGAACTGGACCCGGATGACCCTGCAACCGAAGAAATCCTGTATGGACAAAAATTAATGTACAATACCAACACCATGCTTGCAGATGAAGTCGGAAACGAACTTTCGTGTACAAGCTGCCATGCGAATGGCGGTGTATCCAATACCAATTCCTTTATTGGAGTAGCATCTCAGTTCCCTGTTTACCGTCCCCGCTCTGACACCATCTTCACTTTAGAAGACCGTGTCAATGGCTGTATGCAGCGAAGCATGAATGGCGTGCAATTGGAGCATGATAGTCGCGAAATGCGTGCGATGGTTGCTTACATGACTTTCTTGTCAAAAGGTGCTGCACAAGGAGAAAAATTAGAAAAGATGCAAAAACCTAATCTGGACAAAGTTCCAGAACCTGATGTCGCCCGTGGAGAAGAATTATACGAAACAAAAGGATGTATCACCTGCCACGGTTCAGATGGCGCAGGAAGAAGCGCAAACGCAGGACCACCACTTTGGGGAGATGGCTCTTTTAATGATGGTGCCGGTATGGGCCGTCTCAGTAAAGCTGCTGGTTATATCAAAGCGAATATGCCAAAAGGCGACGAAAATACATTAACGGATCAGGAAGCAGCAGACTTAGCTGCCTATGTCCTGTCCCATGATCGTCCAATCTGGGGAGATCATGAAAATGACTGGCCAAAAGGTGGTCGTCCACCTGATATCATAACCCAGGAACGACGTGAAAAAATCCGCGCTGGCACATTTGACTGGTCTACAATCGAAAACGTTGTACCAAAAGATTGATACACAAAAACCCTGGCTTATATGCCAGGGTTTTCTTATTGAATAGATGGGTTGTCTAGTATTGGTTAAGGGTATCCAGTAAAAGCACCAGCTGCCTATTTAATTCTTGAGATTGTCTAATAAAACCTGGATAGTGTCTAGTTAAACTTCTCAAATGTCTAGTAACTGCACCTTATTTCCAGTATTGCCAATCTCCTCTAAAAAGCATCTAAAAACTGCAGTATAGCTGGACCTAATAGAATAATGAACAAGGTCGGAAAAATAAATAGCACCAGGGGGAACATCATCTTTATCGGTGCCTTCATGGCAGCCTCTTCCGCTTTTTGCTTCCGCTGTTCACGAATGTCTTCCGTTTGGACACGTAATACAGAAACCATTCCAATCCCAAGCTTCTCTGCCTGGACGATGTTATATATCAACGATTTTAATTCTTCTGCTGTCAATCGTTGATTGATTCCGCTCAATGCTTCTTTTCTCGTTTTCCCTAACCGTATTTCTTCTAAGCAAACCTTGAATTCATCAGATAAGATCCCATTTTTCCTTGTGACCACTTTACTTAAAGCCGCATCAAATCCAAGACCTCCCTCTAAACTGATGGTCAGTAAATCCAGAGTATCCGGTAGTTCTTTTACGGCTGATTTACTTCGCTTCTGAGCTCTTAATTTCAAGTAATGGTTAGAGATAACCAATGCTAGTCCAGCACCGAGGGAAGCAAACAACATACTTGCAGCCAGTCCAGTCCCGGTTAGAATCCCGGCTACTCCTCCAACAAGGAAAAAAACTATTACTAGTATAATCTGGAATATCTTGAATTCCACCGGCGTAAACCCAAACGGCTGCCCAGCCTGTAAAAGCCTGATTTCCAACTTGGAAGCTTTTTCTCTTCCGATTCTCTTTTGATAATTACGTTTCAGTTTTTTCCACTCCGGACCTATAACCCGTTTATAAAAAGATAGTTCTTCTTCCTCTGCAAAACCTGACACAGATCCTGCAGGCGTAGTGATAAAATCATGGATCCGCCTTTGTATTATCCATTTCTTTTCCGAGTGTAAACTAACTGACGCGTATGTGAGCAAACTGATAAATATGAAAAAACTGATATAAAATAGCATCCTCGCTTACACCTCAATAGTTGTAATTTTACGGATTAAAAAGAACCCGATGATTCCTCCGAAAACTGCCGCAACCAGCATTCCCTGGCCGATTGGATTTGTAAACAACGTACTCATATATTCAGGATTCATCATGTATATAATTATACCCAAAACGACAGGAAGCAGGCTGATAATGATACCTGACAACCTCCCCTGGGCAGTTAACGTCTTGATTTGGTTTTCAATCTTTGTTCGCTCCCTTATCGTTTCCACAATCTTATCCAGCAGGTAAGCAAGATTACCGCCTACCTGACGTTGAATCAGGATTGCCTCCACAAGGAGAGATAAATCATCACTCGGCATCCTTTTTTTCCACTCTACTAAAGCATCCTCGATACTTGTCCCGTATTGCATGGCCTTCAGGACATGCTGCACTTCTTCTTTAACTGGCGAATAAGACTCTTCTCCCACCATTTGCAACGATTGAGGAAAACTGAAGCCTGCACGAAGGGAGCCGATAATCGAAGTCAACATTCCAGGAAGTCCGGCATTGAACTCTTTAATACGCTTGACCTGTTTCCGATTCAGCCACAGTCCCGGTATTATATATCCCATCATTGCACCGACAATAAGCAAAATGATATCACTGAATATCAAATGAAAAACACCGCCTGCAATTATGACAGCAAACCATTTAAATAGGAGAAACTCCTCTGCTTTCATAGAAATCCCCGCTATACTAAGCTGCTGTTCCAGTCGACTTCTTTTCTTTGTCGCTTTCTTTTTCTTGAGCAGCAGCATCTTTAAGCTGCTATTCGCTCTTTTCAGGGATTCTTTAAACGTGACATGGTTTTTAACTGACCCGCCATTTCCGTCTGCCTGCTTCCACTTCCCAGCCGCCAATAAAGTCAGAAAGATGGTAGAGAATATCGCTATTAATAAAATGCCCTTCATATGCTATTCTCCTTTTTCAATGAAAATAGAAGCCGGCAAATGGATACCTTCATATTCCATCCGTTCATAGAATTTAGGTCGGACACCAGTAGGAATTAATTTCCCTATGATTTTTCCATCTTCATCCACGCCGAATTGTTTGAAAGTAAAAATGTCCTGCAGGACGATAATGTCCCCTTCTAGTCCTTGGACTTCTGTTATGTTGGTGATTCTCCTGGTGCCATCCTTCAGACGTGATTGCTGAATAATGACATCAAGAGCACCGGCAATCTGTTCGCGAATCGCTTTGACCGGCAATTCCATCCCTGCCATTAAAACCATCGTCTCTAAACGTGCTACCATATCACGAGGACTATTCGAGTGTCCGGTTGCAAGGGAACCGTCATGTCCAGTGTTCATTGCCTGCAGCATATCTAGAGCTTCCCCGCTCCGTACTTCCCCGATCACAATTCGATCCGGCCGCATTCGCAATGAGTTTCGGACAAGGTCACGAATCGAAATCGCTCCTTTTCCTTCGATATTAGGAGGACGAGTTTCCAGCGACACAACATGCTCTTGTCCAAGTTGAAGTTCTGCAGCATCTTCAATTGTTACGATACGATCCTTATTGGAAATGAAAGAGGACAGGACATTGAGGGTGGTCGTTTTTCCTGACCCTGTCCCGCCACTGACAAAGATATTCAGCTTCGCTTCGACGCAAGCCTTGGTGAATTCCGCCATTTCTTCGGTCAACGTTCCGAACCGGATCAAATCATGGATGGTAAAAGGATCTTTAGAGAATTTACGAATCGTAATGGTCGGCCCCCCTAACGCTAATGGCGGGATTATGGCATTGACACGGGAGCCGTCCTGAAGCCGTGCATCTACCATCGGACTGCTTTCGTCTACTCTACGCCCTAACGGTGCCACGATTTTCTCGAGCACTGCCATTACATGATCATTGTCCCTGAATGTGACATCCGTGAGCTCTAAACGACCGCTGCGCTCGGCATAGACCTTGTGAGGCCCATTCACCATGACTTCGGTCACTCCGTCGTCAAGCAGCAATGGATTAATTGGTCCGTAACCGGTCAGATCATTGGTCAGATCTTCTTTTAATTTGATAAAATCACTAATTTTCTCAAGGTCCTCATTTTCCTTCAAGACCTCTTCAATAATTGCATCCAAATCTGTAACTATGTCTTCCACATCTTCTTCATGGCGCTCTTTTAAAATATATTTGAAAATGAGGTTCTTCAATTCTTTATGCTCATCAACTGGTGCTGGAGCTTTCATTTTCTCCTTTGGTTTGCTATATTTCTTTACTTCTATAGCAGGAACAGCTGTGCTTTCGACTTTAGGGTTTGTCTGATCAGGTGCGTCCAGTTTTGTCATAGGTACCGCAGCTGATAGAGCAGCATTATCTTCCTTATGATTTTTTGATTGCAGTTTTGCTAATAAACTCATCGTCCTTCCTCCTCCACCCTGTCAATCGGTTGATGAAAGACCTTGGTATGTCTTTACGTGCACCCTGACTTCTCCACTCATCCGGGAAAATATTCCATGCTGCTGCCGTTATTTCTTTAGAAAAGGATATCTTAGGATTCTGAAGGATAATAGGGCACCCTTTATCGAGAGACAAGGGTACATGCTTGTCGTCATGAGGTAAAAAATATGTCTCCTTCACCTGTACAATTTCAGAAATCTCATGAACATCCACTGCTGAAGTACTCGTGGATTTATTTACAATCAAAGATAGCTTTTGTTTCCAACCCAGAGCTGTAAACGTCTCTACCATCAATTTCGTATTTTTTAAAACAGCCATTCCGGGAGTTGTGATTACAAGGATTCGATCTGCTCGTTCCAGCAGGGGAATATTATGGTCTGTCAGCCCGGGTTGGGTATCGACCAATAAAAGTTCTGACCGATCAGCCATCACGTCCAGAATATCAGTTAAATTGTCCGGGGTGACCAGATCAGCAAATTCCGGCCTTGACGGAGCTGATAGCAATTCAATCCCTGTTTGATGATGAAGACAATAGGCTTTGCTATTCAAAATATCTTTATTTTCTATAACCTCCTGCATCGTCATTTCAAGCTTGAGATCTAATGCTAAAGCGGCATCTCCAAATTGCAAGTCACCATCCAGAATGCTCACTTTCTTGTTTTGCTTTGCTGACAGGGATGCGAGATTAACAGTGATAGTCGTTCTTCCCACACCACCGACCGCACTGCAAACAACAATCACTTCCTTATGTGTATCACTTTTTTGATGTTGGCGTTGCTTATTGATCACTGTCAATCCTCCTTATTGTTATTCTGCTTCATATTTGACGATTCTGCTGCTGATCCAGCCTTCCTGTTGATCCGGTGTTTCGACGTTCAACCAAATTCGTCCTTGCTCATCTGTTGAATCTTGTTCTAAATCTCTTAAGATTGTTCCTTGATCTACTACAGTGATCACTGCCTCATCCAATCCAGGACCTGAGCGGATTGCGGATCTTTGCGGAAGAGGATTCAGATTGGAAGATACCTTGTTTGGTTTTATTTCATCAATATCCTTTTCTTCTGAGACTCTTTTACTGTACAGAGACAGCTGGAGTCGTCCTCTTTCACTGGCGTTAATCACTTTGACAGTGTCTTCCTGGGATAATTCCAGTGTGACAGCGTGATACTCTTCCTCCGGTGCATCCTGTTTCTTTTCAACCATCCGTCGTCCTACCGCTAACACCCTTACCTTTTCCTGGATAAGCTCGGTTTTAGTTGCTTCCTCTTTGCCGACACTGAGAACTACATCGACATAATCTTCCGGTTCAACCATATTAGAAACGGACTTCACATAATCGATATTGATGGAAAAAGCACGATGCCCTTCCGTTATCTTGAGGGCAATCACCTCGTCTTCTTCCTCGCCACTCTGCACCCGGTGGGACATGAGTTGTTCTCCTGCTTTTATCTCGGTGGCAGCCAGTTTGCCGACTACCTTTGCCTTATCTTCGACAGATTGAGGGTGCACTTCGTTTTCATCTACTTCGATTACTGTAAGTTGATCTTCCGTTATTTCCTGATTTTGCTGGATATCTTCGCTGGCAGCGATAATACTTACAGTCGCCGCTTCTTCTGCTCCTGAACTGGACCTTGCCTGTTCCATAAATAAGTAGAAAATCACTGTAGTGATAATCCCGGATAACAGTGCCAGCATCAATATTTTTTTAGGTTTCATCTTTGTTCACCTACTCTGTTAGTCGTATCGCATAGGCACCACGATCCGGTGTACCCGCTGCTCCTGCCGTACCGTCTCCCGCTCTGCGAATAAAGATTCCTTTGATGGAATCATCATTAGCGCCCATTCTCTCGGTCACATAAAAATAAGCAAAACCTGTAATTTGAACACTTTTCATTTGATTCGTCGCTTGTTCATAGAGCTTATAAACTATGACCTTCATTATCCTCGGACAGTCACGTTTTTGAATGTCTCCCTCTGGATTTGGGCATTCACCAATCCGGTAATCAATTCCTTTTCGTGTAGCACCCGCGATATTACCAGTTTGTGTATTGATAACATCACCGACCTTCAACGTTTCCTCGAATCCATAAGTCAAGCTTTCTTCATAGGATTTAGCCCCAGGACCTTCTAAAGCGAGCACACCAAAGTTACCTGCCTCAGAGTCTCCGGCGTCTACTTTCAATTGATATATGTCACCGTATTGAAGATCGACCGATTCATCGATTCCCAACGGAACCGCTCCTTTTGTTTCTCCCATTGGATTAAGTCCGGCTTTTGCTTCTACGGCTATAGGTAAATATTCGACCCCGAATAATGAAGAAAAAAATAAGGGCACATCTCGTTTTAGTTTGACATGCACCTGATCGATGGGGTCAAAAGGTTCGACCAAACTTCCACTTTCACCATGGGCTTCCAGTAATTCATCAACCACCTTACGGACTGCAGTTTTATCATTTAAGAGTTCCTGTGCTCCGGATAACGCGGCAGCATTCGCTGTCTTTTGCAGATGGCTTTTCGTCATGAACAAATGGCCGCCGTCGATGACAAGACCTAACAAAGTAATCATTCCGCCCAACGCTAAGGCGACAAGGACAATGACGTTACCTTTTTCCTTTCTGAATATACGCTTAAAAAAATGCTTCATCCATTTCCCCTCACTCGATTCTGATGGTAGAGCTGGTTTTTACGGTATAAGGAATGGAAGCTCCGCCTAAGGGCTGTAATATTTCCTCCGGGTAGCTCATCGTTACCGTCACATAGTTTCCGGACTTCCACTCTCCGGTTGATGTGCCATCACGGGAAGAGACAGTAACCAACACCTCCAGCCCCTCAGGATTGGCCGCCTGAAAATGATTGTGTGCATATTCTTTAACAGCAGTTTCACCCTGCCCAAGCCCGCCCAGTCGAACCGCCTCCTGGGCAACCAGCTCCATTTGCAGGTGGGTGTACAGCACCCTTCCAAAATCGAATATTCCCACAACCAGAAGCAAGAGAACCGGAAGGACAAGTGCAAACTCCACCAAGGACTGCCCTTCCTCTTTTCTTACCATGGGAGCATGTTCCCTTCCATTGCCAATTTGAGTCCCGCACCAAGCGCAATGGCTACCCCATATGGATATGTCGCCGTCAGAGACCCTCTCGAAATTCCACCTGGCAGCTTTACGCCCCCTCTTAAGCTCGCCATATAGTAACCAATCGATTTAAGCATGCCCCGGCGGAAAATGAGGATCATTCCCGCCATCAAAGCACCAATTAGGGCAATATAGAGAAATGATTGAAAAACGAAGGCTCCTCCTTTGATCGCTCCGATCAGCGCAAGTAACTTCACATCCCCCGCTCCCATGCCGCCAAGCATGTATGGGATAAGCAGGATGCTGAAGCCGATCAAAAAACCAAGGAAAGAATGGCTGAGCCCTGTCCACCCGCCAGCAGCGAAATGGAAGATAAAAGTGATCAGTAAGGCAGGGTAAATCACCTTGTTATAGATTTTTCTGTTTTTAATATCCGTGATGACACAGATTGATAGAATGATAAGCAGGAAAATATCCAGCATAACGGCCATCCTTTCATTGGTTTTTTAACTTCATGAAAGGACCCCACCTAAAAGCAGGGCCCTAATAAATTATTTAATATTAAATGGTTCCTCCATCAGCGGTACCACCAGGTATCTTACCTTTTAAATCATTAAATAAATCACTAATGTTTGTACCAAGTAATGTTAAAGCAGCAATTACTGCAACAGCGATAAGCCCCAAAATCAAACCATATTCCGTCATCCCTTGACCTTCTTCTTCGACAAACAAACCTTTGAACATTTCTAACATGTGAATCTCTCCTTTTTTATATAAAAATATAATGACTACCTACTGAACGACTCGTTTGCTCAATTTCCCTTCCATATCGACTATCGTGAGCGTCTGTCCGACGGTCATGCCTGTCTGGGCGACTTTTCCGGCATGCAGCTCGATGACCGAATGTGCATGAGAAAACTTTTTTCCGATTTTGCCGGGCTGCAGATTTTCTTCCATGCCGACGATATTATTCTTTTGGTCCAAGTAGAGGACATCAATCGGAAACTTCATAAAGAAAGTATGGATCGATGTACAAGGTATAAGATGCAGAGCGAAATCCTCTGAAATGCTTTTGATTCCCATCAGCCCTTTAAGCCTTGGCCAAAATGAATCAGCTATTTTGACGTTTTCCGCGATGACCTGGTTGGAAGCCAGATTGATTACTGCCATGCCTATTCACCTCCCAGCTTATGTCAGTTCGTTGAGCTTGGAGCAACAACTTACGAGCTTAATTATGCGATTATTCGACACAAAAACATATCCCCCGACATTCCTGTTCTCGTTTATCTTGTTGTAATAAGAATCCATTCCTATTCCTACCCCCTTCACCATTTCCTATAGGAACAGCAGCACAAAAAAACCTCCCCGTGGGAGGGAGGTTCATGAATTGTTATTCTGATATTTTAATTGATAGACTTTCGAAATGGCGTGGGCCCTGTCCGGAACTTCCAGCTTTTGAAAAATCTTGGTGACATGATTCTTCACGGTGTGGCCGCTGATGTATAACTTTTCAGCAATTTCCCGGTTATTCAAGCCTTTGATGACTAACTCCAGTACTTCTTGTTCTCGTGGCGAAAGGTTCATCTGCTCTTTCACAGCATGGTCAGCGACTACTAAATCCGGTCCGGGTCCTGCCTCATCATTTAAAGTAAATTCTTGTTCAGAGGTCTGACTTTCTTTCAGGAAGTCCCGGAACTCTTTTATGATACTTTCTTCTACCCCGGAAAAATAGGATTCCCAGCCGTTGCGGTCATCGGTGAAGGCAGCAACTAAAGCGAATATCTGACTCCCAATACTTGCCTCATCCCACACTATCCTTTTGTTACCTTCCAGTAATGCCTTTCCCTCTGCTACGAGATTGGGCACCTTGCTGTCCGCCAGCATTTCCTTTAAAAATTCCGCGGAATAGTAGGACAGCTGACAGGAGGTAACAATGTCGTTCACCAATGGCGCAGGGAGACCCATATGACGAGCAAAATCGCCCGCAAGCGCTCCTGATGACTCCACTTTACCGAAAGCTTCTTCATCGAATTGACTGATTGCCTGAAACAAGGCATCTGCCTGACTGGAAATGTTCTCTGCTTCCTGTTCCTGTTTTGCCAACTGTAACGAGACAGCACCAATAATGGCCAACGTGTGTAAAAAGGTCTGATGCTCTTTTAACTGTTGATCTGAGGAATCCCCCACTCCGACACATAAAACACCGAGTAGTTCCTGTCTATGCATCAGCGGACATTCCATTACGGTCGTCCCCCAGCTGGTATTATATAGTTGTGCTTCCGTCACATTCCTCATAGTTGTTGTACCATAGTGGCGCTGGACGACTTCCCTGACATACTCTTTTATTTTGGATGGGACATCTCCCCGGGAAACCAGCTGAACTTTATCACCAGCATTATTCCTTAATATGACCGTTGAAAAAGGCCCTTCAGCCAGGTTCATACTGATATCCACGAGAATGTATAGAATCCGTTTCAAGTCCGGTGTTGCAGCCATCAACTTGCATATTTCCACTAAAGAAGACAGCCGGTTCAGCTGGTGGTTATTCTCCTTTTGCAAATCATGCGTATATAGACTTGCTTCCAGCATAGCTGACAGAAACTCTCCTGTCTCCATTGCTCTAGACGATACCTGGCCATTTGAAAGACTTCCACCAAACAATACAGCCAGGGAACCATCATACCGGTGGATAGGAAAGCAGGTAATCGTTTTTGGGTAAAAGTGATGGCGATGAAAGAAATAGGAACGAGGATTGTTCGCAATATCTTCCCAGTAATCCGCTTCTTTTGTTATGGCTGCTCTGCCGAGAAATCCTTCCCCGAGGGCAAATCTCACGCCTTGTAAATGCCTGGAATCTTCCCCTAGAGCTCTCGTGATTTTATATTGTTCCTCACCTTCTACTTCAGCCAGGCCAAGATAGTCAAATTCTTTTTTATGGGTAAGAAAATAATCAAGCAGCCCATCTATACTAAATTCCTCTGAAAAAATAGATTTTCTGAGCAGCTGTGCCTGCCCCTCCCCTTCTGAATACGTTGTATAGTCCTGAAGACACATATGAATAAGCTGGGATAGCTTATCGCTCCTATGTATCCACCAGCTTTTATTTTCCGGCTTGATGACTGGATTCTTCGTCAGCATGTCTTCCCAACTTGGCTCTGAACCGTATTGCTGGTGCAACTGCTGTTGGGTCAGGCGCTGTGTACCTTCCTCAATCATAGCACCAGCCCATACTAAATAAGGTTTCCCTTGATCATTATTTACCGGTATAACTAAAAAATAGATTCCGGGGAGGATATCATAAAATGTCGGCCTGGTAATATTCCACTCCCAGACCGCCGCTTCCTGAATCTGACACCACAAATCACCATGCTCCAGCAAATAGCTGCACAAATCATTATCACCAGCAATCGAAGATATCCGTTCCCCATTCGCATCCGTAATCATGATGGTAAGCCCCAATCTCTCTGCATACACCTGTTGCAGCTCTTCTAACAGCTCTGTATTTTCTCTCATGGGCTCTCCAACTTATCCGGAATATCCATATCTGTTATGATGACTGGCTCTTTATAGCGGTATAAGGAAGCGGTTCCTTCACCTATTTGCTGGAGTATTCCTTGCTTGACTAATATATTTAAAACCGGCTTCAGATCCTCTTCCTGTCTGCCTAATCGTCTCTCTAATCCAGATATAGATTCTATCATATATGGATTAGCCTGGAATAACATTGTACACTCCATTTGAAGCGGCAATGATTCTTTTTTTTCCATCGTTTTCCCCCCTCTATATCAAGCGGATAAACGGGTGCTCTTTCGTACTCTCAAGTAGATAAGGTTCTGATAGTTGCCCATTAGATGCCTTGGTAACCTGTAGATATTGATTAGACCCATCAACCCATGTTTTAAATACACCATTTGTAGTACGTTCAAGAAATGACGCTACCTGCTCTCCTACTTCTTTGAAATTACATAATACCAATACCGTCATTCCAAGCGATCTAGCAAAAGCAGCTTCTTTTGCAAACGAGCGTAGTACATAGTCGGTGCCCCGCTCACTGATGATAGTGTTCAAATCATAATAGACGAACCATTTTGTTTCGCAAGAGATTTCTGATTGAATCAGCGGGTAACACTTATTTCTTAAAAATTGATCATAGCCTTCATTGTCAAGCCCGTTGACATAATATACTGCTTTTTCCCAGCCGGATGGAACCTGACGATTATAATGTTCAATAAAATGAACGCGTTTTTCGTTGATCACTTTACCCAGTTCAATATTGTGGCGACTCATCAATGTATCTAATTCTTCTACCGTCTGCGTACTGGACAGAACAGTCAACAAATGATCCTGTGAACTCAGCCGTTCTGAGAGGATAGATCCGATCAGAGGCATATAGTTAGCCCTGCTGTTTGTATCAAGCATATAAACAGCCCCACGATCCATCCCTCCATCTAACAGGTGATCCAATTCTTTTATACCAGTAGAAATTTTATCTTTTGCCTCCCGGTGGTGTTCGGCAATCGTTTGAGCAGCATTCAAAGGATAAATTCCCTTGTCCGTAATACGGTAGGTATGCTCACCTTCGATGATACGGGTCCCGCGCATTTTGACCACTTCCAGGATTCGTTTGCGAAAAACATCCAAATGTGGTCGGACACTTAACCGGATTACTCCATCGACAATAAAGTGAGAAAATGGAACATGGCTGACATTCAAGTCAGACTGTTCTTGTAATAATAACGATGTCAGCTTGAATTTACGCAGAATATTGCGTAGCTGGTATAATACCCTGCGTTCTTCGAAATCGTTGGCTGCAGTGAAATAACGGAAAAGGCTGATACTATCAATAACAATCCGTTTACAATCAATTTCATGGATCATTTGCTCGATCAGACCATCCGGTTTCATCATTTGCTCTAAAAGGACATCAGGGGATAACCCCACTACCCTCAGTTTGTTTTCTTTTTCAAGTTGCCGTAAATCCCATCTAAATGATGATTTCATATCACTGTATATTTGCTCAGGAAACTCCTCAAACGTAATCAAAATCCCCGCCTCATCTGCCTGAACAGCACCTTCATACAAAAACTGCACGCCAAGTGTGGTTTTTCCAGTGCCTGGCGCTCCTTCTATAATGATTGCAGAACCATCCGGTATGCCACCGTATAAAATCGCGTCCAGACCCTGGATACCAGTTGATATTTGCTTATGCATCCGCTCACCTACTCCGTCTGTCTCTGTATTTCTGCCCTGTGATCAAATGGAAAGGTGTCCATCTCATATTAACCAAATTATACGGAGTGACATATCCCCTACCATTCTTATTTCTTATAAACTAGGAGCAGATTATAATGCTTATGTAAAATAGCTCGTTCGCCTTTTTTTATTTCTTCTCGATACTATTTAAATACCCTTCACATTCCCTATCAATCGGTGCTTTAGCTTCAAAAAAACCAATACTTTCGACTCATTAATCGTCATGGTTCGTGGTAAAAGTTACAAAATAATACAAAAGAGCTCCTACCTGTACCAGGTATGGAGCTCTATTAAAAAACTAAGTATTAATACTCTGGATGATCTTCATCAGAAAAGTTCGGGTTTACAGAAGCATGCTCAGTATCCTCTACCCCAGGCAAACCATGAACATCTGCTGTACTAACAAACAATAATAAGAGTACTTTCAGTAATCCTGTTTTCAACTGATTTCACCTCCTTGATTTAATATCAACTTATAATAATGATTCGCTTTCTTATAGTAAAAATTATCTTCATAATATAGTGCTGCTTTCTGGGCATACAACTTCACACTTTTTTGGTTATTGATCTTTAGAAAATACGGAAGAGCTGTGTCTTTGATATATTCGTAATAAACAGTATCTTCACCTAGTAACTCCAGCCTTTTCAGTTGGAATTGAATGATAATATCACTTCCATCCAAGCATCCCTTTTCAATCACCTGGTCAATCCACTCCAAAGCCGCTTCCACTTCTCCGAGCTTTTGATGTACATGAATGATACGCAGTACTGTGCTGCAGTAGCTGTCACTGTATACTTCTTTCAAATCCAGGGCCTTATGGTAGTAACTCAGTGCTGTGGTGAAATCCTCTTTTTCTGCGTATAAGAAACCCAGGTTATGATAGGTCTTCCCTGGAAGTTTAGGATCATTGATAGACTGGCTGATTCTCAGTATATCCCTGAAGACCTGCTCTGCATTGTCATACCTTTTTATCCGCAAAAAATTGATTCCCAAAATCACTTGGCAATCAAGGCCCCGATGGATATTCATATTTTGGTCAAAAAACCGTTTCGCTGATTGACTATAATAAATGGCCAGCGAAGAATTATTGATATGGCTATACGTAAGTGCCAGATGGTAGAGAAGTTCAGGGTCATTAACGGAATGATCATTGGCGATTTTTTCTGCATCATGAAGCTTACAAAGTCCCTCTGTGTATGCTTTATTCAGACAATCGATCAAACCAGAGAAGTAAAGGTAATAAAACTTTTGATAGGAGTCAAGCTTATCTAAAGTTCCCGCAAGCTCTTGCTTTATCTTTTCAGCGCTTTTCCCATCTTTTTGATAGATAAAGTAACGGATCGATATCAGCTTGAACCAAATGTTCAGGTCCGGGTAACGATTCAGCTGAAGCTGTTCCAGCTTGATATAGATATTTTCGATATCCTGCATGTTTTTACTTGTGATCGAACTGTACCACTGCTCCAGATCAGCTATTGTTTCTGAAACCAGTGATGTTTGGGAGGTATAATCTATCGCTAATTTTTTAAGGAGAAGAGAAATAGTTTCTGGATTTGGTTCATTGATCCGCTGATTTTCCAATTTACTTAAATACGGCACTGAACATATCCCGCGTGAAAGCTGATCCTGCGTCATCCGTTTTCTTATCCGCTCCAGATAAATAAGCTTGCCATAATCGATTTTTCGATATTTATCCGTTAATTGCACGCTATCCCTCCGATTCTCCTTTTTAATGAGAAACTTGTCTATTTTACTATTATTTCAATTTTACCGTAACCATTGCCAGAAAGAATCAGAAGGTAGACTTATGTTTTTAGGTAAAAATACCTACTAATTTGTTTTATACTTCTAAATTTTGCGAAAATATAGCTGTGAAACAGGAATTAAAACCTTCAAATCCTGATTTTTTCTCAACAAAATTTGGCAGGATTCTATCATCCTCCTCATGAATCTGTATAGTAACCCAAACAAAGGAGGAAATAGAATGAGATTAAAGAAGGTTGCTAGTTTGTCTTTGTCATTAGCACTGTCACTTGCCGTTTTTCCTGCTGTAGGTGAAGCAGCTCCCCAGGCGGATTTGTCAGAATCAAAAGCCTCACCGATGAAACAGGCAGAAAAGGGGACGAGCGATTATGTCAAAGGAGAGGTTATCGTCAAGTTCAAAGCCGATGTGAAGAAATCGGAAAAAAGTAAGGTCCTCCATAATATGAATGCACAAGTGAAGCCGGATGTAGATGCCGTTGAATCCGAATTTGATATATTAGAAGTTGGAAATGTAGAAGCTGTCGCAAAAGCTTTAAGCAGTAATCCGAATGTAGAATACGCGGAGCCTAACTACAAGTTCAATGTAAGCTGGACTCCAAATGACTATTACTATAGTGGTTACCAGTATGGTCCACAAAATACTTATACCGAACAAGCATGGGACATAACTCGAGGAAGCAGCAGCCAGGAAATTGCCGTAGTTGATTCTGGTGTGGATTACACTCACCCTGATTTAGATGGAAAAACCATCCGGGGATATGACTTTGTTGATAATGATTATTACCCAATGGATGAGAACGACCATGGTACACACGTAGCAGGAACAGCCGCTGCAGAGACCAATAATTCAACTGGTGTCGCTGGTATGGCGCCATATACCAAAATACTTGCCGTTCGTGCCCTGGATGCTAATGGAAGCGGGTCTTTGGCCAATATCGCCGATGCAATCCGCTACTCCGCTGATCAGGGGGCGGAGGTAATCAACCTTTCGCTTGGCTGTAACTGCGATACTGCTACATTAGAAAATGCGGTGAATTATGCCTGGAATAAAGGATCAGTCATTATCGCAGCTGCTGGTAACGATGGAGTGTCCACTACATTCGAGCCGGCTTCCTATGCTAATGTCATCGCCGTAGGAGCTGTTGATGAATATGACCGCAGAGCTTCTTTTTCTAACTATGGTACATGGGTAGACGTCACAGCTCCTGGGGTAGACATCGCTTCCACCGTTCCTGGCGGCTATGCGTATATGTCCGGTACTTCGATGGCTTCCCCGCACGTAGCTGGTCTGGCAGGACTGCTCGCTGCGCAAGGGAAGAGCAACTGGCAAATCCGTCAGGACATCGAACAATCCGCCGATGCTATCAGTGGAACTGGCTATTACTTCGAACATGGCCGCATCGATTCTTATGGAGCAGTAAGGAGATAACCCAACAAGAACAAGCCTCCTTCTCGGGAAGGGGGCTTGTTTTATTAAAATTTCCTATTAATAAAAAGGGAATAAAAACCTCTGTAAAGAATAGATTTATAAGGAATTTTCTTACATATTGAAAGGAGAATATTATGCTTCCCTCTGACTTTCTGGCAGCATCTATTGAGGTAACTGAAACCTCTTCGACTTATTACGATTTTTGGACTGCGATTCTGCCAATAACAATAATAACCTTCAACATACTAGCAGTACTGGCTGTCATCTTCGCGGTTTTTTATTTATTCAAACGGCTTAATAAGATTATCAAAAATCAAGAAAAGCTGATTCATTTGCTGCAAGAAACCAAGCGAAACCCCTGACCTACTCACCTATATATTGAACAATTCTTTCAGCAATCAGATGAGGTTCTAAATCTTGGGAATATCCGTACGGAGCTGTTGCTCCCTTTTCAACAGCTTCTAAAAAGGAAGCAGTCACGCTATGGAATCCGCGCTTCATAAGAGTCGGTTCCCAATCATTGTTCCCATGGATCAAAACGTCTTTATCCTTATGCGTTGCGATCTCGCTGACATTCATGACCGACCACGTTTCGCTGGCATTCATCAACTCTACTTTTTCTACATTAGCTCCTGCTTCCCGGTTCATCATTCCGATAGCTGTTCCCTCACTTGCTATCAATTGCAGGATGACATGTTGGAGTTTGCCATCTTTGCTGTTTCCATGGATACGGATATCATCAATTTGGTAGGGGAAAAGGTACAAAAGCGTATCAATCACATGGATAAAATCATCAAAGATGACCTCCCGAACATCACCAGCCTGGCGGCTGCGATTTTTCTCCATGACCATCATATTTGGGTACTTCAGTTCTTTCAGCTTCTGATAAGACGGAGCATACCTGCGATTAAATCCTACTCTCAACAGCAAGCCGTTCTTTTTGGCCTTTTCCATCAACCGGGAGGCTGACTCCCCATCGTTGGTGATTGGCTTATCGACATACACATGGATACCACGATCGAGCAGTTGATCGATGATTGCCTCGTGGGATTCCGTAGCAGAGTGAACAAATGCCGCCTTTATACCACTCTGAAGCCAGGTGTCAATATTTTGATATGTATGACGGATACGATACTTTTCCTTCACTTCTTCCAATACAGCCCCGTTCCTTGTACAGACATGGAGTTCAATACCCGCCGTCTGTGTCAACACCGGTAAATACGCCTTCTTCGCGATACCACCAAGTCCTATCATTCCTACTTTCATCCCAACACCTCTTTCACTTATATAGTTTCATTCTAACCCCGAGACTCTCCGTTAGCCATTAAAAAGACAAGCTACTGACAGTTTAGAGAGTGATAATTGTCTAGTAAACGCCAATGTTTTTAGTAAATGTTCTAAAATGTCGAGTAAATCTTCGAATTTGTCTAGTAAAATTCCGAAATTGTCTAGCTAAAGCCCTTTTTTGTCCAGTAAGGGATGACAGTTGTCGAGTATTCAACTACTTTTTCTAGTAAAAAAACAAGAAACTTGCCCTTCATTCCGACCATAAGAAAGAGGACAACCATCCGGTTGTCCCCTTTGCACCCCTATTTTCCAGCAGTTCGATCAAGACCAATAGCGATCCCTTCCCTTGTAGAGTCAGCTGCTCCGATGAAGCTGCCGTCCTCCATAATTCTTATCGCCTGGACATTACCAAGGTCACGTGAGGTGCTCCGCCATTCATGTCCCCAGTCTTCCATGGTCGCTCTTGTGCTTTCAGGTATCCCTTCCTCCCACAGGATTTCCGGGTAAGAAGAACTATAAATCCTTGGTTCTTCAATCGCATCTTGCAGCCCCATATCATAATCAATGACATTGATGATCGTTTGCATTACCGAAGTAATAATCGTTGGTCCCCCTGGTGAACCTACTGTCATGAATGGTTCGCCATCTTTAAATACAAGTGTAGGGCTCATGCTGCTCATTGGCCGTTTATTTGGCTCTACCTGGTTAGGACCACCCGGCACAGCATCAAAATCAGTCAGCTCATTGTTCAACATAAATCCATATTCTGGCACCATAATACCTGTACCGAATACCTGTTCAATCGTAGTTGTGTAGGACACAAGGTTTCCCCACTTATCAGCTACTGTGAAATGAGTAGTTTCACCGATTTCACGGTCGTCCGGCTGCTCAGCTGCTCCTTGAGGGGTTCCTTCCTGATAGGCCCAAGGGTTCCCTGGTTCTACTTCGTCATTCGCTTCCCAACGTTCAATCAAGGATCTTCTTTCAGCTAAATATTCCTCATTGAGCATTCCTTCCATTGGTACATCGATAAACTGGGTATCACCGATGTAGGTGTTCCGGTCTGCATACGCCAGGTGCATAGCTTCTGCGAGCAGGTGGTATTTTTCTGGTGATTTCACGTCGTAGCTGGAAAGGTCGAATCCTTCCAGCATTTTTAACATCTGTAATATTGTCAATCCGCCTGAACTTGGTGGTGACATGGAAGCTATTTCATAACCTCTATATGTTCCTGTCACTGGTTCATCTATGGATATTTGATAATTCTCCAGATCCTCGCTCGTCATACTGCCGCCAAAATCCTGGACGGTGTCAGCCAGGGCCTGGCCAATTTCTCCTCCATAAAAAGCATCCAGCCCATCTTTACGAATTTGCTTAAAGGTATGTGCCAGGTCTCTTTGGACTAAAAGATCGCCTTCTTGAAGCGGTTCGCCTCCAGGCATGAAAACATCTTCCGCTGCACTTCTCGCCAGTTTATCCTGATTATCAGCGATTGCAGCAGCAAGCACACTATTCACCTCTACCCCGCTATGAGCCAGCTTGATCGCTGGATTGATCAGTTGGCTGAACGGTTTTGTACCCCACTTATCATGAGCAGTCATCAGCCCTTTCAGTGTTCCAGGGACTCCAACAGCATCACCGCTGATATGTCGCTCGGAAAAAGGAATGACATTGCCATCTTCATCCAGAAACATATCAGGAGTTGCACCAGCTGGTGCACGTTCGCGGCTGTCAATAATAGATACATCATCGGCTTCCGCATCATATACCATCATGAAGCCACCGCCGCCAATGCCAGACATCATCGGTTCAGCTACATTAAGGGCAAATTGGATGGCAATGGCAGCATCCATGGCTGTCCCGCCTTTTTTCAGGACATCTGCTCCAATTTTAGAAGCAGCAGGATGAGCTGTAGCCACCATTCCTTCTTCACCATAGGCTACCTTATCTCCGCTTCGATCCGGCGCTTTGGCAAGCAAGCTAGAAGGAAAAGCCATGGCTAACACTAGAGCTAACATGACAAACACAGACAAAAAACGAGTCTTTTTCTTATTCAATTCAGTTTCCTCCTTTCTAGACTATCTTTTATTTTACTGAAAATTCTGAACTTAAAACAACCACGTTAAGACCTATTTAAGTAGTACCAGAGTCTCAAAAACCTACAAAATAGCTACAAATCCTACAAAAAATGAGAAGCCCCTTGGCGGGGCTTCTCATTAATCACTTATTTATCTTTATAGGTATTCTCTTTCCGTTCCCAGGCTTCCAGGTTTTTCACACCAGGAATGCTGTTTTTATAAAAAACAGGTACACGGCCTAATTTACGCTGCCTCTGATAGTCATCGAGTGCAGCAACTGCTAATTTCGTCAATAAGGCGATAGCGATCAAGTTGACTAAAGCCATGGAGCCCATGAACAAATCGGCTAATCCCCAGATAATCTCAATTTCACTCATAGATCCAACCAATACCATGATTAGAAATGCAATTCGGAACACCTGTACATACATTTTGTTTTCCGAAATGAATTGCAGGTTCGTTTCCCCATAATAGTAGTTTCCAAGCAGGGAACTGAAGGCGAAAAAGAAAATGGTAAGGGCTACTAAAGCATCAGCCCAAGGGCCAAGATGGGTGCTCAAGGCAAGCTGTGTCAATTGAATACCGTCCATTTCCCCGACAGTATGAACGTCTGCTAACAGGATGATAAATGCTGTAGAACTACAAATGATCAATGTATCCGTAAACACACCAAGCGTCTGAACAAGTCCTTGTTCAACCGGGTGTTTGACATAGGATGTAGCGGCTGCGTTCGGTGCACTACCCATACCGGCTTCATTCGAGAACAGCCCACGCTGAATTCCATTCATCAGTGCTGCACCGATTCCGCCTCCGGCAATTTCCTTAATCCCTAAAGCGTTGCTTACAATTAGAGAAACAATGCCTGGCAATTGATCGATATTGATTACCATAATTATAAATGCGACGATGATATAGGCAACAGCAAAAATAGGTACAATCACTTCCGCTACCACCGCGATACGCCGAATGCCTCCATAAATTACCACACCGATCATCGCTGCGATAATTGCTCCGATGATTAACGGGTGGATTTCATAAGCTCCTGTAAATGCCATTGCAATCGTATTGGCTTGCACGGCGTTAAAAATGAGCCCGAAACAAAGCGTGATCAGGATAGCAAACAAGACGCCCATCCAGCGCTTACCTAATGCTCTTTCCATATAATACGCTGGTCCGCCGCGGAATCCATTTTTATCTTTCACTTTGTACATCTGGGCAAGTGTACTTTCCACAAACCCTGTCGCTGCTCCAACTAATGCAATCATCCACATCCAGAAGACAGCTCCAGGACCACCTACTGAAATAGCGATCGCCACACCCGCCAGGTTTCCTGTACCAACACGGGCGGCTGTACTGATTGCAAATGCCTGGAAAGGGGTTGTCCCCTTTTTTTCTTTGAAACCAGTATGGTCTGTCCCCTTGATTAAAAGCAATACCATTTCTTTTATCAAACGGAACTGGACAAAATTGGTTTTAACGGTGAACCAGACGCCTAATGCAAGTAGTAAGCCAATCAATATATAAGTCCACAAAAGCGTATTACCTGCATTGACAAGATCACCGAGCCATGTATCCATGGTCAGCCATTTTTCCATCAAATCGCTCCTTTTAAGATTTTTGAAAAAATTTCACGCAATATTCATAATAACAAAAATGAAAATATAAATGAAACGATTACATAAATGTTCCCTGTTCCCCTCCTTAATGGTTTATTTTTACCCTTCCAAAATTCCTCTTAATCCTTTTTTTAACATCCATTCAATGATAAGCACGATGTTTGCTATTTTAGTTTGCGGAATTTAGTATAAGTTTCAACCTTTAAAAGAAAGGAAGTCAGATATGGTAAAACCACTCTTTTCTAATTTAAAAATAGCCAACCGCACTTTTAATAACCGCTTAGTTGTGGCACCAATGACTCGTGTCAGTGCTAATGATAATGGCAGTGCTAATGAACGTATGAAACAGTACTATGAACGTTTTGCGAAAGGCGGATTCGGCGCCATCATTTCGGAAGGCATCTATTTGGATGAAAGCTATAGTCAGGGATATGAAAATCAGCCAGGGATCGCTAACGAAAAACATGTGCAAGCATGGAAGCCTGTCGTAGATGCAGTCCATGATTATGATACTGTGTTCATTGCACAATTGATGCATGCTGGCGGCCAGGGGCAGGGAAATGCCTATGTCAACGGAACGATCGCTCCATCTGATGTACCACCGAAAGGCGAGCAATTAGAATTTTATGGTGGTTCAGGTCCTTTTCCAAAACCGAAACAAATGACAGAACAGGACATCGAATCTGCAAAACGAGCATTTGTAGATGGTGCGCGCTATGCTAAGCAGGCTGGTTTTGATGGGGTCGAAATCCACGGAGCTAATGGCTATCTGTTAGATCAATTTTTAACGGATTATTTGAATAAGCGGGAAGATGCATACGGTGGTTCCCTCGAAAAACGGATGCGCCTGATGCTTGAGGTTATTGAAGAAATTCGTGAGGCTGTAGGGGAAGAATTTATTGTCGGTATCCGGATTTCCCAAATCAAAGTAGCAGACCCTGATCATAAGTGGCCTGGAGGTGAAGAAGATGCATCGTTCATTTTCTCGGAGTTGAGTAAAACTTCTCTTGATTATATTCATGTAACTGATGCCGATGCAACTACGTCAGCTTTTGGCAAAGGGACTAGAACATTAGCAAAAGCAGCTAAAGACTTCAGCAGCCTCCCGGTAATAGCTAATGGTAAACTCGGGGATCCAGGAACAGCAGTTAAAATGATTGATAAAGAAGAAGCAGACCTCATTTCCCTTGGCACCAGTGCTCTGGCAAACCCTGACTTTCCTAATCGGGTCCACCGCGGTAAAGAATTAAGTGACTTCGATTTTGAGAATACACTACTCCCACACGCACACATCAAAGACAGTGAATTGAATAAGGAAATTACAGAATAACAAACAGCCAGGGAGCAAGTCCTCCCTGGTTGTTTGTTATATTAAAGAACCCCACCTATAGTTCTTTCACCCTATACACATTAACATTTTAAGGATATTGGACCTTAATTTTGTAATAATAGCTAAACAAAACTCGAACACCAATTTCATCCATACTCAATATTGCTTCGCTAGACTTATAGGTGAATATAGCGAAGGGAGAGAGGAAGATGAAACAATTTGTATCTTTATTATCAGTTGGGGTATTAGCTGTGTTGATGTTTTTTGCTCCGGGAGAAAACGCCTTTGCAAGTGAGGGCACAGCTACGAAAGCACAGAAGCAAGTACTTAACATTGCTCACCGGGGAGCATCTGGCTATGCACCGGAAAACACGATGGCTGCTTTTGAAAAAGCCGTTGAAATGAAAGCAGATATGTTTGAGCTGGATGTACAAATGAGTAAAGATGGAGAATTGGTGGTTATCCATGACACGACGGTCGACCGCACTACAGACGGAACAGGAAGTGTAAAAGATCTAACACTGGAAGAGATGAAAAGCCTTGATGCTGGGAGCTGGTTTAGTGAAGCATTTGCCGATGAAACTATCCCTACCCTTGGCGAAGTCCTCGATGAATACAAAGGAAAGAGCGGAATTTTGATCGAATTAAAAGCACCTTCCCTCTACCCAGGCATCGAACAAAAAGTTGCCGATGAGCTGACAGCCCACCATTTAGACAAGCCGGAAAACGAAAAAATCATCGTCCAATCATTCGACCATGAATCCGTTCAAAAGTTCCACGATATTCTTCCAGAAGTGCCAGTCGGTGTCCTGCTTGGTTACAACCCGGAAGGCATTTCAGATGAACAGTTGGAAAGTTTTAAAAAATATGCAGACTACGTCAACCCTAGCAAAAGTATGATCGATGCCTCTCTAATAGAAAGAATCCACGACTTCAACATGTTAACGCACCCCTGGACAGTCCGAGACCGTGAATCTGCAAATTTCTTATTAGAAGTTGGTGCTGACGGTATCATTACAGACTATCCAGATTACGTTGATCCACGCCCATAACATAACAAACACTTTCCATTAAAGGCCGGCTCACCAAGAGCCGGTCTTTATTTATAGGTAAAGAGCATCAACTAGAGTTTTAAAGGTAAAACTGAATGTAATGGAGATCCACTTTTCATCAATCAAACGTTTGAACAAGGGAAGCTTTTTTGTCGATTACCACTTAGCAAATGAAAGCTTCTGTCGAAAATGAGAAACTTACGGTCCCCTCCCCTACTGTATGGCAATTTCTGTGTGTTCTGTCCCATTTATCTACTCTATATCGCTCAAGTTCCAGATTTTACCATCGGGGTAAAATTTAATTAACACTAATTGAATGGTTTCTATAGGATTTTTCTAGTCTTAGGACATATTTTTTGATACTCTTTAGGATGGAGAGAAAGAAAGCGGTTTTACATGTGGGGTCCAGGCATTTCATCGGATAGACAGTATAATGTTAAAAGGGGTATAACTATGAAGAGATTAGTCATTTTAGGCGGCGGATACGGCGGGGTTAAAATATTACTGAACCTGATTGATAATGATCTGCCGAAAGACGTCCATATCACCATGATCGATAGGAACCCGTACCACTCCTTGAAAACGGAATTCTACGCGATTGCAGCTGGAACGGAATCGGACAAAAATGTTCGTATCGAATTTCCAGATCATGACCAAGTCGATTATGTATATGGAGAAATAGAAAAAATCGATACGGATCAAGAACAAATCATCGTCCGGGACAATAGAGAACCAGTCGAATATGATTATTTAGTCATTGGACTGGGTTGTGAAGATAATTACCACGGTATTGAAGGCGCAAAGGAATTCACCGAAAGTGTCCAGACATTTGCCAAAGCGCGACACACCGGGATTGCCATAGGTAACTTGAAAGCCTACGGAATGGTGTCGGTAGTCGGCGCCGGCTTAAGCGGAATCGAAGTCGCTTCGGAAATCAGGGAAAGCAGGCCAGACTTGAACATTCGGCTGTTGGATCGCGGGGAAACCGTGTTAAGAGCTTTTGATAAAAAGATTCAGGATTACGTAGAAGAATGGTTCGAAAAGAATGATGTTGAAGTCATCCATAATGCCAACGTCGAATATGTGGAAAAAGACGGAGTATGCAACAATGGAATCTGTTATGTGAATGACGTGACGATTTGGACCGCCGGTGTGCGGCCGAATGTTTTAGTACGGGAGCTTCCGTTTGAAAAGGATGCCCAGGAGAAAGTCATTCTTAATGATTATTATCAGGTCCCTTCACAACCAAACGTGTATGTGGTTGGTGACTGTGCAGCCTCTGAGCATTCACCAAGTGCTCAGCTTGCTGGACAGCAGGGTGAACAAATCGCTGAAGTATTATCAGCGATCCTGAAAGGCAAGGAACCGGATAAACCAGGTGAAATCAAATTGAAAGGCGCCCTTGGTTCGCTTGGTAAATCTGATGGATTCGGAAATATGCTCCAGAAACCTGTAACCGGGCTGTTGCCACGTCTGGCCAAATCAGGCGTCCTATGGTTGAACAAACGACATTAATAGAACAAAAGCGCAAGCGCCTTGTTCACCCCCGACAAGCTTAAGCCAAGCCTCACCGTGACGTTTGTTGTACTTTAATACAGACTAACTTTATTAAGGATCAAAGTATAAGAAAAACACTAGGAAGCGGCGATAAGCCAAGTTTTTCTAATCACAAAGGGGATTGACTTAAGACCTCGAGGGGGGTAGGCGCTGGCCGATGAAAACGCCACGTCCTCAAAAAAGACTTTGTCTTTTCTGCGAAGTACTTTCAAAGAAGTAGTTCTAGTGGGGCGTCATTGGCACTAGCACGTCCTGTGCGTCGGAGCTGGATGCAGCCCGCATGAATCGAAGAAAGCAGCCGATCAGCTTGGTCCTGATCGACTGTTTTTATGGACTTTAATGAAGGAGGATTATGCTCTTGCCAGCATCCGGTCTAATGCTTTCCTGGCATCTTTTGCTATGTCCTTATTCACTTCAATGACATTAGGATGCTCACCTTGCTCTATGGCTTCCAGACACCATGCTAAATGGGGGAGATCAATGCGATTCATCGTAAGGCACGGACACATATTCGGGTTCAAAGAGATAATATGTTTATCCGGGTTCTCCTTAATGAGCCGGTTGACGAGATTCATTTCTGTACCAATCGCCCAGGCACTTCCAACTGGAGCGTTTTTGATTGTTTGAATAATAAAATTGGTCGACCCGGCTTCGTCAGAAAGGTCTACCACTTCCCTCCTGCACTCGGGGTGAACGATGACTTTCATGTTAGGGAATTGTTCACGAACTTGCTTTACGTTAGTAACCGTAAAGTTTTCATGCACAGAACAATGCCCTTTCCATAAAATCACTTTGACTTCTTCCAGCGGACAATCGTGAAACAATCGCTCCAGCATTGGATCCCAAACTGCCATTTGGTTAAGTGGGATTCCTAAATTAAAGGCTGTATTACGCCCTAAATGCTGATCAGGTAGAAATAGGATCCGTTCTTTTTGTTTAAATGCCCAACTTACCATTTTTTCCGCATTGGAAGAGGTGACAGTAGCCCCTTCATGTTTTCCGACAAAAGCTTTGATGGCTGCAGTCGAATTGACATAAGTGAGTGGAAGAATCGTATCCCCAAATAACTCAATCAGCGCTGTCCAGGCTTTTTCCGTCTGGTTCAAATCAGCCATGTCTGCCATCGAGCAACCCGCCCGCATATCAGGAAGGTATACCGTTTGGTCCTGTTTCGTTAAAATATCTGCCGTCTCAGCCATAAAATGAACACCACAAAAAACGATCGCTTCCGCATCCTGATTTTCCGCAGATAGTTGGGCCAGCTTCAACGAATCCCCACGAGCATCGGCGAATTGTATGACTTCATCTTTCTGATAATGGTGTCCGGGTAGAAACAGCCGCTTTCCCATACGCTCCTTCACTGCCTGGACTCGTGCTTCAAGTTCTTCCACAGACATGTTTTTATACCGCGCAGGCACGGTCGGATTTTTTTGCTCTAATGTTTCTAAGACGTTCATTTTACAAGACTCCTTTCTAAGACAGGTACTTTCACACTGATATCAAGAGCAGGTGCCGAATGGGTCAAACATCCGAGGGAGATATAATCCACGCCACAATCACGGAACAATCCTAATTGCTCGACTGCTATGCCGCCGGATGCCTCTGTTTTTATGGAGGAAGGAACGAGTTGGACCAGCTCTTTGATTTCATCCGGGGTACGGTTATCCAACATGATACAGTCGACTTCCGCTCCCACAGCTTCTATCACTTGTTCCCTGGTTTCTGTTTCTACTTCAATTTTGACCATGTGACCCAGTTTTTCTCTAAGCTTCACTACAGCACTGGTAAGCGATCCTGCAAAAGCGATATGATTGTCCTTCAACATCACGGCATCATAAAGGCCGTTGCGATGATTGTATCCTCCTCCAGTCCGAACCGCATACTTTTCCAGCATCCTAAGTCCTGGAGTCGTTTTCCTCGTATCACAAATTCTTGTATGATTACTGTCCAGATTTCTGACCGCTTTCCTTGTCAAAGTAGCAATACCGCTCATCCGCTGCAGAAGGTTTAATAGGACACGTTCTCCTTTAAGAAGACTGGCCATGTTTCCGTATGCTCTGGCAATTGCATCACCTGCATGCACCTCACTGCCATCCTGTTTGAATAACTCTACCTCAACTTTCGGGTCAAGCATTTCAAACCCCGCACGGATGATTTCGATTCCGCACAATACACCTGTCTGTTTGGCAAGGAATCGGACCTCCCCTTCCGTATTCTTATCGAACAATACATCACTTGTAATGTCCTTATCTCCGATATCCTCGATAAAAAACGTTTCAAGTGAACGCCGGAGCATTAATAGATTCATAGATTTCACCCTGCTTTCTATTTTTATGTAACCGAACATGTCTATGTTGCCAATCGGACCTTTCCAACGGGAAATCCTGTCTAAAATGGCCACCTCGGCTCTCTTCCCGTTCCAACGCAGAGGTTGTAATCAACTTTGAAGTGATGACCATGAATACACGGCTGATTTGGCCGATTGTCAGCGTATCCATATTCTCCGGGAGGGAAAACGAATCCAGCCATTCCTGTTGCAGGATCAGTTCGTTTTTATTCCGTATGATGCCAACTCGCTTCATCATTGATTGCTGAATTTCTTCCATAGAAGGGAGTATGACTTCACGGTTTTCCTCCATAGGTCGGGGAGCCTGGAAGCTGATTACCTCTTTCGAATGATGGTTGATATGCTGAGCCAACCTTTTTCCATATACCAGCCCCTCTAATAACGAATTGCTGGCGAGCCGGTTTGCACCATGGACCCCTGTACAAGCTACCTCTCCGATGGCATAAAGTCCCTTCACCGTTGTGCCTCCCACATCGTCTGTCCGAATGCCTCCCATCAAAAAATGACAGCCCGGGGCAACTGGAATTTTCCCCTCTTCTACAGCAATTCCGTGCTTCTCACATAAGCGAGTAACTGTAGGAAACTTCCTGGTAAAATTGTCGATGCAGGTAATATCTAAAAACACCTCTCTCCCTTGCTGGATGTGGTTATAAATAGTCTGTGCCACAATATGACGAGGGGCTAAATCTTCCAAGGGGTGTACTCCTTTCATAACAGGCATACCTTCTTCATCAACCAGGAACGCCCCCTCCCCCCGTACCGCTTCAGAAACCAATCCTTTTATATCTCCATTTATGGATAACAAGGTAGGATGGAATTGGACAAATTCCATGTCTACAAGTTCGGCCCCAGCGAGATATCCAAGGGCAAGTCCATCACCTGTCACGGTTTCGGCGTTGGAAGTGGCATCATAAACTCGCCCACATCCCCCGGTTGCCAGCACAACATGGGGAGCCAGATATGTCTTTTTCGTACCTCCACGATGCTTGCTTTTTACCCCGTAACAACTACCTTGCTCATCAGTGAGCAATTGATAGACAAATTCATGCTCTTTGACTCTTACATTCGGTCCAATCTTTTGTAAAAGGCAATTGATAATCCACTTTCCTGTTTGATCCCCACCTCCATGAACAATTCGATTGCAGGAATGGGAGCCTTCTCTCCCCAACCTCAGTTCCCCCCGATAGTTCCGATCAAAGTCACATCCAGCTTCAAGCAAATCGCCGATGACAGAGGGAGCCTGTTTCGTCAATTGAATCACTGCTTCGTGGTCGTTGATCCCTCTCCCCGCCTCCAGTGTGTCCCTATAATGATCATAAGGGTCATCTTCAGCTCCTACTGATGCTGCAACCCCACCCTGAGCAAGAAAAGAATTGCCGGTCTTTATTTCTGACTTTGTGAGTATAATCACATTAACATCCCTGCGTAAGTTGCCAATCAGCTGTAAAGCAGCGATACCACTTCCGATGATAATTACATCTGCCTGTTCCACCGTGTTATCCCACCTTTTATTTTACATGTGTCTTGACACTTATATTTACACAGAATTACACTTATGACAAGTGCTTTTTTCTGGAATGCCGAAAAAGGAGTGGAGAGCATGAAATATTTTGATTACGCGGCCACCTGTCCAATTGATGACACGTCTTTAGAAGTATATAGTCAAGCAGCCAAAAACTATTTCGGAAACTCAAGCAGCCTGCATGATCAAGGCACTCAAGCAAACTCACTGGTCGAACACTGCCGCAAGACGCTGGCTGATCAATCAGGCGTTCAAAAAAAGGGGATTTATTTTACCAGCGGAGGGACGGAAAGCAACCACATCGGTTTATCCGTATTAGCTAAAGCCGGGGAAGGGAAACACATCATTACTTCTCAGGCAGAGCATTCCTCGGTTCACAATGCCTTAGAAAAACTAGAAAAAGAAGGCTATGAAATTACAAGAATCCCCTTTACGGAAGAAGGCACCATTGACCTCGGAGCATTAGAAGCTGCTATACGAAAGGACACTGTACTGGTTTCCATCCAAACGATGAATGGGGAAATTGGCACCCTGCAACCCGTGGAAGCAATCTATTCCATTTGCCAAAAATGGGGAGCCCTTTTTCACAGTGACTGTGTCCAGGCGTTTGGGAAAGTAGACTTTCGAGCATACACGAAGTACATGGACAGTTTTTCAATATCGAGCCATAAAATTTACGGTCCAAAGGGAGTGGGAGCGTTATACCTTTCTCCGTCCATCTCCATTAGTCCGGACCTTTATAACGGCTCCCATGAAAAAGGAGTTCGTGCAGGTACAGTGAATGTGCCTGGAATAGCAGCCTTTACTACCGCTGCCCAGGAAAATATTAGCCAGATGAAGGACCACCAAAAACATATGGTTGCCTTAAAATCCACTTTTGAACAAGCAATGCTTCCAGTTCAACATAAGCTTCATTTCATCGGCAGGACAGCTGATGATGCTCCTATTATTGGTCTGACCCTTGCTGGTACGGAAGGCCAATGGGCCATGCTGGAAGCCAATCGGAAAGGCTACGCCATATCAACCGGCAGTGCCTGTACAATTCACGACCATGCGCCAGCCAAAACATTGCTGGCTATGGGATATCCGGAGGAAACAGCCAGAACATTTATCCGTATATCTTTTGGCAAACATACGACCGCAGCAGACGTCCAAGGGTTAGCAGACTGCCTGATTGCCATGATGACCGTCAGTAATCCAACCGTAAGAGCCGAAGTCTGAATTTTGAAATCCCTTCTGCTAGAATAATAGTAATGTAATCAGAAAGGGGTATCCTGATGATCAATGTACAAGATATCAAAACAGCACAAGAAAATATTACTGATACCATTCATACTACGCCGATCCTGCAGTCCGCACAGCTCTCCAAGCTGTGTAATAATCAGTTATTTTTGAAATCAGAACACCTGCAAAAGACAGGCTCATTTAAAATCCGCGGTGCAACGAACAAAGTAAAACAAGCAGTCAAAGAAGGCGCAAAATCAATCACCGCCGCTTCTTCCGGCAACCATGGCCAGGCTGTAGCTTATATCGCTAACCAGCTGGACATCCCTGCTACTATTGTAGTGCCTACAGACGCCAACCAATGTAAAACGAATGCTATCCAGGCTTACAATGGCAAAATCGAATCCTGCGGCACAACTTCAGCTGAACGGATACCAAGAGCAAAAGAGCTCGCTGAAGCACAGTCAGGTATCTATATACCGCCCTATGATGATCCTTACATCATGGCTGGTCAGGGGACCGTTGGTCTGGAAATACTTGATCAAGTGAAAGATGTAGACGCAGTTGTCGTACCGGTAGGGGGCGGCGGACTCATTTCCGGTATCCTGACAGCTATAAAAGAAACCAACCCGGCTGTCAAAGTATATGGGGCAGAGCCCGATTCCGCTAATGACACGTTCCTCTCCCTACAGAATAATAAAATCACTGCTATCCCAGCTACCAGAACGATTGCTGATGGACTGCGCACATCACAGCCCGGTGATCTGACATTCCCTGTTTTGCAAAAATATCTTGATGAGCTCGTATTAGTCTCGGAAGAGGAGATCCGCTTCGCCTTCAGCTTTGTCATGGAGCGAATGAAGCAGCTGATTGAACCATCCAGCGCAGTTGCCATTGCGGCGATGATTAATGGTCGTCTGCCTTTGGAAAACAAAAAAATCGTTACCGTGGTGTCAGGAGGGAATGTGGATATAGGAAAAATCGAAGAGCTGATCGTTAATACAAATATTAAATAGAACAAAAGCGCAAGCGCCTTGCTAGTAATGACGTTCGACAAGCTTAAGTCAAGCCTCGTCGTGACGTTTTTTGTACTTTCATTCCAATGCAGTTTAATAAAGGTTTAAAGTATAAGTAAAACTAAGGCTTTCGCCATAAACCATTGGCGATAAGCCGAGTTTTCCTAATCACAGAGAGGATTGACTTATGACCTCGAGGGGGTAGGCGCTGGAGCTGGATGCGGCTCACTACAAAATGTTGCCGACAACCATCATTTTTTATAATTTCCTAGAATAACACAAAAATGAACCCAGTTACTAAATGTAACTGGGTTCATTCGTAATTTTATACGTTTATTTTTCGATAGACTCGTCAAATAAATCGGTTAATTTAGCGACATTCTCATAGGTGAACTCAAAAGCCATCCTTATCTCACCATATCCTGGCTGATAAACATAACCTTGAACCTCATAGCTGTTGTCATTTTCTCTGACTTTTGTAAGGTGGAAATAACGCTGAATGTACTGCGCCATTTCTTCCAGTTTTCTGTTACGGACCTTGATCCATTGTTCCCTAAGTTCTTCTGTCGGAAAATCCGATTCCTTTAGCATGTGTACACTCCTTTTGAGAGTTATTTATTCCACTGTAACACTTTTTGCAAGGTTACGTGGCTTATCTACATCACAATCACGGTGAAGGGCTGCGTAGTAAGAAATCAACTGCAATGGAAGTACAGAAACGATCGGTGTCAGCAGTTCATGTACTTTCGGCAGTACAAAACTGTCGCCGTCTTTTTCCAGTCCTTTCATGCTGATTACACAGGCATTCGCTCCCCGGGCAATGACTTCTTGCACATTTCCGCGGATGGAGTCATTGACAGCCGCTTGAGTAGCAAGGGCGATGACTGGTGTCTCTTCTTCAATTAAGGCGATGGTTCCATGCTTCAATTCCCCGCCGGCAAAACCTTCTGCCTGAATATAGGAAATTTCTTTAAGCTTCAATGCGCCTTCAACACCCACGTAGTAATCGATGCTGCGACCAATAAAGAAGCAGTTGCGTGTGGTTTCCAGGAATTCATGGGCTAAATCTTCAAATACTTCTTTTTGATCGGCCATTGCTTCCATTGCGTTTGCTACAATGGCAAGTTCCTGCATCGGATCGAAGGCTAGATCGATTCCTTTGGCATTTGCTGTATCTACACCGAGGATAGCCAGCACTGCCATTTGAGCTGTATAAGCTTTCGTTGAAGCTACGGCGATTTCTGGGCCTGCATGCAAATGTAAGGTGTAATCCGCTTCACGAGAAAGGGTAGAACCTGGCACATTCGTAATTGTCAATGCCGGGTGTCCCAATTCTTTTGTCTGAACCAGTACGGCACGGCTATCCGCGGTTTCCCCACTTTGAGAAATATAGACGAACAACGGTTTCTCGGACAACAATGGCATGTTGTAGGAGAACTCGCTTGCTACGTGTACTTCCACAGGGATTTTCGCGAACTTTTCAATGAACTGCTTACCAATCAACCCTGCATGGTAGCTGGTACCTGCAGCGATGATATAAATACGGTCACAATCCTTCATAGCCTGGCGCACATCCGGGTCCAGTTTAATTTCATTGTCTTCGTTCTGATATTCTTGGATGATTCGACGGAGCACTAACGGCTGTTCATCAATTTCTTTCAGCATAAAATGAGGGTATGTTCCCTTCTCAATATCTGATTCATTCAGTTCAGCTGTGAATGGCTCACGTTCTTCGACTACAGAGCCATCCAGCTTTAGGATTTCTACAGATTCGCGACGCAATAGGACAGTTTCTTTATCCATCAGTTCAAGATATTGATCTGTTACTTGAAGCATCGCCATCGAGTCACTGGCAACGACATTGAAGCCGTCTCCCAATCCCACTAGAAGGGGGCTCTTATTTTTAGCAATATAGATCGTATCCTCATCTTCTGCATCAATTAATGCAATCGCATAAGAACCTTTCAATAGTTCAACAGCTTTACGGAATGCAGCCGCTACGTCCTTCATTTCATTATACAATACTTCAATCAACTGTACGATGATTTCTGTATCTGTTTGGCTCTTCAATTCAACATTGGAAAGGTATTCATCGCGTACCTCCAGGTAGTTCTCGATAACCCCATTGTGCACAATATTGAAACGGCCGGATTGACTTTGATGCGGGTGAGCATTTTCCTGACTTGGCGGTCCGTGTGTTGCCCAGCGTGTATGCCCGATTCCAAGTGTTGCCTTGACGTTACTATCGACAGCTTCACGAAGCTGTGCGATGCGTCCTTTTACTTTTGATATATACACATCTTTATCGCTCAACGTCGCAATACCCGCAGAGTCATAGCCACGGTATTCCAGCTTTTCCAGTCCTTTTAACAAAATTTCTTTCGAATCATCATATCCAATATATCCTACAATTCCACACATGTCGGTACATCCTCCTTAAATCTCCTCAGAAGGGGCAGAGACCGGCACCCATGAGGGGCAAGCTCTCTGCCCCTTTCTCGTGTTTTAATTCTTGCACTACGCCCAGCTTCGTTGTCCAAAAGAGTCGCCTCTTTGTTTTAAAAACTGAACAAACGGTTGAAGTGCCGCAACCGGGAGGCATCCGCCGAAGTCTCGATGAACCTCCTCCTCGTCAACTATTTTCATTACGAACCGAAAATAGCCCTGGCGCTTTTAAATTTATTAAACTGACATGTCCCTCCTTGTTTTTCTTAAATGCACCCTTACTCCATTAACCTGCATAAGCAACCTTTAAACCTGCCGGCCAAAAAAGCAAGGCTACTAATCATTTTACTCGAGAATGTTTTTAAAGGTCAATCATTATTTTATAACCTTCAAACACAGGTATAATAGCCTTATCAACTGGCCTATAACAAAATATGCACAGCCAGCGGTTCTGTGCTGGCTGTGCATAGTCAAGAATGTTATTCTGTCAAACCCAGTTCTTCCTGGACAACTTCGACCACTTCATCTACATACTTTTCGCATTCCTCTTCTGTTGGTGCTTCAACCATAATTCGCACCAGCGGTTCTGTGCCAGAAGGTCGGACAAGTACACGGCCTTGTGTACCCATTTCTTCTTCTACCGATTTGATTGTTTCCTGGATACGCGGATGAGTCTGAACTGCAGCTTTATCAGTCACTTTGACATTTTTTAAAACTTGCGGGAACTTTTTCATTTCAGCAGCGAGCTCCGATAATGGCTTTCCTGTATCTTTCATAACATTGATCAATTGTAACGCACTCAACATGCCATCACCAGTTGTATTATAATCCAGGAAAATGATGTGACCTGACTGCTCACCACCAAGGTTGTAGCCGCCTTGTCGCATTTCTTCCATTACATATCTATCTCCTACCGCTGTTTTATCACTCTTCATCCCATTAGCTTCAACCGCTTTATAGAAACCAAGGTTACTCATAACAGTGGAAACAACGGTAGAATGATTCAACCTACCGGATTCGTTCATATGCTTTCCACATATGTACATGATATGATCTCCGTCAACAATATTACCCTTTTCGTCTACAGCAATCAGACGATCTCCATCTCCATCAAAAGCTAACCCGATATCGGCACCTTTTTCAAGGACAAGCTTCCTTACAGCTTCTGGGTGGGTGGAACCTACTCCATCATTGATATTCAAGCCATCCGGAGATGAACCGATGGAAGAAATATCTGCTTCTAAATCAGCAAACATATGAGAAGCAAGTGCGGAAGTTGCTCCGTGGGCACAATCCAAAGCAATATGAAGCCCATCGAAATCGTGATCGACTGTCTGTTTCAAATATTGCATATAGCGCTGAGCGCCTTCAAAATAATCGTTTACTTGACCCAGGTCCCCGCCCGTCGGACGCGGAAGGTCGTCTGCCTCTTTATCAAGTAGTGCTTCAATTTGATTCTCCTGGTCATCAGAAAGCTTGAAACCATCCGGACCAAAGAACTTGATTCCGTTATCCTCTACTGGGTTATGGGAAGCGGAAATCATCACTCCTGCTTCTGCCCCTAAAGCTTTAGTCAAGTAAGCGACCCCTGGAGTAGAAATGACGCCGACTCGCATTACTTCTGCTCCAATCGATAGCAATCCTGCAGTCAGTGCGCCTTCAAACATATGACAGGAAATTCTCGTGTCACGTCCTATCAGCACTTTTGGCTTCTGTACACCTTTAGTCACTGTATACCCACCGAAGCGTCCTAATTTAAAAGCTAGTTCCGGGGTTAGATCCTTGTTCGCGACTCCTCGTACTCCATCTGTACCAAAATATTTACCCATGATGTCTTCTCTCTCCTTCATTCATTACAAACATTCTATTATTATCCAATACGTATCGTTGCATTTGGATTAGTGAGTTCAAATGATGTATTTTCTGGTCCGGTGACTTCAATCGGCACTTCATGTTCACCAGCTTCTAATCCTTCGACGTCAATAACTGCCTGAATATCCTCTGATTTAAGATTGTTGATATCCGCTTCATTTCCGTACACGGTTACTGCTATTTGTTGATTATCAGGATTAATAAAACTGACAGAGCCTTCTCCTGGCGGGTTAGCCACCCCGATCTCTACATCTTCAATCACCTGTTCTGCCTGTTCCTCCGCTTCAACAACTTCTACTTCTACCTCTACCGTTTCAGGATCGACTTTCTTAATGCCTTTAGGTACAGGAACTTCTGCTTCTACTGTAGTCGATTCCGTTAAATCACTAACATCTACTTCCACATTTGCAATCCTTCCGATTTGACTGATGGCTTCCAACTGACCATAAATTGTAACTTCTTCCACTTCCGGACTCACCGATTGAATTGCATAGCCTTCCGGGACTTCCCCCTTCGTTTGTACCTCGATCGGCACTTGCTTACTTGGGAGGTTAATAGGTACTGTAACATTAACTATATTCGGTTCCACAAGCACGTCCAATTCATTTCCTTGGGTATCATACACTTTAACAGGTGCCTGGACATTTTCAATTGTGTCCGTAGTGTCTCTGACGTCTACAATCGCCTTGACGAGGGCGACACTATCCACCAGATCCTTCCCACCGGTAACCGTCACTTCAGAAGGTTGGATGGTTGCCTCACCTATTTCATAATTGTTTACGAGTTCCTCGTCATTAATCAAATCGACACCGACCTCGAAGTCCCTCTCCACCTTTTCTTCAACAGTCACTTGAACTGTTTTTGGCTCAATATTGACGTTGAGACGATTGGATATACCACTATGCATAACGTCCACCGTATGGGTTCCCGGCCCGTAACCCTGAAGATCTAAGTATACTTCAAAATTTTTCTGGCGGACAACCGGGGTCATCACACTATTCGGACCTTCTAAGGTTACGGCTACACTTTGAGGTACTCCACTGATCGTATATTTTTCATCGTTGTATTGGACGTCCAATGGAATATTGCTCAGCACTTCAAATTCCTTGGAACCATCATTGATCAGTAAAGCATCACTTTGCGAATTGTCATCTAAATTCACCGTAGTCCACAATAAAATAGCAAGTAATAAGGAGATGACACGAATAAACCAGGGGCTATTAAACCATTTATCCATCTTTCTTCCCCCTCCAGTTCCACGTCTTTGCAGCAGGGGCTTTAACCGGTGCGTTCAATTCTTTATGGAGAATTTCATCCAGCTTTTCCTGATCAAGCTCACGGTGTAATTCACCATTCTTCGTACAGGAAATATTACCTGTTTCTTCAGATACGATAATCGTCAATGCATCTGTCACTTCACTGATTCCCATTGCTGCCCGGTGACGAGTACCTAATTCTTTTGAGATAAAAGGACTCTCTGATAAAGGTAAGTAACAAGCAGCGGCAACTATTTCATCACCACGGATAATTACCGCACCATCGTGTAATGGGGTGTTTGGAATAAAAATATTTGTCAGCAATTCGCTGGTCAGCCGGCCTTCAATATTAATGCCTGTTTCCACGTAATCTCCCATTCCCGTTTCTCTTTCAATCGTAATCAAAGCTCCAATCCGACGTTTAGCCATATAATTACAAGATTTGATGATAGCCTGGATGGATTTTTCTACACCTTGCTCTTCTGAAGTCGATCTGCTGAAAAAACTTCCCCGCCCTAACTGCTCTAATGCACGTCTGAATTCAGGCTGGAATAAGATGATAATTGCCAGAAAACCCCATGTGATCGCTTGTGAGGTCAGCCATCTTAACGTAGAAAGCCCGAATAAGTTGCTAAACAGCCATATTGCCAGGACAACGAAAATCCCTTTTAACAACTGGACAGCTTTCGTTCCCCTGATCAACATGATCAATTTATATACAACAAACCAGACGAGGGCGATATCAATTGCTATAAGTAAATAATCTAATACATCAAGTCCCCCATCAAGCATGTCTACACTTCCTTTTAACAGTAATTACATTTATAAAAACAAAGTACATATAATTATATCATACTTAACATGTACAGTGATAATGCCCTCCCTGTGTTCCTAATAAAAGTAAGGCTGTCTGGCATGACAGCCTTACTTTTATTCCCCGTTCCCTAAAGAAAATACACCTTCTAATGTTTTTTTGGTATGATACCACATCCACTCGAATACTTGATTCACTTCATTTACTTCGCCACTGACGTAGGCCATATATTTTTCCCCCTCTAAAGGAGAATCTTGCACACTATCCTGTTCTAATATGTCACCGTTTATAATTGTAACATCACCATTCACCGCTCCATCTATCCGCAAATCACCATTACGGACTACCAGGTCTCCTTCAACCGTAACATCCTCCGGTACGATGACCACCTGATTCTGTATTACAAGGTTTTCCTGTTTAGAAACAGTGACTTGCTGGTCTTCTGTCCAAGCAGAGAAGACACCACCGAACATCATGAGGAAAAATACTGCTGCCGCTGTGAAAAAAGGATGATTTCTGAACCAACGCATATAATGATTGCGCTTTTTCTGTTGTGGTAAATTAGACATTACATTAGCAGTAAAGTCCCCAGGTGCGGATATAGGACTCGAACTCTTTACGAGACTTATAGTCCGCTTCAATTCATGGAAGTGAGCCTGGCAATCACTACACGACTGCAAATGGAAGCGTAATTTCTTTTCTTCCGGTTGTGTCAAATCGTCATCTAAATATTTATGCATCAAAGCGATAACTTCTTGTTTACAATTCAATCCCTTTCACTCCTTTACACGTGGCGAAGTTTTTTTCGCAACGTTTCCCTCCCACGGTGAATCCTGGTTTTCACGGTACCAACAGGAATCTCCAATACCTCAGCTATTTCCTGTAAGGACAGTTCATCTAAAAACCTCAGCACAATCACACTGCGGTATTTAGGAGGCAAGGCCAAAATTTCTTTATGGATATAAGTCTGTAACTCCAGACTCTCCACTTCTTCCTCGGGCAACGCTTGATCCGCTGCTAGTTGAGAATACATATTCAACCCTTCCGTTCCCTTAACTTCCGCATCCAGAAAATAATCCGGTTTTTTCTTACGAATGCGATCGATAGTGAGGTTCGTAGCAATCCGATATAGCCAGGTTGAAAACTTCCTCCGTTCATCAAACCGGTCAATGTTCGTATAAGCCCGAATAAAGGCTTCTTGTGCAAGATCCTCCGCTTCATGTGCATTACCTATCATGCGGAAGCAAATTTGGTATACTTTATTCTGATAAAAAGATACTACATCTTCAAATGCAGCTTGATCCCCTTTTTTTATCTGTTTAATTTTCTGTTTTATCACGTTTTCCATTGTCTATACCTCCGCTATACTTGCGGTATTACCTCTACGATTCAATTCATCGAAAGGTTTCAAAAAAAATAAAAAAATTATCAAGAAAAAAATCCCAATTAAAGTTTAACATCTTTTCAGCGAGGGTATGGGGTTCAATATAAAATAAATGAACAACACCTCAATATTTTTTGTTATGGAGGACGTAATGGAACAAAAAAAGCTTATTTTGATAGAGATTGAAAAGTGCAGAAAAGAAATGAACGATTTATCCAAGCATTTGGATCTATCGTCAGACGAGGTAGTTAGTATTAGTAGACAATTAGATAAATTGCTTAATCAGTTTGAAAAAGCCAGGTAATAAAAACAGCAACCTATCCTAATAGATAAGCTGCTGTTTATTTTTTCGCTTTATTTTAGTTTTTCACCAAATAAAGATCCCATCAAACCTACCGCGACACTTGCGGTACGATTCTTCTCATCAAGAATCGGGTTAACTTCAACGAATTCTGCTGATGTAATTAATCCAGACTCATGCAGCATTTCCATCGCAAGATGACTTTCACGATAGCTTAAGCCGCCCATAACCGGAGTCCCAACCCCGGGAGCAGTATCCGGATCCAAACCATCCAGATCAAGACTTAAATGCAGCCCATCTGTACGCTCCTTCAAGTAGTCGATAGTTTCCTGCATAACTGCTGACATCCCCATGCGATCCACTTCATGCATGGTATAAACTTTGATCCCCTTTTCTTTGATTAGCTCCCGCTCTCCTGCATCTAACGAACGAGCTCCGATTATCACAATGTTTTCTGGTTTGATTTTTGGCTGGTACCCATGAATGTTGACTAACCTTTCATGGCCAATACCAAGGCTGACGGCGAGTGGCATACCATGAATATTCCCCGAAGGCGAGGTTTCATTATTGTTCAAGTCACCGTGCGCATCATACCATATGACTCCTAAATTTTCATAGTGCTTCGAAACCCCAGCAAGTGTTCCGATTGCTATACTATGATCACCGCCAAGCACCAGCGGAAAACTCCCCTGTTCGATAATTTCATCAACTCTTTGCGCAAGTTTTTCATTTCCTTCCATTACTTCATTTAAATTACGCAAATTATCGACAAGCTCTTTTTGCTCACCCTTTTGCTGGGCAATTTCTATATTGCCTAGATCTTCTATAGCAAGTTCTAATTTTTCCAAACGTTCAAGGACCCCTGCATAACGAATGGCACTAGGTCCCATATCAACGCCACGCCTATTTTGTCCAAGATCCATTGGTACTCCTAAAATTGAAAGCTTCTTCATAACGTCATCCTCCTTTTCTACTCTCTATTATTGTAGACGCTTTCAGATAAATGACTCAACTGGACAAGATTTTGTATATATATACGAGAAAAACTCTACACACGAAAAAAAGCTGACATGGTAGTAGCATGTCAGCTTTCATCTCGTCTGAATTTATGAAGTCGCTAGTAATGGTACAAGAAATGGTGGAGCCTAGCGGGATCGAACCGCTGACCTCCTGCGTGCAAAGCAGGCGCTCTCCCAGCTGAGCTAAGGCCCCGTATAGTAAAAGATTAACTTGGAGCACTTCACAGTACACGATCAATCTTTAGCTCGGAAGTTTACTCGACGTAGCAAAAGATTAAATTGGAGCGGGAGACGGGATTCGAACCCGCGACCCCCACCTTGGCAAGGTGGTGTTCTACCACTGAACTACTCCCGCTTAACAGTAATACAAGTGAGCCATGAAGGATTCGAACCTTCGACCCTCTGATTAAAAGTCAGATGCTCTACCAACTGAGCTAATGGCTCATTATTTTTATAAGTATTACATGACGCAACACTTTTTAAAAAAGTGGCTGGCCCAGCTGGATTCGAACCAGCGCATGACGGAATCAAAATCCGCTGCCTTACCGCTTGGCTATGGGCCATTAAAAAAATAGTACAATCAATAAGTACTATCTGCTTTTTTTATAAAGTTAATTCGTACTTTAATTAAATAAATGGTGGAGGGAGTAGGACTCGAACCTACGAACCCGATGGGAGCGGATTTACAGTCCGCCGCGTTTGGCCAACTTCGCTATCCCTCCAACAAAGTCACTTAAACATTATAACAGAAACACCATCTGTAGTTCAACATTTTCCTACAAGAAATTGCTGGAAAAAGTCGTAAAATGTTTAATGGTGCACTTATCAGCACTACAAATGTTTTCTTTCGATGAAATAATTCAACGTAGTAAGAAAAGTTTGTAGGATGCACTTACAGCACTAGTTTTCCAACAAGAAGTTCATTCGACGTCGTAGGAAAAACATTCATGGTGCCGGCCAGAGGACTTGAACCCCCAACCTACTGATTACAAGTCAGTTGCTCTACCAATTGAGCTAGACCGGCAAATTTATAGTGTAAACAGAAGTTTTATTCAGGTGTGCTCGTCTCGTTGCAAGTTGATTCGGTGAAGTCCGCGCTCCTCGCAAAGCCTACAATGATGTAGTTCTAGGAAGTTTACGGCTTCTCTACCAATTGAGCTAGACCGGCAAATTTATAGTGTATACAGAAGTTTTATTCAGATGTGCTCGTCTCGTTGCAAGTTGATTCGGTGAAGTCCGCGCTCCTCGCAAAGCCTACAATGATGTAGTTCTAGGAAGTTTACGGCTTCTCTACCAATTGAGCTAGACCGGCAAAAACTAAATGGTGGAGGATGCAGGGTTCGAACCTGCGACCCCTTGCTTGTAAGGCAAGTGCTCTCCCAGCTGAGCTAATCCTCCGATTTAAGTGGTGACCCGTACGGGATTCGAACCCGTGTTACCGCCGTGAAAGGGCGGTGTCTTAACCACTTGACCAACGGGCCATTTAAGCAGTTGACAGCCTCTGTGAAGCTTGTCCTCTCAAACTGACAAATATTATTATATACAGGTAGTTAGTGCTTTGTAAAGAGAAAATTTTATTTTTTTCTAATTCATGACTAAACCTGCTTTATGGCAGGGAAAATTGTCCCCTAAAGCCTAACTCAAAGCATTGATTCTATTTAGCTAATAATTAAATTTATATGAATAGTTAAATAACAAAGGCATGATCAAAAAAAGCTGCCCCGTATAGAGGCAGCTCCTGTAATACCTTACTCTTCTGTGTTGATGTATAATTTCCCTTCTGCCATTTCTTCAGCTACATTTCCGTAGTCATCAGCCGCTTTTACAACAATCTCGGCACCTTCTGCTACAAGGTTAGATGTCGCGGTCCAATAGCCTACATAATGTCCTTCTTCCGTCTCCATCATAGGCAATTCAGTAGCCTGGTTCAAGTAATTGGTAAGTGGCATTCTGATATAGAAAGTTGCGTCAAGTCCTGGATCTGCATCAAACTCAATCCGGACTGATTCACCAGCCTGAAGGTACATATCTTCCACCGGCTGCAAGTTTTCAATATCAGTAGCTATAAATTTGGCATCCACAGTGACTGTCTCATCGACACTGTTACCTGCCAAATCTGTTGCCGTTACGACGATTTCATTTTGGCCTTCTGAAAGCATGATGCGTTTGGAGTATGAGCCGTCCTCCTCAACCTCAGCAGTTTGACCGTTTACTTCGACACGATCAAGATTTTCTTCTACGACTTGACCTGCAACTGTAATGACTTCTTTATTTGTTTTATCGCCATTAGTTGGAGTGTCGATAGTTAAAACAGGGTTTTCTTGATCCAGTGTCACTACTACAGGTGCAGATGGATCAGTTGAACCGTTATCCATGGAAGATACCGCTGTTAATTCATTTTCTCCTGTTTCCAGGGTGATATCAACAGCAAAGTTTCCATCCTCTGTAGCTTCTGTAGTGCCTGTTTCCTCACCATCATTGTACACAGTGACTGTTGTCGTTGCTGCAGCACTACCTTCTACTGTGATTAATGATTCATTGCTATATGCTCCATCAGCTGGAGATTCAATCACAGGAGCTTCCGCCGCATAGTCGACTAGTGCCCTGATCATGTAGTTGCCTTCCGCTTCCGGAGATTTGCCCCAGCTTCCACTTACATACTGCCAGCTGCGGTCAGCATAATCTCCGTCTTCATCAGTCCCTAAACCTGGAGCATAAGGGTTAGGATTAGTTTGAATATACACCATATAGAAATCCCCGTTTGCAACAATACCTTTATCGGAAAGATCTACATGTGTCCATTCCCCATTTCTTAAGGCCTCTGCCTCATAAGGACCACCGATTTTTTCACCTGGCGCCCCATCCGGACCTGTAGCATCATAAACTTCTACCTGGAACTCATTGCCCCCCGGTACTGGCCATTCTTCTGTCCAGAAGCGAAACAGTCCACCAGTAACCATTGCGGATTCCTGTCCTTCTTCCAAGGACATTTTGACAGCCCAGCCATTACCTGCATCGTAAAATGCACGTGCATTTTCAGCAGTTCCGTCGTCATAGCCAATTTCACCAGGATAACCGATAAATGGTTCCAAGTCTATTTCTACTGAATTAGTAGCATCTCCTTCAATGGTAACAGGTACATCTGCTCCGTGGTATGAAGGAGCCATTACTCTCAACGTGTAATCTCCTTCATAAGCTTCTAATGTAAATGTACCATCTTCTCCCGTTTCAACTGGAGCCACTGCTGCATCTTCTACAAGCATCAAGGTAGCACCCTCGATGGGTTCTCCGGTTTGTTCATTAGTAACTGTACCTTCCAGCACACCTCTGGCTATTGGGTCTAAGGTAAAATCAGCACTTACAGAACCATCCTCTGGAACCGAAGCCGATTGTTCACTCGGATGGAATCCGTACGCATCAGCGATAAGAGTAAAATCACCAGCAGCATGCATCAACCTATAGCTGCCATCAGCCGGGTCAGTACTGACAGATCTTTCTGATTCCACTACAGTTACTGTTGCATCAAGTGGTAAAGCATTTGGCTGTTTCTTTTTCTTTCCATCGCTTTTATATTGAGGAGCTTTGATATCAATGACTTCTCCTGGAAGTAGCTTCTTAGCGTTAACTGGTTTTTTCATTTTTGCTGAACCTTTATCCACAATTTCTAATTCAGTCTTCTTAGTGGATTTCTTACCAGTTGTAGCGGAGGATCCAGATGATTGATCAGTTAAAGCTACATCATCGATAAACCAGCCTTCTCTGGTAACACTATAGTCTGTATCCACATGGAAACCGACAAAAATACTCTGACCCGAATAACTGGAAAGGTCAACTTCTGACGCTGTCCAGCCATCAGTCGTTCCATTGTACTCAGCCAGCTGCTCCCAGTTTTCCATATCTGTAGATACAACTACATGGCCATAATCATAGTTGTTTTCAAGATTATGCCAGGATTGGAACTGTAGGTAAGTGGACCCTTCAGGAACGTCCACTGGCGGCATCACTAATGTCATGTCACCATTATTATTATAGTCGGCAGTCAGGTTAGTTCCATAAACTTTTTCGCCTGAGGCAGCACTTTCCGGTCCACCCTCAGGTATACCCCATTCCCAACTGTTATTTTCGCCAAATGACAACCAGCCGCTCGGAACATTTTCAAAGTTCTGTTCATACCCAATGGTAACGGCATCTTTAATGGCAACTTCAAAGGTATCTGACTCTACTTCATTACCTCCAAAGTCACTCACCACCCATTTGTAATGCAGCTGGTTTCCGCTTATATTTTCACCGTTAAGAATGATCTGATAGGTTCCCTGCAGATAATCCCCATCTACCAATTCAGCAGTGACTGTCTCCCATGTGCCTCTTTGGTCGATTCGGTAAGAAAGTTCAACTGTGCTTACACTAATATTATCACTTACATCAGCAGCTAAAGTCAGAGGAACTCCCTCATAAGTTTCCGTTGGGGCATCATGGTCAATAGAAGGTGGCTCAGTATCTTCCCCTTCTTCATATACATGGCCCCTGATTTCTCCAATACCGCTCACCACAGCCGATACAGCAGTATAAGCATTCACAATACCATGTCCATAACCTTCATTTGGATCTTCAGGATATTGGTCATTGGTAGTTGTATCTGCAGTTTCAAGCATCAACTCTTCTAAGTCATCTACCGTCAAAGAGTTATCTGCCTGTAATAGCAATGCAGCAGTACCAGCAACATGAGGACCAGCCATTGACGTTCCATTCCAGCCACCTTCATAGCCGCCACCAGGAACAGAAGATCGTACATTGGCACCAGGAGCTGATATATCCGGTTTTATTTCTCCATCATATGGAGATGGACCTCTGGAGGAAAAGCTGGCCAAACCGTCAGTAGCAGTAGTGGCACCTACTGCTAGCGATTCCGGGTAGTTGGAAGGTGCAGCTATAGTCCCGTCACCAGGTCCATCATTCCCAGCTGAAAACACAGGTACAATACCTGCCTCACGCCAGTTTTGGACCATTGGGCGATACCACTCATCAAGTCCAGGACCGCCTCCCCATGAGTTGTTGACGACATCCGGTGCCTGCTCAGGGTGAGGATTCCCGGCGGCATCTTTTGGTGCAAGAATCCATTCACCAGCTTCCAATAGGTCGACGTCTGTCCCTCCAGCTGCAGTAAAGGCTTTAACACCAATCCATTTTGAACCAGGAGCCACACCTACCTTATTGGAACCATCTTCTTCAGCCCCAACCATTGTTCCCATGGTGTGGGTACCGTGACCATGGTCATCATAAGGGGTGCCTTGACCCGCGGTAGCATCAAACCAGTTGAATTCATGGTTTGCAGACTCAGGATTTGCCGGATCAAACCCACGGTATTTTCCCATTAAGGCTGGGTGATCCCACTCCACTCCTGTATCAATGTTGGCTACTACAACACCTGTGCCATCGATGCCGGTTTCAGACCATACTTGAGGAGCTCCAACACGGTCGATGTTCCATTCCGTATTATTCGTTTCTGCTTTGTCAGTTGCTTTAGTAAGAGAAGCTTTCTTTTCAGCTACTCCTTCTACCAGAGGATTCAGCTGTCTCGTACGGTTAGGAAGAATTTTTTCCACCTCTGGTAAAGCAGCGATTTTTTTCATTACTTCTTCATTACTAGTAACCGCCATTGCGTTTACGATATAATAAGATTGAAACGAGGTGACACTGCCTTGTTGTTCCGCTTCTGTCAGCAGCTTCTTTAACTGATGCTGCGTTTCGATTGCCGTCGAACGAAGCTCCGTCACAACAGCGGATGCCTTTACTCGTTTCATTTGCTGCGCTGTAAGGGAAGCATTACTATCCTTTGCCTTGGATACTGCTTCTTGCGCAGCTTTTTTTGCATTACCTTGCTCTTTCATTTTTACAAGGTAAGTGACTTCTTTCTTGTCAGCAAATAAATCAACCAGGTCTTGATTAACCTTATTATTCAATTGTTGATTATCTTTGATGGAGACACTTGGGGAATTCTCAGCTGCGGCACTGTTGTAATTGAAAAAAGGCACGAGCAATACTAAAACCAAAGAGATACTGAGCCATTTCAATAACCTTCTTTTCTTTTGGGTGCCCAATTACAAAAACCCCTTTCTAATTTTAAATTCCAACAAAGACATATCTTTTCTACATCTTTCTACCTACTACCCTCCTTTGTAATTATTTGAATTTTCCGAATTTACTAAGATGTTGATAATAACTTACTAAATTTTTACATACTTTGCTAGATACTTGTTAAAAAAAGGGAAAAAACGCACAGAAAAAACAGGTCAAAAGATACACAAAAAAAGCGATCTCCAAATTAGGAAATCGCTTTTCGTTTGAAGAGCTTCCAGCCGGATTTGAACCGGCGACCCCTTCCTTACCATGGAAGTGCTCTACCACTGAGCTATGGAAGCAGGATGGCTCCACCGGTAGGATTCGAACCTACGACCAATCGGTTAACAGCCGATTGCTCTACCACTGAGCTACGGTGGAATAATGGAAACGTTTAAATCATTGAGCTTCAATCTAGGTTTTGTGCTCGTCATTCAACTCTGTAGTTTGTCTTTCTTGCTGAAATACTACTGTTGAATTCCTCGCAAAGCTTGCTTCGTAGTTTATTCGAAGAGATTAGCTTCGCTACGGTGGAATAATGGGAATGTTTAAATCATTCAGATTCAATCTAAATTTTATGCTCGTCGTTCAACTCTATTGTATCATTTTCTAGCTAACAAAGTAATGTTGTATTCCTCGCAAAGTCAACAGTGGAATGACTAAAGTTAGTGGATATAAAGAAAAAGCCTAGCGGCGTCCTACTCTCACGGGGATAAACCCGACTACCATCGGCGCTGGAGAGCTTAACTGCTGTGTTCGGCATGGGAACAGGTGTGACCTCTCCGCTATCGCCACTAGACCTTGATTATGCAATTGAGGTAAACCC
>NZ_FNQR01000018.1 GCF_900107755.1 Thalassobacillus cyri | reverse complement strand
GTTTTCCAGTGTTAATCATTTCAAACAAGAGCTTGAAACCTATATTCACTACTACAACCATACAAGAACCAAGTTCAGATTAAAGGGGAAAAGCCCTGTGATCTATCGCAAGCGATTTGAACTAGCAGCTTAATAAAGTTGTGTCCAATATAAAGGGGTCATTACAGCTTTAGCCCGAGGAAGCTCACCGTATACCCATGGAAAGCGAGTGATTTCCCGGACCTCCAAACACTCACCAACATAACGGAAACAGTTTCTCTCGAAACTGAGTCTTCAATTAAAGGGAGCTTAATTGTAAAAGCAACACTGAGATTTAACAGAGACAAACAGAAAAAAGCAGCACTCCTCCTGCGGAGTGCTGCTTTGCTTTGTCGTTCTTAGTATTTCTCGGAAATAGTCTTAGGGTTCATATGAAGTGCCAGATAATCCGGCCCACCTGCTTTGGAATCTGTACCAGACATGTTGAAGCCTCCAAATGGCTGGTAACCGACAATCGCCCCTGTACAATTACGGTTGAAGTATAGGTTTCCGACATGGAAATCTACAGCAGCTTGGTCGAGGTGAGCGCGATTATTAGAAATCACCGCACCTGTCAATCCGTATTCTGTGTTATTTGCAATTTCAATCGCTTCGTCAAAGTCTTTTGCTTTTGTGAAGCAGACAACCGGACCGAAGATTTCCTCTTGCTGCATACGGGAGTTTGGATCAAGATCCGCAAATACAGTAGGATCGATGAAATATCCTTTAGAATCGTCTCCCTTACCGCCAGTAACCAAACGGCCTTCCTCTTTACCTATTTCGATATAGCTCATGATCTTATCATAAGCTCCTTGATCGACTACCGGTCCCATGTAAACATTTTCTTCGGAAGCATTACCAACAGTAAGTTCTTCTGTACGCTTTTTCACTCGCTCAAGAACTTCATCGTATACATCTTCATGTACAACTGCACGGGAGCCGGAAGAACATTTCTGCCCGGAAAAGCCGAATGCTGACACGATAATCGCTTCTACTGCTGTGTCGAGATTTGCTTCGTTATCTACGACAACTGTATCCTTTCCGCCCATTTCTGCAATCACTTGTTTCAGATGTTGCTGGCCAGGCTGGATTTCAGCTGCCCGCTTGAAGATACGCGTACCTACTTCACGTGAACCTGTAAAAGAAATCAGTGCAGTTTTTGGATGATCGACAAGATAGTCACCGACTTCTCCACCGCTACCTGGGACAAAGTTCAGTACACCCTTTGGCAGTCCTGCTTCTTCCAAGACCTCAACAAATTTAGCTGCAATGACAGGACTATTGCTGGCAGGCTTCAAGACAACCGTATTACCTGTAACAATCGGTGCAATCGTAGTACCTGCCATGATGGCGAATGCTAAATTCCATGGGGGAATGACAACAGATACACCGATTGGAGTGTAAACATAACGGTTATGCTCTCCATCACGGCTATTGACAGGCTTTCCGTCTTTCAATTCCAGCATTTGACGGCCATAATATTCCAAAAAGTCTATAGCTTCCGCTGTATCCGCATCCGCTTCTTTCCATGGCTTACCTACTTCATATACGAGATAAGCAGAAAACTCGTGTTTGCGTCGGCGTACAATATTAGCAGCACGGAAAAGAATCTCAGCGCGGGAAGCTGCATCCCATTTCTTCCAGCTTTTGAATGCTTCTGCAGCTGATTGAACCGCTTGCTCAGCAATGTCTTGATTCGCTTTGGAAACATTTCCGACTACCTGTTTTGTGTCGGCAGGGTTGGTAGAAACGATTTTATCCTCGGTTTGTAGACGTTCCCCATTGACGACAAGGTCATAATCTTTTCCCAGCTCTTCTTTAACTTGTTTCAATGCAGCTTCAAATGCCTGCTTATTCTCCTCTACTGTGAAATCTGTGAATGGTTCATGACGATATGCTGTTACCATTTATAAAACCCCTTTCAATAAAATATTCGTTTTATTTACTGAAAACACCTTTGATAGCAAAGGCGATATTCGCTGGTCGTTCAGCCATCCTTCTCATAAAATATCCATACCAATCGTCACCATATGGAAGGTAGACTCTTACTGTGTACCCCTCTTTTGCTAATTCAAGCTGAGTTTGGTTCCTCATCCCATACAGCATTTGAAATTCGAATCGGTCCTTTGAAATATTCTCCTCTTCCGCTAACTTTTTTGTGAAGTCGATGATTTTATCATCGTGACTTGCAATGGCAGTGTAATGGCCATTCAAAAGATTTTTCTTAATTAAATGTTTCAGGTTGTCATCTACCATTGATTTATCGGGAAATGCCACTTTACCTGACTCTTTATAAGCACCTTTCACCAGTCGCAGATAAGGGTTACATTCGTTAAGCTCATCCAAGTCGGAATCAGAACGATATAGATACGATTGAATGACAGTTCCCAGATTATAATACTTGGTTTTCAACCGCTTATATATTTCTAATGTCCGCTCACAACGCGACGAGTCTTCCATATCAATAGTAACGATAACGTCGTGTTTTTCCGCAGTTTCTAGAATTTGTTCCATGTTTTCCATAACTACATCTTCATTGATATCAAGACCAAGAGATGTCAATTTTAATGAAACTTCAGAGTTTAAACCGTTTTCAGAAATAGTTCTAATGGTGTTCATACATTCCTGGGAACGATTTCTAGCTTCCTTTGCAGAGTTGACGAATTCCCCTAAATGATCTACTGTGACTTGCAGTCCTTGGTGATTCAATTGCTGAATCAATGGGACAGCTTCTTCAAAAGTCACCCCGCCTACTATTTTATCAGCACCGAATTTCGGTCCCCATTTTTTTGCTAAACGATCCAACAGACGGTTATTAGACAAAAACAAGAAAAAGTTTTTGCTAATGGCTTCCAACACCACCACTTCCCTTCAGTTACAGATACGTAAGGAAGATGTTCCTTCTATTCCTTGCTGTTAAACAGAATAACCAAAGTTTTTTATCTGTTAAGAAAATTGTAACGATTTTAACGCCATTCTGACAACGTGTCCTTTACACAAACATCATCCTATTAAATTGTGGTTTAACCACAACCCCTAACAATAAGTTAAGACAGGATATGAAGAAAATAAAAAAGTCCGTTACAGAGGGAGGCCCTCGTAACGGACTTTTTTATCTTTGCTTATATTTCTTCACAATGTTCCTCAAAGATGTTTTGAAGCTTGCCAACGACTTCCATCGGTTCAAAGCCCTCAATATCATGACGTTCGACCATGGTTACAATCTCTCCGTCTTTCAAAAACGCGAAGGAAGGAGAAGAAGGTGGGTAACCGACGAAATGTTGACGAGCACGTTCTGTCGCTTCTTTATCTTGACCAGCAAAAACCGTAACAAGGTTGTCCGGTCGTTTATCATAATGGATAGAGTGTGCAGCAGCAGGACGAGCAACTCCACCAGCACAGCCGCATACGGAATTGATCATGACCAGGGTGGTGCCTTTTTGCTTCAATGCTTCATCCACTTCTTCTGGTGTAGTAAGTTCCTTATAGCCAGCTTGTGATATCTCATTACGTGCCTGATTGACGACATCGTTCATATAAATATTAAAATCCATGTGTATATCCCCTTTTCAACTAGAATATCTTCTTACGTTATCTTATCAATTTTCTATTATGCTTTCAATTAAACTGGTGCCAGGCGCTGGCCATCAATTTAAAAATTATCTGAAAATACGCTTGACACCTGCTTCTTATCCAACTTATAATACAGGACAATTGCATAGATAACTCTTATCAAGAGTGGCAGAGGGACTAGGCCCGATGACGCCCGGCAACCTTTCAGACATTCGTTTGAAAAAGGTGCTAAATCCTACAGATTTCTTGATCTGGTAGATAAGATGAGGATTCGTTACAAAAATCTCTCTTCTTATTGGAAGAGAGTTTTTTTATTTTTTCAAAAATAATTCACCTGAGAGGATGGTTACATGAAAAAAAGAAGTTTAGAGGAACGTTTGCAGGATGGACCAGTCATTTGCGGAGAAGGCTACCTATTTGAATTGGAGCGTCGTGGATATTTACAGGCTGGTACATTTGTGCCAGAAGTAGCTTTAGACAATCCTCAAGCATTAAAACAAACCTATCGAGATTATATGTTAGCGGGATCAGACGTTGTACTGGCCTTTACTTACAATGCCCACCGTGAAAAAATGAGGATTATCGGAAAAGAAGAACTACTTGAGCCCTTAAACCGTCAAGCTATACGTCTGGCCAAAGAAGTAGCCAAAGAACATCCCGAAGAGGAAGCACTCGTCGCTGGGAATATATCGAATACAAACCTTTTCAATCCTGATGATCCATCCTCAAAGGAAGAGGTTCGCAGCATGTTCGCCGAAATGATCAGCTGGTGTAAAGAAGAAGGGGTAGACTTTGTCAACGGAGAAACTTTCTATTATTACGAGGAAGCAAAAATAGCTTTAGAGGAAATAAAAAAGCAAGGGCTCCCTGCTGTGATCACGTTTGGACTTATGGGTGAAAATGTATTACGAGATGGATATTCTGTTGAAGAAGGCTGCCGTTTATTGAAGGAACATGGCGCATTAGTAGTAGGAATGAACTGTTTTCGTGGACCAGCAACCATGCAGCCTCATATAGAAAAAATCCGTAAAAATGTCGATGGCTATGTAGGAGCTTTACCAATTCCATACAGAACAACCGAAGAGCACCCTACCTTCTTTAATTTGCCGGACGGCGGCTGTGCTTGCAGTATACCGACGGAGACTACATTTCCAACTTCACTCGACCCGCTTTATTGTAATCGATATGAATTGGCTTCCTGGGCAAAAGAAGCACATGAGACCGGAGTGAATTACTTTGGACTATGTTGCGGAGCATCTCCAAGCATGCTTCGTGAGGTGGCAGAAACAGTAGGCAGAGAAGCTGTAAATTCTACTTACTCTCCTAATATGGAAAAGCACTTTTTATTTGGCTCAGATGAAAACCTGCAATCCCATATCACTTCCTATAAAAATAAAGCATAGGAACAAAAGCGCAAGCGCCTTGCTCACCCCCGACAAGCTTAAGACAAGCCTCGGCGTGACGTTCTTTGTACTTTCAGACCAATTAAGTTTTTAATAAAGGTTTAAAGTATAAGTAAAACTAAGGCTTTCGACATAAATTCCCGTCGATAAGCCAAGTTTTTCTAATCACAGAGAGGATTGACTTAAGACCTCGAGGGGGGTAGGCGCTGGAGCTGGATGACACCCATTACCTAAAGTTATCCACAAAAAGAAATTTTTATAATTTTCTTAGCCAGAAATCCAAAAACTCCCGGAACCTGTAGCGGTTCACGGGAGTTTTTGTTTTAATAAATTGGTGTGTTGTCTTTATTTGTATTTTCCAGAATTTCTTTGACTCGTGCCAGGAAATTACCAGCAACGAGCCCATCCAAGACACGGTGATCTAGGGATAAACATAGGTTTACCATGTCACGTGCTGCGAACATGCCATCTTTGATGACAGGCTTTTTCACGATTGATTCCACTTGGAGAATCGCTGCCTGCGGATGATTAATGACCCCCATCGACTGAACAGAACCGAAGGAACCAGTATTGTTGACGGTGAATGTACCGCCTTCCATATCAGCAGATGTCAATTTACCATTTCTCGCCTTCATCGCAAGGTCAGTGATATCCTTCGCAATTCCTTTGATGCTCTTATCATCGGCATCCTTGATTACCGGGACGAATAGTTGATCCTCTTTAGCGACTGCGATATTCAAATTGATGGCCTTACGCTGGATAATCTTATCACCAGCCCATGTGCTGTTCAATTGCGGGTACTCTTTCAATGCCTGGGCTACCGCTTTGACAAAGAAAGAAAAGAAAGTCAGACTATAGCCTTCTTCTGCTTTGAATTTATCTTTCAGTGTATTTCTGTACTCCACCAAGCCTGTAACATCGACCTCAACCATCATCCAGGCATGAGGAATTTCAGTCTTAGACTTGACCATGTTCTGTGCAATAGCTTTTCTCACACCAGTGACAGGAATCTCTTTATCTCCAGCTTGAGTTTTTATATTAGAAGATGCAGACGTTGGTTGTGCTGGAGATGGAGCCGGTTCAGAAGATTGTGCTGGAGCTTCTTGTACCGTTTCTTGAGACTGCTTAGCTTGCGTGCCGCCAGTGGCAATCACTTTTTCTACATCTTTACGGGTGATACGGCCACCCTTGCCTGTCCCCTCTACCTGATCAAGGTCGATGTCATTCTCCTGCGCCAACCGCATAACCGCTGGTGAATAACGCTTCTTCATTGTCTTATCTTTATTTTCATGCTGCTCTTGCTTCTGTTCCTTTATCTTCTGATCGTTTTTTTCCTCAGCTGCGGGTTCTTCCACTGCAGGTTCATTTTTTGCAGGTTCTTCTGCTACATCAGCTGAGCCGCCGCCTTCTACTTCGATATAACACATTAATTCACCCACGGCGATGGTGTCGCCTTCCTGAGCTACTAATTCTTTGATAACGCCCGTAAACGATGAAGGTACTTCTGCATTTACTTTATCTGTCATCACTTCAGCAATCGGGTCGTACTTATTGACTTTATCTCCCACTTGGACCAGCCATGTGCTGATTGTGCCTTCGGTGACACTTTCGCCCAATTGTGGCATGTTTATTTTTTCTACGCCCACAGAGACTCCTCCTTTGGATTAAAATTCAGCAAGCTCCCTCATGGCTTTTTCCACTTTATCCGGATTGATCATAAAATATTTTTCCATAGTCGGTGAATATGGCATCGCAGGAACATCCGGCCCTGCCAGACGCTGTACTGGTGCATCAAGTTCAAATAAGCAGTTTTCACTGATGATGGCAGACACCTCACTGATGATGCCACCTTCTTTGTTATCTTCTGAGACGAGCAGTACTTTTCCGGTTTTTGATGCGGCTTCGATGATTGCTTCCCGATCTAATGGATAAACGGTGCGCAAGTCGAGTATATGCACATCGATTCCCTCTTCAGCCAACTTATCTGCTGCCTGTAAAGCGAAATGCACAGCTAAACCGTATGTAATCACGGTGATGTCTGAGCCTTCACGCTTTATATCCGCTTTTCCGATCGGCAGGGTATAATCTTCCTCAGGAACTTCTCCTTTAATAAGACGATAAGCCCGTTTATGTTCAAAAAATAGTACCGGATCAGGATCACGCACTGCTGCTTTCAATAGACCTTTGACATCATATGGAGTAGACGGCATAACGATTTTCAATCCTGGCTGATTTGCAAACACAGCCTCAACCGATTGTGAATGATACAATGCGCCATGAACGCCCCCGCCGTACGGTGCCCGGATGGTTATTGGACAGCTCCAGTCATTGTTGGATCGGTAGCGAATTTTTGCAGCTTCAGAAATGATCTGGTTGACAGCCGGCATGATGAAATCTGCAAATTGCATTTCAGCAACCGGACGCATACCGTACATAGCAGCTCCGATACCTACACCAGCGATTGCTGATTCAGCAAGGGGCGTATCCAAAACACGATCCGCTCCAAATTCATCATATAATCCGTCTGTAGCACGGAATACGCCACCACGTTTTCCGACATCTTCTCCCAAAACAAAAACTTTTTCATCACGCTGCATTTCTTCACGCAGCGCTTGTGTCACAGCTTGTATATAAGAAATTACTGGCATTGTCATTACCCTCCTTACTCTTCATATACGTATTTTAAAGCGGATTCCGGATCAGCATATGGAGCATTTTCTGCGTAATCAGTCGCTTCATTAACCAAATCCGTGATCTCTTCATTCATTTGCTTCTCAATATCTTCTGTTAAAATGTCTAAGCTGCGAAGGTAGTTGCCAAATGTAATGATAGAATCTTTTTTACGGGCTTCATCAACTTCTTCTTTTTCACGGTAAGTACGATCGTCATCATCACTGGAATGTGCAGTCAAACGATAAGAAACTGCTTCAATCAGTGTTGGGCCTTCTCCGTTACGTCCTCGCTCTGCTGCTTGTTTAACAACTTCGAAGACTTCAAGTGGATCATTGCCATCGACAGTATATCCTGGCATTCCATATCCAATTGCTCGATCAGAAACTTTTTCACAAGCAAGCTGCCGTTCCACTGGAATAGATATGGCGTACTTATTGTTTTCTACCATAAAGATAACTGGCAGCTTATGGACACCTGCAAAGTTTGCGCCCTCATGAAAATCACCCTGGTTAGATGAGCCTTCTCCAAATGTAACCAAGGAGACAAAGTCTTTTTTCTCCATTTTACCTGCAAGGGCAATTCCCACTGCGTGAGGCACCTGAGTCGTAACCGGAGAGGAACCTGTAACGATTCTGTTTTTCTTTTGCCCAAAGTGGCCAGGCATCTGACGGCTCCCTGAGTTCGGGTCTTCAGCTTTAGCAAACCCAGAAAGCATCAGTTCTTTTACTGTCATACCAAAAGCAATTACAACCCCCATATCCCGATAGTAAGGAAGTACATAATCCTTATCACGATCCAGTGCAAATGCCGCTCCCACTTGTGCAGCTTCCTGTCCCTGACAGGAAATGACGAATGGAATTTTCCCTGCACGATTCAACAGCCACATTCTTTCATCAACTTTTCTCGCAGTCAGCATGATCCGGTACATCTCTAATACTTGATCATCAGTCAATCCAAGTTTTTCATGGCGATTTTCAGCCATAATAATCCCTCCTTTGCATTATCCGTGAATCTGTTTTCCATCTACAGCCATCGCCGCTTCCCCAATTGCCTCCGATAAAGTCGGGTGAGGGTGAATGGATTCGGCAATTTCCCACGGTGTCGCATCGAGCACCTTGGCAAGGCCTGCTTCTGAAATCATATCCGTTACATGCGGACCGATCATATGAACCCCTAACAAGTCGTCCGTCTGTTTGTCGGCAATTATTTTGACAAATCCATCAGACTCTCCAAATACTAATGCCTTACCAATCGCTTTGAAAGAGAACTTGCCTTTTTTCACTTCATAACCAGCTTCTTTGGCCTGCTGTTCGGTCAAACCAACACTCGCAATTTCAGGGTTGGAATAAATACATGTCGGAATGTCTTCTGCTTTCAATTTGTGCGGCTTATTATCCGCCATATGCTCGACAGCTATCATCCCTTCATGGGAAGCTACATGGGCAAGCTGCAAACCTCCGATGACATCCCCAATTGCATAGATATGGCTCTCTTTTGTCTGGTAATAATCATTCGTTTCAATATAACCATTTTCGACTTTAATGTCTGTATTTTCTAAGCCGATATTTGTTACATTAGCTGCACGACCGACGGAAACCAATATTTTATCCGCTTGATAGGTCTCTTGTTTTTCTTTGACTTCCGCCTGGATCTCTACCTTGCCATCTTTTTTTAAGGTTTCTGGAAGCACTTTGGCACCAGTTACTACTTTAATACCTTTCTTTTTCATCAAACGCTGCATTTCCTTAGCTACCTCTTGATCTTCTGTCGGTAAAATCTGAGGAAGGTATTCAATGACTGTTACATCAACCCCAAAGTCTGCAAGCATAGAAGCCCATTCGATACCAATAACCCCGCCACCGATGATAATGATAGATTGAGGCAGTTCTTTCATTTCTAATGCTTCATCTGAGGTCATGATGTTTTCTCCATCAACCTCCAGACCTGGGAGTGTTTTTGGTTTGGATCCAGTGGCAATCAAAACATTTTTAGGGATAAGCATCTCATTTTCTTCCCCATTGTTCATCTCCACAGAAATGGTGCCTGGCATAGGAGAAAAAATCGATGGACCCAGTATCCGTCCAAAACCTTCAAAGATATCGATTTTCCCTTTTTTCATCAAGCCTTCTACACCTTTATGTAAGGTATCAACAATCGACTGCTTACGTTCCTGGACACGATCGAAGTTAATTGTCGGCTGCACGGTAGTGATTCCGTACTCATCAGCTTCCTGTGTTTGCCGATAAACTTCCGCACTCCTTAAAAGCGCCTTAGAAGGGATGCACCCTTTATGAAGACAAGTACCGCCCATCTTCCCTTTCTCAACAACCGCTACTTTCATACCCAGCTGAGATGCTCTTATAGCCGCTACATATCCTCCAGTACCTCCGCCAAGTACTACTAAATCATAATCATGAGCCATGCAAGACTCTCCTTTCTATTCTGTGAAATTAGGATACTGTTTTGGCAGCTCTTCCTGGTGAAGGACACGCAATGTTCCTTCATTGAGAGCCTCCAGCTCATTTTCGCCTGGATAGACCAGAATATCAGCAACCCATTTCACGCGCTCTGAAATTTGTTTTACGAACTCTTTTCCGTACGCCAGACCCCCGGTCAAGACGATCGCATCTACTTTACCTTCTAAAACCGCGCTCATGGAGCCTATCTCTTTAGCGATTTGATAAGCCATTGCGTCATAGATAAGCGCAGCTTTCCTATCGCCTTGTTCAATGCGATTTTCTATTTCTACAGCATCATTGCTCTCCAGATAAGCCACCAGGCCGCCTTTCCCGACTAGCTTCTTCATGATTTCATCACGATAATACTGTCCGGAAAAACATAAGGAAACAAGGTCGCCCGCAGGTACCGTACCTGCACGTTCTGGCGAAAAAGGTCCATCCCCGTGCAGACCGTTGTTCACATCTACTACTCGACCATTTTTATGAGCGCCTACCGTAATCCCCCCGCCCATATGGGTAACGATCAGCCTGGAAGCTTTATAGGATTGTTTAAGATCTTTAGCGGCCCGTCTGGCCACAGCTTTTTGATTCAATGCGTGGAATATGCTTTTCCTTGGTATTTCCGGCACACCAGAAACTCGTGCTATCTCCTGCAATTCGTCGACCACGACCGGGTCTACAATGAACGCTGGGATGTTCAATCCCTGGGCAATTTCATTAGCAATGATTCCGCCTAAGTTAGAAGCATGTTCTCCGTTATAACCTGCTTTCAAATCCTCCAGCATCGCATCATTGACTTCATAGGTGCCCCCTTCAATCGGACGCAGCAGACCGCCGCGTCCACAAACGGCACTAAGTTTACTGATATTGATTCCTTCTTCATCCAGCTCATTCAATATGACATGCTTACGAAACTCAAACTGATCGATGATGCGTGAATAACCCGCTACTTCTTCGGAAGTATGGCGGATAGTTTTTTCAAAAATGGAATCTTCCTCATCAAAGACACCGATCTTCGTAGATGTTGAACCTGGATTGATTACTAGAATTCTGTGAGTTTGCTGCACTGACTTAAACCTCCGTTCAACCGTTGCTGTTTATCTTCTGCTAAGAATATGGTGGCCATTTTGTAAAAACTGGCTGCGAGAATGACGCATACGCTGAATACGTTCCTCAGCCATTCTGTCAGCAGCTGCATAAGTAGGAATATTATCGCGCCTGGAAATTTCAAATACTTTTGTAACATTATCATAAATCGTTTCAACCCGCTTCATAGCGCGCTCTTTATTATATCCGTTCAATTCATCAGCTACATTGATTACTCCGCCGGCGTTGATGACATAGTCCGGTGTATAGACAATCCCTTTTTCGTGAAGGATATCGCCATGAGTCGTATCCTTCAACTGGTTATTAGCAGCTCCGGCAATTACTTTCGCCTTTAATTGGGGAATTGTTTCATCATTGATCGTAGCTCCAAGCGCACATGGTGCATAAATATCACAATCCACACCATAAATTTCTTCCGTGTCCACTGCTTTAGCTCCAAAATCATTCACTGCCCGCTGGACTGCTTCTTTATTGATATCTGTAACAATCAAATTTGCTCCTTCTTCATGAAGGTGGCTGCACAAGTTATAAGCCACATTCCCAACACCCTGTACAGCAACTGTTTTTCCTTCCAGTGAGTCGGAACCGAAGCCTTCTTTAGCTGCTGCTTTCATCCCGCGATAAACACCGTAAGCAGTTACAGGGGAAGGGTTTCCGGAAGAACCGAAAGCAGGGGAAATGCCAGTCACATAGTCCGTCTCCTCATGGATTAAATCCATATCCTGAACCGTGGTTCCCACATCTTCTGCCGTAATATAACGACCGTTCAATCCCTGTATATACCGACCGAACGCACGGAAAAGCTCTTCATTTTTATCTTTTTTTGGATCTCCGATGATAACTGTTTTTCCACCACCAAGATTCAAGCCGGCAGCCGCATTTTTGTAGGTCATACCTTTCGCCAGACGCAATGCATCCTCGATAGCTTCATCCTCCGTTTCATACGTCCACATTCTTGTTCCGCCAAGGGCCGGCCCTAACGTGGTATCATGGATAGCGATGATCGCCTTCAAACCTGAGGTTTCATCCTGGCAAAATACTAATTGCTCATAATCGTATTCCTTCATATAAGTGAAAATTTTCATCTTGTATTCCTCCTATTGTTTGTCAGATGATAATAAAGCCAGAGCGAGTGAATATATTTTACTCTCCGCTGAATCAGCGCGAGAGGTGAGAACGATCGGTGCAGCAGCCCCGCTGATGATACCGGCGACCTTCGCTTCCGCAAAGTACATGAATGACTTATATAATGCATTAGCTACCTCGATTGCCGGCACGACCAGTATGTCTGCTTCCCCTGCTACCGGTGAGTTGATTCCTTTTTGTTCAGCAGCGGTCTTGCTAACAGCGTTATCAAAGGCAAGCGGACCATCCACCTGACAATCCTTGAGCTGGCCTCTCCTATTCATCTGTGTAAGCATCGCGGCATCCATTGTAGCCGGCATCGCTGGATTGACTACTTCAACTGCAGCTAATACAGCAACTTTTGGCAGCTCTACACCTAAACTCCTCGCCACAGAGACTGCATTTTCAATAATCTGCCCTTTCTCTTCGAGTGAGGGTGCTATATTCATGGCAGCGTCCGTTAAAAATATAAGCCGATCCTGATTGGGGATTTCGAATAAAGCGGTGTGGGATAGGACATTCCCGGTTCGCAAACCGTACTCTTTATGCAGTACTGCTTTTAAAATCTCTTTGGTAGAAAGATCCCCTTTCATAACGACATGGGCTTCACCGGACTTCACAGCTTTGACAGCTTGCAAAGCTGCTTCATGTTTTTCTGTAGATTTTATTTCAATGGAGGGATGGTTAAGATCTAAGCCTGCCTCATTTGAAATACGTTCTATTTCTTTGGGTTCTCCAAACAGCAGAAACCGGCAAAGGTTACGTTGAATAGCGTTTTTGACCGCTTTCAATACCTCGGAATCTGCCGCTTGAGCTACGGAAATCGTTCTAAGTTCCGATTTATCCAGTTTTTCTACTAATGCTTCTAGTGTGCGCAAAGTCTCACCTCTTCACTATTCTACATGCAAATACCATGCCAAGTTTTTTCGTCCGTGTAAACGCTTTTTTGCAAAGATGCTGGCCTGCAATAATTGTCATATATGAAGATTATTGCAGGCTATTTTTGTCTAATTTATATTTATCCAATTTATAATAAAGATTACGAATAGATATATCTAAAGCCTTTGCCGTCTGTGTTTTATTGTAATTATGCGCTTGATAAGCGTCTGCAAGAAGTTTCCGTTCATAAGCATCGACCGCTACCTGAAGGGTTTCACCTAACCATGGCTGGTCATGTTCATTAGCTTTATCTTTATGGGATACTACATGTTTCAAAGGCGGGATATGGTCAAGCAGAATAACTTCTTCAAAGTTTTCCATGTAAATCATCGCTCTCCCGATGATATTTTCTAGTTCTCTTACATTTCCAGGCCAGTGATAATTTTTCAGTTTTTCTAAGGCAGCCTCTTCAACCCGCTTTACATTACGCCCATAATTTTCATTCAATTTTTGAATAAGATGTTCAATCAACAAAGGGATATCTTCCATCCTCTCCCTTAGTGGCGGAATATAAATAGGAAGACGGTTGAGCCGATAATAAAGGTCCTCGCGGAAACTTTTATTCATGATCGCCTTCTCTAAATTGACATGGGTAGCAGCAATAATTCTGACATCAACCGGCACCGGCTTCGTTCCGCCGACACGGACAATCTCTTTTTCCTGAAGCACACGAAGAAGCTTGGCTTGCATTTGCAATGTAAGTTCTCCAATTTCATCCAGGAAAATACTTCCGTTATTGGCTTCTTCAAACAGACCTTTTTTTCCGCCTCGCTTTGCCCCCGAAAAAGCCCCCTCTTCATAACCGAACAATTCACTTTCCAGTAAGGATTCAGCAATAGCTGCGCAGTTGACCCGGATGAATTTATTATGCCGCCTTCCACTCTCATTATGGATAGCATGTGCAAAAAGTTCTTTTCCTGTCCCTGATTCCCCTCTTAACAGGACGGTTGCGGGGGTTTTCGCTCCTACTTTTGCCTGCTCCAACGCTAGTGTCATTTCTTGCGAAGTCCCGATAATATCATCAAATGTGTATTTTGCTTCCAGTTTCCTGATGATCTGCCTCGCCCGTTTCAATTCGCTAGTCAGCGACTTGATCTCTGTTACATCATGAAGGACACCGACACTACCTTTCAATTTACCATCAACAATGACAGGGGCGACATTGACAATGACGTCCTTTTTAGCGGGCCCGACTTTCATTCTGACACCGCGCACAGGCCTTCTTGTCTGCAACACTTTCATGTGCATACTTTCACCCTCATAAATATCTACCGTGGCTGGTTTGCCCACGATATCTTTCTCAGTCAGCCCTGTAATTCTAGTGTAGGCCGGGTTGATCATTAGACCATTCCCGTTCTCATCCACTACAGAAATCGCTTCATCAGAAGATTGGATAATCGCTTCAAGCATCGTTTTGACTTCTTTTAAATCGGTGATCTCTTCCGCTAAATTGACCACTTCGGTAATATCTTTGAAAACAGCGAACGCACCCATAACATCCCCATCAGAGTTGATGATGGGAATCCGTGTGGTAATCACTTTTTTGCCGTTTTCCAGAATCAGCTTCTGGTTGACTTCCTTCCTGCGTGTTTTCATTATTTGCGGAAGTCTTGTCGAGGTGATGATTTGATTCACTTTTCGGTTCAACGCTTCTTTCTTGTCCATCCCTAAAATTTTCGCTGCACTCTTGTTCATGAAAGTAACTTTTTCCTGCTCATCAATGACAATCATTCCATCATGGATACTGTTCAGAATTAGTTCCTGATTAACTGTTTGCGTTTTCAACTCATTCAATAACGTCTCTTTTTCTTCTAAAAGTTCAGAAGTGATATAAGCCACCGAACCTGGGATGACCACCGTTTTCCCTCTCCGGGCAGATAAAATAGATTCGAAAGTTTTTTCATCCCCTGTCGCTTCAATGACAATATCAATCTCTCTATGTATCCATTTTTTCCAATCCGAACCTGTTGAGATTCCAAAATCGGCAGCCAAGCTTAACCCTTCTGCTTGTTCGTTAATATCTACAATAGCTACAATTTCCATTCGGTTGGTTGCTTTTAATAATTTTAATAATGCCGTACCGCCTTTGCCGGCACCTACAATCAGCACTCGTTTCACTGTACCACTTCCTGCAATTTTTTGCGTATCTTTAGCATAATTCAACCTGCATATATTAGCAAGTTTTAATAAGTTTTCATAAATCGGCTTGTTTGCTATACTTAATAAGCATTGAAAAAAATTGCGCAGCTGACTAAAGTATCTTAGTTTTTTATAAAAATACTTATATAAAGGGAGCTCGAGGGCAATGCGATTGATAGCCTTACTTATCCTGGTTATTCCCGGAATCATTGCGACATTAGGAATTAAACTGATACGTGATACGTTATTTGGAATATTACACCCAATTTTCTTTCATATTTCAATACAATTTATTTTTGGTGTCCTGTTTTTATTGGGAGGAATCGCGTTTATTGGAGGGTTTATCCGTCACCGGGATAAAAAGCGAAAACAGACAAATGGAAGATTTTAAAGAAGAGCCTGGGGTGCTCTTTTTTTGTGAAAAAATATTGGAATGCTCTTCAGAGGCATTGCTGCGTGCTGGTTTGCTATACTAAGATTACCAACATTCGTAAGTTAGGGGTTTTTTAATGGAAAGCTATCAGAAGATGTTCAAAGAACAGTATCCATTTAACTTATTGACAGCTGAGGAATTTAACGACATCTTCGGGAATGCCACCATCAATGAATATAATAAAAATGAATTCATTATCCATGAAGATCAGCAGGAAGATTCTGTAGAAGTACAATTTCTTTTATCGGGACTTGCGAAAAATATCATGCATCGCTCTAATGGCCAGCAATTATCCGTCAACTTTTTCTATCCTGGTGACCTGGTGGGAGTCATGATGATGCTAACCAGTGGGGAGATGAAATTTTCTGTTCAGGCATTAGAAGCAACCAAAACATTGTGCTTTGATAAGGCAAAATTTTTTGAGGTCATGTCCAACAATACTCACTTTTCAAAAGTTGTGGTCAATGAAATAAGCAATATGATGAAATCACTTTATAATGAAATAAAATATAAAAGTTCTACGACAGATGAAAATGATGAAAAAGAGTTATTTAAAAAACGAGCAGATGCTTTTATGGAGTCACCTACGTTCATTCACCCTGAAAAATCTGTAGAACAGGCGGCAAGGGTAATCCAGGAAGAGAAAGTTGAAGCATTGATTGTCAGCGAAGACCGTCAAACGATGATTGGTATGCTGGGGTATTCAGAAATCTTGAAAGCCTATTTTGAAAATGGACATAAGAGGCCTGTGAAAGACTATGTCACCGAAGAGTCTTTCGCCATTGCTTCTCAATCATTCATTTATGATGCCTTAAGTTATTTAAAACACCACCCAACAGAATTGATTCCTGTACTACATCGCGATACTATCGCCGGTGTACTTAGACAGTCTTCTTTCTTTACGATTCAGAACTCGGTCTACTTCGACCTTACTTATCGTATCTCTAATGCGACTAACTTAGAAGAACTGAAAAGTCTGTCCCCTTCTAATAATAAACGTTTCCAGCAATTTGTTGGAAGTCTGGTCGGAGAGAATATGTATGCTTATGACATAACCGAATTAATATCTAATTATAATGAGCGAATTCATAAGCAGATCATACAAATCGCAGAAGAAGAAATGGTTCAGGAAGGCTATGGAGCACCCCCGATCAACTATTGTTTTATCGTAATGGGAAGTTTAGGAAGAAAAGAACAGGCTTTCAGCACAGATCAGGATAATGGATTGATTCTGTCGGATTATAAACACTTGCCTGCGGCAAAAAAAATCGATGATTATTTCGAGTTGTTTGGAGAAAAAATAAACCACATGCTGGCAGATTGTGGGTTCCCTTTATGTACAGGGGGAATCATGGCAAAAGAGGAAAAGTGGCGTAAATCAAAAGAAGAATGGCATGAAAACGTCAAGAGTTGGATTGAAAAAATGGATGGAGAAGAAATAAGGGACTTTACAATTTTCATCGATTTCCGTCCAATCTTTGGTGATTATTCACTTGCTTACGAACTTAGGGAATTTGTTGTAGAACGAATTCGGCGTTCTTTAAACCTCCACCAATTGCTGATGAAAGATACATTACGATTCAGGGTTCCCATTCAACCATTTGGGCGGATCACCGGAGTTGGTAAAAAGCGCGGATTGAATTTAAAAAAATCTGCCATCATGCAGATTGTGAATGCCATTCGCATTTATTCAATCAAGTATGGTATTGACGACGTCAATACCATTAAAAGATTGACAGCTCTAACAGAACAGGAGCGCTTCCATCCGAGAGATGCCGAAAATGCCAAGCTGGCACTACACCGTTTACTCACATTCCGGCTGCAGGAAAATTTAAGGCAGCTGGATGATGATTTACCTTTATCGAATGAGTTGAATTTAGCCCATTTAAAGAAAGATGAAAAAAGAATTTTACGTGATGCACTGATTATCGCTAAACGTCTCCAGCAGGTGTTAGAATTGAGCTATAACAGGAATCGGGTGGTCTGATGCTTCCTATCGACTTGCAGATCCTCAAATATTTATTTTTTGAAAAACCGATATACGCCTATAAAATCAGACCTCATTTGAAACTGGAGGCCTATCACCAACTATACGAAATGCTGGAGAGTTATCAATCTGACAGAGAACTAATGCATAAGCCGCTGGAGGAAGCAACCTACACCATCTTCGATTTAGAAACCACTGGTTTCCTGCCAGAAATCGGCCACGAAATCATTTCAATCGGTGCTATACAAATGGAAGGGCTTCAAGCATGCAATATCAAAAAGTTCCACCAGATCATACGGCCTATTCGACCGGTTCACCGCCATACGTTGGAGTTAACAGGTTTGACACGATCCCAACTGCGAAGTGGATGTTCGTTTATTGAAGGTTTTGAAAGATTCTTATCGTTCAGCAAAGATTCGATTCTGGTAGCTCATCCTGCTAAGTTCGATATGCGATTCCTTCAAGCTATGTTAAAACGTTGGAAACTTCCACAGTTCGATCCACCTGTAATTGATTCCCAGTTGCTTGCACAATGGCTCTTGCCTGAAATCCGCCATCAGCTGGATCCTTTGTTAAGATACTTTGATATCGAACAAATGGAACGACACCACGCTTTGAACGATGCGATTATGACAGCAGAGTTATTCGATCAGCTCTTAAAAGGTGCTGTCGAAAGTGGAATAAGCGATTATCTTTCTTTAAAAGAACATTTATCGCACATTTCCAAATCAAAAGCGAACGCTTCCTTATTGTTAAGTCGCTAAAAATAATGAGGCTGTACCCAAAAGCCATCAAAATGACTTGTTGGGCAGCCTCTTTTTTTACTCTAAAAAATTACGTTATTGCCCTGAAATAGCTTTGGAAAGAGTAACTTTTACTCCTTATTCAAAAAACTCACGATACAAGTATTGTACGACTCGTTCCATCCCTTCGGCATCAACTCCGAACATCATTGAAACCTCTGAGGATCCCTGGTTAATCATTTCAATATTGACCTCCGCTTCACGAAAAGCACGAGTAGCCTGACTGGCAAGACCGATCGTACTGTTCATTCCTTCCCCTACAAGCATGACCATCGCCATATTCCGTTCGATGTTCACCATGTCAACATCCAATTCTTCCTGGATACGCGCTAATATTCGCTCCTCTTTTTCCCCATACAGCTCTTCTTCCCGTAAAATCACAGACATATCGTCTATACCAGAAGGAGCATGTTCAAATGAGATGTTTTCATCTTCCAGAATTTGCAGCAGACGGCGCCCAAAACCGATTTCACGGTTCATCAAATACTTACTGACATAAAGGGTCAAGAAACCTTTATCACTCGCAATTCCAGTCACTCTACCGTAGCCAGCTTCATTTTCAGCGACAATCATCGTGCCAGGTGCCTGAGGATTATTGGTATTCTTAATACATACAGGAATCTTCGCCTTGAACGCCGGTATTAGTGCTTCATCATGGAAGACAGAAAAGCCGGCATAGGACAGTTCACGCATTTCTTTATACGTCAAAGAGGTTATTTGTTTAGGGTTAGAGACAATATTCGGGTTCACACAGTAAACCGAATCGACATCGGTAAAGTTTTCATATAAGTCAGCTTTTACTCCGGCTGCCACAATCGATCCTGTGATATCGGATCCGCCACGAGGAAAAGTGACCAGTCTGCCTTCTTTGCTATAGCCGAAAAAGCCAGGCACTACCAGGATTCCTTCCCGTTCATGCAGTTTATACAACTGTTCTAAACTCTCATCAAGCACTTGCGCCTGTCCTGGTTCATCACTGACAATGATCCCGGCTTCTTTTGGATTGACATAGGCAGCTTTCACATCTTTTGATTGTAAATACGCACTGAGGATCTGCGCAGAACCATCTTCTCCACAAGATTTGAGGGCGTCCAGTGTCCATTCTGCGGACTCATGTGAGGAAATAATATATTGGATGTTCTTTTGAATCGTTTCAGTCAAATCTTCCGACAGCTCCAATTCCTGGATGATTTCACGGAAGCGATCCATAACGGCTGATAATGCTGTATCATAATCTTCATTGCCAATCACTTTCCCGGCAAGCTCAATCAATAAATCGGTCATTTTGACATCATCACTGGATCTTTTCCCAGGCGCTGAGACTACGACTACTTTTCGCTCTGGATCATCCAGGACAATATCCGCCACTTTTCTCAATTGTGTTGCATTTGCTACAGAGCTTCCTCCGAATTTTACTACTTTCATGATTACATCTCCCTGCTACTATGTTAAAGTGTTTAATAATTTAAAATTGTAACATAGTTGTTTGCTCTTCTCCATTATTTGGAGATAGAATTCTGATTTTTCTTGAATTCGGATTTCAATCTTATACAAATTCTATGTTCAGGAAGCTCTCAAATCACCTTATTTCCCCAAGAGTGCAGCATCTGTCTCTACCACTAAAGAACAAAAATAAAAAGCTTCTCTTTCCTTCTACACAATCAAGTGAAAGAAAAGAGAAGCTATCAGCTCTGTTATTTACAGTGGTTAACTTGCTTTATGTTCCAAACGCAGGCGGTCTGCTACCATGGCGATGAATTCAGAATTTGTCGGTTTAGCTTTTGTATTAGATATGGTATATCCAAACAAAGAAGAAATCGATTCGACATTACCGCGGTTCCAGGCTACCTCGATCGCATGACGGATTGCACGTTCCACACGAGAGGCAGTTGTTTGATATTTTTTAGCGATGTCCGGATACAACACTTTGGTAATAGATCCTAATAATTCAATGTCATTGTATACCATCGAAATAGCTTCACGTAAATACATGTATCCTTTAATATGGGCTGGGACACCGATTTCATGGATAATATGAGTGATGCTGGTGTTAAGGTCAGGTTTCTGTCCAGATTTGGCACTTGTGCCAATAGCTTTGCTGATCGGATCATTAGAACCATGGATTTGACGAATCTGATCGGTAAGGGAATCAAGGTCGAACGGCTTCAGCATGAAGTAAGATGCACCTAAATCGACTGCTTTTTTTGTTACCTCTTCTTGTCCAAAAGCTGTAAGCATAATGACGCTTGGTTTTTTCTTAAGCTCCAACTGCTTCATTTGACTCAATACAGCAAGGCCATCCATATGCGGCATAATGATATCCAACACCAGTACATCCGGTGTAGTCTCTTTTAACATTTCCAGGCATTCTTTCCCATTATAGGATGTCCCAACAACTTCTACATCTTTAATGTCTTCAAAATACTCTTCCAACAACTTGATCAACTCACGATTATCGTCTGCCAAACCAATTTTAATTTTTTCCACTTTATTTGATTCCTCCTTGTATTTTCCGCCTGTGTTTCCAAGTAATGTATTCGACAATCGTGCAGATAATCCTTTTAATTTAGTGAAAAAAATTTAATTATTTTTAAAATGCTTCTATTTACTTTGATTTTCTATTGTTTTCGATTATATTCTACAATTAATGCTAGGCGAATTTCCTGTTTGTCGAAAAATCTTTATATAAAGTATAGTAACATAAATTTTCCAAAAAAGGAATTAAGTTTTTATAAAAAGCCTTAGTTAAACCTTAATGTTTACCTTCCCTTTTGCTGAAGACTCCTTTTCGAGATAATTGAGTCCGTTACCATGAGAGGATTGGGATGGGCTGGGAAACAACTTGCTTTCCAGCTTCATCGCCTAGACACTCGTGACATAAGCAGTCCATCAACGGGAAGAAAGAACATTTCCCTTTTGCTGTTCTGCTTATGCGTGTCGTGTCTCCCAAGGCGATTACGCATTCATTTCTTTCCTGCGGGGGCCTGGCAAGCTTCCTCGGGCAAGGGCTGTGGAATCTCGCCTAGCCCCTTCTCCCACGGGAGTCTCGCCGTTTCCCTGACCATCCAGCCAGTTTAGTAATAAAGAGAAAGAATGTACAACTACCTTCATACTGATGCATTTACAAAGGATATGAAGCGGCCAAAGTCTTTTTTCAACATCCTAGTGCGGTTCCACAAGTGTGATTTCGAGAACTTTCTACGGCAAGGTACGGAGGGGAACGGCGAGACTCCTCGAAACTGCTACGCATTTCCTTCGTGCGTGGGTTAAGTCAGGATGAAAATGACAAGACGAAGTCTTAGGAGGCTAAGCGCTTGCCCGCTGAAAGGGAGTCGTTCCCCACCGGACCGTTATTTAGATAAACATCTCTAAATCGAGTGTTCCATTAAACGGCATTTAGTTGAATAAGCCGCTTATAAAATCATTAATAACACGTTTAACAAAGCCAATAAAAAAAAGCCGTAAATGCTACGGCTTCAACTTGCTTGCTGTTTATAGATGTCAATACCTGCTTCTTGAAGCATCCATTCAATATGGACACCATAGCCTGAGGTAGGGTCGTTTACAAAAACGTGGGTAACTGCTCCGATGACTTTTCCATCTTGAATAATCGGACTGCCGCTCATCCCTTGCACGATGCCACCTGTTTCCTTCAATAATTCAGGATCTGTGATTTTTACCACCATTCCTTTTGTGGCAGGATGCTTTTGTGGAACGGTACTTACTACCTCCACATCGAACTCCTGTACTTTTTCACCTTCAACTACGGTTAAAATTTTTGCAGGGCCTTCTTTTACTTCATGTGATAAAGCAATTGGCATCGGTTTATCACTTACACCATTGGTAATTCCATTGTCCAACTTTCCAAATATACCGAAAGGGCTGTTTTTGGTGATTTCACCAATACGGTTACGATCCGCAGAGAATTCGGCTTTCTTTTCTCCTGGAACCCCTTCACTTCCTTTTTGAATGGAAGTAACATTGGACCTGACGATTGTACCTTCATGAATCTCAATCGGCTTTTGAGTATCCATATCAGAAATCACATGACCTAGCGCTCCATATTTTTTTGAATTAGGGTCATAAAAGGTCATTGTCCCGATACCTGCAGCTGAATCACGGATATAAAGACCGATACGGAATTTCTGGTCTTTTACATCGTAAGTCGGAGTAAGATTTGTATCAAACGTTTCTTTTCCCCGCTTGACCGTTACTTTAAGATCTTTTTCCTTTTCACCAGCTGCTTTCACAATCGGTGCCATTTCTGACATTTTTTCTAATTCTTTGCCATTTACCTTCAGAAGTATATCGCCAACTTCAATCCCCGCCTTTTCACCTGGAGATACCTGATTTGAGTCTGTCTTCACCTGATGATGTCCCACTACTAATACACCCTTAGTGTGCAGTTTGACACCAATCGATTGACCTCCGGGTATGACTTTATAGTCACTAAGATAATCCACGTTGATTTTTTTCAACGGCAAGCCGGCAACGTTATAGAAGAACTCATCTGTTGAGGAGTTTTCTTTACTGGATTGAAGGGCATGTATCGAAGAACCTTCTGCTTCATTTATATCTTTTATAGCTGGCACACTGGTTATGCCTTGTTCTTGAAAGGTGGTCCATTCTGTCGGAATGGATAAATATTTTTGTACAGGGCTTAGAAACGGTATTACAATCATGGTGAGCAAAAGGATTAAACCTGCTGCATATCTCATCTGTTGCTTAAATTTCAAATGTTCCAACTCCTCGCCTCTAACCCACACCATCTCAATCGAATGGTTTACTTTTAATGTGGTCTAAGCAGGCGCTTTTTAAACACAGCTCGAGTCAGAAAAAAGAGGGAACAATTCCTGAAACATTTCTAATGTAAAAGGTTGGATAAAAAGTGCTATTAACGTAAAAATTAATAATAAAATCACGCTGCTATCAGCGCGATTTTATGTGTTCGTTCGATTTATGTTTAAGTGCCAGTTCCAGTAATTCTTTTGCATGTTCTCTTGTCGTTTCTGTCAATTCTGCACCTGTAATCATCCTGCTGATTTCATCAACTTTATCTTGTTGTGTCAACTCCTTCAAGGAAGTGGAAGTACGATCCCCACTCACATGCTTCTCAATCTGCAAATGGGTATCAGCCATGGAAGCCACCTGGGGTAAATGAGAAATACAGAGGACTTGAGAGGACTCTGAAATTCCATATATTTTTTCAGCGATAGCTTGCGCGACACGCCCGCTGACACCAGTATCCACTTCGTCAAAAATGACGCTGGTAACACCCTGATGCTTTGAAAAAATCTTTTTTAGGGCAAGCATTACGCGGGAAAGTTCCCCGCCCGAGGCAACTTTGTGAATTTCTTTTAAGGGTTCTCCGGGGTTTGTGGTTATCAAAAATTTGACCAAGTCGAAGCCGCTGGGCATCAATTTGACATTCCTGCCTTCAAATACCGGGTCATCCTGCTGCCCACTTTTAGTTTGGATATCCACCGCGAAAGATGCCTTTTCCAGGTATAAACCTTTCAACTCCTGTTGAATAGCATGGGCGAGTTCCTCGGAAGCCTTCACTCTGATATCCTGGATGTGCTTTGCTTCCAGAGCGGCATCTTGTCCGATTTCTTTGATATCGCTCTCAAGCTTGGTTAAATGTGAATCTTTATTTTTAATTTCTTCGATTTCCTCTTCGATTTTTGAACTGTACTCCAGAATTTCTTCAACACTTTGCCCATATTTTTTCTTAAGTCGATTGATTTCATTCAACCTGCTCTCGATTTCATCCAGACGTTCTGGATCAAATTCCAACTGTTCAAGCTGGGAGCTAAGTTGAAATGTCATTTCTTCCATCAGGTAATAATGATTGGACATTTCTTCTGACATTTTCTTTATCTGTTCATCATAATCCTTAGCTCCTTCTAACGCAGTCAGCGAATGAGAGACCCAATCCAAACCTTTTTGTTCTCCATAAAGAGCCTGATAAGCATCTTGGATGCCAGAATAAATTTTTTCATAATTGACTAAGCGATTTCGTTCTTCCGTCAATACAGTATCTTCATTAGGCTCCAGCTCAGCTGCTTGCAGTTCATTCCATTGAAACTCTAATAAATCAAGTCGTTGAGCCATTTCCTGTTCATTGTCATTCAATTCTCTATATCTTTTCCGTAAAGATTGGTACTTATCATATAACTTTTGGTATTCTTCTTTTGCCTGCGTTATTTCTTTATTTGCATATAAATCCAACAACTCAATATGCCGTTCTACATCCATTAGCGATTGTGTTTCATGCTGACTATGGATATCTATAAGCGTTTTACCAAATTCCCGGAGAATAGCGAGCGTGACAAGTTTTCCGTTTACACGGCAGATACTCTTTCCTTGAGAAGTTATCGTTCGATGCAGCACTATCATGCCGTCTTCCTCGATATCAACCCCGAATTCCTCTCCTTTATCATAAACAGGATGGTATCCCTCTACGGAAAACAATCCTTCTATCTCAGCTTTCTTGCTGCCATACCGGACAAACTCTACAGAACCGCGTCCACCAGCGAGTAATTGGATCGCATCAATAATGATGGATTTTCCTGCCCCGGTTTCTCCGGTCAATACAGTCAAGCCATCTTTAAAGTTGACAGAAATTTGATCAATGATAGCAAAATCGCGAATAGAAAGTTCCATTAACATCGTTGAGCCACCTCGACTTCCCCATTTCTTAGACCTTCCTTTTCATCCAAGGATGTCTCTGTTCCGCTTTATAGCATTTCCAGCAATTGATCCGATATCATCTGCGTCTGTTCCTCGCTGCGGCAAATAATCAAGCAAGTATCGTCACCGCAAATGGTACCCATTATTTCTTCCCAGTCTAAATTATCAATCAATGCACCCACAGCATTAGCATTGCCTGGTAATGTTTTTAAAATGATGAAATGTCCGGCACGGTCGATACTTACAAATGCATCCATCATAAGTCGATGAAGCTTTTCCAATGGATTGAAGCGTTGGTCGGCCGGAAGACTATATTTATACCTTCCATCAATCATTGGTACTTTTACTAAATGCAATTCTTTTATATCTCTAGACACTGTAGCCTGGGTGACGTTATATCCAAGACTTTTCAAACGGTCGACAAGTTCATCCTGTGTTTCAATATCATTATTTGTAATCAATTCACGAATCTTAATATGACGCTGACCTTTATTCACAGAAATATTCCTCCAATCTAAAACATACAACTCGCATAAAAAGAGGGCTACACATCAAGGCAGCCCTCTTCCTTTCTACGCATGCTTCCGATGTGTCTGATGTGCTTCTTTCACAATATCCCTTATTTCGACATCGGAGAAACGATTACCTTCTTTATCGGGTTTCCAGAGGAAATGTGCTAAGAATTCAATATTTCCGTCTCCCCCGGTAATAGGCGAAAACGATATATTCGCAACCGTATAATTTTGCTCCTGAGCAAAGTCAATGATTCCTTTGAGCACTTCTTCATGGATTTTCGGGTCACGGACGATCCCTTTTTTACCGACTTGGTCTCTACCCGCTTCGAATTGTGGCTTAATCAATGCAATAATGTCACTTTCTTCCTGTAAAAGCTGGGATAATACAGGTAAAATCAACCGCAGTGATATGAAGGAGACATCAATCGAAGCAAAATCAGGGGCTCCATGGATTAAGTCATCAGCGGTTACATAACGAAAGTTTGTCCGCTCCATCACATATACACGAGGATCATTTCTTAATTTCCAATCCAGCTGATTATAGCCTACATCTATAGCGTAACTACTTTTTACCCCATTTTGTAATGCACAATCTGTAAAACCGCCGGTGGACGATCCGACATCAATCATGATTCTATCTTTCAAGTTTAGGTCAAATTCTTTAATCGCTTTTTCAAGCTTCAGACCACCGCGACTCACATAAGGTATCAGCTTTCCTTTTACATGTAAGGAGAGATCTTCATCCACCTTCATGCCAGGTTTATCCAGACGGGCACTTTCAGAATAAACAAGACCTGCCATTATGGTCCTTTTAGCTTTTTCTCTTGTTTCTATTATACCTCTTTCGACCAGTAATATATCCAGTCTTACTTTCTTCGCCATATCTTCAAGCCCTTTTTTGTTTACTTGGTATTAGTTCTTTCAGATTCACAACGACAGCTTCTTTTGTCAAATCGATTTCTTTCAACAATTCAGGCACTTTGCCGTGCTCAATATAACGATCCGGGATACCCATACGCTTGATTGACTGATTCCTATAAAGGTTCTCTTCAGCAAATTCAAGGATACTTGAGCCGAAGCCACCTTTCAATACAGCTTCTTCAATAGTCAGAATCGGCAATTTTTCCTGCATTATGCCATGAAGCATTTTTTCATCCAAAGGCTTTAGAAACCTGGCATTAACCACTCTAATCGAGATTCCCTGCTTCTTCAGTTCTTCACTGGCCTCCAAAGCCATGTCAATCGTGGTACCAAATGTCAATACAACAGCGTCAGAACCTTCCTGTAAGGTTTCCCAGCTGCCAATTTCTATCGGTTTAGGGGCAGGGTCGACTGCTACTCCTTTTGCATTACCACGAGGATAACGAATAGCCATCGGCCCGTCATCATATTTCATCGCTGTATGCACCATATGCTGTGCTTCATTTTCATCTTTCGGCATCATCAGGGTTATATTTGGTAAGTTTCTTAAAAACGCTATATCAAATACACCCTGGTGCGTTTCTCCATCAGCTCCTACCAGTCCTGCCCGGTCAATGCCGAAAACGACATTCAGATTTTGGCGGCACACATCATGAACGACTTGATCATATGCACGCTGCAAGAATGTAGAATAAATCGCAAGAAATGGCTTCATCTCCTGGGTAGCTAATCCAGCAGCTACTGTGGTAGCGTGCTGTTCAGCTATTCCCACGTCATATAACCGGTCCGGAAATTCTTCCCCGAATTTCTCTAATTTAGAGCCTAAAATCATGGCTGGAGTAATGGCAACAATTCGTTTGTCTTCACGGGCTTCCCGTCGCAGCGCCTCGGTTATCACTGAACTCCAAGCCGGTGGAGCTGTATCAGGCTTGATTTTTTCACCAGAATCGATTTTATAAGGTCCTACCCCATGCCATTTATCCGTCTTATCTGTTTCAGCAGGATGATATCCTTTCCCTTTTTGGGTCATCACATGAACAATGACTGGCCCTTCTGTTTTCTTCGCATAATTAAGATTTTCCAATAAGTCTTGAAAATCATGACCATCCACAGGACCGTAGTAAGTAAAACCTAGTTCTTCAAAAAACATTCCAGGCACGACAAAATATTTCATGCTATCTTTAAGACGCTCGGCAGCTTGCGCCAGCCTGCCGCCGACTGCAGGAATTTTTTTCAACAACCATTCCAGATCATCTTTAGCTCGATTATATTTTCCTGCGCTCCTCATTCGTCCCAATGCATTATGAAGTGCACCGACATTTTTAGCAATCGACATTTCATTGTCATTAAGTATAACCGTAATATTTTTCTTTTCATGGCCAATATGGTTGAGCGCTTCTAAAGCCATACCACCAGTTAATGCTCCATCACCAATGACCGGGAGGATAGAATGATCTTCTCCTTTTACATCACGTGCGATAGCCATTCCCATCGCTGCCGATAGTGACGTAGAACTATGACCAGTTTCCCATAAATCATGTTCACTTTCACACCGTTTAGGAAATCCACACAGTCCTTTATACTGTCTTAATGTCCCAAACTGGCCCGCTCGTCCTGTCAATATCTTATGAATATAGGATTGGTGACCCACATCGAAAATAAATCGGTCTTTCGGGCTTTGGAATACTTTATGAAGAGCAAGGGTCAACTCCACGACCCCAAGATTGGCTCCAAGATGACCGCCTGTTTTTGAAAGGTTTTCAATTAGAAAAGTTCTTATTGTTGAGGCTAGCTGTTTCAAGTCTTCGTCGGAAAGATCCCTGACAAACGAAGGATCTTGAATTTTCTTTAGATCCATAAATGGACCTCCTATCTTTAACGTGTTTTTCTAGAAGCCTCGGCTGGTTTTGATACGATATTTATCTTCAACTTATTCTCTATCCATGCGATCACTCTTGCAGCAAAATATATGATTTTTGTAGAAGAGTGAATGGCGAAAAATTTGCCGATAGCTTTCCCGCCTACTGTCAACGCGGCTACTAAGCTTGTTAATATGACCGATATAGTTATTTGCAGCGTAGACCCCTCCGAATGTCCAAACGCATTGGCCAACTGGATGACTACCAGTGCAGAAGCTGTACCACTGACGATGCCGGAGATATCCCCTATGACATCGTTACAAAAACTGGCGAAGCGATCGGCATTACGGACAATGATGATCGCCTGTCTGGCACCTGGTACTTTTTCAGCGGCCATCGCATGGAATGGCGGCTCCGATGCAGCAGTAGCTGCAATTCCTAACATATCAAATATAACACCAATCAATACTATAATGAAAACGATAACTAATCCAATATACCAAATGACCCCGCTTAGCACGGAAGAAGATATTACTGAAAAAATAGCCGCTAACACAAATGTGATAACGGCAATACTTATACTGAACCTTAATGATTTTTTTAATTGATTATCCATGTGCAACCTCATTTGTAGATTATGTAAGAGAAGGAATGGTCACCCAATAGGTAAAAATTGCGGCTTAGGTCCAGTAGGTTTTCCCATCCAGATACCGAATGTCACCATTCTGGCGGTTCCCCTTTAAACCCGGATCGACTCCGTTTCCGAAAGCCGGACTGGATTACCACTCAGTCCGCACTATAATTCCTATTGCGTGTCTTGGCAAACAGTCTAGGAGATTTCCTCAACAGCCTTTAACCGTTCCTTAGCCTCTTTTGCAGGCTTGATTTCATATGGCGAAAAAACCCGTGAAAAGGTGGCCATCCTTCCACGCATCTTTAATTCCATAATCCCCTCAAGCCCACTCAAGGCAGGCTACGCTGCTCATACAGAATTCCTCCATATAAAGCAGGTTCATACCCCATTCCATCATGATTTCCGGCTAAGAAACCATCACAGATATGGGCCTCCGCGGAAGCAGGGTCAACGCCCACATGCCTTTGCGGATCGCCCCACTACCTTAACTCCCAGCATCGACCCAAGGCTGGGCGCCTCAAGCCAACACAAGGAACTTCATCGATATGCCCTTTGGCGGATTTTTAGGCCCGCCTTCAGGAACGGAGGGCTGACTAGAATACTGCACCATCCCTTATGTACTTATAATATACCATAAACGTCAGACTTCCTCAATTAAACTGTATGCTCAATGATCACGGTTGCTTAAATGGTCAATAAGTGTGAAAAGCTTGGTTTCTCCTACATCAGCTTGTTTTAATGACGATTTAGCCCGAGCGACGTAATGCTCTTTTTGAGTAATTGATCCTTCCAGGCCAAGCATACTTGGATACGTGCTTTTATGGTTCGTCGAGTCACTGCCCACTGGTTTCCCCAATTTCTCCTCATTACCGCTTACATCGAGAATGTCATCCTGAATCTGAAAGATGATCCCCAGCAAGTCCGCTGTTTCTTTTATGGAATTGAGCTGATCCTCTGAAGCTCCACCAATATAGGCTCCAGCCATTAAAGCAAAGCTTAAAAGCCTGCCGGTTTTCAAGTGATGAATTTGTTCGAGATGTTCAAGGGAAATTTTATTCCCTTCACTTTCCATATCCATTAATTGCCCTGCTACCATACCGAGCGCACCACTTGCTGTAGAAAGCTCGTGGACAAGGTATACTTTTTGTTCTGCAGTCAGGTGTTCCGCTTCCATAATCGTCTGAAAGCTTAATGTTAACAAAGCATCTCCAGCCAATATTGCAGTCGCTTCATCAAACTTGCGGTGATTGGTCGGCTGGCCTCTCCGCATATCATCATCGTCCATCGCAGGTAAATCATCATGGATGAGAGAGTACGTATGAATCATTTCCAGGGCTACCGCTACAGGAAGAACTTCCTTTTTATTTCCACCGAATGCTTCACAGGCAGCCATCATAAGAATCGGCCGGAGGCGTTTACCGCCGGCATGAATCGAATACAGCATCGATGTCTTAAGGCTGGTAAGAATGGGCTTTCCAGTTATATAATCATCTAAGTATTCGTTCACCATGCTTTGGCGTTGTTCTAAATAATCGGAAAGTGCCTGATCCACTATTCTTCCTCCTGCACTGAAAAGGGTTCGAATTCACCATGTTCATTCAAAATTTGCTGCATTTGCTGCTCGACACGATTCAACTTTTCACTACAGGTTTTAGACAATTTCATCCCTTCCTGGTAATAATTGATCGCTTTTTCTAGCGGCACATCCCCTTCTTCCAGCTTTTCCACTAGGTTTTCCAATTGCTCGATCGCTTCTTCAAAGCTTAACTCCTTATGACTTTCGCTCATTTTCATCCTCCTCTATTCCCCAAACCTGGCAATCCAGGCTTCCATTTTGCAATTTAACCTGGATCGCCTCTCCTGGTTGCACAGATTCTACACTTTTAATGACGTCTCCGCTCTCATTGAAAGGAATAGCATAACCTCTTTTCATTATTTCGAGTGGGTTAAGTAATGACAACTTTTCAAGTACATTATCAAATTGCTTTTCTTTTTCTCTGATCTGGATACGGAAATCACGAGTTAAGCGCTGACCCAGTACTTCCAGACGCTCACCGGTTTGCTTGATCTGCTTTTCTGGGTGTTGTTGCTGTAACCTGGTCTGTAAGTGTTTTACTTGATCTCGTTTTTGCTTCTTATGGCTTTCTACCCGCTTATTTAATGAATCGAGCAGCCGGTCCAGTTCCTGCTCTTTTTGCCGCATTAATAGTGCAGGATACTTGAATGCATAGGAACGCTGCAGTCGATCCAAGCGTTTCCAGGCAGCTGTCTGCTCCGACTGCAATGCACGCTGGAGCCTTTGGGTTAAAACGGTGATGCGCTGATTTAATTCGATTTGTGACGGCACAGCCAGTTCAGCTGCTCCGGTCGGTGTGGCTGCCCGTACATCGGCGACAAAATCACTGATGGTGTAGTCCGTTTCATGTCCGACAGCAGAAATGACAGGGATCTTGGAAGCGGCTATCGCACGTGCTACGGCTTCTTCATTAAAGCTCCATAAATCCTCGATAGAACCACCGCCTCTCCCTACAATAAGGACATCAAAATTCCCCAACTTGTTGGCATACTCGATTGCTTTGACAATAGAATCTTTTGCTCGTTCTCCTTGTACTAATACAGGGAGGACCGATCGCTTTACCACAGGGTATCGGCGTTCTATGGTAGTCATGACATCGCGGATTGCCGCTCCGGTAGGTGACGTGATGATACCGATATGGTTAGGATAAGGAGGCAGAGGCTTTTTCTCAGCAGGTGAGAATAGCCCTTCCTTTTCTAGTTTTTCTTTCAGTTGTTCGAAAGCGAGATATAAAGCACCAATTCCATCTGGTTCCATTTCATGAATGTACAATTGATACTGACCCATCGGTTCGTATACGCCTACTTCGCCCCTAACCAGCACATTCATCCCGTTTTCAGGGATGAATTTTAAGAACCGATTATTGCCGGCAAACATGACCGCTTGGATCCGAGCTTTATCATCCTTCAAAGACAAGTACATATGCCCACGGCTATGGTGTTTGAAATTGGATATTTCTCCGCGCAACCATACCTCTTTCAAATGGGAATCAGCAGCGAACTTACGCTTAATATATTTTGTCAGTGCGGTAACGGTTAAATAACGATCCTCCACAATCAAAAGCTCCTTTTAATTGATATCATTGATTTTTTTAGCAGCTTTTATGGTGTTATGTAATAACATAGTTATCGTCATTGGTCCGACACCTTTAGGTACTGGAGTCAAATGGGAAGCTATCGGTTCAACAGAGGCAAAATCAACATCACCCACTAGCTTTCCGTCAACCCGATTCACACCGACATCAATGACAACCGCTCCCTCTTTAATATGGTCGCCTTTAACTAGGCCAGCTTTGCCCGCAGCTACAATAACAATATCCGCCTGTTTTGTATGAAATGCTAAATCAGGCGTCTTCGAATGGCAATAGGTAACCGTGGCATCCTCATTCAATAAAAGCTGGCCGACAGGTTTACCTACAAGATTACTGCGTCCTACCACTACAACATGCTTGCCTTTTGTTTCAATTTCAGCTTTTTTTAGCATGACAAGTATTCCATATGGGGTACAAGGATAAAATGTATCCTGCCCTGTCATCATTCTTCCCACGTTTATTGGATGGAAACCATCCACATCTTTAGCAGGATCAATTGCCTCTATAACTTTTTGTTCAGAGATATGATCGGGAAGCGGCAATTGCACAAGGATACCATGTACTGTCTCATCTTTATTCTGTTCCGAAATAAGGTCTAGCAAATCCTGCTCAGAAGTCGTTTCTGGCATCTCAATCAACTTCGATTCCATTCCAACCTTTTCTGATGCTTTTTGTTTTCCTCTTACATAGGAAAGTGATGCAGGGTCCTCTCCGAGAATTATTACAGTAAGGCCTGGTACAATGTTTTTCGCTTTTAATTCTGACACTTCTTGTCTCATTTCTTCACGAAGCTCTGTTGCCAGTTCTTTTCCATATATAATGTTTGCACCCACACGAAACAACCCCTTTATTGTTATTTAGTCATCTTTGATAACACACCGTTAATGAATTTACCAGATTTTTCATCTCCAAAAACTTTAGCTAATTCAATTGCTTCATTGATTGCCACCTGGTCAGGAACATCATCCACATGATCCATTTCATAAACTGCCATACGGAGCAAAGTTTTTTCCACTAAAGGCAGTCGCTTGACGCTCCAATTTTCCAAATGGTCGGCTATTTTATCGTCTAATTCCTGTTTTTTGTCAAAGACGCCATGAACTAATTGTTCCATGAATGCATCGCTATCTGTTTCTTCCAATAAATGGTCAATTGCTTCTTCCATTTCTATATCATTGACGTCTACTTGAAATAATACTTGAAATGCTTTTTCACGAGCAAGGTGTCGTTTCATGTTTCAATCTCCTTTAGGTACTCTTTTACGTTATATCCGTAAGAATGATAACATTTTATCAATTGAAAAGCTATCTTAAACCATAACCGGCCTGTTCTTCGGGTGGGAGTTCGCGAGGGTACACGGCTCCCTCTCCTATCCATTAAAAAGATTAAAGAACCATTCTCTTTTAATATGCAAATCCTCCGTTTTTTTATTAAGGCTCTAAAAGTTGTTGTTAATTTTTCATAATATATTAGGGTAGAAAAGTCGAAGACTTGATTTCGAGATAATATTGGAGTTTAGGGGCTCCCGCGGGAGAAGGGGCTAGGCGAGATTCCACAGGGCTTTAGCCCGAGGAAGCTTGCCAGGTCCCCCGCAGTAAAGAAATGAATGCGTAATCGCCTTGGGAGACACGACACGCATAAGCAGAATAGCAAAAGGGAAGGGCTCTTTCTTCCCGTTGATGGACTGCTTATGTCACGAGTTTCTAGGCGATGAAGCTGGAAAGCGAGTCGTTTCCCAGCTCATCCCAACTCCCCCTTTGTAACGGACCTAACTGAGTCTTCAGCAAAAGGGAGCTTTAACTGTAAAATTAACACTGAGTGGTAACAGTGAAGCAAAACAAAAAGGTCATAGGAGCTTATGTCCTATGACCTTTCTCTAGTTATTCTTCTTCTAAGTCGTCGTCTTCTTTCAATTCCATCTGTACGCCGACCACATGGATATTGATTTCGCTGATCTCAAGAGCTGTCATGTTCATCAATGCCTGACGGATATTGTCCTGAATTTTCTGAGCAGCCCCCGGAATAGAGATGCCATAATCCATTACAACGTACACATCAATGCTGATACCATCTTCTTCAAGCTCTACCTTGACCCCTTTACCATGGTTTTTCTTTCCCAATCGTTCAACCACACCAGAAGCAAAGTTTCCACGCATCGCTGCCACACCTGCAACTTCAGATGCAGCAATTCCCGCAATGACTTCAATAACTTCCGGGGCAATCTCGACATTACCAAGTGAAGAATCACTACTTACGTTCAATAAGCGTTGTTCACTCATTCCGTTCACTCCTTCCCCACTACTCTTCATCCATTATAGGATATTTCTCTAAAAACTTCGTGTTGAAGTCTCCGCCGACGAAAACAGGATGTTTCATCATTCGCTGATGAAATGGGATAGTGGTCTTGATACCATCGACAACAAATTCATCCAATGCCCGGCTCATACGGTTGACCGCTTCTTCTCTTGTACGACCATAAGTAATCAATTTGGCTATCATGGAATCGTAATATGGAGGAATCATGTACCCTTGATAAGCAGCAGAGTCTATACGGACCCCTAAACCGCCTGGTGGAAGGTACATTTGAATTCTCCCAGGTGATGGCATGAAGTCTTTGAATGGATCTTCCGCGTTGATACGGCATTCCATCGCCCATCCTTCAAATGTTATATCCTCCTGGGCATACTCTAGCTTCTCATCGGAGGCAACTTTGATCTGTTCCTTGATCAAATCTACTCCTGTAACCATCTCGGTAACCGGATGTTCTACTTGGATACGGGTATTCATTTCCATGAAATAATAGCTGTTCTGCTGTTGATCGAAAATGAACTCTACTGTACCAGCGCCAGAATAGTCAACAGCTAAAGCCGCTTTAACTGCCGCCTCTCCCATATCAGCGCGCATTTCCGGACTGATTGCTGGTGATGGTGTTTCCTCGATCAATTTTTGCAGTCGACGCTGAATGGAACAATCCCGCTCCCCTAAGTGGATGGCATTGCCGTAATTATCAGCCAACACTTGGATCTCCACATGGCGGAAGTCTTCAATGAACTTCTCAATATAAACACCCGGATTTCCAAAGGCTTTTTCTGCTTCATTTTGGGTGACGCGGATACCTTTGACCAGATCCTCTTCGTCCCGGGCCACACGGATTCCTTTTCCACCACCGCCTGCTGTAGCTTTAATTATGACAGGGTAGCCTATTTCCTCTGCTACTTTGATTCCTTCTTTTTCGTCAGCTATGATACCTTCAGACCCTGGCACAACAGGTACGCCTGCCTCTTTCATCGTTTCACGGGCTACGTCTTTGGTGCCCATTTTTGAAATAGCATATGCAGAAGGACCAACAAAGGTCACATTACACTCATTGCACATTTCCGCGAATTCTGCATTCTCAGCAAGAAAGCCATAACCTGGGTGGATAGCATCTACGTCTGTTAGTTTTGCCAGACTCATGATGTTTGTATAATTTAAATAACTATCCTTACTTAAAGTCGGGCCAATACAGTAGGCTTCATCAGCTAATTGGACATGCAGTGCTTCTTTATCCGCTTCGGAATATATAGCGACCGTTTCAATATTCATTTCCTTACAAGCCCTTATAATACGGACTGCAATTTCTCCTCTATTAGCAATCAACAACTTTTTAATCATATAGCCACCCCCATTAAACCTTCTTTACCCGGAAAAGCGGCTGCCCATATTCAACTAATTCTCCATCCTCTACTAAGATTTCTACAATCTCTCCGGCTACTTCCGCTTCAATTTCATTAAATAATTTCATCGCTTCAACAATACAAACGACAGAATCAGGTTTTACTTTATCGCCTATTTGTACGTATGGATCATTTTCTGGTGAGGAAGCTGCATAGAAGGTTCCCACCATTGGTGAGGTAACTTCTGAATCATAATCAGGCGACGCTGCTGCTGGAGTTTCCTGCTTGTTCTCTTCCTGTGCAGGTTTTTCAGCTGGTTTTTCTGGCGCTTGCTCAACTGGAGCTTGCTTCTCTACCGTCGCTGGAGCAGCAGGTTGTACTGGCTCTGCTACTTGTTGGCTGACAACTTGTCCGCCTTGTTTTTTCATGGTTACTTTCGTTCCGTTCGTTTCATAACAGAATTCATCGATTTTTGAATCATCAATCAATTTTATCAATTCTCTGATTTCTTGAACTTTCAACATAGATGGCACCCCTTGTTTTTTTATTGCGTATTTAATAACAGGTATTAATAACTCCTTCTAACATTCTACGATAAATGTCGTATAAACTTCAACTTTGCTCTAAATGCGTTTTCTAAAAAGGTACCTTGGTCCTTGTTAACAAAAGAACACAAAAAAGCTGCCGAGACTTTCTCGACAGCCTGAGGACTCTTTATGAGGATCCCTTATTTATGAACTGGATGGCTGGAATTTTACCCGGACTGGCTTTTCTCCGAATTCATCCACAGCCATTTTAATGATATTGTTCGTTTCTTTTTTCGAAAGCTCATTAGCTTTAACAGTGACATTAATGACATCGTCTTCCACTCTGACCAGTACATCATCATATTGGGCATTAGCCTGGATGGTAGTTTCTAAAATGGATTCCTTGGTCTGTAGCTCTTGCAGCTGCTGCATTTCTTGAAGTGCATCATTCTTTTCTTCCGTGCTATAGTCACTGGAAGCTACGATATCAGATAATTGCTCATGGTGTTTATCTCTTGCATCTTGTTTCTCCATCCGAATCGCTGCGAACAATTCCTCAGTAGACATCTGAGAGATGGCTGTCCCCTCACCATTTGCATCAGCCGGCATCTCTTCACCGTTTTCGTTCTGGCTCACATCTTCCTCATTGATAAAGGCCATCTCATCGCCTTCTGGTGCAGTCATGTAATATACACTTAATACAATCATCAAACTCAACATCGTCAATAACCAAACGGTTTGCTTTTTAACCATTACGCTTCCCCCTTATTAATTTTTCGGCATAACCGATACCCTGTGGCTCGGTACATCCATTACTCGTGAAACCGCTTCTACTACCCATTGTTTGACTTGCATATGATCCACACCCTTCGCTACCACCAACACCCCTTTAACATTTGGTTTTTTTGTTTGTATCAATAACGGAAGCTCTTGATCGCCCTGTCTAACTAGCACCAGCTGCTGCTCCCGAGAGTAATCCTCAATACTCCTTTCTCCACCATTTTTATCTGACTCTTGGGTTGTTTGTTTGCCAATAATGAGGTTTTTGTCATATAGTTTTTCTTTTGTCGCCCCCAGGTTTACCATCACTTCAACTTCACTTACTCCCTTGATGTTTTCTAACAAGGGCGTAAGTTCTTTTTCATAACTATCTTCCAATTCCTTGATCCCCTCATTCGTATCAGCATTATTAATGGAGGTTTCTGCTGCGGCTCCTGAGTCAGAAGGGGCTGCCAAATCTATGGGGTCCGGGGAAGGTTTCTGGAAGATGTTCCCTACCATCAAGAGCAACAGACCAATCAAACCGATTAGCACGATGTACCCTCGCTTATTCAGCTTTTTCCCATCCTCTTTTTTAAGGAAAGAGAAAATATCCTGCCATTTACTCATTTGCACCCTCCCATTGAATCGTTATTTGATTTTGTTTTAACTGCCAAAGCTGTGCTAAATAGGATGTAATGGCTTCATCCATTTGCTTGTCTCTTTTTTCCTCAGAAGCTTCTAAGTCAATCTCGACCTGGTCTATCGAATCAATCACTTCTTCTTTAGCTAACGTAACAACCACCGATTCGAGATGTTCTATATCCTTCTGCTCCTGAGTAAAGAGAAAATTGATATCCTGTATCTCCACCTCATAGTCTTGAGCCAGCGTTTCTTCAGCTTGAGATTTCATTTGGACAACCATTTGTTCTAATATATATGCATCCTGGGACGCTTGTATTTCATTTTTCTTTGATTCTACTGATTTTTTTAAAGTTTCTTCTTCCATAGTCTGATTCGCGAATATTTGTGCCTGTGTTTGTATCAACTGATTAATATCTGTATTGAATAGCCTGAACAATGGGTTTAAGAAAATCAATACAAGGATTAACGAAATCGCCAGTCTGGCATACTTTTGCATTTTACCGGAAGGGAGCAGGAAATCTATCACCATTGCCAAGAGAAGGAATATTACGATCTCCGTCACCCATTGAATAATGAAAGCCACTGTTTTTTCCTCCTTACCGAACCATCATTGTCAAATTGCTTGCTGCTACTAAAATGGCAATTAACAGGAAGAACATAAAGGTAACTGTTAGTAAACAGGCAAATATATACAGGATATGTTTACTGATGATAGAGATGCTTGTTACGACGGGACCATTTCCGATTGGCTGCAGCACAGCAGCTGCGACTTTGAAGGTAAGTGCAATTGCCAACACTTTTAGTGCGGGAAACAAAGCCAGTCCAATTACAATGATTACTCCAGCCAAGCCAATTGTATTTTTTAGTAATAACGAAGCTCCAAGTACTGTATCGGTAGCATCTGTAAATAGCCTTCCGATCACAGGGACAAAGTTTCCAGTGACAAAACGTGCTGTTTTCATCGCCACCCCATCCTGTATGGCAGTAGCAGCACCTTGAACAGATATGACTCCCAGGAAAATCGTCAAGAAAGTCCCTAACAAACCCAGCCCTACATTTCGTAACAACTGTGCAAGTTGATCGACTTTATATTTATCGGTCAGCGAACTCGTCATCAATAATAATGCAGATAAATAGAAGAGCGGTAGAATCACTTTTGAAATCAGTACCCCGCTCACTTGGATAAGGAAAATAATAATCGGATGAAAAAATGATAAAGACACCATATGACCAAAGGTAGCCATGATACCCAGTAATAATGGAAGCAGGCCAATGATAAAAGCGCTCATGGCATCGATAGCATCACTGGTATAAGATACGGCTAAATGAAAACTATTGAGAGCCAGCATGATCAACACCAGGTATACGATCATATATGCGACCTTGCTTACTGCTGTCTGCTCAAATGCACTTTGTAATGTTTGCAGCACCGTGATGAACAAAGTTAAAAAAATCAAACTTCCCAACAGTTTGCCATTTGCAATCAATTCATGAAAAAAGTATTTGAGAAAACCTGTAAGCCAATCAGTTATCGTAACCTCTGAGGTCTGCTCGGCCATCTCTTTGATATTCATCTGTTTCAACTCGGGTAAATAACCACCATATTCACGAACGATCGAACTCCAGTATTCATTCAATTCACGAAAATCAATGTTTTCCATTAAAGGTTCAGGTCCTGTCGGATGACTTACTTCAGCGAAGGTTTGTCCTGCAGGGATTAACAAGAAGAATAAGATTAATAATAGCGAGACTAAGGAGGGCTTTATCATTTCTGCCCATCCCCCTTCTTTCATCATTATCCAGGAAAGAAACCTAAAATCGCTTCGATCAGTGCAGTGAGAATTGGTATGGATAGAAGGAGAATGAATACCTTACCTGCCAATTCAATTTTCGAAGCGATGGAAGATAACCCTGCATCTTTAGTTAAGTGAGCACCAAATTCTGCGATATAAGCAATCCCTATAATCTTTAAAATCGTTTCTACATACATCCCATGAATGTTTGCTTTTCCAGCCATATAATCGATCAATAAGAAAATATGGGAAATCTGTTGAATCAGAGTCAGAAAGATAATCAAGCCTGTAAAAATAGCAAGCATGAACGCAAGTGAGGACTTCTGTTCTTTCAATAACAAAATCAATATACTGGACACAATACTGATTGCGACGATTTGTAAGATATCCATACAAGACTATCCCTGGAATAAAAATACCGATTTGATTTGCTGAAATAGATCAGCAAGACCATTCAGAACAATGAAGAGTACAATGATAAACCCGACCAGGGTAACCACTTGAGCGATTTCTTCTTTTCCCATCTGCTTCAATATGCTATGAATCATTGCTACGATAATTCCAATACCTGCAATTTGAAATAATACAGTGGCATCTTGAATCACAGTCTTCGGCCTCCTCCTTAGATGAGTAACAACACGATAAGTAAACCAGTCAGGAATCCTAATCCTTTTACGGTTTTGTTGTATTGATGATAAATGCCTAAAGCGTCTTCCAGTTCTCTATCTAAATGACTCAAAGCCAATTGGACTTGTTTCTTTTGGTGCAAGAGATCCTGTTGTCCAAGCGTTTGTCCAAATTGCTTCAATATCTCTTTTTCATTTTCTCCCAGGGAGGTGTACCCCCAGTGACGATCTAATTCTTTCTCCCATAATTGACTGAAGTCTAAACCAGATGTGTTTTTTGCTGAAGCCAAGTCTCGAAAGAACCACGAAATCGGATCTTGCATCTGTTTAGATAGGTATTTACATGCTTCTAAAAGTGGTGTCTGCCCATATACCATTTCAGCTTCGAGCATCTGCAATGCATGCTTCCATTGCTTAATTTGTCTTGGGCGCTGTTTGAACTTACGAGCAACCTCAAATCCCACCCATGTTGTGGCGGCTAGTAATAACAGGGCTCCGATCCACTTCATTCGCACTCCCTCCTGCAGTCACATCCATGATGTTTTCAATTTCATTCAAAATCACAGCTTTGCTTGCCGGTCGGTTGAATTCCTTACGCAAAATGATAAACCTCTTAAATACCCGTTGATCTAAAAGCTGTTTAATAGATGGACGCTTTCTCAATTCATCTAAACTGTTTCCATGAACCGTGCAATATAATGTCACGCCAGCATTAATCGCCTCCTGGATAGCGTCTACATCCCTTTGATGTCCTATTTCATCAACCACCAGCACCTCAGGTGACATGGACCTGATCATCATCATCATGCCTTCAGATTTAGGACAGGCATCCATGATGTCCGTACGCCTCCCTAGATCCAGCTGGGGCACACCATGAATACTTGCCCCGAGTTCAGACCTTTCATCAATAACAGCGACCTTCTTAGCTCCCACTCCCTTCCAGCCTGTACTGATGTGGTAAGTGATATCTCTCAGGAGTGTTGTTTTTCCTGTTTGTGGTGCTCCTATTATCAATGTATTGCAGTAGTTTCCTTGATGAATAAGGCGCTCCATCAATGATCGGGCTGCTCCACGACTTTCCCTTGCCACTCTTATGTTGAAAGAAGCGATATAACGGATGGCTTGGACAGTTCCATTGGTGGTATTAACTTTGCCAGCCAATCCGATACGGTGTCCCCCTTCAATGGTGATAAACCCTTCTCGTAATTCATCCTCAAGTCGGTACAAAGAAAATTGACTAACCTGGTTAAGAATATGATTCTTTTCTGTCTCTGTAGGTATCAATCGTTCTATCCATTCATAGCGTTGATGGTAGACCAGTTCGACTGGTTGTCCAACACGAATTCTAATTTCCTGAACAGAACTCCAGTCCACATCTTTTTCAAGGACCGGCTGCATTACTTCAGGAAATAACCCTATGATCTCTCTCAATAAAACCACACCCCATCCACCAACTCTTTAATGTAAATGTATGCACTACAAAAATGTATATGACCATCAAAAGCGGAAGCGAACGTTCAGCCATGGACTGTACTGAATCGTAGGAGATAAAGAAAAACAAGGAGCGAAGCGAAGCGATTTCGCCTTATCTTAGGGAGGAGAAGGAAGTACACGAGCCGGAGAAGACTTGCTTTACTTGCTTTGCTGACTAATGGTAAACATGGTAAAGCTTATACCCATAAAAAAACACGCCACGATTCAGAATCGTGACGTGCTGCGTTATTTCTATTTAATTATCCGCGGGAAACATATTTCCCATCCGATGTATTGATGATTAGTGTATCTCCTTCATTGACGAAGAAAGGAACCTGCACAACCAAACCAGTTTCAACTGTAGCAGGTTTAGTTCCGCCACTGGCAGTATCACCTTTAACACCTGGCTCTGTTTCCGTAACTTTAAGCTCTACGTTATTCGGTAATTCAACACCAATGACTTCCCCCTGATACGTTTGAATACTGACTTCCATATTTTCTTTCAAAAATTTCAATTCGTATTCAATTTGATTTGTTTGAAGTTCCAACTGTTCATACGTATTGTTATCCATAAATGTATGAGCATCACCGGAGGAATATAGATATTGCATTTTATTTGTTTCGATATGTGCCCGTTCTACTTTTTCCCCACCACGGAATGTTTTCTCCTGGATATTACCATTTCTCAGGTTTCGAAGCTTGGATCTAACAAATGCTGCTCCTTTCCCAGGTTTAACATGTTGGAATTCTACTACGGACCAGATTTCCCCATCTACTTCGATAGTTAATCCAGTCTTAAAATCATTTACTGAAATCATTTAAATTCTCTCCTTTTCCCAGGTTTAGCCTATAAGGTAATTAATTCTTTCGGTGATTTGCTTAGTCGTTCATTACCTGTATCAGTAATCAATGCATCGTCTTCAATTCTGCATCCGCCAACTCCTGGAACATAAATCCCAGGCTCTACGGTTACCACCATACCAGCTTCTAATACTTTGTCGCTGCGATGTGATAATCCTGGTCCCTCGTGGACATCAAGTCCAATACCATGACCGGTAGAGTGGCCAAAATATTCTCCATATCCTTTTTCCTTGATGTAATCCCTCGTCAATGCATCCGCTTCTTTACCCGTAATTCCTGAAGCGAGACCATCCATTCCACGTAATTGAGCTTCCAATACTGTGTCGTATATCTTCTTCAGTTCATCGCTTATTTCGCCTACAGCGACGGTACGTGTTATATCGGAACAATACCCCTTATATAGGGCACCAAAATCTAATGTTACAAGCTCTCCAGACTGGATTTCTTTTTCTGAGGCTACTCCATGTGGATAAGCAGAACGTTCTCCTGAAGCTACGATGATATCAAAACTGGATGAAGTAGCTCCTTGTTTACGCATGAAGAATTCAAGTTCATTAGCCACATCGATTTCTCTTATCCCAGGTTTGATATAGGTTAAAATGTGTTCAAAAGCATCATCTGCAATTTTGACAGCATCCTTTAATATACTAATCTCTTCCTCCGTCTTTATCAACCTTAATTTCTCAACCAAGCCTGATGTAGGCACCAATTCTGCCCCGAATTTCTGCTCATATTGGCGGTGGTTCCCATATGTAAGAAGATCTTGTTCAAAACCTACTGTTTTTAGACCCAATCGATCTACTTGATCAGCGATCTCTTCTACTAAAGTTTTTTTATGCTCGACAATCTTATAACCTTTTGCCTGCTCTTCTGCTTGTTGAGTATAACGGAAATCAGTGATGAAAAGAGCGTCTTCCCCAGTAATTAATACGGCCCCAGCGCTACCGGTGAAACCAGTAAGATAACGACGGTTCTTGTCACTCGTTACTAACAGTGCATCTATATCCATATCCTGAATGCTTTGTCTAATTCCCCGAATTTTATCCATATTATCTTCTCCCTTCAAAACTTTCTAAAAGAGCTAATGCAGCCAAGCGGTACCCTATCAACCCTAGTCCCACTACCTGTCCTTTACAGACCGGTGCTAGCATGGAGTGCTGCCGGAACGACTCCCTTTGATGAACATTGGAAATATGCACCTCTACTACTGGAACATCGACTGCGCTGATGGCGTCTCTAAGAGCAATGCTTGTATGTGTATAAGCAGCTGGGTTAAATATGATGCCATCATACTTTCCTTCAGCTTGTTGGATGGCATCCACTAAATCCCCTTCATGATTCGACTGATAAGCATCAGCCTCAGCCTCATGTTCCTCAGCGGTTTCTTTCACCAGATCCACTGCATCTTTCAAGGTACCCTGGCCGTATATACCCGGCTCCCGTTTCCCTAGTAAATTCAAATTGGGTCCATTCAAAACCAGTAAGCGCGTCATCACGATCTCTCCACCTCATAGAATATTCACACAAATCAATCTTATCATAATCATTGTTCTTTTAATAATTATTTCCCTGAGGTAGTATCAGTAGAAGGCTGATTCAAATCATGGTACTCATATGAAATGGAATACCCGACAAACGTACCGTATAAAACAAATAAGCAAATAGTAGTTACAATCGTATCACTTGTAAGGTCCGGGAGAGCTGGCACAGCCGCAAATATCGGATTCAGTAAATAAAATATAACTCCCCAAATTGCCAACCCATAGAGTATACCAGGCATGACGCCATTTGTTTTTTTCAACATTAAATAGTAGACAAGAGCACCTATAATGGCAACCAAACTTACACCTATAATTCCCAGCACTTCTCCAAGGAAGGCACTAGACCAGCTGGTTTGCCAGAATGAACGAATAACAAAGGATGCTGGGGAAACCTCCGTAAAACTGAAATAATAAGCAAGGGCTCCGAATATACTCCAAATCATCCCCCCTACAAATCCTGTCAACAATGACTTGTTTACAATGCTTACTTGTTTTTCTTGTTGATTTTGCTCTAATTGCTTATCTTCCATATTCCACACCTCCTTTAGATAGTTTTTCCCGGAAGACAGAAAAAAATCCGAATCAGCGTAGTTAACAGTAAAAGGGGCTAGTGATACCCTGTTATTTGCTGTAAAATATAAGTAAGAGGTAAATCCAACATGAGGCTGGTGTATCTATGTCAGAAAAAAATTCAATAGCATATGGCGGGCAAGCTGTTGTAGAGGGAGTCATGTTCGCCGGAAAGAAAAGCTATGTTACTGCTATACGTAGAAAAGATAAAAGTATTGAATATTTTGAGCTGGAACGGACAGAATCTAAAATAGCGAATCGTCTAAAAAAGATCCCTTTTTTACGAGGTCTCGTTTCTCTTATTCAAGCAAGCGCGAATGGAACCAAACACTTGAATTTTTCCAGTGAACGTTACGATGTCCACCCGGATGATGATGAACAAATTGAAAAAGAAGAGGAAACTTCAAAACTAGCTATGATTTTAGGCGTAGGAGCGCTGGGGGTCTTATCCTTTTTCTTCGGGAAACTGATTTTCACAGTCACTCCCGCGTTTGTTGCCAATTTCTTTGAACCTGTAATTTCAGGCAGGTTCGGGCAAGTAGCACTTGAAAGCTTTTTTAAACTTATTTTATTATTGGCCTACATTTACTTCATCTCCATGACACCAATTATAAAAAGAGTATTCCAGTATCATGGAGCTGAACATAAAGTGATCAACGCTTACGAAAATGGAGCACCTTTAACTATTGAAGGAGTTCAAAAGCAATCGCGTCTGCATTATCGCTGTGGGTCTAGTTTCATTCTTTTCACGGTCATCGTCGGAATGTTCGTTTATATGTTTGTAGCTACCGATCCATTATGGTGGAGAATTGTAAACCGGATATTTTTGATTCCCATTGTAATCGGCCTGGCTTTTGAAGTACTTCAATTGACGAATAAAGTTAGAAATGTCCCTGTATTACGTTTTTTAGGGTACCCAGGCTTATGGCTCCAACTGCTGACAACAAAGGAACCACAAGACGACCAAGTGGAAGTTGCCATACATTCTTTTAAAAAAGTGCTTGAAAATGATGAAAATGACCGAAAAGGTGGTATACAGAATAGTAGGGTGATCTCTTAGCGATTTGAAAATGGAAGGGAGGCACATGAAAATCATGCCACGCAGTCGTATGACGCCTATCATTTATATCTTGATCGGGCTAGCTGTTGTCGGACTCGTTATGAAACTGGCGACCGATGCCATGGGGCTTTTGACAAACCTTTTGATTATGGTTGGAATAGCAGCAGTTCTTTACTTCGTTCTTAATCATTTCTTGATGAAACGGAGAGGTGGTTCATCAGATGAAATGAAAAAATACAAGCAAGCTGTTAAACAGTCCAAAAGGAAATATAAAGGGAATGCCACAAGCAGCAAACCGAATGTGAAATCTACATTCCCCCCTTCTCCTACCGTCAATAAAAAGAAACGAAAAACAAGTGCTGCTCATCTTCGTGTAATTGAAGGAGCTAAAAACAAGAAAAAAAATCGAGCCTCATCTTAATGATGAGGTTCGATTTTTTTATTTTCTCCATTTCCCTATGAACATTTCAGCATGTTCTCTTCCAAGCTCGATCAATTCATCTTTTTGGGTTTCACTCAACTGAAAATCGGTTGTATCTATGGTGGTCACCGGAATAAACAGGATGTCTGCACTCTTGGACTTGGAAATATACCGAGCATCATGTGCTTGTTTCATAGTAGAAAACAATGCGTGGAACATTTCTATGGAGTTATTTATTTTCCTTTCAGGGAATTGACTCGGGGGATTACTTAATTTCATCCCTAGAATTGGTCGCACCCTCTTTCCATCGCGGTTTTCTAAGGACCAGATAGGAAAGTTGCTTAGTAAACCACCATCCACAACCAATGATTTGACACTTGATTTTCCTGCTAATTTTACAGGAGTAAAATAATAAGGAAGTCCGGCGCTCATTCGAACTGCTTTCGCCACAGGGAATTGGTAGGGATCTATATTATAAAATGTTTCTAAGTCATCAGGAATAACAAGGATTCTTCCTAACGTCAAATCAGAACAAATGATTTTCAGTCCCCCTGCAGGAAGGTCACGGAAAGTATAAACCCCTTTGGCGGCCAATCGGTCATACAGCCAGCGTTCAAGCCTATCTCCTTTATATAATCCCATTCTGAAATATAAAAGCAGCCACTTCGTAAAAGGAATCAGCCTATCAATTAAAGGAGGATCTACAAAGGTTTCAAAATCAAGCTCCCTTAATACGGTTTCTAATTCATCAATGCGATATCCGGCCGCTAACAGACTGGCAGTTATCGCACCAGCTGAGGTGCCAGCCATTCGCTGAAATACATACCCTCTTTTTTCAACCACCTGCAGCGCACCTACAAAAGCAAGAGCTTTGACTCCTCCGCCTGAAAAAACACCATCAATTTTCATAGGTCCCCCCCTTAGAGGCCGTTTGTTTCATATATAAGGGGAAACAAGCTCGTATAGAACCGAAAACTCCCGAAAAAAAGACGCACCTCATCGGCACGCCTTTGAAATACAGTTTTTAAGTTGTTTCTTTATCGTTATTCTCCTGGACTTGTCGGAGTCCTTTGATCCTTGACTCATCCTCTTCAAAAAATTGCACTAAATCACCGATGCGATCGATGGAGTTCCAGCTTAAATGGTGTTCGATCCCTTCCACATCTTCATAGATGTTTTCATTATCCACACCGATGATTTCTAGAAACTGTTCTAACAATTCATGACGGTAGACCAGACGTTTTCCTATTTTTTTACCTTTCGCTGTAAGCACCAGACCACGGTATTTTTCATAATTTAAATATTGGTCACGATCCAATTTCTGTACCATTTTGGTTACAGAAGAAGGGTGTACGCTTAAAGCTTCAGCGATATCAGATACACGAGCATAACCCTTCTCTTCTATCAGCATATATATTTGTTCGATATAGTCCTCCATACTCGGTGTCGGCATGTTAATCCTCCAATACTGCCTTCTTGTTAACTTTTATGTATAGTAAAAATCATACACTAGTTTATAATACGTGACAAGAAAGACCCTCAGTGTGCACTTCGTATAAAAAACCTTGCAGAAATGAATCCTGCAAGGTTTTTTGATTTTACAATCCACACTTCAACTGTGCATTACAGTTCGTACAAGTGTTACAGCCGCCGATATCTTCTATTTTCCCTTTACGACAGACTGGACACGTATTACCAACTTCTGAGCCGATGGTTACATCTGTTTTCGTTAATTCTTGTACCGTATCCATCAATACGACCCGAGGCTTTTTATCTTCTTCAAATTCAAATTCTGTTTGTTCCCCTTCAAAGTCATTCTCTTCTGCTTTCAAGGTTAAAACCTGAGAGTCACGGCTGCCATCTACATAAACAGTGCCGCCCTTCGCGCCGCCTTTGTATAGTCGTTGATATACACTTTCGACTTGTTCTACCGAGTATCCTTTAGGAGCGTTCACAGTTTTTGAGATCGAACTGTCTACCCAGCGCTGAATAACACATTGGGTATCTGCATGCGCTTCAGGGGACAGACTCATAGCGGTGACAAACCAATCAGGCAGTTTGTCAGAATCCTGTTGTGGATTTGCATCAAGATATTCCTGGACGATATCCGCCTTGACCTCGATGAACTTCCCTAATCGTCCGCTTCGGAAATAAGAGAACGAGAAGTATGGCTCAAGCCCTGTAGATACCCCTACCATAGTACCTGTACTACCAGTAGGCGCAACCGTGAGCAGGTGAGAGTTACGGATGCCATATTCAAGGATTGCTTCCCTGATATCTTCAGGCATTTGTTTCATGTAACCGGTCTCGACAAAACGGCGACGGAGTTCTTGTGTTTCTTCCTCGCTTTCCCCAACTAAATAAGGGAAGCTGCCCTTTTCCTTCGCTAGTTCGATGGAAGCACGGTAAGCTGTTGTCGCTATCGTTTCAAATATCTCATCAACTAGTCTATTACCTTCGTTGGAGCCATATTCTGTTTCACAATAAATTAACAGATCATGAAGTCCCATGACGCCAAGACCGACACGACGTTCACCAAGTGCTTGTTTACGATTCTCTTCCAAAAAGTATGGTGTGGCGTCAATGACGTTGTCCTGCATACGGACGCCGGTTTCGACTGTTTTCTTCAATTTATCGTAATCTACTTTTTTGTTATCCTTATCTGCCATAGCAGCCAGGTTGACTGCTGCCAAGTTACAGACAGAGTATGGAGCGAGAGGTTGTTCTCCACATGGATTTGTTGCTACTACCTTTTGCCCATAAGCTGTAGCATTGGTCTTTTCATTGGCATTATCGATGAAAAAGATGCCAGGTTCAGCAGAGTAAGTGGCACAAATATTAATAAGGTTCCAAAGCTCTTTAGCTTTGATCTTCCGGTAAGTACGAACATCATAGCCTCTCTCCTGCCACTCGCGTACATCTCCTACTTTATGCCATTCTTCATTATACTCAGCCATCTCCTGCTTCGTATAATTTTCTACATCCGGGAAACGCAGGTGGTATTCTTGATCTTTTTCGACCGCTTCCATGAATTCCTTTGTAATGCAGACGGAAATGTTCGCACCCGTCAAGAAGTCTGGGTTATGAACTGTATATGTTCCTCCAGTCAACAACTTTTCTTCTGCTTCTCTGATCGCTTGTTCCGTGAAACCGCCATAACCTGGCATGTTTTTATAATTGACAACGCTTTGATACATATCTCGTTCTGTTTCTGTCAATGGTGTGAATTTCAACTTTTCCTGGGCTAACCGTTTGATTTGCTCATCTTCCGTATTTTCAATTAAAAAGCGTAGAATTCTTGGGTTCTGCATTTTGGAAATGATGAACTCCAGTACATCCGGATGCCAATCGGAAAGCATGATCATTTGAGCTCCGCGTCTGGAACCACCCTGCTCAACGAGATGGGTCAGCTTGGCAATATCATCCAACCAGGATACAGAACCTGACGATTTCCCATTCACTCCTCTGGCAAGGGCGTTGCGTGGCCGTAGTGTAGAACCATTCGTTCCGACGCCGCCTCCGCGTGACATGATTTCCATCACCTGCTTACGATGGTCCGAGATTCCTTCACGGGAATCCTGGACAAATGGCATGACATAGCAATTGAAATAAGTAACATCTGTATTGGCGCCAGCCCCGTATAAAACACGGCCTGCCGGTACAAAATTCAAATCAGAAAGTTCTTTATAAAATTCTTCATACCAGGTTTGTTTGTTTTCAGGGACAGTCTCTACCTCTGCTAACCCTGCAGCATTACGCATCGCGATTTGTTCATAGAAAATCTCCAATGGTTTGTCGATGGTATCAAGATTACGGGCCACTATCCCTGTTTCCCGCTCCTTGTCGTTATCCAGTACATGAACAAACTCCTTCTCGACTTTCACTTTTGCTTTCTTCGCTTCCCAATCGATGGAATCAATAAACCCTAACCCCCGTGCTGGAAAGTTAGGATCTTCTTTGACAGTCAGTACCACAAAGTCTCCTTCACCTAATGTAAGTCTTTCGGTATCCTTGAATGCGTAGCGATCAAGCATAACAAGACGAGAAACACCTTTATGGGTTATTTTCATATCCGGCTCTATTTCGTGAACCTGTGGAAATTGTCGAATATCTTTATTCAACCGCTCCACATCGATGTTTGTATGAGATTCTGCAGTTGTTGGCATCAGTGAACCTCTCCTTCACTATTTATTTTATTTAGGATTGGTGGTATTCTTCTTGTTGTTGATATTTTTTAATTTCTACAAGTAACATACCACACCGAGAGATTCTTAATCAATATATTGTGTTCTTTTTTTAAAAAAGCACCAGATATTGTGTTTAGAACGAAATGAACTGCAATTGTCAATCGTAAAAAAGGTTGAAAATAATAGAGAAATAGAGATAACAATAGCAATTGCTTATTTTTATCTCTCAGATAAACTTTTTTATCGTTTGCAAATGGCAGCGACTTTCTTATCGGTGACAAGAGCGTGTCTACATATCATAAACAGTAAGTGGAAGAATTATTTTTGACAAAAACTCTTTGAAAATTAGTCCAATCATCCATATAATAGATAAAGGAATAGACAAATGGGGGTATCAGTAAGATGGAATTATTGATTATAACGATTATTGTTCTGCTTGGATTTTGGTTATATAGATTTTTTAAAACCCGTAAAATTCTCACTACATTGACAGAAGAGGAATTCAGACAAGGATATCGCAAAGCACAACTGATTGATGTAAGGGAGCCGAAAGAATTCAAAGGCGGCCATATCCTGGGGGCAAGAAATATTCCACTATCTCAGTTGAATCATCGTCTTATCGAAGTCAGAAAAGATCAGCCTGTATATCTTTATTGCCAAAGCGGCGCACGTTCAGCTCGTGCAGCGGCAGTACTCCATAAAAAAGGGTACCGGGATTTGAATCAGCTAAAAGGTGGATTTAAACACTGGGGCGGAAAAATCAAACAAGGTTAATAAAAAAGCATCCGATAAAGGATGCTTTTTTATTGTCTAGTGATTGTGAATAACATTCTGCAGTGGGCTCAATCCAGCTCCGACGCATAGGACGTGCTAGAGCCGATGTCGCCACACCAGAACTACTTCTTTGAAAGTACTTCGCAGAAAAAGACAACGTCTTTTTTGAGGACGTGGCGTTTTCATCGGCCAGCGCCTACCCCCTCGAGGTCTTAAGTCAATCCTCTCTCGGCTTATCGCCAATGGTTTTGGCGGAAGCCTTAGTTTTATTTATACTTTAAACCTTTATTAAACTTAATTGGAATGAAAGTACAAAAAACGTCATGACGAGGCTTGGCTTAAGCTTGTCGGGGGTGAACAAGGCGCTTGCGCTTTTGTTCTGTTCTCAGTCTTTGTTATAGCGCAAAATCGGTTTTCTGGCTGCCGTCGTTTCATCCATTCGGCTGACCACTGTAGTATGAGGAGCTTCCTGGACAATTTCCGGATTCTCTTTCGCTTCATTGGAAATTTGAATCATCGCATCAATGAAAGCATCCAGGGTTTCCTTTGATTCTGTCTCTGTTGGCTCCACCATCAAGGCTTCCTCTACATTCAAAGGGAAATAAATAGTCGGCGGATGATAGCCGAAGTCCAATAGTCGCTTCGCAATATCAAGTGTCCTTACCCCCAATTTCTTCTGACGTTTGCCTGATAATACGAATTCATGTTTACAATGCTGAGTAAATGGCAGCTCATATTCCTGTTCTAAACGCCTCATCATATAGTTGGCGTTCAATACAGCATGCTCACTTACCTTTTTCAGCCCTTCCGCTCCCATCGTCCGAATATAGGTATAAGCACGAACGTTGATACCGAAGTTGCCATAATACGGTTTTACTCGACCGATAGACTTAGGGCGATCATAGTCAAAGACATAGTGATCTTCTTTCTTCGTTAACACCGGCTTTGGAAGATAAGCCGCAAATTCCTCTGTAACCCCTACCGGACCGGATCCGGGTCCTCCACCGCCATGCGGGCCAGTAAAGGTTTTATGAAGGTTCAAGTGAACGACGTCAAACCCCATGTCCCCCGGTCGAGCATATCCCAAGATGGCATTCAGATTTGCCCCATCATAATAAAGCTTTCCACCTGCTTCATGGATGATAGCCGCCATTTCTAATATATGCTCTTCGAACAAACCTAGTGTGTTAGGGTTCGTCAGCATCAAAGCAGCTGTATCCTCTCCAACAACACGCTTTAAGTCTTCTAAATCAACCAAACCACGCTCATCTGATTTGACCGTTACAGCATCAAATCCTGCAACAGTTGCAGATGCCGGGTTCGTACCATGGGCGGAATCAGGTACGATCACTTTCGTACGCCCATAATCACCATTCGCTTCGTGGTAGGCACGAATCATCATGAGTCCTGTCCATTCCCCGTGTGCCCCTGCTGCCGGCTGTAACGTCACTGTATGCATGCCAGTGATTTCTGCAAGGGTTGTTTGTAGATCATACATCAATTCTAATGCCCCTTGCACTGTTTCTACCGGTTGATGAGGGTGAATATGACTGAAGCCAGTCAGCCTCGCTACATCTTCATTCATTTTAGGATTGTACTTCATGGTACAAGAACCAAGCGGGTAAAACCCTGAATCTACTCCATGGTTACGTGTTGACAGTCCTGTATAGTGACGCATAATTTGCAACTCACTCACTTCTGGCAGGTCCGCTTCGTTTTTGCGGATGTAACGGTCATCCAGCATTTCTGTCAAATCTACCTCTGGGACATCCATCTCCGGAAGGCTGAAGCCTGTACGGCTCTCTTGGCTATGTTCGAATATTAGTGGAAAATCTTGATTACTCATGTAAATCCCCCAATTCTTGCGCAAATTTGTCGATCTCTTCCTTTGAACGTACCTCCGTGACGGCGATCAGCATATGCCCAGAAAGCTCTTCATAATCAGTGCTTAGATCATAACCACCGATGAATCCTTTCTCCAGCAGCCTCTTGGTCGTTTTCTGGATATCGGTACCGAGATTGACGACAAGTTCATTAAAAAATGGCCCTTGATAGGTAACTGATAACCCATTACCTTCTAATGCTTTCTTCATATAGGCTGTCTTCTGGATATTCGTCCAAGCCATTTTTTTGACTCCTTGCTTTCCTAATGAAGACATAGCAACCGATGAGGCAAGTGCGTTCAAAGCCTGGTTCGAACAAATATTGGAGGTCGCTTTATCACGTCTGATATGTTGTTCCCTCGCCTGCAAAGTCAATACAAAACCTCTTCTTCCCTGCTCATCTTTCGTCTGGCCGACCAAGCGTCCTGGTACTTTCCTCATCAGCTTCTTAGTCGTGGCAAAATATCCGCAATGGGGCCCTCCAAATTGTGCAGGGATTCCAAACACCTGGGCATCCCCTACGACAATATCCGCTCCAAATTCACCGGGCGGCGTCAAATAACCTAATGCCAAGGGATTACTGGAGACAATCATCATGGCTTTTTTCTGGGTATCAAGCAATTCTCTCACTTCTGCTAAAGGTTCAATTTGACCAAAGAAATTAGGATATTGAATTACTACCCCAGCTGTGTTTTCATCCAGCTCTGAAGCCAGGGCTTCCAGATCAGTAATCCCCTCTTTATGGTCGATTTCAACAATTTCCACTCCCGGGCCATTCGCATAGGACTGGATTACCGCACGAGATTCCGGATGCACGGCACGGGATACAATCACTTTTTTCTTCTTAGTAGAACCAGCACTCAAGTTAACCGCTTCTGCCAGCGCTGTGCCTCCGTCATACATGGAGGAGTTGGCAACATCCATTCCAGTCAGTTCACTAATCATGGTTTGGAACTCGAAAATCGCTTGCAGTTCCCCTTGAGAAATCTCTGGCTGATATGGCGTGTAAGCAGTATAAAACTCAGACCTGGAAATGACATGGTCCACGATTGATGGAATGTAATGGTCATAGACTCCCGCGCCAAGAAAGGAAGTATGTGACTTCAAGTTGACGTTGGTTTCTGCCAATCTGGTCAGTTCCTTTGTCAATTCAAACTCATTAGCCGGCGGCTTGATGTCCAGTTCCCCTTTGAATCTTACTTTTTCGGGGATATCTTTGAACAACTCTTCTGAATCTTTAACCCCAATCGTATCTAACATTTCCTGTTTGTCTCTTTCCGTCATTGGTAAATAACGAAACTCCATCATAAATCCCCCTGCCTGTTTGAATTAACCTCGTTTATAAAATGGTGTTTGGACTACTTCTGCTTTCAACTTCCGCTTACGTACCTGCACTTCGACCTCAGTACCAATTTCGGTATGATCTATTTTCAATAGTGCTAAACCGACATTTTTTCCTAGAGTTGGAGATTGGGTGCCAGTCGTTACAAACCCGATTTCATCTTCTCCGGCAAAGACTTTGTATCCAGTTCTTGGGATTCCTTTTTCTAGCATCTCTATCCCGACAAGCTTACGTTCCAGCCCATTTTCTTTCTGTTTTAGAAGTGCATCTTTTCCTATGAAATCTGCCTCTTTTTTCAGTTTGACTGCAAAAGACAGTCCCGCCTCAAGTGGAGAAATCTCTGGGGATAGCTCTTGTCCATACAAAGCCAGATTAGCTTCAAAACGAAGGGTGTCTCTCGCTCCTAATCCAATCGGCTGCACTCCTTCCGCTTCCCCTGCTTCAAGGATTTTCTGCCATAATACAGGTCCCGATGTCTTTGGAAGATATATTTCAAATCCATCTTCTCCAGTGTAGCCAGTCCGGGAAACAATCGCTTCGTCCGGAACACCTTCAAAAGATACCGGAGATTCAAAACGGAAGAACTTTATCGCGGATAAATCCGTTTCAGTCAGTGTTTGTAACACAGCCTCAGCTTTCGGCCCTTGAAGGGCAAGCTGTACATACGCATCGGATTCATTCCTTAAAGAAACCCCGTCAATCAAGTGATCTTCCAACCACTGATAATCCTTTTCTACATTTGCAGCATTTACGACAAGTAGATATTTATCCTCTTCCAATTGATAAACAATCAAATCGTCGACAGTCCCACCATTTTCATAACACATAATGGTATACTGTGCTTTTTTTGGTTCCAATTTGGAAACATCATTGGTAAGCATTTGTTGCAAAAATTGTTCGCTATTCGTACCTTCTACAAAAATTTCTCCCATATGGGATACATCAAAAAGCCCGGCCTTGGTTCGTGTTGCTTCATGTTCATCCTTGATTCCAGAAAATTGGACAGGCAAGTCCCACCCGCCAAAATCAATCGTTTTCGCGCCATGCTTTTCATATTCCGGAAACAACGGCGTCCTTTTTAAATCAGCCATGCGAACACTCCTCTACTTATATTTTACTCTCATAAAAAAACAGACAGATATCCCACTGCTATGATGCGGGATACTCTGTCCATTCACCAGAAAGTTTCACCTAAAAGTTGAAAACGCATTCAAAGCATCTTGTATTTAAGGCTTGCTTCTTGGGTGGTTCACGGATGTGAACACTCTCCAGAGGTGCGTCACACAAGGGTCTTTTTGCCTGAGAGATTCACATATCATATGCTTGCTCCTTCGGCGCTACTGATGTAGTCTCTCCCCCTGTAGTCATTCGCGGTAGTATTTATTTTTCATTTGGGCATACTAACCAGTAAAAGCTGTGAAAAATCTGTCATTTTGTCACAAATAATTATATCACATGCTCTGGCATGTTTTAAAAGTTATTTTACCCCTAGTTAAATCTGTTAAACAGCACAGGGGAAAGGAGGCTTCAATAGTATGGATATCTTACTAGATGAAGATTTTGGAGAGGAATTAGTAAAGCAGACTGTAAATCCTGACGCAATCAGCAATTGGAACCAATTTAAACTTGCTTACCAGGCGGCTAAGGCATCTTCTGTACCAACCTTCGAAGGGCTGGTCGCACTGAATCATCTGCCACACATCGACTTTCTTTCCCATCAAAGAGAAGCAGCGGAAGAAATCATTCATCAAATGCAAGGAAGAGCTATCCTTGCTGATGAAGTCGGTTTAGGGAAGACAATTGAAGCTGGCTTGGTACTTAAAGAATATTTGATTCGTGGGATGGTGAACAAAGTATTGATACTAACCCCAGCCTCCCTTGTCAATCAGTGGGTGATCGAATTACATGAGAAGTTTTTTATCCAGGCTTATGCTCCCAAAAAAAATCCCGCTTGGAAAGATGCAGATATTATGGTGACTTCCATTGATATGGCGAAGAGAGAACCTCACCAAAGCGAAATATTATCTATTCCTTATGACTTGATTATCATCGATGAAGCTCATAAATTGAAAAATCCTGCCACAAAAAACTATCAATTCGTCAAAGCATTACAAAAGAAATACTGTCTTTTACTGACTGCTACACCAATCCAGAACCGAATCACTGATATATTCAACTTAGTATCAATTTTAAAACCAGGTTATCTGGGAGACTTGACGACCTTTAAAAAAGAATATGGGAAGAAAATGGGAAGTATAGATAGCAACCTGAACCTCAAAAAACTGATCAGCAAAGTGATGATCCGAAATCGAAGGCAAGATACAGGTCTTGCCGATACTAAACGACTGGTAAAAACAGAGTGGATTGAATTCTCAGAAGAAGAGCAGAAGGTTTATCAAATGCTAGAACATATCAAAGGTACTCACCCTTCTTTTACTTATTTGACCCTGGCAAAAGAATTATGTTCCTCACGTGAGGCGTGCTTTTTATCCAGTAAACAAATGTATGATAAACTCGGAGACCCTGAAGCGACGGGACCTTTGTATGAATTGATTTCTGGAGTGGAACAGCTTCCCCAACATGCTAAAGCGAAACGGATGGTTGAACTGATCCAGCAAACAGATGAAAAATTCATCGTATTTACAGAGTACCGAGCAAGTCAATATTATCTACAATGGTATCTCCAGCAACATGGCATATCATCTGTACCATTCCGGGGCGGTTTCAAACGGGGCAAAAAGGACTGGATGAAACAATTGTTCCGGGATCATGCACAAGTAATGATAGCGACAGAAGCAGCCGGGGAAGGAATCAACCTGCAGTTTTGCCGTAACATGATCAATTATGATCTCCCATGGAATCCGATGCGGCTGGAACAACGGATTGGGCGCATTCACCGCTTCGGGCAGGATAAAAACGTACAGATTTATAATTTTGCCATTAAAAACACGATTGAAGAACATATCTTGAACTTGTTATACGATAAAATCAAACTATTTGAAAATGCAATTGGCGAACTTGACCACATTTTAGAAGAATTAGATATTAGAGATTTAGGAAAGGAAGTAGAAGCCATCTATTCAGAATCTGCTAGTTATGGAGAAGCGAAAATTAAACTTAATAACCTCGCTTCCGTCATTTCATCTCATTCTGAACCCTACCGGAGGTCGTCATCATGAAAGAAGCAGCAGCTCACGAACAGTTTGTCAGAAGTTTCTTCAACGAGTATGAGTGCCCGATAGTATCAGATGAAAATGGCCGTCTTGTCATTCAATTGACCGATAAGATGGATGAAGCTCTAATGAACAGACCATTCTACTGGCATTACATGAAGAAGATGGGCAGGCAGGGCGATCCGATGTCACTCACGTTAATTACCAATCCTAATTTGACAGAGGAAAAAGGAGAATATATTCATTCCGGGTCTCCTCGCTTACGCCAATTATACCGCTATCTATTAGAACATTGCCGATTTACCAAACTTTATGAAGTTGTCAATGCTTCCGGGCAGCAAAGCTCTCTGGTTCCATGGCTAATCACTAATATTAGGGTCAGTTATTACGGCAAACAAAAAAAAGATGAACTTTTATCAATCGGGCTCAACCTTATTCATGGTACGATGGTTTCCTCCATCATGGAACGGTTAGAAAACTACCAACTTGAAACAACGATCTCAGATTATACCTTTCCCATGACACCTTTGATTCGTATACCAAGTGGTTACCAGCGCATCCTGCGTTTCATTCAAGAACATATCGAGAATACAGATCAAACCTGGGCAGTCCAGGCACTGGAAACCTTGGAGGAAGAAAAACAATTGATCCATGCTTTCTTTCAGGAAGATGATGATGAAGAGAGAGAGTTGATGGAAAAAGAGGTTGAAGGCTTAATGGGACGCTTCACGCCTAAGGTAACTATAGATGTGTTGAATGGGGGACTGTTTTATCTTACACAAGAAACGACTAAAGAAGTAATCAAATAAGGTTGTCTCCAAAGTAGAGACAACCTTATTTGTTACGGTTAAAAAACATTTTCATTGCTGTCGGTAAAATGCCAAACCATTTATTTCGTTGTGGCTGCTTGATTTTTTGCCGTTTACGTTTATGTTTTTCCTCTTTCGATAAATTCATATAGCGGACAAATTCTTCCGTGACGTACTTGACGTAATCATTACCGGACATAGCATTCACCCTTGTTGGTTTTATTAACTCTAGTATGACCGGATTTATTTAACTCAATACGTGAAGGATTTCCTTGGCTAAAAGTTCAGGACTTTTTTCATCTACATCCATAACATAATCAGCAGCTTGTTCATATATGGGACGTCGTTCTTCTAAAAGTTGAAACTTTTCATCTTCTTTCCCTTTCCATAACGGCCGATTTACATCCTGTGACAACCTCTTATTAATGATGTCAAAGCTTGCATCAAGAAAAATGACGGTACCACGACGCATCAACTCTTGATTGACCGGATTCATCGGAACCCCTCCACCAGTTGAAACGACAACGTCCTCTGCTGGAATTTCTTGCAGCAATGCAGTTTCCAGCTTTCGAAAATAGGCTTCCCCATTCTCTGCAAATATTTCTTTAATCTTTCTCCCTTCGCTTTGTTCAATCAAATCATCCATTTCCATTAGGGTAAGTGATTCTTGCTGACAAAGGATTTCTGCCACTGTAGTTTTACCGCTCCCCATAAAACCAATCAAGTAAATCGTCTTCATGTTTCCCCCTCCTATAAAAAATTTTAATCCATGCAGGATTTTTGAAACATTTGTCGAATTATGTAATTTAAACTAAAAAGCGAGGTGATATATTGAAGTGAGCTCTACTGCAAATTTATCTCATCAGCTGTTAATTTCAGCTATTCAATCAACTGCTACAGATATACACTTTTCCCCCTATCTTCAAAAAGTGGACATTCATTTTCGTGTCCATGGAAAACGGATATTTCACTCCTCCATTACTACTCCAGTTTACGTGAAATTACTTTCCTATTACAAATTTACCTCCGGAATGGACATTGGAGAAATTAAAAAGCCTCAAAACGGGACGATTACTTTCCGAAATCATGATGACCTGTTTTCCTTACGTCTCTCTACACTTCCGATCCAATCAAATGAAAGCCTGGCTATCCGGATCCTTCCGCAAACCGAGTCCCTTTCCCTGGAAAAGCTTTTTATCTTTCCTGCACAGTATAAAAGAATTCAAGACTGGCTCCGCCATCAAAGCGGTATGATTCTCTTTACAGGACCAACAGGCAGTGGAAAGACCACTACCCTTTATGCATTACTGCAAGCTTTGATAAAAGAAAACTCTTATCAGGCCATTACATTGGAGGATCCAATTGAAAAAAACATAGAAAACATTATTCAAGTACAAGTGAATGAACGAGCGGGTATTACCTACGATGCCGGACTCAAGGCAGCATTACGACACGACCCTGATTTAATCATGGTAGGTGAAATTCGCGACAGGCAAACTGCTCAATTTGCCTTTCATGCTGCTCACACGGGCCACCTTGTACTTTCCAGTTTACATGCTAAAGATGCGTTAGGCACCATCTTACGATTAAAGGAGATGGGCATTCAGACAGTCGACTTGGATCAAACATTGATATCCATAGCTTCTCAACGATTACTCCCGATTGAATGTGCTACCCATCTTCCTAAACGAGCAGCCATCATGGAATTAATGGACGGTGAGTTACTCCGTCATGCTATCCACCAACACTCTCTCCCCGCTCACCCACCCTTTCAATCCTTTGATCACTTAAGGAGAAAAGCCTATGCATACGGTTTCCTTTCCGAAAATGAAGTTAATTAGCAGCAAGTCATCAAAAACTTTGCCACAAAAACTCCAGGTACAATTTCTGGATCGGATGAGCCATCTCTTGAATAAAGGTTACCCCTTGCTTGAAGCGTTAACTATTTTGACCTGGGATGAGCGGTTTGATGGGCTTGCTACAGAAATAACACAGCAATTAAAAGGGGGTAAGCCAATCGATGTATGTCTTCAAGCTTCAGGTTTTTCAAGAAATGTCGTCTCATTTTTATATTTTGCCAGAATGCATCGGAATCTTGATGAAGTTTTTCATCAATGCAGCACAATGATTCAATTAGAAAATAAATATGTAAATAAATTCAAACAAGTCATCCGTTATCCTGCTTTTTTGAGTGTATTTTTAGTAATCATGCTTTTTGTCATCGATCGTACCATTTTTCCTGCTTTTTTGACTATGTTTCAGTCCCAGGAAACAGGAAGTAAAGGATTAACGGTGGCAGTATATATAACAGGTTTTCTTATCACCTTCGTTAAAGTGGCAGGGCTTTTAGTGGTTATCGTATTTATTTACTGGAAAATAAGAAAAAGCTCCATTTCTTTAGAAAGACAACTTCTAATGTACGATAAAATTCCTTTACTTAGTGATTATCATAAGCTGAAGACTACGTTTTTATTTGCTACTCACTTGCACTCCATACTTTCCACAGGTGTTTCTATGAAAGAAGCGTTACACATTATGAGCAACCAGTCCCATTATCCCCTGCTTAGCCATCAAGCTGATATCATCCTCGATCACCTGGAACAAGGAGCAACCCTTGCACAAGCAATCCATCAATGCCAGATGTTTCGCCCTGAACTGACAACCATTTTCCATAAAACATCGGACCTCACGACCTTAACCAGAGACTTAGCTATGTTGTCTGAGATGCTTACCGACATGACGAAGCAAAAGTTGAATAACGCATTGGAAATCATCCAACCAGTTTTCTTTATCATCATAGCTGTGTTCATTTTATTTATTTATGGCTCGATTATGTTGCCTATGTATCAGTGGATGAACCAAATATAGAAAGGAAGTAACAATTATGTTTAAAAATGAGAAAGGTTTCACGTTGATAGAAATGTTAGTTGTCTTGCTTATTATTTCAGTATTGTTGATTATAACTATCCCGAACATAGCCCAAAACAATCAAATGGTACGTGATAAAGGTTGCGAGGCGCTGGTTAAACTGGCGGAAGCACAAGTGCAAGCGTACTATATCAATGAAGGGGGAATGCCGACCCTAATCAGCGATTTAGAGACTAAAGGATATATTACTCAGACTACATGTCCTAATGGCGAGAGCCTTACATTGACAAGTGAAGGTAAAGTAACATCAACCCCATAGGTGGGTGGAATATTATTATGTTAACAAAAAACGGCTATACGTTGCTTGAAACCATGATTGTGCTATTAACTTTAAGCGTTTTCCTTGCGATTGCTGTCCCCATCCACCGTCAAACCCAGGATCATACTGCGTTTACTAATTTCTACAAACAATTTGAAGATGATGTTTTACTTACACAGCAATTATCGATGAACAATCAATCATTTTACGACCTGATGATCATGCCTGCACAAAAAAAATATTTATTAATGGATACGAAAAAAGAACAAAAAATTATTGAGCGTGACATCCCACAGGCGTTGATGATCGATATTCAGACTTTACAATTACCCATCCGTTTTTCCTCTGACGGCACCATATTCAACCCAGGCAGTTTTCGTATAAAAACTCCCAATAATACCTATAAAATTGTCTTTCCATTCGGTAAAAGCAGGTGTTATATGTATGAAATATAATGGCTTCACATTGGTGGAAGTAATAGTTGCATTCGGGCTAATGCTCACCCTATTATTGAGCACTTTACCCATTATGATGAAAGTAAACATGGAAGAAGCTATTCTTACGGACCGGAGAAAAGTGACAGCAATTTTGCACGATGAGTTACTTAAAAAAGTAAATGCTCCAGTGGTGGGAGTTATGAGTTACTCTATTGATGATTTTACTAATATCCACGTAAGCTTTGAAATCCAGGATGGCTTAGTAAAAGCATGTGCGGATTGGACCAGTAATCAAAATCACACAGAAAAGGTTTGCCTTTATGGATATCGAAAAAATTAACGGATATACAATAGCTGAAACAATCATAAGTTTATTGCTAGTCACCTTAATACTCACCTTACTCGCTCCATTATTCCAATTATTTTCTATTGATAATCGGCAGCAGGAACTAAGTATCCGCCAATTCTTTACATTTACCTCAGATGAATTGGCGTTTAATGACATAGTCTCCGTACAATCCACTCGTCTGGAACTTCTTTCTTATCACGGTGAACTTATTACGATCGAAAGGTATGGCTCTTCTGTTAGAAGACAAGTTGGTGGACGGGGACATGAAGTATTATTAAGGGATATTGAAACAATCCAATTTACTTTGCAAAATAATCAGCTGCTTGTTGTAATTAAATCCTTGGGAGGAAAATCTTTTGAAAAGCGACTTCAAACATACACCAGCCACATACCGTAACGGCTTCATATTTCCATTTGTGTTACTTCTATCTATTCTTTTCCTCGCTGCCACAACTACCTCTATTCACTTATATCAAAACCATCAATATACAACCGAACTCCATTATGACAATATTGTAATGGAGACATTATTTCAGAGTGGGTTAGCTAAATTTCATAAAGAAATGAGTCACAAGGAAGAACTTCCAAAGTCCGGTGAGGTGACGTATCTTTTCCCGAAAGGTGATACTTACATCCAATATACATGGATAGCAGAGCGTACATATGACCTGCAAATAGTCATTACTACCAATAAAGGTGTCACCAATAAATTTGGACGAAAGTATACATTTGGGTGAACACGGAATAAAATTCTTTGTTTTTTATTTGAATAAATTTTGAAGTCCGGTACAAACTATAGTTACATCATAATTAATGGGCTATAGCCAAGCGGTAAGGCAGCGGATTTTGATTCCGTCATTCGTTGGTTCGAATCCAGCTAGCCCAGCTATTAATGAGAAAGCATGCTAACGAAAAGTTGCTCACTTTTCCAAGCATGCTTTTTTGTTTTACGTCACATTTTAAGGTTAACAAGTTAGCCATATTAGCAATTTGTGTACGTTTTTTAACATTCTTTCCCTTTCAGTAAAATCCAGCCTGGTTTGTATTATAATGAGGGCAGACCTATTAAGAGGGGTGACTGTTAATGGAACAGACATTAAAAATTACTAACGTATTAAGTGATCCAACCCGTTTTCATATTTATGAGTTTATCGTCCAAAAGAACACAGATGTTACCGTCCAGGATATTGCTGAAGCTTTTGAAATACACCCGAACGTTGCACGCCTGCACTTATCGAAACTAGAAGATGTCAATATGTTACTTTCTCACACTAAGAAAACAGGGCGTGGGGGCAGACCAAGCAGAGTTTATAATCTATCTCACGAAGTGGTACAGCTTCACTTCCCTTTCCGTGATTATCAGTTGTTAGCACAGATTGCCTTTGAAGCCTTTGCTGACATGGGTGAAGCTGGGAAAACAGCTCTCTATTCAACCGGTAAAAAATTCGGAAAAGAAATCATTGAACGACAGACTTCGAATACTTCAAACTTAAATCGTTTTAAAAAACTTGAACTATTGAAAAACTCCGCACAAATGACTGGATTATTTCCGGAATTTCACCAACAAACAGATGATACAATTGTATTTACTGTAAATAATTGTCCATTCAAAGAGGTAGCCTCTCGTCAGAAACAATTAGTTTGTGATATGCACAGTCACTTTTTAAAAGGCATGTTTGAAGCGATGTTTCAGGATATCAAACTAAAAGAAGAGCATAATATGATGGACGGCTGCGCAAACTGTCTATACAAAGCTCAAATATGACATTTTTGTGAGGATTCGTTTTACATTCTTGGTTGAGTCGTTTATAATATCTATGATAGTTTCATCGAAGAAAAGGAGGGGGAAAAGCATGGATCGTATGTTCCGCGTGCTTGCCTTTTGGACTGGTATTTTTACTGTCATGTTCTACGTTGGCGACATGAATGAATCGGCTTTATTATTTTTAGTTCAAACGGCTTTTTTCCTTGCAGTAAGCTACTTAAAGCTGTCAGAACGTATGTACATGTACATATTTGGTGCTTACCTGACAGTATTTATGATCGGTTTTACGTATTACACAACATTTATCTTACAGCCAGGGTTTCATTAAAAAAATCTGTTATCCTTAATCGGATAACAGATTTTTTTTATGCCTTTCTATAGACTCCTTGTTTATTTTTTTAGCCTGGATACATACATCAAAAGCATGACTATATCCATTGCCAGCAACCAGGGAAGAGATAGCACGATTCTTTTTGCTTTCTTCCGAGAAAGGATCGGCGTTGTTATGGGCAATCAGTTCCTCTAGAATACCGGATTGAAGCAGGAATTCTTTTTGCTTCTTAAGAAAAATGTTCTCCCACCCTATATCTTCACCGAGAGCTTTCCATATATCCCAATGAACATGATGTGTAATATCCATTGAGCCTGGATCCTGCAACACATTCTTGACCAATTGATGCTGAGAATAACCCCGTAAGCTTCCTTCTCTTCTTGCAGGATGATTCCAATCCTCCCTCTCATATCCATAGTCTACCGTTACAATCAAACCTCTATCCAGAAGAGTGTCCAACTTTCGCACAGCGTGAATCATATAGAGAGGAATCTCTATGCGTTGTCCTTCTTCTAAATGGATGTTATAGGTAGTCATAAAAAGGGATAATTCTCTGTCCAATGGCCGGACCACTTCCTTGAAATTATCCTTTTCATCCAATGATACTTGAATCTCCACCATATCACCATCGCACTTCTCCACCACTTTTACTGGTTGCGCATCCAGCCATTCATTCGAGAAAATTATGCCCTCAAAAAAAGAGTTTTGATTTAAAAATTCATCCATACTTTCATAGAGGGCAAATCCCCCTTCTGACTCATTTACCTTTAAGGTGTCACGATGGAAAGGACTTTTTTCTATCAGATGATATGTATAGGGCGCTTGATGTCTTTTTAGGCGCTCCATCACTTGATGGGCGAAGGTCCCGTCACCTCCACCTATTTCACAAATTTGCAACGGGATATCAAGGGTTTGAGTCACCTTGAAGAAATAATCAGCGAAAATCTCAGCAAATATGCTATGAATCATACTTGAAGTATAGAAATCACCCTCTTTGCCAACCTTTATTCCATCTCTTTGATAATATCCCTTACCTTCATGATAAAGGGAGTATTCAATAAAAGTGTCATAGCCAATGGATCGTTCTGGGCGGTCCTCAATTAAAGATTTCAAAATTTTCTCCATTGCTGTCCCCTTTTTAATTTACACTATTGACATAGTGATAATTTCGTTTATACTTATTTATAGTAGCTTAACTTTTATCCCTAACCAACAAAAAGCAGAGCACATCCCCCCTAAGATCCTTCTTGATTTTTCAAGAAGGATCTTTTTTGTACATTTTTACCAGGTTACAAAAGGGTTCTCACTCTTTTCTTCTCTGATGGTCGTCGCTGGTCCGTGTCCTGGGTATACCTTAGTTGAATCCGGCAGCGTATACAATTCTTTACGAATACTGCTTAAAAGTGTATCCATGTCCCCTCCAGGAAGGTCAGTTCTGCCAATCCCCCGTTGAAATAATGCATCTCCTGCTATCACAAAGTCTTCTCCTCTGAATACCAAGGAGACACTCCCAGGGGAATGTCCAGGAGTGTGTCTGACTTCAAACATGAAAGGGCCGATACTCATTTCCCCGATATCAAAATGGTGTTCGGCCTTACGCGCTGCAATCCTCCCCATTTGGAAAAACGCTGATCCATTCTGATTCGGGTCTGTCAGCCAATCCGCTTCCTCCTTATGTACGTAAACTGGAACATCAAAATGATCCCTGACATCATCCACCGCTCCAATATGATCAAAATGAGCATGTGTTAACAAGATAGCTGATGGTTTCAGCTTATTTTCAGTTAAATAACCAATCAACTGGTCACTATCTCCTCCTGGATCAATCACCAGACTCTTTTCTTGTTCAGAAAGAACATAGCAATTTGTACCTAGAGGCCCAAGGGGCAATTGTACAATTTTCATATGCCTATTGACTCCTTTGCAATGTTTTATTAAAATTCATATAGAATAACTCGACAAATTCTAATCCATACTATAAAATGTATGAGGAATGAAAAGGTTTTTACATAGCCATTATAACATCCAAAGTTAAGCTATGGATACTACACAGTGAAGGGTTTAGGGGGTGCTGAGTTTGGTAACAGCTATCATTCTTTTACTAGTCGCAATTCTTTGCGTACTTGCCGTATTCCGCGAATTGAAAACAAAAAATTTCTTTGCAGTATTATTTGCAGGGGCTTCAGCATTGATTTTCGGCTGGTTTTCTGTAATGACGATTTATGTCCGGTTATTTGGATGAAATCACAAAACCTTGTCACCCTATGGTGGCAAGGTTTTTTCGTTGCCTTAAATTCATTTAGATTGTGTACGCAGCTCTTCTTCGCTTTCCAACAACTGATCATTTTTATTGAAAAAATAACGGTACATGGCCATCGTGATAAACATAGCACTTAAAGAGACAGATGAGAAAATACTTAAAGAGATCACGAGTTGATATTTGATTGCCATGACAGGTTCTACTCCCCCAAGAATCAAGCCAGTCATCATACCAGGAAGCTGAACAAGGCCAATTGTTTTTAAACGATCCACATTCGGGATCAAGGCAGCGTTCAGGGTCTTTGTGATTATCAGATGAGAAGCCTGATTAGGTTTTGCTCCTAACGACAATGCCGCCATCAGCCTGCCACTGTTCTCTGTAAATTCACTTTTCATCCGTTCAAGAGCCAGCCCCATAGCCACCATACTGTTACCAATGATCATCCCGCTCATTGGTATGACTTCGGACGGTCTGAATTCAATCATATCAAAAGCCAGCCACAAAGCAAGCACACTACCTTCTACCGTTATTAAGCCGAGTAAGATCACTGCAAAAACATTCGGTAATTCTTTCCCTTTGTTTCTAGCATGTAAGGTTGCAATCACTATCATGATACTTACCATCAAGGGAATACCGATAAATGGGTTCAAATCAAAAAGAAAGGTCAATATGTAACCGACCACAAACAGCTGTACCGTACCCCTTATAGCGGACCAGACAATGTCTTTGTTCATTCCTAATTGATAATAATAAGATAAGGTTAATGGAACAAGTACGAATACGATCAGAAAAAGTAACGACTGATTAGATACTTCCGGCTCCATCACGTATCCCTCCTAATCTTGAATGAAATCTTTGAGTTCTTCTGTCTTTGGTTCTGTGAGCATCGTTTTTATCTGATCATCCTCTTTTATTTCTCCATCCATCAGGAACAGCCCTCGTTCCCCTAATCGCTTGGCTTGCCTTAAATCATGGGTGACCATAACCATGGTCAACTGGTGTACATCTACCAATTCTTCTAATACTTCCTCAATTTCTTCTGCTGTACGATAATCAAGTGCACTTGTTGGTTCATCTAGCAATAACACCTCCGGAGAGTTAGCCAGAGTACGACCGAGGGAAACACGCTGCTGTTCCCCTCCGGAAAGCTGGTCGACCTTTCGATTCAAATAACTTTCAGGAAGTTGTACATACTCCAGCAGCTTTTTCGCGTCGGCGGGATTCCATTCCCCACAAAGTGAAGGGCCGTACTTTAAATTATCGAGGACGGTACCAGGGAACAAGTTTGGTGATTGAAGCAATAATCCTACCTTTCTACGCAAATTAGAGATATCATATTCTGTTATCGGCCTGTCCTTAAATTCAATTTTTCCCTCTTTGGGATCCCTCAATCGATTGAATAGAAATAACAAAGAGCTCTTCCCTGCCCCCGAAGGACCAAACAACATGACTTTCTCATTTTTGTAGATGTTAAAGCTCAAATGGTTAAGAATATCATCTGTAACACCTTTAAAAGAGAAAATGGCTTGTGTCATTTACTTCACCAACTTTCTTTCTTAGAATTATCTATCCCGTTTATTTTTATAACAGGGTTCCATATTCACTCTCCCTATGGGAAGTTAAATTTAATTATGACAAAAGAACATAGGGATACCAAATACTTAGCCTCGTATGAGGGATTGAAAAGCAAGTCTTTTCACTTTCTCCAGGTTCTTATCATACTGGGATAAAGGCAAGGGGTTGACGCCTCTTCCAACCTCTACCGTATATCCTTCCTTCTGATAGCGATCGATAAACCAATCTTTCAAACCTGCATGACTGTCAAAAGTTCGAACTGGTTCATATCCGCTTACCCTCTGAAATTTCTTTACCACATCCTCTGAAACCTTAGGTTGTTTATTGGAGTAGCCATAGTAGATGACCTCACCCTGAGAATGAAAACATAGCAAACGGTCAGCGGGTTCCTTTATGATCAACTGTGCCATAGCTTTTGATTCTGGCTCAGTAAGTGGTCCATAGCCTGGAAAGTCTCTGAAGGTCGGATAAGCGGGCTTTCTATTTCGTTCAATTTCCCATCCGGAAGGAAATTGCTTATTTAAATCAATTCCGCGTATGTTCGCTTTCCAGGATGAGTATGTTCGGTTTGGATAATTCAATTGCTTAACAAGTTCCTGGTAACTCGCTGCTTTATCTTCTCCATGGATTACCAGGTCTACTCCATCGGGATTAACCATTGGAACCACTTGCAGTCGCACCTGTTTAAAAAGATCCTTCAGTGAATTACCGTTCCAAGCCTCATTTTTATCTAGTAACTCTAATAATTCCAACACGATTTCCATAAGAATTCTGGATGTCACCCATTCGTTTCCATGAAATCCCCCGTTCCAATGTACTAAAAAGGGTCCATTACCTATAGTTAATAGATGAAGCGGCTTTTTTAAGAGGGACACTCCAATTACTTCCCCCTTGACAAAGGGTGATCTTAGACACTTCTCCATATCTCGATTAAGTAAGTTTGTATCGTAACCCTTACCCATGATATTCCCCTCTCTACTTCATTTATCTTATTATAAGAAAAAGACACCCGATGGGTGTCTTTTACTCCATACTCATTATTGATTGTTTTGTTGTTCCTTTTTCTTTTCTTTTTCTTCAACTTCTTCTTTCGTCTGGCGTTCACCTTCATCAAAATCATAGAAGCGAAGCAAGTCGCCATAAATCAGGCTATCTGAATACGCGAGTTCCTTATCGACTTTTTCTTTAAACGGCAGACATGGGGATTCCTGTTCAGACGCCGTCTCAATTGGTTCTCCTGTTTCTCTATCGTAACAAACCTCACCTTTGTAGATATATTCGTCTGTCACAAAGCTTCCGTCACGCATAGCGATAAAACCTTTGCGTTCATCAGCAAACAGGTTAGTACCAAATGAGAGGTCGTTTTCCTCTTCGATTCCCAATAGATGCATCAATGTCGGTTTAACATCTACTTGACCGGCGATTTTATCGTATTGCTTACCGCCTTCATAACCAGGAATGTGGATCATAAATGGTACCCGCTGGTTCTGGATATGCTGATAGCCATCAATTTCTGTTCCCAGGAATTGACTCATCGCTTTATTGTGGAAATCACTGATACCATAGTGATCTCCCATCAAAACAATGATAGAGTCTTCATACAGTCCAGCATCCTTCAACTGCTGGAAGAACCCTTTTAACGATTCATCTGTATAACGCGCAGTTGGCATATAATTATTCAATGTTTTGGAGTTAGAATTATATTTATCAATATGCGCCTTCTCTTCAGGTAATTCAAACGGGAAATGATGCGTTAGTGTAATGAATTTACTGTAGAAAGGTTGTTCCTGTTCTTTCAAATATTTGATGGATTGTTCGAAGAACGCTTTATCTTCCAATCCCCATCCAAATGAGTTTTCCTCGTTTTCTTCAAAAGACTGTTCATCAAAAAATTTATCGTAGCCTAAATTTGCATACATGGTATCACGGTTCCAGAAACTTTTGTTATTCGCATGGTAAACAGAAGTGTAATAATCTTCTTCATTCAAAATTTCTGGTAATGAATTATATTCATTGGCCGCATGGGTGAAGTATACGGCACCCCTCGGCAGTGGATACATGCTGTTTTCTACAATGAACTCCGAATCAGACGTTTTACCTTGCGCTGTCTGGTGATAGAAGTTCGGGAAGAAAATCGTGTCACTGCTTTCTTTTAAGTCATTCATGAATGGAGTAATTTCTTTCCCATTAACTTCTTCATCTAACACGAAGTTCTGCATCGATTCCACAGACACAAAGATGACGTTCCTGTCTTCAGCAACACCAAATAAATCTGTTTTTTCGTTATTGGTGGTATTTTCGCGCATATACGTTTCGATCTCTTGCACTTCACTGCCATCAGCTAACACACGTTGTGCTTTAGTCTTCGTTGTCATCGTGGCATCATAAACATGATAATTGAAGATCCCGATATTCTTAACAAGATATTCACGATCGAATGCGCGGACGAACAACATTGGGCGCTCCATTTCCGCGAGCACAACATTGGCAGTCAATAGCAAAAACGTAACTGCTGTAGCAGCAATTTTTCCTGCTTTAGAAAAATCAACTGCCCAGCTGGCAGCTCGCTTGCTTAAGAACCACACAACAGCAACATCCATGAACAGGAGTAAATCCGGTAAATGAACAAGCGAAAGGATACTGCTGCCTAAATCAGCTGCGTTATTACCCTGGAATAACACAGGAATGGTAATAAAATCAGTAAAATTACGATAGAATACTAGATTCAAATATAAAATCATTGTACCGATTAGAATTGTCCATCGCAGATATTTCATCTGCCTTCTAGGTTTCAGCCATACACTGATGGCGAATACAAGATAGGCACTCACGAATGGATTCAAGAAGAGAATCAGTTCTTGCATGGTATTTTCAATGCTCAGGTTGAACATATATTTATATACGATATATGTCTTCAAACCAAATAACACGGTTGCAATTATGAACAATGGTAACTTGAACTTTGAAGCTTGCATGTCTATATCCTCCTTAACTTCCAGGGTATTCATGTTTCACTTATTTTTAACATGAGACACACCTGTATTTAACAATATCCATTTATCATTAATATTAAACCTATCTTCTAATATGACGACTATTGTACCAGAAAAGTTTCATTTATTTTTTTACTATTCATTTACAAATGCTTTACATCCCGATTTGTAGCATCTGGACTCATTTCCGGCTAATAGAAAATTATAAGTGATACCTTTGAGAAAGGCAATTTGTATTATCTGGGAGTGTGATTAAAAAAAGGACTGCCTTTCGCAGTCCTTTTCCTATTCTAATCCAAGATTCTGTTTTACTAAGAAAGCTCCACCAAGCACCCCAGCATCATTTCCTAATTCCGCTATAACGAATTCACATGCCTCACTCGTGCGTGGTAAAGCGTATTGATCAAAAGCTTTTCTCAAAGGAATCAATAAATCTTCGCCAGCTTTTGATACACCCCCGCCAATAACAATTTTAGAAGGATTGCAGGCTATCGCCAGGTTTGCAATCGTCATCCCTAGTACATCAGTGACATAATCAAGGACTTCCCGAGCCTGCTTATCCCCTGCACTCGCAGCTTGAAATACGTCTTTTGCTGTTAAACCATTTGAGGACAATTCTACGAGTGATGTTTCCGGGTTTTTCGATATGGCTTCCTCTGCTAATCGAACGATACCAGTAGCAGAAGCAATAGTCTCTAAGCAACCTGTCTTTCCACAGTTACATGCCGCCCCACCTTCAGGGATAACCGTGATATGGCCAATTTCTCCTCCGGTACCATTGACTCCATTGATAACTTCTCCATTAGCGATGATGCCTCCACCTACTCCTGTGCCTAACGTCACGGCGATCAGGTCATTGGAATTTTCTCCAGAACCCTTCCACTTTTCTCCCAATGCTGCCAGATTTGCATCATTATCGACAAATACAGGAAACTCTGTTTTTTCATTAAGAATACTTCCTAACTCAAAGTTTCTCCAACCTATATTCACTGTTTGGTATACAAATCCACTATCTGCATTTACAAAGCCTGGTGCCCCGGCTCCTATTCCTAATACCTGCTCCTTTTGAATACCGAGCTCAACCAATTTTGACTTTAAAGAAGATTGAATATCTTCTGGGATATGATTTCCCTCGTCCTTATGATTCGTAGATATTTCCCACTTTTCCACGATACTGCCGTCTTCTGTTATAACAGCCATTTTGATAGTCGTGCCGCCAATATCTGCTCCTATGTAATATTTTTGCATATATGTCTCTCCCTTTTATCGATCCCGTTCACGGGCAGCTTCGCTTCTTAATAATAATATTGCCATTTGGTAATCTTCATTTGATATACACTGGGCCTGGTGCAATTGTTTAATTTCTTCCTCCATCAGCTCCAAATCAGCCAACCGGTTCCCTATGTATATGAACGTTCCGAACTTTTTCAATAATTGTTGAATATCATAAATTGTTCTCATTATCATCACCTGTATATATTATATCAATTAGCCTGAATAATTGATATAAAGGAAAATGAAAAGATCCAGACCACTTTATCTGTCTGGATCTTTCGGGTGCAAAAAGGCTGGCCGCCTATTCTTTAATGGCATCGGTGAGCGAACCAAAACATCTCTCATCGCTTTGGCATTAAATGGCAGTAACGGCCAGAAATATGGTGTGTGGAATGTCTTCATCCGGACAAGATTCAACATCCATAATGTTATACCTATGACGTAGCCTCCCAAGCCAAATATGGCGGTTACTATCAATAAAAATATTCTTACCAGCCGATTGGCCAGGCTTAATTCGTAGCTTGGAGTCGTAAATGTTCCGATTGCTGCTATTGATAAATAAAGAACAACTTCATTTGAAAACAAACCTACCTCTACCGCAACTTGCCCAATTAAAATCGCAGCGACCAACCCAAGAGCTGTAGCAAGGGAGGAAGGTGTATGAATGGCTGCCATTTTCAACATATCAATTCCAATTTCAGCTAATAAAAACTGAGCAATCAAAGGAATGGCAGCTGCCTCAGCAGGACCGATAAAACTCCAGGCTTCCGGTAGCAACTCCTGGTTTACCGAGAATAAGTAATACAACGGTAGAATGAAAATTGAAGCAAAGATAGCAAAGAAGCGGACAAAGCGTAAATACGCACCAACCATCGGTTTTTGGCGATATTCTTCTGCATGCTGTAAATGATGCCAATAGGTTGCAGGTGTAATCATCACACTTGGCGACCCATCAATCATAATCAGCACATGGCCTTCATATAAATGAGCCGCTGCTGTATCCGGTCTTTCTGTATACCTTATCTTCGGGTAGGGATTCCAATGTTCCCCACTTAAAAACTCTTCCACCGTCTTTTCTGCCATTGGAAGAGCATCGGTATCAATTTTTTCAAGGATACTTTTCACATGTTCCACTCTTTTGTCATCTGCTATATCTTCTATATAACAGACACAAATGTCAGTTTGAGAGCGACGGCCAATTTGCATATATTCCATTCGTAAAGTTCTGTCTCTAACACGTCTTCTCGTAAGAGCTGTGTTGAATACAATTGTTTCAACAAATCCATCCCTTGATCCCCTTGTAACACGTTCCAAATCAGGTTCCTCAGGTCCTCGTACCGGGTATGTACGAGCGTCAATCAAAATGACAGTATCTAATCCCTCAACAACTAATGCTGTCGGTCCAGCCAGGACTTTATCTACTGTATCATTTAAATCATCCGTTTGGTCTAATTCAACGTAAGGAATGCTGCGTTTCAGTAACTGTTCGAGCGGATCCGGCTCTAAATGTTCCGGCTCCAAATAAGCAAGAAACTCCATTAGGTAATGAAGAATATCATCTTTTACAAACCCATCAATCATGAACAAACTCATTTTTCGTCCTGCATAATGCAAATCTAATTGTATGACATCAAAGCTTTTATCTACACCTAGCTGCTCATGCAGATAATCTATATTTTTCTGGTAGTCAGAATATAATTTCTGTTTCTCTTTCATATACTCACCCTCATCAACAGCAGTTGGTATTAGTTTGTACTGTCAATGAAGATTAATGCATCAATCGATCATCGGGGCCTGTACATATTGCATTAATAATTGATACGTATGCCACAATGAATCTGTATGGGTTCTTTCAAAGGAATGGGAAGCATCAATCCCAGGCCCTACAAGCCCGTGTTTAATATCATATCCTGCACGAATGGCTGCTGAAGCATCTGATCCGTAGTAGGGATAGATATCAATTTGGTATGGAATATCATTCTTGTCTGCAAGGCGTACCAATTGATTCTTCAGACCGAGGTGATAAGGACCACTCGAATCTTTGGCGCAAATCGAAACATCATGCTCAGTAGATGTCTGTCCATCCCCAATTGCGCCCATATCTACAGCAATGTATTCTACTGTCCTATCAGGAATACTTGCATTGGCCCCATAACCGATTTCTTCATTATTAGAAAAGAAGAAATGGGTAGTATATGGTAATTCCAATTCATTGGCTGATATTTCTTCGATCATGTGTAATAACACAGCAGCGCTTGCCTTATCATCCAAATGACGGGATTTAATATATCCACTATCTGAATACTGATAACGAGGGTCAAATGAGACAAAATCACCTACCTGTATTCCTAATGCCTGGACATCCTCTTTACTATTCACTTGTTCATCAATTCGAACCACGATGTTTTGTTCATCACGTTTCGCTTTTCCGGCATCCTGATAAACATGCACGGATGCTTGATGCATCAATATTGTTCCTGGATAGGCGGAGTCGTCCATCGTATGTATAGTACAGTACTCTCCCTCCACGCTATTCCATTTGAAACCTCCGATCATAGATAAGCGGAGCTTGCCATCTGACTTTATTTCTTTCACCATTGCTCCCAATGTATCTAAATGCGCTGTCAACACACGATGTTTTTGATCATCGTTTCCTCTTACAGTAGCAAATAAAGCACCTTTATTTGTTGTTTTAATTTCTACTTTTTGCATTTTTAGTAAGTTTTCACAAAAGCGCATGATTTCTTCCGTGTTACCTGAAGGACTTGGAATGGTAACTAATTCCTCTAAGTAATTCACCATATGATTGATATTTTTTTGCATATTTACTCCTCCGTTCATTATCATAAAAGTTTATTTCTCTCATATAACATTTAATAAGGTGTCTGATCAAAAAGGGGACGAGCACATGAAGAAATATGTATGGTCTATTTTGATGGTATTAGCGATAGTTATAGTCGTGATAGCTGTATTCCAACCTTTCCAGCCCACCACAGAGAGTGTAATCAAGTATTTTCCAATTGATGAAACGAAAAAGTTTGATCAAGCAAAAACCCAATTAAGCTTTGAGTCCGAAACCGATGCCGACGAATACGAAGTGGAATGGAAAAGTATTTCTGACAGTAACGAGCAAATGTATCTAAGACAGGATCTCTCACTTCTCTATGTCGATGGTCAATTGAAAGGTATTTTGAATAAATGGCGGGAAAATGGCCAGCAAATCGAACAGTCGTCTGTTCTTCATGGGGAAGATACCAGCTTGTATCAGGCTATCACCTTTCATCATGGTGAAATTCATTACCCGGAGGATGTAATAAAAAGTATCCAGACCCTTTCCTATGATCAACTTTATGTAGTCGATTCCCCCCATACACCATTAGAATCCTTCCATACTGCAAAAACTGCTGAGCATAGAGAATGGGAGAAAACGATCAACCACTCCATCCAGCAGCAACTGGACTACCAATGGGACGAACTTATCGCTCACTTCAATATTCCTCAAGAAAAGTACATTGCTGTCCCACTGACAGATCTGTACCAGTATGAAGATAAGCCCATCCCTGGGGTCTCACAAAAGGATTCAACACGCATTCTTGGTCAGCTTTGGGAAGGCTTATATAAAAATTATGTGCTAGGGATTGCAGATAATAAATCAACAGGACATCCTATTCAAAGTTACATTCCTTTAATCCTTTTTTCCAAGAATGCGGATCACCTTCTCGTCCTGTTTGAAGATGATCAAGGTAAAAAAGAGCAACTGATTCAGTATTATTCCATTAACTGAGCATAGAATTTTTTAAAATCATCATTAGAAGGGCGTAGCTCTCTCGCTTGTTTGGCGTGCGTTATCGCTTTTTCTTTTTCTCCCTTGTTTTGATAAATCAATGCGAGATTATAATGAGCTTCTGCCATCTTAGGATCCATCTCAACCACTTTTTCTAAATCAGTTTGTGCCTTATCAATTTGTCTGGTTTCAAAATAAGCTACTGCGCGATTAAAAAGTAAATAAGCATCATAATCGCCCTCTTTGTCCAAGGCTTGGCTCGTATAAGTAATCGTTTCTTCATAACGTTTATCCTCAAGCATTGAGGTAGACATCTCGACATCTACAGCTGTATGCTGTTGATTATCTACTTGATAATAACCAAAAACTGCTAAAGCAGACACACTTGTAATGTACAAAAACGCCGCTAAGCTTTGCCATACAAACTGACGATTTTTAGGCATGTTGACGATAACGCTGGCAATGAAACCTCCTACCAATCCCCCCATATGGGCGCCATTATCAATTTGTGGTACAGACAATCCCAACACCACATTCAAGCCTATGATAAACAGTAAATTGCGTCCCATCGTACGGAAAAATATTTGTCTATGCTTGACCCCGAAAAATAATAAAGCGCCAAATAAACCAAATATTGCACCCGAAGCTCCAGCAGCTACTTGAGGGTTCAAGGCAAAGCTGGTAATTCCACCAGCAATACCTGCCAGGAAGTAAATTAGGGTAAAGCGCCCGGTGCCATAGATCTTTTCAACTGCCATTCCCAAGTAATACAGAGCAAGCATATTCATGAAAAGGTGGAGTATGCCAATATGAATAAACATTGATGTTACAATCCGCCACCATTCTCCCTCTATAATCGCTGGATTGTACTTGGCCCCATAATTAATCAAATCTAAGACTGAAGTGCTTTGCCCATTCATTTCTATATATAAGAATAAAGCAATATTGATTACTAAGAGCAGTCGGGTCATCAAAGGTTTACCATACTCAAACAACTCCACTTGCTCTTTTCTCTTTTTGTCCCTCTGATACAAGATCTCTTTTTTAAGGTGTTCGACTCGTTCCTCTAGTTCCATGTTATCGTACAAAGTTACGGAATGCCGATCAAGGGCTGGAACAGGAAAAAGTTCCAAGTTCTCGTATAGATTGCTCAGTTTTTGTTCCCTTTCTGCGCGATCTAAATAGTGAACCTTTAGAAAAATATCTTTTTTCCCTTTGACTTTCAGCGGGCGAACCAAACCATCCCAGTCATCTACCGGACTATATTCCGAAATATATACGGCATGAACATTCAGTTCCTTCCCGACAAACATATGCTTGTTCTTTTGAATATGCTGATTGATACGTGCGATATCATTTTTCACATGGTTGGACCAATCGAATTGAGTACGATAAAGCCTTAGTATATGGTTTTTACGATTTATTTGTTTTTCCAGCCATACTTCACTGTTTGCTTCATTGACATGGAGGATGTCAAACCCCTGGTTGACGACCAGGTCATGGGTAAGCTTCCAAAAATAAAATTCTTCCTCAATAAACATAGCCCGGCTCCTTCCTCCTTTTATCATATCATGCTATAGAATATGGTAGAAATCGAATGATTATTATTTTCATTACTTTCCCTATTTTTATGGTTGGATGGTTTCTTATCCATAGGCTCTGTTAAATCTTAGTGTTGATTTTACATAAAATCTCCCTTTAATTGAAGACTCAGTTTCGAGAGAAACTGTTTCCGTTATGGTCGCCGAGTCAGGAGAAGGGAGGCTGGGAAACGGTTCGCTTTCCTGTGGGGGAACTGGCAAGCCTCCTCAGACTTCGTCTTCCGGGGTCTTGCCTAGATCCTTCTCCCACGGGAGTCTCACCGTTTCCCCGCCACCCTATCTGTTTTTTGATGAAATCTTCCACATTCACAGCATGACAAGGCTCAATGATTCAGGAAACAAGCCCTCTTTGTAGCTGTTACTATGATTGAATGATTATACCTATCGATATTTCCGTTACTCTTATAAACGCAAGGAGGTCCGGGAAATTGCGAGACTCCTCGAAAATGCTACGCATTTTCTTCGTGCGGTGTTAATTCAAGAAGCTTATTCAAAGTCCTACGGGATTGATGCAATGCACCCCTATTGTTGGACACTCATCTGACAATAGGAGGTGCTCTTATGAGCCAGTATACCCCAGAAGAAAAACTACACATTATTAAACGATATTTAAATGAATCCATCAGCTATCGAGAACTGGAGAACCAGGTGAAAGTAGATAACTCCGTTCTTCGTTACTGGGTCGCTTTGTACCGATATCATGGTAATAAGGCATTTTCGTTTCCCTATACAAACTATTCTCCAGCCCTTAAACTGAAGGTAATTCAGTTAATTAAAGAGAACGC